>JAGQWX010000100.1 GCA_020436935.1 Saprospiraceae bacterium
CAAAATCAAACCCCTATCAATTAGAATTGTGGGATGAATAGTATTATTAATCTGTCAACCTATGTTAGGCATGGTCATGTCCTTTTACGTTGGCCTTGAAATGACACCACACGCAATTGCTAAAATGCTAAGACCAAGCTTCGGCTCCGCTCAGCCACCTTAAGATTTTAATTTTTATTATTCAATTACGAATGACTTCTCTTTGCAAATCGATGTAGTAAATGTGACATATACGTCACGAAACTGCACAATAATTGCAAATGTGCTATTATGTAAATGTGCTGTCATGTCAATTCCCACAGTTTCAATTTTTGCCGATTCGAAATTCAAATTTCAATTCTCAAAATTCAAATTTCAAAATTCAATTCAGGATAAAATTTTGGAAATCAGGATGTAGCTTTGCGGCATATTTGACAAGTATGTTTCTGCGCAACACCATCAGCTTTTTTAAAATTAAGGAAGCTGCGGCATTAAGTTTTCTTTTTTCTAGTTCAAGTTTGATGATTGCTGTCTGGGCTGCGGCTCTGCCTTACATAACCGGCAAGCTACAATTATCAGACGCAGAGCTCGGCCTTATTTTATTGCTCGGTCCCGTTGGGTCTCTCACCGGCGTATTTTTGTCAACGAGGGTATTCGCAAAAGTCCCCGTAGGCGTATGGTTGGGCAGAGGCAATATCATTTACGCATTATTGATGTTGGGCGAGGTCATTTCTCCTTATAAATGGGTCTTTGGTTCACTGCTTTACCTGCGGGGTATGATGGGTTTTCTCAATGGTGTGGCTATGAATGCGGTTGTTGGCAAACTGGAGGACAAGTACGAGCGAAGGCTGATGGCTACCTGTCATGCGATGTACAGCATTGGAGGGGGCGTAGGAGCCGGCGTTGCTGCACTACTTTTTTCACTCGGCATCGTGAGTCCGATACAGGCAGCTTTGATGGCGGCAGGGGTCATCATCACCATTTTGTTGCTCAGACCATTTTATGTAAAACACGATTATTACATTCATTCCAAATCGAGGCTTGCGCTGCCGGGGGGACCGGTGCTTGGGCTGGCATTCATTTGTCTGGTTTTGTTTATGACTGAAGGAAGCATTGTTGACTGGTCATCGATCTATCTCAGTAGAAATCTGGCTTTGCCGTTGGTCTTTATTAGTCTTGGATACGGTGGATTTGCAGTGGCTATGACTCTGGGCAGGATGAATGGAGACATGCTCATCCCCCGCATTGGTCAGAAAAGAATAGTGATTCTAGGTACGGTCATCGCCGCACTTGGACTGAGCCTGGTTAGCGTGAGTGCTACGGCCGCTGTTGCTATTGCGGGTTTTGTGCTTACGGGTATTGGATGTTCGTGCGTTGTGCCGGTTCTTTTTAGTTCAGCAGGTCGCATACCCGGTGTGAGTCCTGTCCAGGGCTTTGGCATGGTAACGTCCGGAGGTTTGATCGGTTTTCTGGCAGGACCCTCTGTAATTGGATTTATCTCTGAACATAGCAATTTAACGCTTGGATTCAGATTTGTTGTCATTATGTTGCTCCTGGCTGCTTTGGCCGCATGGAGAAACAAGGCTTTGTAAGCTAAAAATTATTTACTGTCGATTCGGGCACTGTAAAACTTTCCGGCGAAGTATACTATTGGAATCCCCAAAACTATACCCAATGTAATCCAGTCAATAAATGCCCTGGACAAAATAAATGGTTGAGATGGAAGCGGTGTGAAAGGCAATATGATGTATCTCATAACAAGGTTCACAAAAACTGCGTATAAAATTCCCGTCAGGTAAATATTGTAAGACAGGATCTTCCATTTAGGATACAAATAAAAAAACAATGCCGTAAAAGACAGCGCAATAAAATAGTGAAAAAACAGACCTAACAATTCAGTCCAAAAACCACCAGTCATGGATTGTTCAAGGCCTGTCGCTCCTCCTGCAATGTACAAAAACATTTTTTCTGCAAAATTTCCTGTTTTGATGTATTGTGATAAAAACGCTAAAAGGATATCGGTTGTCCCTACAAATAAGCCAGTTATGATCACCGACTCAATCCAGGCTTTACCCATCACTTGCTTTCCCATATTTGTTGATTTTTGTTTTAAACATACGGCCAGGGTTAGGATTTGGCTGTTCAAAACCTGACCAAACTTGATTAAATGCTTTGCAAAAGAGGTTTGATTTCATATTTGCTTAAATTTATTCTCAAATCTCTTTTACATGGAAGATCAGAACCTGGTCATAAAGAGCATAGAGCAAATTTTTATACTGAATGGGTACCGCCATTTGGATGGTATAACGCATAGAGATTACAACATCGTTGCAGATAAAATATATGAAAAAACAGATGTTGTCATTTCCGTTTCAACCTTGAAGCGGTTATCTAAAGGACAGTTTTCAAAGGCGCCTCAGGTTTCGACGCTCAATGCTTTGGCCATATATCTGGGATTCAATCATTGGCAAGACTATAAAATGAGTCTGTTAGAAGTTACACCAAAGCCTCATCCCAATTTTGAGTCCGGCCATAGGTTCCGAAACCTGGCACTTTCATCTGTTTTCCTTTCCCTGTTGTTTCTGTCAGGTTACATATTAAAGTCAAATTTATCATATCCACCATCTCAGGCTGAGTTTTCATGCCATAAAACAACTTCAAATCTGTTGCCCAATACTGTAGTTTTCCATTATAAGCTCGATGGAATCAAAGGAGACAGTTTTTTCATCCAGCAATCCTGGGACCAGAACAGAAGAGTGAAGATCGATCCGAAGGATACAACGCTGACAGATATTTATTTTGAACCGGGAAATCACATAGCAAAATTGATTGCAGATCAGAAAATCATAAAAAAGATTCCCGTAAAAATCCCGACCAAATCTTGGTTCTTTTATGCCAAGGACGCTGATTTTACAGGAAGACCTGATTACATAAAAGCCAATGCATTTCAAAAGGACGGGAAATTATCTTTATCAAAAACGGAGCTCATTGAAGCCGGCCTCGCCATTGAGCAGGAAAAACATTATTACTATTCCTGGGTTCCTGACTCCTCACTTTTAGACTCTGAAGAATTCATTTTTCAAACCAAATTGCGAACGACACCCATTATCAACAACCATTGTTTATTTTCCTTGGTCGAGGTCATGACAGAAACAGAGCCTATATATTTTGAAATCATGCAGCCGGGTTGTGAAAACCTGTCCATAGCTCGATTTGGCGATAAATTCATTTCAGGAAAAACAGAAAATTTGAGTTCATTCGCTCATCTGCCCAGCGAATGGCTGGACGTAATGATCAGGGCTCATGAAAAACAAATTGAAGTTTATTATGGAGAGCGGAAGATTTACCAAACGAAATATGCGATCGATTTTGGATCAATAACCGGTTTTTCATTTATTTCCAATGGATTGTGCGAAGTGGATTATATCAAACTGACAGATCTTGCAGGAAAGGAAATTTATACGGAACATTTTGAAGGGCAAACCTTATCACCGAATCCGATAAATTGACTCTAAGTTGTCAAATATCAATCAATTTTTTCCAAAATGGCAATGCCTAAAAATGCCATCAATTTATCAAAAATAGCGGTGTTTTCCATGAAGCCTGTGAAAGCTTCTGCGCCATTTCCATATGCAAAAACAGGGACCAAAATACCTGTGTGATCGTTGCTCTGAAAATCCAGTTCAATTCCACCATCATAACCATGTGCAATACTAACCCCACCTGTCTCATGGTCTGCAGTCACCACCAGCAAGGTCTCAGGGTGTGCATCCACAAAAGCCATCGCAAGACCAATGGCCTGGTCAAAATCGAGGACCTCTTCCACGAGATTTGAGGCCAGATTTTCATGTCCTGCTCCGTCGATGTGCCCGTTTTCCGCAAGCATGAAAAATGAGGAAGATTTTTGCTCAAACTGGCCAAACATCCATTCCATACTTTGGGTTAAGAATGTCCCTCTGCCATCGTTTTTAAAAGGCAGTGATCCTTTGGCCGGGAGATATGCTGCCGGAAGTTTTACTTCAGTCTTACCATCCGGCAATTCATCGAACAAAGTAAATTTCCCACGATGATCCAGGAAATATTTACCCCCACCCGATGCGATCAGGTCAATACTTGATTGCGCCAGCTGCTTCGAAAGCACATCTGCGCTGTCTCTGTCCAGGACATGTCCATAAAATGCTGCCGGGGTAGCTCCGGTAATCTGATCGGTCGTCACTATGGCTTGTAACTTTTGGGGATCATTTTTTTCCAAATGATCCAAAATTGAGGGCAAATGTTGTCCTTCGGCATTGGCGCCAATGTATCGGTTTTTGGTTTTCTTCCCCGATGCTATGGCGGTTGCCCCTGCGGCAGAATCGGTCACCAGGTCATCTGCTGCAGTGGTTTTGACCAAGCCAATATGTTTGAATTTCGAAAAGTTGGTGGCATGATCAGAGGCAAGAATGCCTGAAGAAATCTGTGCCAGCCCATTGCCATCGCCAATCATTAAAATGACAGATTTACCAATGCGTTTGGTAACATCAAAACTTGTTTTTATCGCTGTAGGAGCTGTTTTTTTTACCACCATTCGGTCGGTCAATTGTTTCAGATACCTACAGGCCTCATAAGGCTGATCTGTATTGATGAGGTCAATGCCCAATTGATTGAATGAAAACCAGGCCGAGGGAGCATCGGGGCTTCCCCAAAATCTTATGGGCCTCCCCATATTATGTGCGAAGTCGATGGCCTTTTGCAATGAAGTCCGGTCAGCGTCTGTGATGCGCCCCTTGCCATTGTATGTACTGAATTTTTTGAAGTTTAAACTTACCAGTGCAACTTTTTCAACATTTGGAGGAGTGATGCCCAATTCCTGATGGTCAAAATAAATGTATGCCGGGTATTTGTGGTAGTCTGCTGCTTTGGGGCGGTTGCCGGAAATGACGATTTGCAGTCTTTTGTCATTTTGCAAGTCCGGAAATTCCTTCATCAATTCCACCAATGCATCAAGTGTGGCATAGGCTTCTGATTTGACATCAATCAATACTTGTAATTTGCCATCCAGTTGATATATACTTCCAGCCAACAACTGCCGGAGTGGCAATAAGTATATCTCCCTTAAGTTGGCCTCGCGACTGAGGTCTTCTACATTGTGAGCTACTAAAATTTGACCATTCTTAAGAAAAATATCGGCCTCTATGGATGAACAACCTGCAGAAAAGGCTCCCCAAAATGGCTGTTTGTGCTCATAATCATTGTGTGCGTGTACCCTGACCTGACCCAGTCCCATATCAGCAATAGCTACCAAAACACTCAGGAGATATATCTTCAAATTCATTTTTTCATATTTAATGCAAATATTGGCTGACAGAATAGTAAATGCCATTATTCTTCATTTTCATATTGTTAATTTTCATGTAGTGATAAGACTTTTACTATCCATGGCCGCGAAACATAAGCACATTCTCCTGAACGTATTTTACCTCAACATTAAGAAATTCTAAAGTATCTCTCACCAATGTAAAGCTATCATTAGGTTTAAAAACTTGTGCCGTTGTCCCAGGGACCTATCCTTAGTTTTGCATTCTAAAATCCAAATTAGTATTTCCCATCAACCTGGATAATTGTCAATTTCACCGATTGTATGGTCGACATATTGCAATTTTCTAATTTTTGAATAATTCGGTCAAAATTTAGATTTAAAGATATATTATTTTATATATTCAACCTTATTATAACCTATTATTCTGCATTATACTTATAAATCAATATTATTAATTGTAAATAATACAACAAGTACAAACAAGCGAAAATTTTAACCAAAAAATTATTTCCAAAACAATTGCATATGAAACAACAATCAAAACGTCGAAAGATCCAACTTTTTTCACTCGCCGTTCTTCTGTTCTTACTGACTGTTGATGTCTCAGCACAAGAGATTACAGGTACGGTTACCGGAGACGGAGAAGCCCTCATTGGCTGTTCTGTTGCTGAGAAAGGAACAACCAATGGTGTATTTACAGATATTGATGGGAAATTTTCCATCAATGTCCAGAGTGAAAATGCAGTACTGGTATTTTCCTTCATTGGCTTCGATACCAAAGAAATTACCGTTGGAAGTCAAAGAGCATTTGATGTAGAATTGAATGCTTCTTCACTCAACCTCAATGAGGTTATTGTGGTAGCGTACGGATCCCAGCGCAAATCAGATGTGACGGGTTCCATCGGCTCGCTTAAAACCAAGGACTTCAACAAAGGTGTGATCGCCAACGCTGGTCAGCTGCTTCAGGGCAAGATTGCGGGGGTTAATGTCACTGCATCCAGCGGAGAACCCGGAGCTGCACAAAATGTGATCATCAGGGGTGTTGGCAGTCTTCGTTCGGGTACAACCCCGCTTTATGTAATAGATGGGTTTACACTCGACAATTCATCTACAGGCATATCTACCAACCCGCTCAACTTCATCAACCCTGAGGACATTGAGTCCATGGAAGTACTCAAGGATGCCTCCGCCGCTGCTTTGTATGGAGCAAGGGCCGCCAATGGAGTTGTTGTGATTACTACCAAAAAAGGAAAAGAAGGATCAAATGAAGTCAACCTCAACGTTTCAACGGCGCTTTCACGCATTTCAAACAAGATCGATGTATTCTCTGCAGACGAATTCAGGTCACAGGTCAGGGCCATTGGCGGCAACCTGTTTGATGCAGGAGCTAACACAGACTGGCAGGATGAACTGACACAGACCGGAGTTTCCAATAAAATCAACCTTTCCATGAGTGGTGCCGCTACTGAGAAATTTTCGTATTTTATATCTGCAGGCCTGGACGATCAGGAGGGCATTCTCAACAACAGCAAACTCAAAAGATATTCAGGAAGGGTCAACCTTAATCAGACTGCGCTCAATGGCAGATTGAAGATCGACTACAATCTGAATGGAGCTTATACGGACAACATACGTCCGGATGCCGGGTCGATGGTCGTCAATATGTTGCAGCTCAATCCCACCATTCCGGCAAGAACCAATGGCGAGCCTACCCTACTTGACGAAATGCTCAATCCATTGATCCTGTACGATCTGTACCGAGATCAGGCGTTCAGCAACAGATTGCTTGCTAATATTGCACCATCCTTCAAAATCATAGACGGTCTTGTTTACCGGTTGAATATGGGTGTCGATTTTGCTTCCACCAACCGCGATATTCAAACCAATCCATACAACTTGCTGGCCAACTTCGAATTGGGTTCGTTGAGCAACATCATTGCCAAAAACACCAACAATCTGATTGAAAACACCCTGACATACAATCTGAGCAAAAACTTCCACAACCTCAACTTTTTGGCAGGACATACCTACCAGAAAACATTCGAACGCCAAAACAATTTCAACCTCAGAGGATTTGTCAACAATGGTATTGAACCAATATATCAGGATCAGACCAGCACCCAGGAACAACCCACCACCTTCAGCAGTTATGCCATCAAAAATGAGCTCCAATCCTTTTTTGGAAGAATCAACTATGGCTTCAAAGACAAGTACATGGCTACGGTGACCATGAGGGCAGACGGCTCATCAAAATTTGGAAACAACAATAAATATGGTTATTTCCCATCACTGGCGGCCGGCTGGAACATTGCCAACGAAAGTTTCATGAATGTTTCCTTCATCAACGTGCTCAAGTTGCGCGGAAGTTGGGGACAAACAGGAAATCAGGAAATTCCGTCCAAAATCACACTTGCCAGTTACACCGAAAGCAGAGGTGGAAATGATACTTATCCGCTCACCCCTGGTGCAACGACATTGGACGACTATCCTTATGGTACCATTTTCACCAGATTGGCCAACCCGAATATTCGCTGGGAGGTGTCCACACAAACAGATTTCGGTCTCGATTTTGGATTGTTCGACCACAGACTTACAGGTACCATCGATTATTTCAATAAAATCTCGGAAAATATCCTGCTTGAAGTGGTCACTGCAGACCCAATTCAGCCCACCAATACTTTCTGGACCAACATCAATGATATGCAGATACGCAACTCAGGTGTTGAACTATCGCTTGATTACAAAAACAACAGCACCAAAGATCTGTACTACAGTATCGGCGGTAATGTCACCTTCAATAACAATGAAGTGCGCAATTCACCCTATTCAGTATTGACTACGGGAGCTGCCCAGGGCGCAGGACAGACCGGAGCTACCATCAACGGATACCTCAATGGTTATGCCATTGGAGCATTCTACATGAAAGAATTTGCCGGTATCGGCGAAGATGGCTTGAATGCTTTTGTGGATTATAACGGTGATGGAGAAGTGCTTGAAAATGACAGATACGTTGTTGGAAGTGCTTTGCCGGATTTGCTGTATGCATTTTATGGCAATGTGAGCTACAAAAACTTTGACTTTGGCATCAATTTCAATGGCGTGGCCGGAAATAAGATTTTCAATCACACCAGGATGTCCATTTTCAACAAAGGAAGTCTTTCGTCTTCATTCAATACCAATGCATTTGCTGTAGAGTATCCGGAAGAATCTATCACCAACTCCAACGAAGTATCCACAAGATACCTGGAAAATGGCAGCTATCTAAGGCTCAACAATGCATCGATTGGCTATAACCTTATCAATAACGGCAAATGGTTCAACAATGTAAGGCTGTCGGTCACCGGACAGAATCTTTTTGTATTGACAGATTATTCAGGTTTCGATCCGGAAATCAATACAGGTAGCTCTATTGGGGGAATACAAACTTATGGTATTGACCGATTTACTTATCCTTCTGCAAGAACATTCATGTTCGGTCTGGAGGTGAAATTTTAATTCATTCAAAAAATTGATCAAAGAACTTTCAAAAAAGAATTGATTCATGAAAAATAAAATAATCATATCAGCACTGATCCTACTATTCTCCTCATGCACCGATCTGGTAGAGGAAGTATTGGATGAATCATTGACCGGCCAGGGCCAGGCCGAACTTGTAAGTGGATCCATCGCCCCTGCTTATGGTCAAATACGCTGGGTATGGCGCCACACCAATTATTATGGCCTGCAATTGATTCCATCTGATGAAGCCATCCTGCCGTATCGCGGAGGTACTGACTGGTTTGATGGCGGTAAGTTTATGGATGCACACCGTCACTCCATCACCCCCGGTAATGCATTGGTGGCTGACTCATGGAACGAAATCACCAAAAACATATCCAGAGCTTTGTCTGCTATTGAGGTATTGACGCCACTGGCAGAAGATGGAAATACAGAAGCGGAAGGAGCATTGTATGAAATGAAAGCACTCAGGGCGTATCTCAACATGATGACGCTTGACAGCTGGGGTTTGGTATTCAAGAAAGAGTCCTCCAGCGAAATATCCCAGATATTGCGCAAGCAGGAAGCCATCTCCTACATCGAAAGCGAACTGCTATCTGTAGCCGACAAAATCAACAATACCAAAGGTCCGGGAAGAATGACCCAGGGCGCTGTGTGGACCATGTTGTCGAGACTCTACCTCAATGCAGCGGTATATAGAGATCCCTACGGGAACCCGAACTTTGCATCTGAAGATATGGACAAGGTGATCGACTATACCACCAGAGTCATCAATTCCGGCAAGTATGAGTTGTCACCTGAGTATTTTGACCTGTTCAATGACAACAACAACAGCAATAAAGAGCTCATTTTTGCATCTGATCAGAGAGGAGTCCTTAACAATGAAGAAAGCCGCTGGACTTATTGGTCCATCGCCGGATCATTTTTTGGAAGACCAGAATATCCAAGTTCAGACGGCACAGACGGCCCTGCCATTACCCCCGAGTTTTACCAGACCTGGGTAGATGCATACGGCAGCGTTGATCCTGCGGATGCTGATGCCAGGTTTTTCAAACTCAATCAAATCATTCCTGCCAGCATTTCTGATTTAACGGGGCTCAACCCACAAAATGATGAAAACAATTTCTATTGTGTGTCTGCTGCGAATTTTGAAATGAACCGAGGCATACTCAGAGGAGTCATTTGGGGTCCAAGAAAGGATTCTAAAGGTGCATTCATTACTTGTGATGGAGGTTATAGAATTTACCCGGTTCAACAAACCAAAGGAAATGGTCCGGACAGAAACGTAGGTTATGTCAATCATACCTTGCAGGTGGACTTCACCAATGAAGGAAGGAGACATGCTGCCGGGTATAGAGTAGGCAAATACCAATTCAGCCGCACTTCACCTAATGCCAATAACTTCAGTAGTGTTGACCTTGTATTCATGAGGTTGGCGGAAGTATATCTGATGAGGGCTGAAGCAAAGATGAGAAAAGGCGATGCTGCAGGTGCCTTGGCTGATGTGAATATTGTGAGGGCTTCCAGAACTGCCAGACCGGCGCAGACTCCCAAGCCTTTGACGACGATGACCCTGGATATTTTATTCAGAGAAAGAGGATTCGAATTGTACTGGGAAGGTTTCAGAAGAGGCGATCAGATTCGATTTGGAAAATACGAAAATGCGTGGACTGAAAAAACCGACAATGATCCCAGAAAGCGTTTGTTCCCAATACCACAAAGTGCTATTGATGGTGCATCAAATATTGTAGATTTCCTCAAACAAAATGAGGGGTATTAAATAAGCAAATAGTGGCCGGCACATTGACCGGCCACTTATACTGATCAGAAATAGAATTGTCCATCTTCCTGCTGCTAAAATAAACCATCTCTTCGTTACAAATACTCGCTGGAGGTACCACTCCAGCTGTGTTTTGTGTCTCGATCTGATTTATTTTATCAACACATGCGAAATGGACATTCCATATTCCGATCAGTATATTTCAATCAACCAATGGTGCTCAAATCTATGTTGTGTGAATAGTACCCATGATCACTTGATTGACCCTTGGCCTTATTCCGAATCATCATCAATATTCTACTACTAATAGAATTTATCCATCTAAAATTCAACTGATGAAATTATTTTCAACGGCTTTGCTGATCTGCACAGCACTCATGGCTTTTGCTCAAAAACCTCAAAATGTCATTCTTTTGATTGGTGATGGCATGGGTCTCTCACAGGTATCCACCACTTTTTATTATAAAGACAGCGATCCTCATTTCAAAAGGTTCCGCCACATCGGTCTGGTAAAGACTTCCTCGGCTTCCAATAAGGTAACAGATTCAGCAGCCGGAGCAACAGCTTATGCCTCTGGGATCAAAACCTACAACCGGGCTATAGGAGTAGATATGGACACGATGCCTGTACCTACCATTATGGAAGAGTTGAAGGAAAAAGGTTACTGTACCGGCCTCATTGCACTTTGTTCCATCACCCACGCTACACCCGGCTGCTTTTATGCGCATGTGAAGGATCGTGATGAGCACGAAGAAATTGCCCGACAACTCAGCCTTGCGGGTGTAGATTTTTTTGCAGGCGCAGGGACCAGATATTTTACTAAAAGGGCTGACGAACAGAATTCGTATGCAGTCATGCAAAAAAATGGATATGTCATGGACACCATCCAGAGCAACAAACCACTTGAGGCTCACAAAAAATATGGCTTCCTCCTGGCCGATGTCGAAATGCCCTCCAAAAATAATGGCCGGGACGACTTTTTGCCTAGGACAACGAAGGCAGTCATTGATTACCTCGACCAAAGATCCAATGGCAAAGGTTTTTTCCTCATGTCTGAAGGTTCTTACATCGATTGGGCGGGACATTCCAAGGACGTGGAAATGCTGATTGCGGAACAATTGGATTTTGATGAGACCATCGGAGCCGCGCTAGATTTTGCTGAAAAAGATGGCAATACCCTCGTGATCGTCACTGCCGACCACGAAACGGGGGGATTAAGCCTGGAGAAGGGCGCAAATAAGGATACGATACAACTTACGTTTAAAACTGACCAACATACTACCCCACTCGTACCTGTTTTTGTTTTTGGACCGGGTGCTGAGAACTTTACCGGAATTTATGAAAACAACGAGCTGCAGTTGAAGCTGAAGGCGTTGTTGGGGTTGTAGGTGTTAATTGTTAAAGGTTAAAGGTTAAAGGTTAAAGGTTAAAGGTTAAAGGATGAAGTTTCACGATTTTGGTTGACAACTTTTTGTAAACCGTAACCTTGTTTGTGGAAAACTCTGGTTTAATAAATAATAAAATTCTTT
>JAGQWX010000101.1 GCA_020436935.1 Saprospiraceae bacterium
GTAATTGTTTCCTAGTATTTCACAGAAACCACCTGCGTTGTAAGCACTGAAATTGTATTGAATGATGACGTTATCACAATTGAAATCGATGTGGGCACCTGCTGAATCTCCTGGTCCGTTGGCATAAAGAAATTTATTTTTTTCAATAAGGACTCTTGAAGCTCCCCATGTCCACAATCCGCTGCCTCGCCCCCATTTGCGGGTATCTGTAGTACTCCCCGAATGGCTGACGGTATTGTCGTGCACCCAAACATCAGCAACTTCAGACATCTGAATACCGGGACCACCGACGTTGGATACTATATTGTTTGTTATTTCGATGTCATGAATGTTTTTATCAGATCCAGTGAGTTTGATCCCTGTATGTGCCAGCTCGCTGATGTCGCAATTTGCGATATAGACTTTTTGAATAACGGATCTAGTATGAAGATTGATTAAGCGGATGCCCCAGCCATATTTTTGTGTGCCGTTGGCAGTTTTTACTTCACTTGCTCCTCGTTGAAATCCGGGGTTTTCATAGTAAACCTCTTTGATTTTGAGATCAGAAATTATGATGTTAGAAGTATTGCCAACTTCTGATACGGTAATGATGATGCCACACCTCATACTTTGGTTTTCATCTTTTTTACTGTATCCATTACCTGTGAGATGTACATTGTTGATGGTTATATGGCTGCAATCTCTGATGTAAATTCCAGCTTCCAAATTTTTGAAGTCTACGATCGCATTTGGCATCTGATGCTGGTCCCAATTTTCTGAGCTGATCACTATGTGCTGATTATTTGTTCCATGCTGGCCGGCGAGATGGATGGAGCCCTCATAAGTTTGCCCGTTGGCAAGAATGATTCTGTCGCCTGCTTTCAACCTTAAGCTGGCAATAACAGACAGACTTTTGAATGGTTGATTTTTCGAAAGGCCATCATTCTGATCCATGCCTTTTGTCGGATGGAAATAATAATCCCGAGCTTCATTCTGAAGGGGTATGATAAAGAATAACAATGCCACTAAGCTATATTTCATGCCTGTAATTTTTAATTTGAATCAAGTAATGTGAGATAGATAACAAGAATATATTTCTCAATACAGTAGCCGAGAATTTTCTTGAGTTTTAATCCCGGGTAACTTTACTTTTCCACCAGTTTTCATTGGGTTGGTAATTTTCTGAAAGCATCGCTTTTCTTTCGGCTTCAAGGCGTGGCAGAAGTTTTTCTCTGACAGAAATTTCATATGCTTCTCTCTTTTCTGGATCAAATGCAGGATCTGGCTCCGGGAAAACAGCATTTACACTTTCTAAATAAGACATAAGATTTGCCAACAACTCCTGACTTATTTGGTGGTTTGTATGTGAAAGATCAACAGATTCCAATGGATCCTTTTTTAGATTATAGAGCTCAGTATGCATATCTTCATGAATCAAGATCAACTTCCAATCACCTGAGCGAATAATGGATGCGGGGTCACCACCCTGATTGCCATAATGAGGGTAATGCCAGATCAAGTTTCGCTGAAAGGCTTTTGTCCGTTTTCCTTCAATAATTGGTTTGAGACTCAGGCCATCTTTGTGGCTATCTGGCAATAAAGGGATTCCAGCGAAATCAAGGATGGTTGGAAATAAATCGGCTCCTGTGACAGGTATGTCAGAAGTAGCACCATTTGATGCGTTCCAGGGCACGTGTATCAGAAATGGCTCGCGAATGCCTGCCTCCCACTGATAACCCTTACCACCTCGCAAAGGAAGATTGGAGGTGGAAAACGCATCTCCGGAAGAAACGCCTCCATTATCGGAGGTAAAAATGACAATGGTGTTTTTGTCCAGACCCAGCGTTTTGAGTTGGTCTAAAACAATACCGACGGCATCATCCAAACTTTCTACAAGCCCGGCATACACTGGATTGTCCTGAGTTTGCCTGATGGGAAGCTTTTGCTCCATAGCGAAACCTTGCTCAGCATATCCGTTGGCCACAGCCTTGTCTCTGTACTTTTTCCACTTTTCCTGGGTGGTTTGTATGGGGCCATGGACAGCATAGAATGATAGAAACGCAAAAAATGGAGTATTCTGGTGTTCATTGAAAAAACTCGCAGTCTCTCTTGCAAGTCGCATCGAAAGATTTTCGCCGTCGTATTGGTCCTTGAGTTTTGGATTTTCGAAAGGAGAAAAATACCCTCCAACGGGAGAACCTTTATCCCAACCACCTACATTGAAATCAAAACCATGATCCTCCGGAAGTGAACCTTCGCCGCCCAAATGCCACTTACCTGCAAAAAAAGTGGTGTATCCATTGGCCTTCATGGCCTCAGGAAGGGTAGTAGCGCTGGAAGGCAGAGCTGTCACATATGCTGCCGGCAACATTTTGTCCTGTCGATTGAGTGCCCGCCATGCTTCACCTGTTGCAGCTCCGATCCAATCGGTAATCCCATGTCTTGCAGTAAATTGCCCAGTCATAATGCTGGCTCTGGACGGACTACATACTCTGCTGCAGGCATAAGCTTGAGTGAAAATCATGCTCCTATTGGACAAAGCATCAATGTTTGGTGATTCATAGTATTTGCTCCCGGCATAACCCAGATCTTTATATCCAAGGTCATCTACCAATATGAAGAGGAAGTTGGGACGCTGAATTGCACCGGTCTGTTTCACCAGGGCTGTCCTTTGACATGCCATGGAAGTGAGTAAAATCAGAATAAGTGTGATTGCCGAAATATTGTGCTTCATCTGCTTGTTTTTTGTCTGATCCTTTCCTGCATTACTTGAGTTCGAGTTTCTGAATATTTGAATATTCTGTGCCCCGAATTTTTTCAAAATCTGCAATAAGCCCATTCAATATTTCTGGCAAGGTGGATGCAAGATTTTTCTGTTGGCCAATGTCGTCATTGAGGTTGTAGAGTTGGTATTCCGTAGAGTTGCCCAGTTCTATGTTGACCTCATTGTTTTTTTCAGGTCCTCTATATGGAGGTATCATGGCCCAATCTCCTTTTCTGTAAGCGGTTCTTGTACTGGCTTCCAATATAAGGTCTTCGCGTCCTTTTGGGGATTTTCCCAAAAGCACATCCAGTAAATTTTGGCTGTCCGGCCCTGAAGTATTACTGCCCACCAATGCTGCCAATGATGCAAAAAGGTCGATTTGAGAAACCATGGCATCTGACTTTCCAGGTTGAATGGTGCCTTTCCAGTAGGTGATAAACGGCACCCTTGTTCCCGCTTCAAACAAACTGTATTTGCCTCCCCTCAATGGCCCTGCAGGTTTGTGATTTCCGGTCAATTCCACGGCATCATCGTAATAGCCATCATTGAGTACTGGCCCATTATCACTCGACAGGAAAATTAGGGTGTTTTCCAAAAGATTCATTTCTTCAAGATATGCCATCAGTGCTCCAATGCACCAATCTGCCTCTACGATCACATCACCTCTGGGTCCAAGCCCTGAACTTCCAACAAACCTAGGATGTGGCGTTCTGGGCACATGGGGTTGCTGCATGGCATAGTACAGGAAAAAGGGCTGGTCTCCGGATTGTCCGATATAGGCCTTGGCTTCATTTAAAAAATCATCCGCCATATCTTCATCCTTCCATTTTGCTGAGGCCCCGCCTTTCATAAATCCAATCCTTGGAATACCATTGACGATGCTGTTGTTGTGGCCGTGATGCCATTTCATTTTTAACATTTCAGGGTTGTCTTTTCCAGTTGGCTCACCTTCAAAGTTTTTATCATAATCAACAACTATAGGATCAGACGAGTCGAGGTCGACAACCTCCCCATTTCTGATATAAACAGTAGGAACCCTGTCCTGAGTAGCCGCCATGATATAGCTGTATTCAAAGCCAACTTCATTGGGGCCAGGTGTAATATGTGTATTCCAGTCAACCATACCTGTTCCGAGACCAAGGTGCCATTTGCCGACAATTCCTGTGCGGTATCCAACGGATTTCAACATTTTCGGGATGGTATTTTGAGCAGTATCTATTAGAAGAGGGGCTGTTCCGGGCAAGATTTTGGCATTGGAATTCCTCCAGGGATAGGTTCCGGTGAGCAAGGCATACCTGCTCGGCGTACAAGTTGCTGAGGAAGCATAACCATGGGTAAATAGCAAACCATTATTGGCCAGAGCATCCATGTTTGGGGTCTTTATACCAATGCCTCCGTAAGCTCCGATATCACCATATCCAAGGTCGTCTGCATAAATAAATATGATATTGGGCTTTGTTTGATCTACCTGTACCTCTGTATCGACCGATTTACTTTTGCAACCGATAACAGTAAAAATGAGAAAGATGCCCATGAGAGATAGTGTCAACTTCATGTGTTTATTTTAGATTTTTTATTTATCTTTTAAATACCGCTCAGGGTGGAGCTCATTATAAGCTTTGTCGGATTCAAGACCCATGAAAACGGGGTCTTTCATTGCTGCTCTCCACATTTCGAAGATACTTTTTAATGCTTCACTTTTAGAATTTTGTTCTTTAATGTTCCTGGATTCTGAAGGGTCTTTGGATAAATTAAAAAACATTTCTTCGTTTTTGATGAATGCCAATTTTTCTCCATTCGAAGCCAGGCAGGCATATTGGTTTTGGTCAAACTTTCTCCAGTAAAGATGTTCGTGTGGAGCCCCCTGTTGTTCTTTAAGCAGAAAAGGTATAAGGTTTACGCCGTCAAGTGGATTTTTGATTTGGATTTGGGGGTTGACCTGAGACAAGACACTGCCCGCAATGTCCAGAGAAATGATGGGAGCTTCATATGTCATGGACTTTTTGATCTTTGCAGGCCAACGCATGGCAAAAGGTACATGTATGCCTCCATCAAATAGCTCACTCTTTCCACCCCTCAATATGCCATTGTCAGAGCCGTTGGTAGCTTCAGGTCCGCCATTGTCTGAGAGAAAAAAAATGATCGTATTCTCAGCGATGTCAAGTTCTTCCAGCTTATTGAGTATCAATCCAACACCATCATCGACTGCACTTACCATGGCAGCATAAGTTCTTCTTTTTTCATCCTTGATGTTTTCAAACCGTTTCAGGTATTTTTCTGTAGCCTGCAAAGGAGTATGAGGTGCATTGTATGCCAGATAGATGAAAAAAGCATTGTCTTTGTTGCGTTCTATGGCATCCACAGCTTCCCTGGAGAAAGCATCCGTGAGGTATTCCTTTTCGTTTATACGCGTATTGTTTCTTAGCAATTTGGTTTTATAGGCGTCAAACTGGGCTTTCACATCGTACTCGTCCTGCAGGGTCAATGCATCAGGGAAATACTGATGGCCTCCGCTCAAAAAGCCAAAAAATGCATCGAATCCTCTATTCAGAGGTCGAAGGGCAGGGTGAGCGCCAAGGTGCCATTTGCCTATGGCAGTCGAGTTGTATCCGGCTTTTTTCAGCATTTCCGCCAAAGTTTCTTCCTCAAGGGGCAAACCCATTTCTACATCTTTTACCGCAAAGAGAGGATTTCTTCCGAAACCAAAACGGTCCTGATATCTCCCCGTGATGATACCGGCCCTGCTGGGTCCGCAAACCGGATAGGTGACGTAGGCATTGGTGAACTTTACACCTTCATTGGCGATTCTATCAATATTGGGAGTAGGGATATCTTTGCATCCATTGAATCCTACATCAGCAAAGCCCATGTCATCTGTCAGGATAATTATGACATTTGGGTTGTTTGGAATGGAGATATCATTGATAGACCTTGCAGCTAAATTGTGATTACTATCAATACCTCCAACCCATATCATAGCCAACGTCATCAGCCTTATTATGGGTGGGGTAATTGAGTTATGTATTTTCATGGTGCGACTCTTTGACGATATGAATTTTGTCAAATGTAAGATCAATGGTCAATTCTGAAGGGGGAGATTCATGCAAAGCATGGGTCAAATCAGGCAAAATCTTTAATAATAAGCTGTTACAGCAGCCAAAAGTGGTTGATTTTAAAGAGGTAGAGGGTTTTTAAAGTAATGGCTGACAATTTTGAACCTTCTCATGAGCATAATTGAGGGAATGTTTTTTTATAATAAGAGCATTTTATGAGCTGTTTCGACCAAACCATATTGTGGAGTTTATCTTTCAAGAGAGGATTGCGATGTAGTAAATGTGACATATACGTCATGGTGTGTCAGAGCTTGCAGGTGTAGTAAATGTGACATATACGTCACGATGGTCAAGGGTTGCCATGTGTAGTAACGGTGACACATACGTAACGGTGTCTCATAGCTTTCGGGTGTAGTAAATGTGACATATACGTCACGGTGGTCAAGAGCTTGGAGGTGTTGTAAATGTGACATATACGTCACGGTATTCCAGAGCAGGCAGATGTAGTAAATGTGACATATACGTCACGGTGGTCAAGAGCTTGGAGGTGTAGTAAATGTGACATATACGTCATGGTGTCAGAGAGCTTGCAGGTGTAGTAAATGTGACATATACGTCACAATGGTCAAAGGCTTGGAGGTGTAGTAAATGTGACATATACGTCATAGTGTCCGAGAGCTTGCAGGTGTAGTAAATGTGGTATATGCGTCACAGTGTCCGAGAGCTTGCAGGTGTAGTAAATGTTGCATATACGTCACGGTGGTCAAGAGCTTGGAGGTGTAGTAAATGTGACATATACGTCACGATGGTCAAAAGCATGCAGGTGCAGTAAATGCGACATATACGTCACTGTGTCCGAGAGCTTGTAGGTTTAGTAAATGTGACATATACGTCACGGTATTCTAGAGCAGGCAGATGTGGTAAATGTGACATATACGTCACTGTGTCCGAGAGCTTGGAGATGTGGTAAATGTGACATATACGTCACTGTGTCCGAGAGCTTGGAGGTGTAGTAAATGTGACATATACGTCATGGTGTCAGAGAGCTTGTAGGTGTAGTAAATGTGACATATACGTCACAATGACCAGTCGCTTGCGAGATCTATTGAGCTTATTGAACAATTACCTCTCAGGATACGTCGTAGGACATGATTCATCATTAAAAGCAAAGTATAATGGAAACTATATTCAATGAAGAAAGCATTCAAAAATTACAAAAAATCGCTGAAAAACACAATGTCAGCCTAAAAACTGTTGAGCAACTGGCCCTTACTCTACTCAGGAGTGGAGGAGGAATGGCCCAGTTTAATATATCCGAACTCGGTGGTGGCGGTCAATGGATGAAAGGAGGCATGACTATGGTTGGTGATATGTTCAATAATCAACTGAAAGCGCGTGTTGACCATTTGTGTTCTGAGTTGTCTCAAATCATATTGAATGGAGAAATAAAAATTGTTTCACCAAAGCTTGATGTTGATTCGAAGGCTGAAAAGACAAAAAATACAAATGTGTATTGGTGGGGTGACATCGGCAAGCCCAATGCCACAGGGAATCAGAATGATATGGCTTATGCCGTATTCAATGATCAAAAACGTCTGGCCATTTTTCAAAATGGTGAAGTCAGTATTTATGATACCAAAGACCATGTGATCGGAGGTGTCGGTCAACAGCAGGGCGGGAACAAGTCCATAACATTTACCTCTCAAAAGGGAAATGTTCGCCTGGAAGATCTTGAAAAAATTGTAGGTGATGCAGAGGATAAAAAAGAGAACAATCTGGTGTCGCTACAAACCAATGGAGGCCTGGGAAAATCTTCGGGTCCGGCTCCATCTGAACGTGAATCTGATGTCACAACAGAAGATATCTTCTCTAAGATTGAGAAACTTGGTCAGTTAAAAGACAAAGGTTTTATCAGTGAAGATGAATTCGCTGCAAAGAAAAAGGAATTGCTCTCCAGGATTTAATGGTTTAATGATCTAATGGTATAATGTTTTTAATGATCCAATGGTACAATGATCTAATGGTATAATCATCTAATATTGTAATTACCCCAAGGCAGAATATTGAAGAAATAACGGGATTAGATCATTAGATAATTAACATGATCTAATGCAACAATTTTGTTATTGGATTACAATCCAATGAGTGATGATATAATCTTTCAAGTTTAAAATAATACTTTTAGAAAGAAGCATTACATAATGATCTGATATTTAAATATTTAAATATTAGATCATTGGATAATTAGATCATTAGATAATTAAATCAATTCCCAAGTATGCACTCACTCCAGTTGTTGGCTGGGCCTGCATAGGAGCAATCTACCGCATATCAGGTTTCAGAATAATGAACAACAGCACGAAAAAACCATACGCGAGGAGTGGAAAACCGGGTATCCAGAGCAAAACATTTGCGACAGACATTTTTCCTATTGATTTCAGATAAACCGCACCGAATATGATGGCAGCCATCGCTATGATGGCCAAAAACATGGTGGGATTATTGGTGCCTGATCTGCCCTTGAGGACATCCGCAACAACAAATCCAAGAGCTATCAAAACAGCCAGCCCATCAATGATCAGACCGGAGAAAAAGAAGAATTTGGGCATGAGGTGTAATCTTTACTTAAAGATATTTCAACTTCAATTCTCATTCTCCAATTCGGTATTTTTTAACAAGCTTTATTGAAATGAAAGGCCTTTTTGTTTTCCATCATAGGTGTATGGTACAAAATGATCTTCCAGAACTTCGCAATTGACTTCCATATGTGTTCCGGCTGAATTGCCAAAAATGCTACATACAGCTGAGTCAGCTGCATCACGGCCTGTAGCAATCTTCACCAAGCCGTTGAGCGGGGCTAGTCGGGTAGAGTCAAATATGATCCAATTGCCATCGATGTAAGCTTCAAAACAGGCATGGAAGTCCTGGGGAACCAGCTGGTAGGCATAGCCTGTAAAATACCTGGCAGGAATCGATAATGCCCGGCACAAGGCAATGCCCAAGTGGGCAAAATCACGACAAACCCCCATGCGTTCGGTAATCGTATCCATGGCAGAGGTCTGAGAGGTCGTACTTCCACTCATGTATTCTATATTTTCATAGATCCAATCTGCAATGGCCAGGACTTGTTCATATACCGATTGGTAATGGCCAAATTCCTTAAAGGCAAATTTCATCAACTTATCGGATTGACAATATCTGCTGGGATAAAGAAAACTGGCAATGTAACTGTCCAACTCGACCACCGGTACTATTTCAGCGCTATTGCGCTCGTCTATGATCTTGTGTTGCATGTCCACAACTGCCGAATAGTCAATTTTAAACTGCATGGGTTCTTCTACCTTTATTCTAAGAAAGCGGCAGCTGTCATCATGAGAAGTGTATTCATCCATATACATGGGAGGATCTACAGCAACATGTTCTTCTAAAACGGTCTGACTAGGTGTTTTAAGGGCGTGAATATTAAAAATGAACGTTGTAGGCCCATCGACGTGATAGCCCAGAGAGCTGTTTATTTTAAATTTCATGGTTTTTATTTAAGTGTTGAAAGGCATCTTCTATCCATTCCTCAGATATACCGTCGACTGCTTGATTGAGCATGTTGTGCCAATAGTCGGCAATGAAACTGAGGTCTTTTTCAGTGTATCTATGTTCCTCCATTTGATAAGTGTCTTTCCCATAAATGACGACATCAATGGGGAAGTCGACATCATTTGAACTGATCCTGGTTGCATCGAAGGACAAAAAACCTGCTTTAAGTGATTTTTTTAGGGAAGAGTCATAATTGATGATCCTATTGAGCAGGGTTTTCCCGTGGCCTGAATTGCCAATGATGACATAGGGGGAATCCTGGTGGATTTCTACCCAATTGCCTTCCGAATAGATCAGAAACAATTTGTGTTCTTCGTCATTCGCCAATTGACCGCCAATAATGGTGTTGAGGTTGAATTTTAATCCGGCATTATTCAATGCTTCCTTGTCCTCGGCGGCAACTCTTTTTACCTGTTGACCAAATTCGTTGACAGCCTTGTACATCTTGTCATATCCGGTAACTCCATTACTAAAAAGTTCCTGAAAGTAAACGACTGCCTTGTCTCTCACTGAGCGTAATCCACTGGTCATGATGAACAATACGTGTTTATCGTGTTGCTCGACATAGATCTTTTTTTTTGTTGATTTGTTCGATCCGGATGAAATTTGAGTATCTGCAATGGCGACCAGTCCTTCCCTGGTTTTTATTCCTAGACAATAAGTCATTGTATATTTTTTTAATAATGAGCATTAACTCATCAAATGGTTATGCCGAAAACGTTCAGGCTACGGTCTTTTGTTCAGGTTTTTTTTGGTTAATTCATGGACATTTTTCCTTTTTTTAAATCTTCGATTTTGTGGATGTCATGAATACAAGCAGACTTTTGAAGAGCTCCACATGATATATGGAAATATTAATTATTTTGGTTTTTTATTTTAAATCATAAGGTTTTGTCCATGTTTTTAGTGTCTGACTATTGGAAAATGATAAAGGTGCTCATTTTCCTGATGATTTTCTCAAATACATTTGCCCAGGTAAGTCCACCGGCTCCTGTTGGACCAATTCCATCAGAAAATCAATTGCGCTGGCAGGAGATCGAATTTTATGCTTTTGTGCATTTTTCCATCAATACATATACAGACATGGCCTGGGGTTACGGAAACGAAGACCCAAAGCTATTTAATCCTGACCAATTGGATTGCCGGCAGTGGGCACGGGTATGCAAAGAGGCAGGAATGAAGGGCATCATCATTACCGCAAAACATCACAGTGGTTTTTGTCTTTGGCCTTCAAAATATACCGACTATTCTGTGAAGCAGGCACCCTGGAAAAGTGGGAAAGGGGATGTTGTCAGGGAATTGGCTGACGCATGCAAGGAGTATGGGCTGAAACTTGGCATTTATTTATCTCCATGGGACAGGAATTATGCGGATTATGGAAAGCCCAAATACATCAAATACTTCAGAAATCAATTGACTGAACTGCTGACCAATTATGGTGAAATATTTGAAGTTTGGTTTGATGGAGCCAATGGAGGGACCGGTTTCTATGGGGGAGCCAACGAAAACCGAAAAATCGACAGAACTACTTATTATGACTGGAAAAATACCTATGCGTTGGTCAGAAAGTTACAACCCAAAATGGTGATTTGGAATGATGGTGGAGATAGGGCAGATTTAAGATGGGTTGGGACCGAGGCAGGATATGTTGGAGAAACCAACTGGAGCCTGCTCAATGCTGAAGGCGATGTTCCGGAAGAGATGCTGAGGCACGGGGTTGAAAATGGTAATGCCTGGGTGCCGGGTGAAGTGAATACTTCCATAAGACCTGAGTGGTTTTATCATAAGAAGGAAGACAATAAGGTAAAAACACTGCCACAATTGATGGATATTTATTACCACTCTATAGGTCGAAATGGCACTTTACTGCTCAACTTTCCCATTATGCCCAATGGTCTCATTCATGAAAAGGATGTAAAAGCGATGCAAGATTTGACTGCTGCTTTGAAAGAAGAGTTCAGCCAAAACTTGCTGGAAGGGGCTTCGGTTGTTGCATCAACCATACGGGGAAATGATCCACAATATGGTCCAACTAAGGTATTGGATGGTGACAAAAACACTTTTTGGGCGGCGGATGAAGGTCAAACCACAGGTACGCTTTCGATCATGCTGCCTAAAGTGAGCAGTTTCAACAGAATCCTTTTACAAGAGCCCATAGCATTAGGCCAGAGAGTGAAGTCCTTTAAAGTTGAAGCATTTATTGAAGGTGTTTGGACAACTCTTGATGAGCAGACAACTATTGGATACAAGAGAATATTAAAATTGCCTACTGTACGGTCTGCCGGTCTTCGGCTTACGATTACAGATGCCAAAGCGTGCCCTTTGATATCGAATATTGAATTGTATAACGCTCCTCAGATTCTCGCACCACC
>JAGQWX010000102.1 GCA_020436935.1 Saprospiraceae bacterium
TTCAAATGGGATGGCATCAGAGGCCAGCTCATCAAACGACGAGGTAAGGTTTTTTTGTGGTCGCGGGGAGAAGAACTGGTGACAGATAAATACCCTGAGTTTGATGCAGTGGCCGTAGTCAAGCCTGACGACTTTGTGTTGGATGGCGAGATTCTGGCCTTCAAGGATGGTATGCCTTTGTCTTTCAATGATTTACAAACGAGGATAGGACGGAAAAGTCCCGGAGGAAAGTTGCTGAGGGAAAAACCTGTCGTTTTCATGGCTTACGATTTGCTGGAGTACAAAGGTGAAGATGTGCGGTCCAGGGCTTATGGCGAGCGCCGTGAGTTGTTGGCAATGCTTTTGGAAAATATGGCCGTTGAAGACCTCATCATACCTTCCAGTTATTATACCTTACCCGACTGGAAATACGCGAAAAATCTACGCGAGCAGGCCAGCGACCAAAAAGCCGAGGGACACATGCTCAAACAGCTTTCCTCGCAATATCTCACAGGACGCAAAAAAGGGGGGTGGTGGAAGTGGAAGATCGATCCCCTGACCGTTGATGCCGTAATGATCTATGCCCAGCGGGGTCATGGTCGACGGGCGAGCCTTTATACAGACTTCACCTTTGCCGTGAAAGGAGACAGAGGCGTATTGCTCCCATTTACCAAAGCCTATTCCGGGCTGACCGATGATGAATTCCGCGAAGTCACCACCTATGTCCGTAACCATACGATTGAAAAATTTGGTCCGGTGGTTTCCGTGGTTCCACAATTGGTCTTTTAAATAGCCTTCGAAGGAATCGCAGCTTCAGGAAGATACAAAGTGGAGTAGCTTTGAGGTTCCCCAGGATCAAAAGATGGAGAAAGGACAAATCGGTGGATGAGATCAATCATATTGATGATTTGAAGGCGTTGTTGTGAGAGGTTGGTGAAGTTAAAAAGACATTCTTATGTTCTTATTGTTGCAATTGCAAAATTTAATATTTATGCTTCAACAAGGATTGAAGTATTAGCCTTAAATTTAATTAAGTGTTTTTACCTAATTTATATTTTTATAAAAAATTCTTAGTAAAATATTTTGTTCTTATTTTATTTTTTTTGTAGACTTGTTTTGTAATTTGAATTTGTAGAAAACTTAAAATCCTTGCCCAAAAACAGATCCTTTCTCCTGCACATTCAAAAACAATTCTTCCAAATAGTTAGGCTTTACTGACAAAAAGATTGTCGAGTATTTTGTGGTTAGAACTCAGTTTTGTGTTCTAAAAATGATCAGGGTTGAAAGTGACCTCTATTCATGGCTCAATGTTATTCCTGCTTCTAACAAAATTATATCTGCCTTATTGGCAGCAGGCTCTTTATTGTCAAAATGTTCTAACTATTTGAACTTGGCAACCTTATCCTTAGACAAGGCTAGCCATTATTTTGCTACTTCTAAATTATAGAATGATGCGACCCGTGGTCGCCTGGACTTGTGTTGAATAAAAATAAAATAAATAAAAATGAAATCTTGGCAAACTCGTTCATTTCTCCTTCCGCTGCTCACTGTATGCTTTTGTATTTATGGAGCCAGTCTTCAAGCACAAAACTTCATTTTGGAAAATTTCAGCCCCTATGCAAAGGCACTTAAAAATATGAAAACCGACTCAGCCTTTGTCGTCACAGAGTTTGCGGATCAAAAATTTTATTATTCTTATGATAAAGGGTTGCTTGTTCAAAGGAGAGAAACGCTTATTGATAAGAATTTGCCAGATAAACCCTCGGTTAATACTGTGACTTATTATGAGTACACTCAAGATTTTGACAAACACACCACATACATACTTGCTGAAGGAGCATTGCCCAAACTGAGTAAAGAAGTAACATTTTATTATAAAGACAAAAAGACTTTAGAAGTAGATTCAATAGTAAGCCAAAACTTTGAACAAGGTGTGCTGACATCAATAGACAAAAATGTCTTTACCAACGATAATCAGGGACTAATCGAAGAGCTGACGGTCAGGATAAACATTTCAGATGGTAGTTCAACCATTTACTCAAAAAATGAAAAATATTTGGATAGTGAAGGTCGCATAAACAGGGAGATATTCTTTTCCTACGACTTTACAGACCTTAAGCTAAAGCCGTATCGTGAAATATTGTATGAATTTGGAGATGGATCATGGCTGATTTCCAAAATTTCTGTGGACCTGGCAGGTGGTGCATACAATAGGCAGGATAGTATTCGCTACCAAAACTCTAAAAAGGGAATACTAGAGACGGCAGATCACTTTGAATTTTATAATGGCAAATGGAATTTCGTTCTCCAAGAGGTCTTTGACAGCAATGAACCAAGCCCTGTTCCAGAAAAAGTGCTCGTCTATAAGCACAATGGAAAATTAGAAGCCGAAGAAGAATATAAGAAACAAAAGTCAAACAACGGCCATACAACAGAGCCCCTAAAGATTACTCATGAAAAGTTTGATCCTTTTACTGGCCAGTTGGAAACAGATTACGAGGTAAACACTAATTACCTTGAACTTGACAACAAACACTCATTTGGCACTTACACAAAGATTTTATATCCAGACCAAAAGGCGGTAATAAACGTTAATGCATGGTTTTCTGATATCAATAGTTCGACAATTCCGGAAACAGAAACAAGAGCATTGTCCGATGCTTGTTTTATACCCAACCCCTTGCAAACCTACTCTAAATTCAACTTGCCCGGTTCAGCTACAAGTGAAAGGCGTAGCTTAATCATCACCTCAACCAATGGTCAAAGAGTTTTCCAGAAAGAGTTTTTTGGCGGGGAAGCTGAGATAGATATGCCTCTGCAAAAGGGACTTTACTTCGCCAATATAATTGCTGCCTCCAAGCTCGTCTGTGTTCAGAAAGTAGTTATTTTTTAACTTGATAATCCTCTTTAAAAAATGAAAAAATATATACTTGCAAGTATGATTTCACTTTGCTTCACAATATCATATGGCCAATGGACTGGCACAGAAAAATATTCTTCTCAAACACCGGAAGCATCTTCAATTAACCGTTATGGTGATATTCCTGTTGATGGATCAACAGGAGTTCCGAGCATTGGGTTACCCATTTACACACTCTCAGAAGGCAATTTGAGTCTACCTATTTCTCTTTCTTACCATGCTGGAGGAATGAAAGCGAGTGATCAGGCAACATGGGTAGGCATGGGATGGACCCTCAGCGCTGGAGGGATGATATCTCGATCAATAAATGGTTTTGCAGACGAAAATCCACTACCTAAGATACACCCTAATCAAAATTTAGGGTGGTATTCCAACAGAGGTACCAATACATACATAGACAATTCAAAAGGAGGATACACCTTTCCTGATTCTACAAAGTATATAGATTCAGAGCCTGACATGTTTAATTTTTCAATTCCTGGACATTCCGGCAAGTTCTATTTTGATAATAACCGAAATATAATTGTTGTGCCGCGTCAAGATTTGGAAATATACGTAAGATATGATTCTTCAAGTACAGAACGTCAGTTCAATGGGTTTTGGATAGTTACACCGGATGGAAATGAATATCACTTTGCAAAAACCTACAGAAATAATGTTGTTGCCACAGATTATATTGAAAATATTAAAGAGGTAAATTTTAATGTTAATGGATACTCCCCAAATTTTTCTAGATCAACTTGGCTATTATCAAAAATTTACAGCGCTGACGGTAAAGATTCCATAACTCTTAATTATACATCACAAAAGTATAGTTATTGGAATTTAAACTTTAAAACCAGAACAAATAATGCAGATCCTTCCAACCCAATTAATTCCTACCCTCTTTTTGATCATGAAATAAATACACAAACTGATGTAGAGGGGAAAAGACTGACAACACTAACAACTTCCAATAACATTGTAAGCTTTGTAGCAGACGCAAACAACAGAACAGACTTAGCACGATACTCCACACAGGGAACTGGCCTAAATATGGAAGCAAAAGGGCTTTCTGAAATTATTGTTCAAGACAAACAAAGCCAGTGCGTAATCAAATCTCAATTTTTTAGATCAACTACAACTAGTTCAAGTACTACAGGAGTTGGTGGTTTGCCTGGTGACGACAGTGATAAAAACAGAATGTATTTAGATTCAGTCAGAATGATTGATTGCGTCTCCGGACAGTCAATGACCAATAGCTTTGAGTATTATGACAGAGGCTTGGTTCAGAGAAAATTAACGTACGGACAAGATCATTGGGGTTTTATGAATGGCGACGCCTCATTATCCAGCTTTGATCCAGGAGATGTCTTTGTTGCAACCGAATGTTATGACCCTTACTTAAATCCAGCATCTTTATGTCCAACAATAAAAAGGGACCCTAACCTTTCAGCCACACAAAGAGGAACACTAAAAAAGATGACCTATCCGACAGGAGGATCTTCCGAATTTACTTATGAACTCAACGAGGTAGCTGACATAAAATCAACCTGCAATTTTAATACGTTATACACATTCAATTTATGGTGCGGAAATTGCCCTTGTAGTAATTCAGCTGAGTATTCTATTACTTTAACCGCTTATGATGTTTCAAATGGATACATTGAATTTTTAAAAGATTCATGTGTAAATGCTTCTGCTTATGCAAGTGTTTATACATCAAGTAACGTTTTAATGTTCGGATTAAATTCATCGCTGACAAAACTATCGCAAACATCTATGCCACCCGGTGGCGGAACATTTAAAATAAAAGTTTCAACAACAGGTTCCCCTGCCTATGTAAAAGTATTTACAAAAACTGTTACTTCTGGAGTTCAAAACGTACCTGTAGGCGGCTTAAGAATCAAAACCATTCAAACTAAAGATGGAAGTGGCACTGTAGCAAATACAAAAACATATAGTTACAATGAATCTAGCACTTTAAGTACCGGCAAACCCGTTTATAGGCCAAAGTACTTACAAGTAATTCATAATTTGACATCAGTAACATCAATCATCCACAAATACGTGAATGGTAGTTACATAAATCATACAGGAAGCGTATATTTTAAGAATCCTGAAACAGGAGTTTTGCACCAAATAAATGGAGGAACAAACTTTGTATATAAATGGCTTAAAAATTCACCTGCTTCCTGCGTAATAAGTAATTTCTTAGAAATTCCTTTCTTTTATCTTACTAATTCCGGATCAACGGCTCAAACCAATAAACTATTTGCCGAGATATATTTCCAAACTGTTGGACATCAGAACTATGGCCCTCCGGGTACATCAATACAAGGCAATCACATTGGATATCAAAAAGTAGCTATATCGGAAACTGACAATGGAACAACTATCAGGTATTTTGATATGGGGTCTTATTCTTCAGGTCCTGCTGATCCTAAAGGTTATCCTTTGATTCCATCAAAATATGAACCTAATTTAGGAAACTTAACCACAGAGGAAGTATACGATGATTTGGGAAATATCCTTACATCAAGTCACTTTTCTTATACCAGTAAGGTAGATACAGTAGTACCTTATGGTTACTATTCCCCAATAAAGTTTGTAATCCTAGGTCCAACGTCAGTTGGATTGCAATACTATGCCCTTGAAACCGGTTATTCCCTGCTAAGCTCTAAAACAGATAAAATTTACGATCCTGCAAATGCTACAAATTTCTTATCCACAGTAACAAATTATACGTACAATACGCAAAACGGACATTATCAAAAAGCATCTGAATCTGTAACCAACTCAGATGGCATGGTTTACAGGACGGAATATAAGTACTCAAAGGATTACCCCTGTCCCACAGGTTGCACATCGTCCAACGCTGAAATGGACGCCATTTTATCCATGCGCAAGAAAAACATGGTGAACAGACCCATCGAAGAAGTCAAATCATACAAATTGCCTACTTCAGGTACTTTTTTAGTGTATGATGCCACATACACAAAAATGGACAAAATTGGTGGCAGCACCAGCCATATTAAACCAGGCGCCATTTACAGGTTTCTGACAAACACCCCAACGTCCACATTTACTTACTCTTCGGGTACTGCCAGCAGTTTCACAAAACATCCTGGCTATACCCAGGAATACAACTTTGCCTATGATGTCAATTCAGGTAAATTAATTTCACAATGGAAACAAAACGATCCTTCCAAAATACAATATATATGGGCTCATGGCAATAAAAAGCCCATAGCAAAAGTATTGAATGCCGAAACTACTGAAATAGCCTATACTAGTTTCGAAAATATTAATGTTTCTGAGCTTGGAGGATGGTCAATTTCAGGGACTGCCGGAGGTACTAGCTCAGTAGCTGGTAATTTCGTTACAGGATCAACGGGGTATAATTTAACATCCTCTAGAACAATCAGTAAAGCAGGAATTCCCAGTGGAAACTATGTTATTAGTTTGTTCCATAAAAATGGAATTGTATCAGTTAATGGCACACCAATCTCAACAAATACCACGGGTACGTGGAAATATGTTGAATATGCATCGAATTTTTCTGGAGGAACCCTAAATATCACAGGCCATTCTAGTTATCCTTCACAATATATTGATGAATTGCGCCTGATTCCGGCCGATGCCCAGATGACAAGCTTCAATTATCATGCAGGTAGTCTCCTGCCTACCTCGATAAATGATGTCAATTCAATCAGCAACCATTTTGAATACGACGGCCTTTGGAGGTTGAAAACCATCTTTGATAATGATCGGTATGTGAAACAAGCTTTTGTATATGATTACAAACTTGGGACAAATGTCAATAGGGTAAGATCTTACAAAACCAATACTGCTACTACAACTCACACTGCAGCAATCGCCTTAACGGGTTCTAATGTTGAGCGCAGTTTTCAATTTTTTGACGGATTGGGCAGATCAGTTCAATCGGTAGGTGTGGCCTTGTCCCCAACGTCTTTAGATGTTATTTCCAATACTACTTATGACCTGGCGCACAGAGCTCTAAAGGTTTATTTACCATATACCGAAAGTAGCAATGGAGGAGCATATAGATCTTCTTGGTTGACAGCACAAACCAATTTTGTAAATGCATATGACGGAAGCACATCCGGTTATGGATACAGTGAAACAAAGTATGAAAAATCTCCTCTTGGCAGACCTGTTGAAATGGGTCAGCCTACCAATGCACTCAGAATTGGCAATGGGCACACCCATGAAATCAAATACAGGCTCAATACAACTTCTGATAACGTCAGGGACTTCCTGAATAATAACTTTTACGCCGCCAACAGCCTAACTGTGGAAGAGCATACTGATGAAAATGAAGCTAAATCCTGGTTGTTCAGGGACAAACTAGGTCGTGTAGTCATGGAAAAGATGCAAATTGCATTATCGCCCACAGTGGAAAATGACCACTATGCCAGAACATACACCATTTATGATAATTTTGGTAGAACAGCATATGTACTCCCTCCGGAAACATCAAAAAAGATGGTTACCTCTTCCAATTGGACCCACACGAGTGCTACATATACCGGAATGGTGTACAAATACTCCTATGATACCCGCGGAAGAGTTAGCGATAAAAAAATTCCGGGTAAAAACTCGGAGCTCATAACATATGATCGCCTTGATCGTCCAGTCCTGGCAACAACGGCTTTGGGGCATAAAACATTTATCAAATATGACATCTTGGGCAGAGAGGTTTTGAATGGGGTATACACAGGAACAGGTAACCCAACTGGTTCTGAAGCGCTGTATGAATCCGAGACCAGCTCCACCACATATCATGGATACACAAACAACGCATTTCCAGGATCAACATTCACCATTCACAATGTGTCTTACTATGACCACTATGATTTTGATAGAAATAGTACAATAACAGGTATTGAATCATACACTAACCCTGGCGGAGGATATAGTTCTACACCATATGGCCGAAGCCGCGGTCAAATGACAGGAGGCAAGGTTGGCGTTATTGTCGGTAATACTACAATGCCATCATCTTACTTGACCAGCTCAAATTTCTACGATGATGAATATGCCTTGATTCAGACCAAATTTGATAATCATATAGGTGGTACAGACGTCTTATCTTCAGCTTATGATTTTGCAGGCCGAACAATAAAACAAAACAGGGTTCATTCGTCCACGACGGTTTCTGCTTTTACAACAGAATATGCTTTTGGATACGACCACGCCTCCAGACCTTTGTACACCACCATTAAGGTAGGTAACGATCCTGTCAAAATTCTAAACAAGTTCAAATACGATGAGCTTGGCCGTTTGATGGAAAAGAACTTGCATTCCAATAGCGGCACAAATCCTACCGGTGCCACCGATTATACCCAATCCATTGATTACACCTACAACTTGCTGGGATGGAACACCAAGATCAATGACGTATTTAACTCAAGTCAAGCTGGTGATTTGAACCCTGATTTATTCATGTTCAACCTGGAGTATGACTATCTGGGCAATATTATTGCTCCATCATGGAATGTGAATAGAACTGGTTTTTCTATAGGAAATGTAAAACAGTATCGTGTTGATTATGATGCCGCTAGACGAATTACAGCTTCTACCTATTGGACAATGAATACATCCGGGGTATGGACAAATGATAATCAATATACTGAAAATGACCTGCAATATGATCTGAACGGCAACATTAAAACCTTAAAAAGACAGGGACTCCTTTCTGGAACCACTTTTGGCAATATGGATAACCTCACTTATACCTACGATGCCACCAATCCGGATCGACTCACCAGAGTTCAAGACAGCTACTCTGCAACAAAAGGCTTCATCCAGGGATCCTCTGCTTCGACAACCTATACCTACGACAACGCTGGGAATATGATCACTGATGCCCACAAGGGATTGACGATCAATTACAATTTCCTTAACTTGCCTGCTGAAATAGTCGGTCCAGGAGATGATACCCGTAGCTTTGCCTACACTACCTCTGGAATGAAGTTGACCAAATATAACAATGGAATAGTGAGCCGACAATACGCAGCAGGCATAGAATATAACAATACCACCTTGGCTGCGATATATACGCCGGAAGGTCGAGTAACTCCCAATGGAGCTTCATGGCATTATGAGTATAGTATCAAAGACCATCTAGGTAATGTTAGGGTGAACTTTAGAGCAAATGCCAGTACTACATCGTATACCTTCCTAGATGAGCACCACTATTACCCATTTGGGCTGGAGCAGGAAGGAAGTACTTTTGGGGGAGGAGATAAATATCGATATAATGGTAAAGAGATCAATGAGGATTTGGGACTGAATTGGAATGATTATGGGACCAGATGGTATGATCCGGCTATTGGGAGGTGGAATTCTGTCGATATTCTTTCAGAAATACAAGTAGATCAAAGTGTATATCAATATTCATATAACAATCCAGTAACTTTGAATGATCCATCAGGAATGTGTCCCACATGTAATTCTGGTGAAACTGAAGGAGCTGATGGGTTAAACAACTCACAGTGGATTGAAGCGAATAGGTCATTAGATGGGACTTTTAATGAAAAGCAAAAGATCAGCGTCAGTGCCAACAATGAAATGCGGCATCAACAAAAACTACTTGCCCAAATTTTGAATAGTGCATTCAATGGAGACGTAAAAGGTATGAAGCAAGGTCTCAAAAATTCTGGGTTATCAGGCTATTATGTTACAAATAAATCTCAAACTGAAATTTTTAGAATTGTTGTGGATAACCAAGGAGATTATTATTATAAAGATTATAACAACGATAATCTCAAATTCAGCATGTTTGTCAGCGAACTAACTAATACATTGACAAGTGGGTCGGTAGAAAGGCAAAATAGATCTCTCGATATTTATGAAAAAAGCGGAACTATGGCTTATCTTTATTCACAAATAGGTAACGCACATTATGAGGAGGCTTTAAATTTTGGAGGTAGATGGGCGGGTAGAGCAAGTGGTGGTGGCGCTAATAGGGGATGGAAAGTTGGAGAGCCAATAACAAACCTAACCGCAAAAGGTAATGTACCTGTGTGGAGTACTGTAAGACAAAGATTTTGGAAAAATGAAGCGTTCTTCAATGGCAGTAATTATTCTACATCCAATTTATTAAGAATGCAAAAGGGGTTAGCCCCTCAAAGGCTAAATCCGAATACAGGGTTGATGGAAAGTATGGAATTGCATCACCATATTGTTCCGCAAAGAAATGGTGGGCTATTCGACTTTATGAAGGTGTGGCCAGATGAACATCGAGCGTTAGATCCATTCAGGAGGTAAAGTTTTTATTTATGGAATTTGAGAAATTATTTATAGAAGCTAAGGGGCAGCCAATTACTTATCAAGGCAAAGAATTGAAAATGGTTGATAGGGTTACCTTGCCATCAAGTAAGGTAGCCTTGAAGGTTAGTTTTCTATCAACAGATAGCAAATGGAAACAGGGAATTGTATTTCAAACTAAAGGGGTGTTTGAAGTTAACGGCCAAAAGCTACCTAAAAAAATTGTTCTTTGGGAAGATACAGCACCTAAAGAATTACAGTTGTTGGTTAAATCAAAAGACAAAGTACTTGTTACTTACAATGTTTGGCAGACCGAAGATGGAACTACCCATTATTGGCATAATGGCGGTGCTATGTACATAGAAGAAAAAGACGGTGTAAGAACTTACAACTGTAATGATGGTTATGCTGATGATGATTTAAACGACCTTGTTTTTACAGTACAATATTAATAATAGCAAAAGCCCGGCAAGTCCGGGCTTTTGCTATACAGTGCAGCAATATTTTTATTGAAGAAGTCCTTAAACTTTTTGTTGGTAAGCATTTTATCAATAAGGCGGAAAATGGTTTGCTTGTCTTCCTCGTCAAGCTGCTGGATGAGCCGCATCTGCTCCACGGCTGTTTTATCTTCAATTATTACTTCCTTGGGCATCTTGCCGTCATAGTTAATAATCTGGTCTGTTGTCATGTTAAAGAGCTGTGCCATTTTTTGCAGTTCGTCCACTGTTAAAGCCCTAAGCCCATTTTCAATCTTGCTGTAAATTGCTAACGAATATTTCAACGTTAACTTCTAAGAAATATTTGTTTACAAAATCAACTAAAGCAATTTGTGAATAAGTCTCAAAAAATAGTTGTTTAATATTCATAAATATGTCCTGACAACGTATCTTTATTAATAGTCTAAATCTTTAGACGAGATGTCTGTAACTTAAAAATTCGATTTTGATAATACATAAATCCTGAGTGTGTACTTGGATGTAGAAAAATTCTGTGTAGATGGTGATCTGTTTTCAATACTTTAACTCAAAACATTAAACGCATAAATCCATGCTTCGAATAACGACAATTAAAAATGCTGAAGGGGCCATACAATATTTCAAATCAGCATTAGTGCAGCAGGATTATTATACTGAAAATGAAAAAATAACAGGATACTGGCATGGCAGTCTTTCCAACACTTTGGGTATTGTTGGAGAAATCCGGGAAGATCACTACCGCGCTATTGCCAACAACCGCCACTCAATCACTGGGGAAAAACTTACCCCCCGGGATTCATCCAAGCGACGCTGCGGCAGTGATTTTACCTGGAACGCGCCAAAGTCAATTTCCCTGTGTTACGGCATTACCGAAGATCCCGAAATTCTTGCTGCGCATCAAAAGGCCGTGCATAGAGCTATGAAAGAAGTAGAAAAGAACCATCGATCCATCAACCCATAAACGGTCAAATCTTTGTCCGAATGGTCTTGAAGCCAATATAAAGCAAATCCTGT
>JAGQWX010000103.1 GCA_020436935.1 Saprospiraceae bacterium
GACTACACTGTCACGTCTCTTTACGCTCAGAAATTCGTTCTTTTTACCTACTATCCCTCAATGTCAATTTTTTATCTAGAAGCTCCTTCAAGCTCTCTTCTCTTTCCTAGTCTCTATGACCTCCTTCCGCCTCTCTTCTCTCTTCTACATAACCCCCTTCCTTCGAATTGGGACCGCAAAGGTAATACACTCTCTACCATTCCTACAAGCTTTTTATTCCCTTTTTTTTACTTTTTTTTACCATCCCTCTCCCCATTCCCTTTTTTTATCTCATTTCCAATCACTTATGTACTCGAACCTTCCAAAAAATTTTTTTAAGTTTTTTTAAAAACCAAACAGATCACATGCAAAATGGCAAAAACTCCGCTTTTTGATGGGTAATCTCCATGGTTTGAATTGGACAGCAAAATCTTATTCTGAGTATTAAGGGGATCATCTTCGGGAATTTCATATGTAAAAGGACTTTTCCCGAAATTAAGCCATTTATAGGCTTTTTTGCCAAAAAACTCGTTTTGACGGGAATTTGAGCATTCGGATGTAATAAGAGCTCTATTTCTTCAACCGAAGAAGGGATCTATATGCAATAGACCTGCTAAATTTTCTATCATAATGGAGGATAATAACCGGCACTTCTTCAAATTGAATATTTGCGTGCCTCGAGATAATCTAGTTAAAACTGAAGTTTTTGAATAACTTACTTGCGCTGACCAGAGTCCATGACAGCGCAGCAGCTACATACATAGCTTCCTGATATCCATAAAAGCCCATCAGGGCAATGAATTTGTGCCAGAAATCAGGACCAATCTTGTCACCGGTGATGATGACGTTTTCAATCATGTGGCTGATGTGGAATGCAATTAGGATATTGAGGATGATGTATGATATGAAAAACCTCCAGAGTTTTTCCAGCCATTTCATATCCGGAGTCAACACATATAAGGCTATCAGAAACAATAGGGGCAAAAATGCGATGGAGTAAAAGTTGTTGTAGACCAGTTGCTGGGGCTGGATGGATCTGATGTATCTGTCATTGTCCAGTCTGTCGCCATGTTTGGCGCGTGAGTACAACTTTATGGTCATGTCCCAGCCGCTATCGTTTTCCGGAGCGTCGGGTCTCCATTCTGTGTAATAATTTTTATTGACGAGGTTGAAAAAGGCTTTGCCCATTCTTGAGAAGTAAACATTATGCGCTTGTCTTATCGTCCCAATGGATGACAGAGCAACCAGGGCAATGTACAAGCCCAGGAATATAAGGAATAGTTTACTTAATCGATCAATTTTGAGCATGTGCAGGGTTACTTTCTTTGCGAAGCCATCTCAACCAAAGGTAAAGTGTAAATACGATGAAGACGATCTGCCACAAGTCTGTGTGCATAAAATCAAAAATGGATGGTACATACAACTTGACAAGATACAAGCTGATGATCCTGACAAGATTCAATAAAAACAGCAAACCAATGCCATAAAGAATAGCTTTGGGTTTTGATTTAAATGGTGCCGGGAAAAACAATATCGAAAGCACAAGCAATATCATCGGAGCTATCGCATCACAGCCTTTTTTGACTTCCAGGCTAAATGCCGGGCCAGATAAGTATTCTGCCCTTGCGGAAGTAGCGTAACCAAAAATATTGAGGATCTTACTGGACAGATAGGTATACAAATTGAGTAAGGGCTGGACCACTTTTATAAAAGAATCCTGGCTGGTCAGCCAAAAACTGAATATGCTAAAGATAAAGACACCTCCAATAAAAAAGTAGAGTTTCCTTTTGTCCTCTTTCTTTTCTCCAGCCAGTTGAGTTGAGGTCATTCGGGTTAAAGTATTGATATTAAATAAGCCAAAAGGAAACCGGCTATAAAGCCTCCAGGTATGTCTGCGTCTGTCATTTCGTATCCGAAAAATCTGATGGCCAGTACACAAATCGTTACGAGACTCAAATATACCAATATGGTCAATCTGAACAAACGTGCGTGGTAGACAGGAAACTCCAAACCAAACAGTTTGAAATAACTTACCTTCTCATCTTTCATCTACTATTTACATTTTTTCCGTCGCTAAGATAAGAGTAAATTTTTTATTATCTCCAGAGAGGTGCTATTTTCGACGAAAGAGACCTAAGCTTTTTAAATGATATTATGAAATAAAACGCTCTCTTAGAGCCGGAGATGGCAAATCGCAGGAATCCTTTTTCCCAAACAATTTATACCTCACAGAAGCAACAAATTTATAAACAGCATTCCTGATAAAACGAGGTATAATTTTAAGATAATATAAGACGGACCATGGAGTTGGAAGATGTTTTAGAATGAGTAAGACTGCATCGGATTCATAAAATACATTGCCTTCTTCGTCTTCGAGAACAATGGAATCCGGGATTTTATCCATTGCCTTGTTGCTATGATATTCATGAAAGGTTCTAAAATCTCCGAACTTCATTACAGCCCTTGTGTCCCTTTTGAGTAAAAACTGTACAAATCCATCACATATCAGGCACTCTGTATCAAAATAAACAATGATTTCACCCTTTTTCTTATCCATGTAATTTTTTTGAAGACAAATATGATTCTATGCTGGACTCATCATTGTTATCAATCCCAAAATGAAAGATTTGTTCATCTGTAGTTACAACTTCTAAGACCAAATGACCCTGAAGAATAATTGCCCGTTTAGATTTTCCGAAAACCCTGTACCCAAAACCTCCATAGGCAGTAATTGGGCTCACATTTTTCAATTTCATGGAAACTACGTCAGAAATTTGAATGATGCCATGCCAAATCAGGTAACTGTATTTTATTTTGTCTACACTGATTGAAAGTTTATAAACCGAACTGTACAAGAACACCAGAATACCGGCTACAATGGCCAAAACCAGTACGAATCCTATAGGAATGTTTTGTTTGAAAATGATGGGCACAGCCATCAGTATCAAACACAATACGATGGCCGTCGCTAAAATTTTACCCATGGATGAGTTCCTCGTTTTGTATTTTAATTCGATCTCCTTCATCAAAATATTGCTTTGCAGGGTTTAACAAATATATGAAAAGTCCGCCAACCATGCTGCACATAAAACTGAACAGTCCAAAGGACATAGAAATGGACAGGTGAAACCCAATCCCTAAAAGCAATAGTAAACTTTTGTGTCTGTAGACCATAAATAAAGCAGCTCCCAAAATAATTTCCAATGCAATAGTGCCCCAGGTCATCAACAGGACAAGATAAGTTCCACTCAACTCACTCATAAAAGAGGCACCAAATATGGGATCCTGAGCAAAATAATATACTGCAGTACCATTTCTCCATTCTTCCACTTTGTACAGCTTTTCTATTGCTGCATGAAAATATATAAAAGACATTTGAAGTGGAATCAGCACCCTGAGAAAAACATTGGAAACGATGCGTGAATAGGTTTGAATATCCAAAGGCTTACTAAAATGGTTGGTCCTGCCATCCAATAGTGTTACAGGCAAAATAAGCAATGCGAGTACAGCCGCGACCTGATCACCGCCATCAACGATAGAAGCAGCATTGTTGAAACTGAAAGCCAGCCACCAATGCAGCAATCCCGTGACTCTTGGAAGGAAGCCAATTACAATAAATCCCAGCAAGGCAATGGCGAGCATTTTCGCAAATACCAGGTTTTCAAATCCAAATAATTTAAAATAGTTGATGTCATCCGTCCAACCTGCCGATGGGTGCAGGGCAAAAAGATCCTTATCAAACAGATAATCGGTCTGACTAAATATCAGCGTAAACAACAAACCACTGGCAATGACGCTTCTGGCCAGGCCATACAATCTACCAATAGGGTTCTCGAGAAAAAATTGGGTGCTGTTTTCAATAATGGATGACAACTCTTGCAAAGGAGCTTTTGTCATTTGTATGAATGTTTTTGTTTTCATAAATCCAAGGTTTTATTGGCGTCTTCACCACAAGGTATTCGCCTTCATCCAATAAAAAATAATCAAATCCACGTTGGTCGTTGAGCGAAATGGCTTCAACAGATTTCCAAAGAGTTAGAGGCATGTCACAGAAATAGGACGGTTTTACCAAATACTGCAACCTCATGAACTCAAGATGTTTTCGCCGATTTTTTCTGGATACTCCCCAAAAAGCATCAAGCGCATTGTTTTGCATTTTGACTTCAGTCAATTCATTTTTTTCGATTTTATAGAGCCGCATGACATCTTCACGGGGATCACGTGTAAAGAATCCCCATCCCTCGGGCATCACTTTAGCAACATGGACTTTTACATGATTTGGAGGGCTTAGGGGAGTCAAACCGATGTAGGTAGCAAATAGCATCAGCATACTTCCTACAGCTCCAAGTATGGTGATGGCAATTCCAAATAATTTTATCATTATTGATTAATTTGACAATTGAAAAAATGTCGGCAGACAGTAATTCAAGCAGTGTTGACTTACGTCTGCCGACTGTACTTCAGTTCATCGTGTTAACTACCTGGAATATTCATGATTTCGGCGATGTACGACTCGCGTGCGAACTTATTGTCCGTTGTAGCAATGTTGCCGTTTGTCAAAGCTGTTTCGATTTCTTTAGGCCAGAATTTGTACTCAGCGTAGACATAGGCGTATACAAGTACTGCAGCTCCGACATTGACCAAAGCTCCGTAATTGTATACAGCTGCCACATCCCAAACAGCTGCTGCGAGCACAAACCAAACAGTGATGCAACGACCTTCAACGTGTTCGTCATCCAAACGAGTTGGGCCATCACCTCCAAGTGCTTTTTCTATTTCACTCAGATATGCCGTAAGGCCTTCCTGGGACTTGAGGTCATAGTTTTCAGGATCGATCCCGGAAATTTTTGATCTGATTTCAGGATATTGTTCTGCATAACTCTGCATGCTGATCTTTGCGAGCATCTCGTTGGTATCATCCATCAATTTTTCCAATGCTGTGGCATTTCTGAAAACAACAGCATTAGCAAGCCTTTCAAAAAGGGTTGGATCAAGGATGCTTACTTTCTCCACCAATTCGTCGTTGCGCTTTTTGAATTCAGCTCTGATTTCTGGGTTTTCACCAAGAGTCTGATCGATGACATCCTTCAATTCTGCGAGAGACGCTACCCTATTCGCGTAATCGTTTTCAAGCAGAAACAATCCCCGGAAAAGCTCTTCTCCATTGATTTTTTTCTGAGCCTGATTGGTGTCATCTGTTGGATGCAATCCGTTGTCCTCACACCCTATGAAAGCAAAGGAAGTAAGTAGTAAAAGCATAAGCGTTTTTAAAAATAATCTATTCATGTGTACATGATTTTAAAAGGTTATGAAGATTTTGGACATAAGTCTTCCATCCGGCCCAGATGGTACGGTCATGTCCTGAAAATTAAATAATGCGACGTCCGGAACCCCGCAAACATTTACGTTTCAATAGTATTAAGCAATAAAATTTAAACTACAGTCAGAACTGAAGTGAAGATGACTGTACACCATGATTATGATTTGGATGATTCATCGTGTGGGCTTTCAATTTCCTTTACCCGATGATGATTCAAATGTAAAGATATGCCCATCGGAATGCAAGTATTAAATGGCTTATTTATTAAATATGAGCATAATTGGGTGATTGTCCCCTTAAATTATCAGGGTAAACTTGCAAGGTAAAAGCTGATTATAATCGTCGAAAAATGGATTGTCCTTTTAAAATGTGCAGGCAAAAATGCAACGTTCAAGGCTTTAAACTCAGACGGAGTGGGTATTCCGCCCCGATTATCCACATAGTCTCGATTTGAAGACAAGATGATTTTTTTGGCAGAAGTTTAATGGACCAATCTATTACTGACGAGTATTGTTACAAAATTTATGCACGCCTTCCGTTGTTCAAGCAAATAAGACGTCGCATTCGCGACAATTGATGGTGTTTGGCGGAGTTGTGTGATACTCTTGTGATACTTAAGCTGCAATTTGTGTCAAAATAATTGATCATGAAGCAGTCTAAAGCCCTCATTGTGGAAGACGATCCTCAGATAGCGGATATCTTATCCATTCATATCAAGGATTTGTACCTGGAACCAACCATTGTCAGCAATGGCCTTATGGCAAAGCACACTTTTGAAGACAACAAATATGATCTTGTTCTCCTGGATCTTATGCTTCCTGGTATGAATGGCATTGACTTATGTAAACTTTTCCGCAGTAAGTCCGGAGTACCTATCATCATGATCACGGCCAAAAGTGAAGAAATCGATAAAGTACTTGGACTAGAGACAGGAGCTGACGATTACCTGGTCAAACCATTTTCAATCCGCGAATTACAGGCCAGAATAAAGTCTGTTATGCGCAGATCTCAGTCTCAAATTCAGGACCAACCTGAAGCAAAATCTGTTCTTAACTACGGAAAGCTCACCATAGACCTTGAAAAACGAACTGTGCACAAAAATCAGCAGAGGGTGGATCTGACCACCAAGGAGTTTGACTTGCTTGCACTACTTTCTTCCAACCCTGGAAAAAGTTTCAACCGTCAGTCTTTGCTCAATTTGGTCTGGGGTTATGATTTTGAAGGTTTTGAGCACACTGTCAATTCCCACATCAACAGGCTCAGGGTAAAAATCGAGGACGATATGACAAGGCCAACCTACATCATGACCAGCTGGGGTTTTGGCTACCGCTTTAATGAAGATATCCTATAAAAGCTGATCACATGTTACAAACCACGCTATTCCAGAGACTGGCCCTTATTTTCCTGATCATATTGGTGATCACCAGCATTGGAGTTACGCTTATCTCCTTTGATACTGCCCAAAATTATCATGAGGAAGCCAACCAAAAATTGAATGCAAAGATTGCTGCTTTTACTGCTGATCATGTCAATACATTTTTGCCGGACGGAAGTATAAATGCTGAAGGCATAGGCGATGTCATGCACTCCATGATGGTCATTAATCCGGACGTTGAAGTTTATTTATTGGATACTACTGGAAAAATACTCACCCATGTGGCCCCTGAAAAAATTGTCGTCCGTGAAGAGGTCGCCATTGAAGATGTCAAATCCTTCATTGCCTCAGGAGGTCAGACCTATATCACAGGAGATGATCCAAGGAATCTCAATCTTAAAAAAATATTTTCTGCTGCTCCGGTCATGGTGGATGGAGAGCTGAAAGCATACTATTACATCATCCTGGCCAGTCAGGAAAGAGAAAGTGTGCTCAATGAACTCAAGGCATCGTTTGCATTTAGTGCAGGCTCAAAATTGATTGTCTTCACCATGGGTGGAGCTCTGATCCTCGGGCTTTTGGCATTTTGGTACCAGGTCAATAAACTAAGTCCGCTTACCCAGGCTATGGATGCGTTTAAAAATGGAGATTATTCCATCAGGGTGAACACCCAGAGTCCCTTGTACAAGGAATTGGCCATTGCCTATAATGATATGGCATCAAAAGTGGCAGAAAGTATTGAGAAAATCAAAACCGTTGATCAATTCAGAAAGGAGTTGGTGGCCAATATTTCACATGACTTACGTACTCCTTTGGCCATCATCAATGGTTATATTGAAACATTGCAAATAAAAGGAGATGATCTTTCCCGGGAAGAAAGACACAGAATCAAAGACCACATTCTTGACAGTTCCAAACGACTCAGCCTGCTCGTCAACCAATTGTTTGAACTTTCCAATCTGGAAAACAACCAAATTGAAATAAAAAAAGAGCCATTTGCTCTTGACGAACTCATTCAGGATATGCTTGCCCGCTATGAAGTCCTTGCAAGCAAAAAAGATATCCTCCTGGGCTTTAATCAAAAGGAAAATATACCATTGGCCTTTGGCGACATCGGTTTGGTAGAAAGGGTTATCCAAAATCTACTAGATAATGCTTTAAAGTTTACAGAACCTGGTGGAACCATAAAAATTTCGCTAACTGAAACCCCTGACAAAAAAATTGGTTTCCAAATCAGTGATACAGGCGTAGGTATTTCGCCCAATGACTTATCTACCGTATTCGAACGCTATAAAACTTCAGAAAAAAATCCAAAAAGTGGCACCGGACTCGGTCTGGCCATTGCCAATAAGATCATGGAGCTACACAATACTCGGATCAGCGTCTTCAGCAAGCTGGATCAGGGAACGACATTTAGCTTTGTTTTGCCTGTCTACTCATAACATTAGAGCACTGGTTTTTCTGCACTTTTAATCTAATAATTTTGTGCTTTTCAGACTGCTTTGAAAACACAACAGCTCGTCTATTATATATACATATATGTAATATTTATAATACTCTATTATAAATATTTATAATTATTTTATTGAGTGAAATCATTATTCTAAATTTTCCAAAATGAAACACATTTGTGATACTTTCGTGACATCATACGGCCAAATTTGCATCATTAATTCACTTAAAAAATAATCCAAGAAAGATGAAAAAGAATGCATTGATGTTTTTGATGACCGGTTTAATGATGGTGATGATTTCCTGCACAAAAGAGGAAGTAACGGTAGACAGCAGCAAACCTACAGGAGACTTTTCTGTGACCAAATCCGGGTCTATTGTCGAACAAAACAGCACAGGATCAAAAGGATCTGTCCAATTGGGCAAAGATGGGTCCAACAATTACTTTGTAAAGCTTGGCCAGGATTTTACAACTGTCCTGGCAACAGGCACGGTGACCGTTTACCTCAGTACTTCCAACACATTTAAGGCAGATCCGGGTAATGGTAATCCAGATCTTAAGCTGATAGGCATTGTACAAAAAAATGGTGAACAGTATTTGAAATTGAGTAGTGCCCCGGAATCCAAGTTTACACACCTTATCTTATGGTGTGGCAGTGCGTCCATTCCATTTGGATACGCCGCCATGCAGTAATCAAAAGATTGTCCTTAACATGAGAGGGCAAGGGTCTATACTAAGCGGAATATGGATTGTCCATTTTGATTGCGTCGACAAAAAGGTAAAGATCAAGGCGTAAAACGCAGCTGTAGCAGGCACTACAGCGAGGATTTACAACGCGGATATTTTCCTTTTTGGCAGCAAGAAAGTGGACAAATCTATTTCTGCTTAGTATAATATGCCGTTGCTCTCTCTCAATTAAATCCAAATGAAGCATTACATAAACATTTTCGTTTTGATACTGACTGTCCAGACGATGTCGATTGCACAAGGCGGTTGGGCCAGACAGAAGGACAGTTATTTCCTAAAGATGGATCTTTCCTCTTTTGGTTCTGACCAATATTACACACCGACAGGGCTCAATCTTACTACTTCAAAATTCCAACAGCAATCACTGGGTTTTTACGGAGAATATGGCATCACAGACCAGTTGGGCATCATTGCTTCAGTGCCAATTTTACGGAGGCAAAAATTTGAAACAACCAACGCTGTCATTGGCCAGGGTGACCTCAGTTTTTCTGTAAAATACAGCCCATTTAAATACAAACAATATGTATTCCCTTTTGCAATTTTTGCCGGAATCGATGCACCTACCGGACGTGCCAATGCCTTTGCCGAATCTATTGAAAATGCAGATGAGCGCATCAATTTGCCAACCGGCGATGGAGAGTGGAATTTTCCACTTGGCGCTGCCATTTCTATACCCATAGGAAGGAAGGTTTATTGGTCTGGCCATGCCATGTACAACATAAGGACCAAATATGAGGGACTCGACTTCAGAGATTTGTATTCCTTTGGGACTGAACTCGGTTTTAATCCACTAAAAAATCTGTGGATCAATGGTAAAATGAGGATGCAGTTTTCCAATGGTACATCCGTGCATCCCGAGCTAGGTTTTGTTCGTGGTGATGGAACAACATTTACAGCCTACAGCGTAGAAGCCTTTTATAAATTCAGTGACCACTATGGTTTTTCGCTCACCTATTCAGATGGTATTCAGGGCCCTTCAAAACCACAAAACCTGTACCTGGGGAAAATCATATCGCTGGGCTTTATTATGGAAAAAGCTTTTGATTTTGAAAAACTAAACACACAATAAAATGAAAAAATACTTATTAATGCTTGCAATGCTTTCGCTGATCATTACTATGCATAGCTGTGAGAAAAATGAATTGGTGGTAGAAGAAGAAGAGGAAGAAATGATGGAAGTCAAAGATGAACTCACGAAGGTAACAAAGGGTAAACTCCAAAGTACCAGCAGTTACAGTGTGTCAGGAGAGGTCTTCATTGCTGAGGACGGTGACAAAAAATATTATCTTGGGACAGGTGATGATTTTAAATGTTCATTTCCTACAGGATCTGTCACGATGTATCTTTCTTCCAAAGCACAATTAGACTTGTCTTCATCAGACTCACACATCAGAGTTGGAGCCTTAAATACCAATGGTAAAAATCTGTTGAATCTGGCCAATGGAAAGCCGGCAGCAAATATGATCTATGTGATCGTATGGTGTGCGCCAGCGAGGATTCAATTTGCGAATGCTAAACTTGAGTAAAAAATAAAGCCTCCAAAAAGGACATAGGGAGTTTTATAAATACCATTTTAGGATTTCGGATCCTTTCTTTTTCGTAATTATCGGTACTTCAGCATCTTCCGCTGGAAAGCCTACCGGAAGGAGCAAAAATGGTTTTTCGTTCTCTGGTCTTTCAAGCAATTCCTGGAGGAAGTTCATAGGACTTGGTGTATGGGTTAAAGTCACCAGACCCAGCTGATGTATCGCAGCAATGAGGAAACCGGCGGCGATGCCTACAGATTCGCTGACGTAGTAATTTTTTGATTTTGCCCCGGAATTATCCAGGTCATAGCTCTTTTTGAACATGACGATGAGCCAGGGAGCGGTCTCCAGGAAAGGCTTTTCCCAATTGGTGCCAAAAGCTTCGAGGTCTTTCAGCCAGGATTCAGACATCCTTCCATGGTAGTTTTCATATTCTTCTTTCTCTGCGGCAATGCGGATGCGGCTCTTGACTTCCGGGTCGCTAATGGCGCAGAAAAACCAGGGTTGTTTGTTGGCGCCTGAAGGTGCAAGAGAAGCCATTTCTATCAGACGTTGTATGACGTCTTGTGGAACTGCTTTATCGCTGAAGTGCCTCACAGATCTCCTATGGGTGAAATTTTGGAGCAGGGTCAAAGATTTTTCTTCCAACTCCTCCAGGGAAGGTGTTGTGTAAAGGTTTTTTAGAGGAATGGTCTCCATATTTTTCGAAATATTTTTAACATTAAATCGCTTGATTATTAGATTAATAGTGTTATCTTTGCAGTCCAATTTGAAAAAGTAAGCTAGCGATAGCAATAAATAAACAGCGTAAAGATGAAAAAAGATACACATCCGGCAAGTTACAGAATGGTTGTTTTTAAAGACATCTCAAATGATGAAGCCATTCTTACAAAATCTTGTGCGAACACAAAAGACACCATTGTTTGGGAAGATGGCAAAGAGTATCCTTTGGTAAAGATGGAAATCTCTTCATTCTCTCACCCATTCTTCACCGGTAAGATGAAGTTTGTGGATACTGCAGGTAGAATCGACAAGTTCAACAAAAAATTTGCAAAGTTTGCTAAATAAGCAATCTTCAAAAGATATAAAGAGGGGTTTTGCCAACGCAGGACCCCTTTTTTGTTGCTGGCTATAGAGGTATTTGGTTATGCGGTTATTTGGTTATGTGGTTATTTGGTTATGTGGTTATTTGTCTTGTCCTGAAAAAAGTTGACACTTTTTAGTATAT
>JAGQWX010000104.1 GCA_020436935.1 Saprospiraceae bacterium
CAAATTGAAAAGCACAAGATGTATTGTTGATATCCGTCAATACCAATGAATCGATACCATATTCCACAGCCACGTTGACGAGTTCTTCGGCATCGAGGAGGCCGTATTTGAGTGAATAACAGGTATGACAATTGATAAACATAGGGCAAATATATATAAATTGTCTATTTTTCCGTCTTTATTGTGTCTAATTTTTAGGATTTATTTTAATAGGCTGAATGGATAAATATATGTTTGTAAGTGGAGGAGAAATGGTTAGATATTCAAAAAGCAAAAAAGCGTTTTTAAACGTTTATAAACGTTTAAAACGGATATGTCACTGATAATCAATAAATTAAGATTCACCCCTCAAAAAGCTGTCAGACAGCTGTCTGACAGGTATCTGACAAGTTTCGCAGAGATTTCGCGAAACAGAGGAACGCAAACCGACAGAACCCTTGGAAATCCTGATTCAAAACACCAAAAACTTCAAAAAAGCGTTTTTAAACGTTTATAAACGTTTAAAACTGATATATAATTGACAATCAAACACTTACAACCAGAGATATAAAAAGCTGTCAGACAGGTGTCTGACAGGTGCCTGACACAAACCCACCCCAGACCTCCATTCACCCCATATCAACTCCAATTTCACCCACACCCACACGACGCCCATCCACAACTAACACCACCTACCCTCTCACCACATATCCCTTTGAAAATTTTTCAAATTATGACCCCTATTCGTTAAATCATATCAAAAAAATCAAAGTATCCTTTTATAAAACACATATTATTTACATTTTGCGATGCTTTTGGTAAAATGGATTATGCCAGTTTTTTGTAATCGTTAAAGTATCTTCTAAGCCATGAAAAAAACCATTGCCATCTTCTGTCTGCTCACACACCTCACTTACGGACAGGAGTATAAAAAATACCCCATGTGGGACGATAAGCTTCCCGCAGAACAACGGATCACCGATCTTATCTCAAGGCTGACGCTCGAAGAGAAAGTCTACCAGATGCTCAATACTGCACCTGCCATAGAAAGACTGGGAATTCCTGCGTACAACTGGTGGAGTGAAGTATTGCACGGCGTGGCAAGAACGCCTTACCGTACCACGGTATTTCCTCAGGCCATCGCTATGGCTGCCACCTGGGATACCTCATCCATGGCCAAAATGGCTCACTACTCAGCAATAGAGGGCCGCATCGTATTCAATAAAGGCCTGGAACAAAAAATAAACGGACAGCGATATATGGGCCTGACTTACTGGACGCCCAATATCAATATATTCCGGGATCCGCGTTGGGGGCGAGGACAGGAAACGTATGGCGAAGATCCTTACCTGACTTCCAAACTGGCTGCGAGTTTCGTGCGAAGCCTTCAAGGCAACGACCCTTATTATCTGAAGGCTGCTGCTTGCGCCAAACACTTCGCCGTGCACAGTGGACCTGAACCCAGCAGACACTCTGACAATTTTGTGGCATCCAAATACGACTTGTGGGACACCTATTTGCCTGCATTTAGAGAACTCATCACAAAGGCGGATGTCGCCGGCGTCATGTGTGCCTACAACGCTTTCGAAGGACAACCATGCTGTGGCAATGACCTCCTGATGAATGATATATTGAGAAATCAGTGGGCGTTCACCGGGTATGTCACCTCAGACTGCTGGGCCATTGACGACTTTTTCAAATACCACAAAACGCACCCTGATGCAGAGAGCGCTGCCATCGACGCAGTACTGCATGGTACAGATGTAGAATGCGGAACGGATGTCTATTACTCCCTCATCGACGCAGTAAAAAAGGGCAACATCAAGGAATCTCAGATTGACGTTTCCATCAGAAGGTTATTCGAAATCCGGTATAGACTGGGATTGTTTGATCCCGCAGAAAAAGTACCTTTCGCAAAACCAAATCCTGCATTGCTGGAGGACAAGGCACACGGAGAACATGCGTTGAAGATGGCCCGCCAGTCCATCGTACTGCTCAAAAACGAAAAACAAACACTACCCCTCAATAAAAACATCAAAAAAATTGCCGTCATCGGACCCAATGCCGACAATGACATCGCCATCCTTGGCAATTATAATGGCATCCCTTCTAAAAGAAGCACCATTCTTCAGGGCATCAAAAACAAATTGGGCAGCGATGTAACTGTTGTGTATGAGAAGGCCATCAATTTTACCGATGACACCCTGCTCCATTATACCGACGCCTATCCATATTATAAGATGGACAATATGAAAGGTGTAAAAGCAGAATACTTCAATAACGATAGCCTTTATGGTGCTCCGGCTCTGGTGGCTTATGAAAAGGAAATTGACCACTTCTGGTTCGAGGGAGAAAGCCCGGCGTCCAACATCAACCCTCTGTATTTCTCCGCCAGATACACCACTTATCTTACTGCTGATGAAGACAAGGTCTTCCATTATGAAATTGGTGGTGACGACGGATACAGGCTTTTTGTGGACGGTACCATTGTTGAAGATGCATGGACAAGAAACAGATGGGGCCCACGACAATTTGACCTTATAGTTAAAAAGGGAGAAACCAAAAAACTAGTCATGGAGTATTTCCAGCGGGATGGAAGTTCATTTGTAAGGCTGCGTTCAGGTGACAGGAAAAAGACTGATTTTGAAGCTCTGACCAACAGCATTGCTGATGCCGACGCCATTGTATATGTCGGTGGCATTTCTCCACAATTGGAAGGAGAGGAAATGAAGGTCAACTATCCCGGATTTGATGGTGGTGACAGGACCAGTATTTTATTGCCTCCAGTGCAAACTGAACTCATGAAAGCTTTGTCAAAAGCAGGAAAACCTGTGATATATGTCAATTTATCAGGCAGTGCAATTGCCATGCCCTGGGAAGACCAAAACGTTCCATCCATCATTCAGGCATGGTATGGGGGACAGAGTGCGGGCGATGCCCTGGCAGATGTACTTTTTGGTGATTACAATCCCGCAGGCAGACTTCCTGTGACTTTCTACAAAAGCGATGCTGACTTACCGGATTTCAAAAGCTATGACATGGCCAACCGTACATACAGATACTTCGGAGGCGAAGCGCTGTATCCTTTTGGTTATGGCCTGAGTTATACAAATTTCAACTATTCAAATCCAAAAATCTCCAAAGCTTACAATAAAAACTCTGGAGCAGAGGTGAGCGTGACGGTCAAAAATACCGGCAAAATGGCAGGAGAAGAAGTTGTGCAACTCTACCTCTCCTACCCTGGAACAAAGATTAAAACTCCGATAAAAGCGCTCAAAGGTTTCACCAGAGTGCAACTGGCCGCAGGAGAAAGTAAAACGGTAAGCATCAGCCTCAATCCGGAAGACTTTATGCTGGTAAGTGATGATGGAAACCAGCGTTTGACAACAGGCAAGCTTGCTATTTCTATTGGCGGAGGCCAGCCGGGAGTTTCAAAAAAATCATCAGGAAATACTGTACAGACCACCATCAACATTAAATAATCAAGCATGAATTTTGCATTAGCCATCTCTTATTTACACCACTTTTTTTTGGCAGGAAATAGCATGATCAACCCATTGATCATTATAGTTTTCGCCATTGCACTCCAGGTTTTACTTACCGTAAAAAAAGTCAACCCCTTTCTTTCTCTATTGATTGTCGCCATCGTAGCAGGACTTGCATTGGGCATGCCAGGAGCTGACGTTCTCAAATCGGTTGAAAAGGGTGTAGGAAGCACGCTTGGAGGTCTGGCATTGATCATATGTCTGGGCGCTGCGCTCGGAAAAATACTGGAAGTAAGTGGAGGCGCAGAGCAAATATCTTCCAGCCTCATCAATGCTTTCGGTATCAAAAATATCCAGTGGGCTGTGATGCTCACCGGTTTTCTTATTGGAATCCCGCTTTTTTACAATGCCGGCTTTGTGATTCTTGTGCCACTGATCTTCACTTTGGCGAGGAGCACAAAGTTGCCTTTGTTATACATAGCCATTCCGATGGCAGCTGCCCTTAGCATTACCCATTGTTTTCTTCCACCACACCCAGGTCCGGTCGTGTTGGTCAATGCCCTTGGCGCTGATACGGGAAAGGTATTGGTGTATGGCATTATGCTGACCATTCCGATCATGATCGTTGCAGGACCTGTCCTTGGAAGATTTTTACAGGGCATACATGTTGACCTTGATGGCGTTTTTGGCACACCTCCCGACAAAAAATTCACTGAACTTCCCAGCAAATTCTTAAGTTTTACTATTGCTCTTTTGCCAGTATTTCTAATTTCTCTTGCTGTAGTTGCAAAGTCTTTTTTACCTGAAGGGAGTGGGCTTCAGAAAGTTATTTTATTCCTGGGAGATTCAACCATTGCACTTCTAATTGCAACACTTCTGGCCATATACTTTTTTGGAGTAAGGCAAGGCAGAACCGTTGAAGAGACACAAAAATGGCTAAGTGATTCAATTTCAGGAATAGCCATGATTCTCCTCATTATAACTGCCGGCGGGGTATTTAAACAGGTACTGACTGACAGTGGAACTTCAGAATATATTTCTTCTTTCAGCAGCAAATGGCAAATGCCTCCCCTGTTGTTTGCATGGATTGTTACCGCACTGCTCAGGGTCACCATCGGTTCAGCTACTGTTGCAGGTATTACTGCAGCGGGTATTGTTGCTCCAATTGTTATGGCTGGTGGAGTCAGTCCTGAATTGATGGTCTTGGCAGTAGGTACAGGTTCTGTATTTGGCTCCCACATCAATGACTCCGGGTTTTGGATGTTTAAGGAATTCTTCAATCTTACACTCAAACAGACTTTTTCAAGCTGGACAGTGATGGAGTCACTGATTTCTGTATTGGGTTTGGTCGGCGTTTTATTGCTGGATGCTTTCATCTAAATCTGTCGATTTCGGTTCTGCGGATTTACCTATTGTTTTTATGAAGTGTGATCGCCATAAATTGGTTACGGTGCATTCATTTTATAAAGCTTTTTCTTTACAATAAGAAATTGCATTTTATGTAGAATGAAATTATTTTTTATGTAGAATGAAATTATTTTCTATGTAAAATGAAATTATATTCTATGTAAAATGAAATTATTTATTATGCAGAATGAAATTATTTCCTATGCAAAATGAAATTATTTCCTATTTTTGTTACTGGAAATCAATTCCTTAAAATGAAAAATAGAGTTATAAATTCATTCGTAGACACACAACTTAAACAATACCCAATATTAGTTATAACGGGACCAAGACAGTCTGGAAAAACTACTTTCCTCAAAGAAGAGATGTCTGATTACAGATACATCTCTTTGGAAGATCCGGATGTTCGTAGTTTAGTTTTGTCAGATCCAAAGGCGTTTCTAAAAGATTATGACAAATATGTAATTTTTGATGAAGTGCAACAGGCTCCAGAGCTTTTTTCATACCTCCAGACCAAAGTAGACAAAGATCAAATTATGGGACAATACATATTATCTGGGTCCCAAAATTTTAATTTAATGGAAAGCATTTCGCAAAGTCTTGCAGGCAGGGTAAGCATTTTTAAATTAATGCCATTTGACATGGGTGAAATGAAGATGGCTGGGTGGTTGGCAGATGACCTTAGTACAACGATGACGATGGGTTTCTATCCTGCAATTTTTCAAAGGGGGTTAAATGCAGACAAATATTATGCAAATTATGTAGAAACTTATATCAATAGAGACGTAAGTCAATTGCAAAACATCCAGGACAAAACCACTTTTAAGAGATTCATGGCACTTTGCGCGGACCGGGCTGGACAATTGCTTAATTACAACGAACTGGCAAAGGATACAGGTATAAGTCATACTACCGCCCGAAATTGGTTATCTGTTCTTGAAACCAGTTTTATCACCTACCCACTTGGCCCGTACCACAAAAATTACAACAAGAGAATGATTAAAAGCCCTAAACTTTACTTTTACGATACAGGTTTGCTTTGCTATTTATTGGGAATCCGACAACAAAAGCTTGACCCTTTACACCCAAAGTACGGTCACATCTTTGAAAATTTGATCGTTTCAGAAATGCACAAACAAAACTTTCACAGAGATCTCCTGCGCGATTTATATTTTTGGAGAGACTCAAATCAAAATGAAGTAGACTTACTCTATAGTGAAAATGGGAATTTAAATATTTACGAAATAAAATCAAGCACAACCATCAAGAGTGAAATGTTTAAATTCATGGATACCTTTTCTTCATTTGCAGATGAAGAAAGTATAAAAAAAACATTGATTTATGGAGGAAATGAAAACCAACACAGAACAAATTATGAGGTAATCTCATGGAGAAATATCTTTGTTTAATATGATATGATTTTGAAGATTATCTCCCCTCTTCTTCTAATATTGAGGTGTTGTTCTTTATCAGCTTTAATACAAGGTAGATGATGGCGGATGCCGCAGTCGCATAAAACATCCACTGTGGATCTACATCAAAACTTCCAGAAGTCACATACGATTTCAAAGCCAAAGCGATGTAGTAAATGGCAAATGTTGCCAAAAGACCATTTTTCTCTTTTTTGAGTACTTTTTTCAGGCTGAAAGAAATGGCAGGTTTTTTCCAACCTGTAAAAGCCGGAATAATGGGTGGTGTGGTTGATGACCAGTTTTCATATACTGCTCCAAACTTCCTGCGTAAGAATTGTTCTTCAGCGATCATGATGCGCTCATAATACAAATAAAATATGGCGGTGCACGCCACCACAAACCATATTTGTCCGGTCAATACAGCAAATCCGATATACATAAAGAAGTTACCAAAATAAAGTGGGTGCCTGATAATTGAATAAAAGCCTGTGGTGTTAAGTGTATCTGCTACCTGGCCTTCAGAAGTATTTCTGCCTGAGGTGTTCTTCGGTGTATGACCTACAATATGAACTCTGATGAGAAGTCCTATCAAACTTACAGCAAGCGCCAAATAGAAGTAATTGATACTCCATTCTGACTGGTCGAGCAAGAATACAACAAGGGCGACCGCCAGCAAAACAATTGGAAGATAACTTCTGTATTTAAACAGAAAATTGCCCTGCGCTTCCATCTCTTCTATCAAAGCCATATTTTATTTATTTATTCATTATTTCCTGAAATCTTTCGAAAAACAAACCTGCATGGTAGCCGTCGGCCAGGCCGTGGTGGGCATGTAGTGAGACCGACATCCAACACTCCTCCTTTTCCCAAACCAATTTTCCAAAAGAAACCTTGGGGCAACTGTCTTTGTATTTAAAATTGCGTGCGTGACTAATTGAGGTAACATCGACCCAAGGAAGTGCTGAACAATGGATGACATCTACTCCCGACACCAAAGGATCCAATCCGCTTTCCCCCCGCACGCGTTCAAACTCCTTATCTGCGGCTTGGGCAAATCTTTCAAAATCCTCATTAAATTCAACAAATGAAAAGCCAAAGGTCTTGTCCTCTCTTAAAACAGTAGGTGAAACATGGATGGTGTCAAAAATGAAGACACTATCATCCACTATTCTAGTCCTGAATTCTTCAATACCATTGATCACTCTTAAAGCAGCATGGAGATAGTACTTATAAAAGGACCAGGATTTTTCTTTACAGAAATGATATGCCCCGGTGCACTGTATTTTGGAAGCAATCCCAAAAAATGGTTCATCAAATGAATTGAAAAAACGAAAATGGTCTTTCCTCTTCCAGTTATCTATGTCAATTTCGGTCACGGCCTAAGTCAAATATGGCAGCAAATCTACGATAGAATTCAATTTAAGAAAGGAATCGTGATCGATTTGGTGTTTTACTACTTCGAGTTCCCAGGTGGTGTGAAAGGGAATATGCACTCCTACCCCACCCAACTCGATGATGGGCAGCACATCCGATTTCAAAGAATTGCCAATCATGACCATCTCCTCAGGTTTAGAATCAAGATGCCTGATCAACTTCCTGTAATCAGCCACACCCTTCTCACTCATGATCTCAATGTGATGAAAATAATGCATGATGCCTGACTTATTGAGCTTTCTCTCCTGATCCACCAGATCTCCTTTGGTGGCGACGACCAACTTATAATTACCTTTTAATGCTTCAAGCACATCGAGAACCCCATCCAGTAAGACTACAGGTTTCGACATCATCTCCCGTCCTATTTCAATGATCCTTGTTACCATGGAAAGACCTGCAGTATTTCCAGTGATGGAAGTAGCGGTTTCTATCATTGACAGCACAAAACTTTTGATGCCATAGCCATACCATTCTACATTTTCGACTTCCTTTTTATACAACTCTTTGGTCACAGCATGGTGAGGCAGATAATCCTCCAACATATTGCAGAATTCCTCTTCAGCTGCTCTGAAAAAGGTTTCATTTTCCCACAAAGTATCATCAGCGTCAAAGATGATGATCTTGATTTTTTGTTTGTCGATCATGGAGCCGTTTAAGATTTTAAAAAATGCAATAATAGGAAATTATGGGGATTTTTCTCCGCGCGGAAATGCCGGTTCATTCAACACCAAAAGCTGTAACAAATATTTGTTAAATGCGTCATCCAATGGTTTAAAACTTCTATTTTTGCCGCCAAATAAAATTTTAGGAATGTCCAGAAATTATGTTTTAGTTTTAATGATGTTGACCTTGGTCAGCTTCTCTTTTGCACAATCAAATAAAAAAAATATGGATTTATCATTGGTGGCTGGTCAGCCGGATGGAATGTATGCGGTTTTTAATACCAGTAAAGGAACCATCATCACACAATTGGAATTTGAAAAAACCCCTATGACGGTGGCCAACTTTGTCGGTTTGGCTGAAGGTGCCATCCCAAATCAGGCCAAACCAGCCGGTGAGGCATACTACAATGGATTGAAGTTCCATAGAGTAATTCCCAATTTTATGATACAGGGTGGATGTCCATTTGGTAACGGCACAGGTGGACCAGGTTACAAGTTTGAAGATGAAATTGATACTACATTAAAGCATACTGGTCCCGGAATTCTCAGCATGGCAAATGCAGGTCCTGGAACCAATGGTTCACAGTTTTTCATCACGCACGTTGCCACCCCATGGCTGGATGGTAAGCACACTGTTTTTGGTCATGTTATTGAAGGTCAAGATGTTGTGAACGCCATCTTACAAAATGATACACTTACAAGCCTTACTATTTTGAGAAAAGGTAGTGCGGCAAACGCTTTTGATGCGCCTAAAATGTTCATCAAAGCCCAGGAAGAAGCCGCTGCAAAAAAAGCTGCTGCAGAAGCGAAACTTAGAGAAGAGGCAGAAAAGGTCAAGGCAGGTTTTCCAAATGAAACACCTTCAGGTCTTAGATATGCCGTAGTTCAGGAAGGAACAGGTGCACTGCCTGCTGATACCAGCAATGTGAAAGTACACTATACAGGTACATTTTTGAATGGAAAAGTATTTGATTCAAGTGTCCAAAGAGGACAGCCTATTGACTTTGGTTTAAATCAAGTGATCAAAGGATGGACAGAAGGAGTACAATTGATGAAGGAAGGCGCAAAGTACAAATTCTACATCCCTTACCAATTGGCCTATGGAGAAAGAGGTTATCCGGGAGCCATACCGCCTAAAAGTGATTTGATTTTTGAAGTTGAACTGATCAAAATAAATCATTAAGATATTTTCTTTAGAAAGCGATAAAAGGGGCAGTTTCACGACTAGCCCCTTTTTTATTTATTGAAAATCAAATATTTACACAATTAATTTAAAAATTTTAGGACTCAGCCCCTTTAAGTCCAGGGATGGTATTTCAGAATTATCTCCCAAAAATATCTTCAATTTTATTTGAACAAAACAAGTGGTGCCGTGCGTTCACGACATGAATCAAATGACGGTGAGCATTCATCGAAGATATGTTTCAGAAAAACGATTAACATGAACATCACAACAAAAAAAATGAAGATGAAAAACGCAATTAAAATAATGATGATGCTGGGCTTTTTTACTTTCCTATCAACAACTGACATCAAAGCTCAGGACCTTGGAAGCAGTTACAGAACGGCCATTGGGGCAAAGTTTTACCCTGGCGGTATTACTTTAAAACACTTTGTCAATTCTTCCACTGCACTGGAAGCCATTGGATATTTCTACAACAGAGGGTCAAGACTTACAGGATTGTATGAGTTTCACGGCAATATCGGAGGAGCTCCGGGTTTGAGGTGGTACATAGGTCCAGGTGCTCACGTTGCATTCTACAATAGTAAATTTTTTGGTGGAGGAGAAACTGTTGGTATTGATGGAGTTGTAGGTCTCGATTATAAGTTCAGAGGAGCACCTATCAACATATCTCTAGACTGGCAGCCATCTTTTGAATTCGGAGACTATGCAGGATTTAGTAGTGGCTGGGGAGGATTTGCAGTTAGATTTACTTTCTAACACCAGAATAAATGTGATAAAATAATTGTATTGCACCATAAAGCTTATCCAATTAGATTTACTCAAACCTAATTAAAAAGCAAAACTTATCCTTAAAATGGAGTTGATAGAACACTGATGTGTCCGTCAACTCCATTTCCATTTTTATTCTATGGAGTTAAGACTTCCAATTCCGCTATTCTGGGTTGAGATTGATCGCTCACTGTTTGTGTCGGAACAAACTTTATATATCTGCAGGATTGGTAGTCATCAAACCCTATTTCCTGCCAAACCGGATTGT
>JAGQWX010000105.1 GCA_020436935.1 Saprospiraceae bacterium
TCATAGCCCAATCTCTGTGCCTAAACGGTGATTATCCGAAATATTTGGGGATTGTTTTTTCGGGTTTGTTCAACTTCCTTATATACGCGTAATTCTTGTATCACTCTTTCGCATTTTTCAGAAATCTGTTACCCAAATTTAATTGGTCTATTGGACTTTTCAAACTTTCTATCTTGGTATTTGTCACGTGTGTGTATATCAATGTTGTTTTGATGTCCTTATGGCCCAAAAGTTCTTGGATATATCTTACATCTGTGCCATTATCCAACATATGAGTCGCGAAACAATGTCGTAAGACATGAGGGGTTACTGTCCTTGTAATACTGGCTTTATTTGCGGCAAGTTTTACTACTTGTTGTACGCTTCGTGCACTATACTGACTTTGTCCGTCCTGCCCTTCAAAAAGATAGTACTTGGGTTGGTAATTATCGAAATAATATACAAGTACTTCTTTTAGGACTTGGCTTAACATAACCATCCGATCCTTCTTGCCCTTCCCACCCTTTACTAAAATTTGATTCCTCTCCCAGAAAATGTCGTTTATTGTAATATTCAATAGTTCCTGAAGTCTGATGCCCGAACTATATAAGGCATAAAGCATGGTTATGTGTTTCAGGTTATCGAGAGATCTCAGCATTCTATCCACTTCCTGAATGGTAAGTAGCTTTGGTAAAGTATGGCTTGGTTTCGGCCTTTGGACTTCTTCCAATTTGAAGTCACTTCTGAAAATTACTTTAGCATAATAATACTTGATGGCATTGATATGTGTGTGCAAAAGTGCTTCTGAAACATCTTTGCATGCAATGGTAGCCAAGTAATCGTTGACCTCTGATGTCGTTAATAAATGCAACTTCTCCTCCCCAAAATGTAGTACAAAACCTGCAAAAGATCCTGTATAGGTCTTTATGGTGTTCCAACTGTACCTCATTCTTATCATGGAGTTTATATATACCGCTAAAATAGGCTTAAGAGCTGGACCAAATTTTGTCAAAAGAAATTCCTTTCGTTCCTCAGGACTTTTTGTTTCAATAACAAAATCACTTTTGTGCAATGTTACCTTGTTGATGATCCTAGCTCCATCTCCTTCATAATGCGCTACTACCCTGTCCAGAAGTGATTTTTCTTTAGGAATGAGCCATCTTTTGAATGCTGCCTGATAATCTCTTTGTGGCAAAGCTTTTAGGAATTCATAATCTGCCCGACTTCCTTTTACCCTCAATAAAAAATGGTTTGGAAACTCCGGGCTGGAAAATAATTCTATAACATATGGATCCTCTATCTCCTTGATGAGCGTATAACATTGCAAATAGTTTTCCTGATTCCAATAAGAAAAACGCTGTTGTAATTTGTCCAGATTTTGAGAGGTGGCTTTCACTACCCAATTTTGATATCTGGTATTCCAATAGCTTTTGTCCAGGCTCCGCAAAAAATTGCCGTCATTGGGATTGAAGGGGGTTTGTATGAAAAAATTCCCGCCATTTAAAACAATTGAAGTTTTTGCTGAAAGCTTACTTTTTTCAGGTTTTGATTCCCTTATGTCTGCAGCCTCTAATTCACTCTGGTAAGGCAGTACAGAAGGCTTTTCTGTCATATCGTGATCAGAAGATATACCGGTATGGACATCTTTTGATGGAGTGTCATCGATGGTTCCGGTTGTTTTAGAGAAAGCTTCTACATTGTTTGCTTCATCAATTAAGGCAAGTAATTCCTCATAATGGTCTTTTGTATATGGCAAATACCAACAGGACAAGGTTTTTGAATATTTGCGGTCAGGCAAAGATTTTATCAGCTCAGCAATTTTAGGATCATATTCAAAGCTTATGGCCAGCTGATTTTGTTCTTTATGTTGAACCTTACTCAAGGTTACTTTTTTATTCCACAGAGTTATTTCCATTACAAAAAAGGGTTAAAGCACCAAATATACTTCTGGAAAATCAAACAACCCTCACATTTACTGTAAAATATAGGAATTTTATCGGAAGAAATTAATTTTTCCACCCTTTTCCTAACAAGTAATTCTCTTTTACTTCAAGCCTTTAACTTTTAACACTTAACCCATTATCTCTCGCAAAACGCAAAGAAGGGGTGGTTTATAAGAACGAAAAGTATTTTGTTTTCACCATTAATAGCATTAAGGATTTTTTAGAATTTCATTTTACCTAAATCGAAGTTTTCCACAAACAAGGTTACGGTTTACAAAAAGTTGTCAACCAAAATCATGAAACTTCAAACTTCAAGCCTAAACACTAATCCCTAAACGCTAAACAATTTTCCGCTTCGAACTCATAAAATACCTAATTAGACATTCACCTGCCTCAACTCAATCTCCCTCCCCTGCTGCCTCGCCTCTGTCTCCGGTAATATCTCGCAATTGTCCCAAATGCCGGTTTCCAGTGTATTGGCGTATGATCCGGGAAGGCCGTTTTGACGCATGGCATTGGCGGCGGCGGTGTGGTCGTAATCCAGGGTATGGAAGCTGATGTGATTATTGTTTGCAATGGCGTACCATGTGGTCTGTTTACCGTCATTGGCGGGCATGCCTATGACTCCGGCATTGAGCCACCAGCTGCCGTTGGATAGTTGCTGGATGAAGGGCAGACCGCAGTGGCCTCCGATGATGACATCGGCGCCTGTTTTTTCGGTAATGGTGGTCTTGATCTGATCTTCGGTGCTCGCAAAGATGAAGGCTGAGGTGTCTTCCAGGCCTCCGTGGAGGACATGGTAACGTTTGCCTTGTCGGCCAAAGGTGATGAATTCGGGAAGGGTATTTAAATAGGCCTGGTTTGCTTCGTTTATCCTGGATTTGGCGTAGGGATACCATTGTCTGGAGAAGAGGTCGCAGCGTCCTCCTTCGGTGAAGTTGCAGCCGCAGTCGTCGATGTCGTGGATGAGGTTGTATTCTACATTGCCGTAAATGGCGTGGATGCCCCAGTCGCGGATGAAGTCGAGGCTTTCTGAGGGATAGGCGCAATAACCGACAATGTCGCCTGTGCATATGATGTTTTGTGCAGGGATTTGGGCCTGATCTGCCGCTTGTTTTAAGGACTGAAGTGCGTGCAAATTGGAATAGGGGCCGCCAAAGAGCAGCAGCTTGCCTTCGAGTTGTCCTATGTCTTTGGTTCTGCTATTCCACATGCTTGTCGAAAATTTTTCCTGCAAAGTAAGAGACAAAAACCAGAATAAAACCAAAAACATTGTAGGACAGGAGTTGGTTGTATTTGCCTTCGGTAAAATTGGGCAGGGGAACTTCAAATGCATACATTATGCCCATCAGTAGTCCGGCGCCAACGGCGAGGAAAAATGAGGTGCTTCTTGAGCGGTCTTTCCAAAATAAAAAAACGGGTGCCAAACCCAGGACCATGGTACCGCTCACCGTGGTCGCACTGAGGATTTCTGCCCCTAAAAATATTGGAATGGTGCCGATCAATGTGAGGCCTACAATGGCCAGCCGTCCCGATTTGATGTTTTTGAGTTGAGGTATGCCCAGGTCAATCACCCACAACTTGGAGAATGAATTGAGGGCGCTGTCCAGGGTTGAAGCTGCCGAGGTGATCATGATGAAATTCATCAATAACATCATCACCGGGCCAAATTGTCGCGCTACCACCACTGAAGCTTCTCCTTCCAATCCGATCAATTTGCCGTAAACTCCAACCAAGCTGAACAAAACGATACACATGATACCAATGAATCCAGCGGCTAAAAAACTCCTCTGTGTTGTCCCGGTATCTGTCACAAAACCTCTGTCGGTCATCACTGGATCGTGGAATGGATAGCTGAATACCTGGAGCAAAGCCGCCAGGAGGAGATTGAGCCCGCCTTCCCATGTCCAGGATCCTGAAGCAGTTACTGACCTGACCGTCATCTCTTGTGATGGAAAGATGAGGCCGAGAATGGCGGTGAGGAGAAGGACGAACAAAACCATCTGGATGAGGTCGGTGATGAGCGATGAGCGTAATCCTCCCTTAAGGGTGTAAGCCATGGTCAGTAGTGTGAAGACTGTGATGGCCAGATAATAGGGGAAGCTTCCTGTGTCGCCGAAGTACGTACCGATGACCATGGTATTGGACCAGACTTCGTTCATCAGTCTTATGCCGATGAGTACGGAGAAAAGTAACAAGGCCTTTCTGCCGAATTTTATCTCCAGGAATGCGGGTATGGATGGTATGCCTCCTATTTTCCGCATGCGATAGACGATGATGCCACATACCACAAAAGACAAGTAATAGGCCGAATAGGCAAAACCTCCAACTATACCAAAGTTGAGCCCCAGATTGGCGGCATTGGCAATGGACTTGGCGAACAACCAGCTGATCACAAGGCTAGACGTCAGCACCAGGAAGCCAGGTGTTTCTTCTTTTTTGCTGCCCTGGAAAAAGTCTTTGTCACTGGTCACAAAAGGGGAAACCCAAATCATGGCCACCGAAGAAGCGATGACCAGTATCCATTGGTATAAAATAATGTTGTCAGCAGTCAATTTGATCGCGTTTTAAACTTCCACATTAAGGCATCCACCACAATTTGGCGTTGACGCTGTTGTTGTTCGTACTCCCCGCAGCCTTTCCGTATTGCTCGGCATTGAGTGCCTGCTCGTCCGGAGGATAAGGCATGCGAACCGGGATGAGATTGTTGTTGAGACTGGCGGCGACATTTTTTAGTTCAGGGTAACCTGTCCTTTTGTAGTCGATCCACCCTTCGTAACCGTTGATGATATTGGCCAGCCATTTCTGGGTACAGATTTGCTCTATCGGATCGGTGCCGTCGATGCCCCATGTTGCCTTTCCTGTGCTCAGGTATTCTGCAGGCAATGGAGTCTTCCAATAGGCAAAAGCCTGGTTGACGGCACTTTCATACAGACTTTTGGCATCTGCGCTGATGTAACCTCTTTGTGCTGCTTCAGCCAGGAAAAATAAGGTCTCCCAGCTGGTCATTAAGTTGGCTTGCAGAGCGCCGGTATTTTCTCTGAAGACAGTTCCTGCCAGTGAGTAATTGCCAACGGTGATGGATGTTTTGGAGGCGTCGGGTCCGTTGAGCAGTCCTTTGAACTGGCCAGTGTTGGAGGCAGGTCGGAAAAAGGTTTGGGCCCTTGGGTCCTGGTACTTTTCCAGTATTTCCTGCATGGTCTCTGACATGATGTAAATGTTGAAGTCACCAACTCTGGCCGTAGCCATTCTGAAATTGTTGGGTGCTCCTGTTGTGAATGAGAATACAGCATTCTGATTGGCTGAAGAAATGTACAGGCCCTGGTTGTAAATGGACTGCAATTCTGATGCGACATTTTCTTTGCTGTGGATGCGCATCAAGGCTTTGATTTTGAGGCTGTTGGCCCATCGCTTCCACTTGGAAAGATCACCATTGAAAATGATGTCACCGGAGAGTGGAATAGATCCTTTATATGCGTCGATGGCCATTATGGCCTTATTGAGGTTGTCGATGATGCCTCCTTCACCGGTGTAAATGTCTTCCTGGGCGTCGTATTTTGGGGTGATGACGCCGGACCTGCCTGAGAATGCCTCACTGTAAGGCACATCACCAAAGATGTCTGTAAGTGCAGCAGCGATATGGGCTTTGATGATGAGGGCCGGGCCTTCGTAGACTTTGGCTGCGGGTTCTGTTCTTGCCTTGTCGAGCAGGATTTGGTTGTCGCGGAGGTTCTTATAAAAAATTGGCCATGGGCTTCCTCCAAACTGGGGTTCCAGCAAGCTGTGTCTGTCAAAAAGATTGAAGTCCACAGCGGTAAAATACTGGCCGAGGAGGTTGCCTGCGACAAAGCCTTCATATGACATTTGCTCGCCATAGTTGTACAAGACCTGACGGAGAAGGAATTCCGGCTGAACATTTACAGGTGCATTGGGATTGGTATTGATTTCTTCAAATCCGTCGTTGCAACTGAGGAAGAGCGAAATCAAGGTCAGATATAATATATTTTTCATTGTATACGTGTTTGTAGTTGGCGATTAAAATTGAAGTCCCAGTGAAAGACCGATGCTTCTGGTGGTCGGAAAGGACATGTCTTCTACCCCACCGACAATTTTGGTCCCCTGGACAGCGAATTGTTCGGGATCAAAATGAGGAATACGGTCAAATGAAAACAGGTTTCTGCCTATGAGTGAAAGTTTGAGTCCGCTGATCTTTGACCACTTGTTGTCTTGCTTTGAAAAGTCGAAATCATAACTCAATGACATTTGCCTTATTTTCAAAAATGAAGCGTCGTAGAGGGAATTTTCCTCGTGGTTGCGGTCGTAAAACTGGCGGTAGTAGGTTTCTGCTGAAACCGGAATGGTATTGGTGACGTAGACCGGATTCTCTGCAGTGCCAGTGTTGACCACTCCGTCGAAGATGAGTCCGCCATCAGGACGGTATTCTGTCTCTTTGAGCTGGCCGGCAACTCCTGCCAAAGCCTGGGTGCGGCTGACCACATCCCCACCCTGATGCCAGTCTAAAAGCATGCTAAATCCTAGCTTTTTGTAATTGATTTCGTTGTTGAATCCAAGGATGAAGTCAGGAGTATAGTTACCGAGTTTTTTGAGGGTATTGTCAACAATAAGTCCGCCCTGAGAATTGATCAGGTACTGGCCTTCGTCGTTTTTGGCATAACCTGTACCCCAGATGTCTCCGATCCTGCTGCCTTCAGATACGATGAACCACACGGTCTGGTTGGGATTATCGTACACCCTGCTGTATGCCAGCGTGATGGCCTGGGCTTCGTCGGGCAGGGAAATGACGGTATTGTTGTAATGGGTGAAGTTGAGCATGCTCGTCCACGTAAAATTGCGGCTGCTCACCGGCATGGCCGACACTTGCAATTCTACACCTTTTGATCGCACTGCTCCACCATTGACCACTCTGGTCTGGTAACCTGTAGAGGAAGTAATGGGGAGTGATAAGATTTGATTTTCATTGAGGGCATTGAACCAGGTAGCATCGACCTGGAGGCGGTCGTTGAGAAAACGCAGGTCGAGGCCCAACTCAAATGAGGTAGATTTTTCCGGCAACAAGTTGGCGTTGGCGATGCTGTTTTGATCTGAGAATGTGGGTTGGCCGGCAAACGGAACCTGAGGCAAAAATACGCCTGCCGTCTGATAGGGGTCTGTATCGTTGCCCACCTGCGCTAGACTCAGCCTGAGTTTTGCAAATGAAATGAGATCCGGCATGGGTAGGACTTCTGACAGTATAAAACTTGATGCCACCGAAGGATAAAAAAATGAAGTCTGGCCTGCGTTCACCGGATTGGCGAGTGCACTCGACCAGTCGTTCCTGCCCGACACATCGACAAATAAAAAGTTATTATAGCCAAATTTTGCCAGCGCATACAAGCTGTTGATGCGCTTTCTGTAATCGTACTGGAAGACTTCGAGCGGCGATCCTGCATTGCTGAGTTTGAATACTCCAGGCTGAGCAAGCCCTATGGCCTGGGTCTGGAGATTGCCTGCGGTCTGATCCATTCTGTTACCGCCGGCTGAAACATCGATGGAGAAGTTGTTGAATTTATTTCTATAGTTGACTAAAAAGTCGGAGTTGATTTCGTTGAAGGCCAGGTTGTGCTCAGCGTAGGCTCCTCTGCGGAATCTGTTGGAGCTGAATGCCCTGCGGAAGGTGCGCAGTTCGTTGGAGTTGTCGAGTCCGGTTCTCAGGTTGAGTGACCAATGGTCATCGAATTGATAGGACATGGATACATTGCCAAAGAGACGGTTCCTGTTGAAGGCATTCCTGTTTTCGAGGAGGGTGAAATAGGGATTGTCAAAAAATGTATAGTTGTAGGAATAGTGCTGAAGACCTTCGAGGCCGGGTTGCCAGTAGGATTTCAATGGTTCTATGTCTGTCTGCCTGCCCAACCATGCAATCATGGCGTAGTTGATGTTTTCGGAGCCGTAACCATTGCCTGGACGGTTGTCGGATTGCGTGTTTAAGTAACTGAAGCTGGTATTGATGTCGAGACCGGTTATGGGTCTGAAATGGAGTCTTGCATTGACCGTATTTCTTCTGAGGTCAGTGCCGGGAATGAAAGATTTGTTGTCCATATTGGTCAATGAAATCCTGTAATTTCCCATGTCGTTTCCACCTGAAAAAGCCAGATTGTTGATGGCGGTATGACCGGTTTCAAAAAAATCCCTGATGTTGTTGGGGTGAGAAATAAATGGTGTGGGTTGAATGGGCAAGCCTCCGTGTATGGCTACATCTCCCCCTCTGACTACTTGTCCGTCGGGCAGTGTCACTGGGCTGTCGTATTGGGCCACGAGATTGCCGACATCGAGCTTGGGTCCGTAGCTGTAGGTAATGTTGTCATTGACACCGCCACCCAAACCATCTTTGAAGGCAAACTTACCGGAGTTGCCCTGGCCGTAAGTGTTTTGGAATTCAGGTAGTCTGAAAGGTGTGTCCAGGTAAAATGATGAATTGAATGAAATGCCATAACCTTTGCGTTTTGCGCCGTCTTTGGTGGTGATGAGGATGACTCCATTCGCAGCTCTTGTGCCGTACAAAGCAGCTGCTCCCGGACCTTTCAAAACACTGACCGAGGCGATGTCATCCGGGTTGACGTCCATGGCACCGTTGCCAAAGTCCACTTCCTGGAAGCCGGCAGCTGTCTCGTTGGTGACATTGAAGATGGTATTGTTGTTGACCGGAGTACCGTCGATGACAAAGAGTGGGTTGTTGTTGGTGAAGGAGGATTCGCCCCTGATGGTAATCTTTGATGTGGAGCCAATGCCTGTGGGTCCCTGGGTGACATTGATGCCTGTCAGTTTGCCGGTGAGGTTGTCGATGAAATTGACCGATTTGACGCTGCTGATGTCGTCGCTGTTGATGCTTTGAATGCTGTAACCGAGATCGCGTCGTTCTCTTTCAACGCCAAGCGCGGTGACGACGATTTCTTCTATGAGGTTGTTTTGTGGTTGGAGGGTGACTTCGAGGGGCATGCCGTCGACTGCAAAGGTCAGTTCTTTGTATCCTATGTAACTGATCCTGATCTGATCCCCGCTGGCTGCGGAAAGCGTGAACGATCCATCTGCATCGGTAATGGCTCCCTGTTCATTATTAAGGTTGAGTACGGAAGCACCTACCAGAGGTCCGAACTTATCCTTCACAATGCCTGAAACCTGCTGAGCTGAAATGACAAATGATATTAAAAGACAACTCAATAAAAGTGTAAAACTCAATTTGGTCATATGATTGAAAAATTAAAATGTGAATGAACCCTGTGGAGCTCTTAGCTCCAATGGAGATACGGTGAAATTTGCCGAATCGGCTTTTTTACCTGTTAAAAATGACAAATCATTCTTAAGAAAATGAGGGAACTGGCGGACCTCTTCGTGGCTGTAAGTCGTGAAAGTCTACTAAGCTCTTTGAAGGAAACTCTGTGGGAAAAGGGCTACCGTCGTATTTGATGGAGAGCCAGATTTTTTGAAAAATTACATTTTTTACTTGTTCGAGCTGGAAGGCCTGGTCAAAGTCTGTCTTATGGCCAATCACGATTGCAATATGTCCCGCCATTGCTGAGTATGCCATGAAACTCGAGGCGTTCTTTTTTTCACACCATTCAATATCACGGAATAAGTTGGCATCAAATTTTGTACGGCTCACGCCAAAAAGGTACATGCCCCCATCTTTTGACAAGCCAATGGGACAGGTTTCCTGCTCCAATAGTATAGCTGCCTTTTTGAGTTCAGTTGATGTCAGATCAGGGGTGTCGCTTCCGACAACGATGAAGTGTTCATAGGAATGTTTTGTAAAACAATCTTCAATGGCATTGGTCAATTTTTCACCAAAGGACTGTCCTTTCTGAAGAGAGGAATCAAATGAGATGACCGGTAAACCGGACGCCGCCAATTTTTTCCTGGTCTCGTCAATGAGCATGCCTGCCAACCTCAGATTTAGATTAGCATTCTTGAACCAGTGTTTGGTTGCTGCTTCCTGCTGCTTTTGGTTGTGGAAAAAAAGTATGGCTGTTTTCATCAACATGCGTCAAATATACTTTCTGATTTTAATATCCATAGGAAGCTTTTGTTTTTTATTGAGTGGAGGTGGGGGGAATGTCAGGGAGAGGACAATTTGGGAAGGGGGTGTTGGTGTTTTGGCGTTTTGGCGTTTTGGGGGGTTGGCGTTTTGGCTGGTTGGCTCAAAATTCCTCATCCACATCCTTTAACTTTTAACAATTAACCTCAATTCTCTCGCAATGGCACAAAGGGGGGTGGTGTTTTGAGGACGCCAAGGTTTGTTTTGATAATGTCGATTACAATGATTTCAGCGAATTTCTGTGGAAGTTTCTACGGATTTCTGAGGGAAAAATTGACGAATTGAACTTAGCTGTGTCGTTGCTTTGTCTTAGTATTTTGTCATGATTTTTGGTCAAAAATCCCGCCAAAATAAAGGCATAGACTTTTAATATTTGGCTATAATCATTTCACCCCGTTCGGGGTTTTGGCTTTTTTTGCATCCACAACTTGATGTGTCATAATATAGGTTGACAGGAATTATGTGGAAAACTTTTTGAAAATTTGTAAAATGGACAAGAGACAAAG
>JAGQWX010000106.1 GCA_020436935.1 Saprospiraceae bacterium
ATGATCCTCAGATTGAAGGCAGAACAATCTGGCAAGCTGAGCGAAATGATCAGCATCGACAACAGCTTCCTGAACAGCGAAGCGTACACAGGATCAGATATCACGCCAACCGATATCCAGATATCGGTTGCAGGGGCAAAAGATCTTTCGCCCATCCTGTACCAAAACACCCCCAACCCATGGCGCGGAGAAACCACGATCGGTTTCGACCTGCCGGAATCGGGTAGTGTGAAATTGACAGTGAGCGACATCACAGGCAGGATCATCATCAACAGAACCATCCAGGGTATGAAGGGAGCCAACCATATCACCCTCAACAAGAGTGAGATGGGCCTCAGTTCTGGAGTACTGATGTATAAGATCGAGTTCGGTGGTCAGACATTTGTCAAGAAAATGATTGTGGTAGAATAAGAAGATTTTCAATATTCAAATTTTATTAAGGCCGGGATTTTATTGAGTCTCGGCCTTTTGCATGATGGAAAAATATGTACACTTAATTGTTAAAACATGAACAGATAATTCAATTTTTAATAGACAATTATTTTTGAACGGAGTACTTTTGACTCATAATAACCGACGTGTAATTAATCTCAAAAGTTTTGCAATATCTGAGGCTATGCGTGTTCGGTTTTGACTCAATACAAAACTCAATAATATGATTGCGCAAGTTGTCAGATTCCAAGCCATACGCATTATAGTTATTTTTACACTTTTCTTCTTTTCGCATCCATTATTTAGCCAGATTTCTAACCCTCCTACTCAGACTGATAGCTTGATTATTGATGCAAACAATAACAATGCTGCCAACAGTGGTGATAGAATTCGGTACAAGGTAAACTTGAATAACACTGGATCATCACCAGCCAATGGAGTAAACCTGATCATAAATCCGGATCCAAAGACAATCTTTGTCCCGGGCTCTTTTAGGTCAACACCGCTAGCCATCGATGATACTTTTAATGTAACCGGGAATGTAGGTATTACCGTACCTGAAATATCAGGAGTATTGACAAATGATTTTGATGATAATATCCCAGGCTTAACAGTTATGGCATTTGTAGGTGCAACAACCCAGGGTGGTACCATAAATTTGGCCACAAATGGCAGCTTTACTTATAGTCCACCAGCAGGGTTTGTTGGAACAGATACCTACACCTATACTTTGCTTGATGGAAATGCTGTTCCAGGTATGCTACCCTCTTCAACTGGAACTATCAGACTGCAAGTCAGTAATTTGGTTTGGTTTATTGACAATACCGTAGCTGGTTCAGGGGGATCAGGTGTTTTATCAAACCCATTCAGAAATATTGCAGAATTTAATGCTTCAGCCGGACCAGGTTCAGGACATATTGTTTTCATAAAACAGTCTCCGACAGAGTATAATGGTAACATATTGTTGAAAACTGCAATGTTTTTGTACGGCTCAGGTCATACAGGAGGTATGAATCTTGGAGATGTTCTACCATTTGTCTTACCAGCCCATAGCAATACGTTACCTGCAATTAACACTACGGCACCCACGCTTACAAACACCTCAGGTAATGCGGTAACATTGGTATTAAATAATTTGGTTCGCGGAGTTAATATAGGACAAACTACTGGATATGCATTCGTAGATAATATTGGAACCATAGGCATGTCAACCATCTCGGATTGTACCATTTCAGGCAGTGGAAGCTTCATTAATTTTGCAAATGGCGGAACAATAAATGCAAGCTTTGGCAGCTTATCATCTTCTTCCAGTACTGTTCCATTATTTAATTTGACAAACATTGCTGGTTCAATAACACAAAGCTCAGCCGGTACCATTACCCACAATGGTGCCGTAAATTCAATCAATGTATCCGGTGGTTCAGTTGCCATGACACTTACTTCCAGCTTAAGCAAAACTTCATCAGGGGCAGTATTGAGTGTGACGAATGGACATACCGGCAACTTGCAATTTGCAGGTAATGTAAGCAGTAATTCAGCCAGCAGTACTGGAATACAACTCAGCAATGCAGACGGTAGCTATAACTTTTCATTTTTGAACTTAACTGCTGGTACAGAAGGTGTATATATACAAAATGGTTCGTCAGGTTCATTCAATGTGACCAATACTTCCTCTGCCATTCAAAACATCAATGGTATCTCATTTCGAATGAACAATTCCACGTCAAATGTAAACTATGATGGAAGTATAACTCACTCAACACCTGGATCTACAGGAATTGAATTGATAGGGGCCACTGGAGTTATCAGTTTTGATGGAAATTTGCAAATTGGCACTGTCGGTTCACCCATGACCTCAACTGCTGTATTTCTCTCTGCTACAGGAAATGTGAATGCGATAACATTTGGAAACCTGAATGTTATTACAGGTATCGGAGGTGGTTCAGGGGCACGCGCATTGGTCTCAGAAACAAGTGGACTTATCAGTGGTACCATCGCTAGCATCGACTGCAATGGGAATTTGGGTGTAGATAACCATTGCATCGATATTTCAAATTCAGGGTTCAACAACTTAACGATCAACTATCTATTGTCGGACCACGATGACGTTGGTGAGAATGGAGGTGCAATTCAACTGACCAATACTACAGGAATCCTGAGCATTTTGGATTTCCCCAGACTTACAGGAAGGTTTGGAAACATCATCGAAGCCGCCAACTTTGGTACTTTAAACATTTCAACCACCACCAACGGTACAATCGCCTCCACAGCGAGGTCCGCAATAAATTTAACCAATGGAACTGCCAACATAACAACCGGAGCCATAGGGGTGTTTGATGCCATTGGTTATGGAATCAGATTGGAAAATCTTGGACCTTCATCAAATATCAACATTCCGGCGCAGGTAGATATCAGCATGGCGGCTGGAGCCAGCGAAAATATTTTAGTGAATAATTGCCCCGCTAGCAGCACCATAAGTATTGGTACAAATGGTGCAAGTCATTCTCTTGTCAACCTTACCACCAGACGAGCAAATGCGATAAGATTGACTGGTGCGTTAGGTACTACAAGATTTGGAAATGTAACCGCCAACAATACACAGAGTGTTACTGTTCCAGCTATTTTTTCATCTGCTTGCGCAGGTACAATACAGTTTGCCTCGGCCAATATAAATATGAATAATGCAGGTGGATTTGAGAATTTTACAGATGAATTCACCCCACAAAATAACAGTGGTGACGGTGATGCTGTTTATATATCCTCATTTACAGGAAGTAATTTCGTTTTTAATGGAGGTACAATCCAATTGTCGGGTGATGATGGAATTGATATAAGAAGCTCTTCAAATCTCACATTGAATAATGTCATCATCCAGGATGTAGGCAAAAACCCAGGAGTCACTTGTGTAGGTTGTAACAGTTCCGGCGTACAAGCTTATAATCTTTCTGGGACACTGACTGTTTCGAATAGTTCATTCCTGCGAGCGCGGCTACGTAACTTTTACGTAAGCAACACCACAGGTACATTAAATTTTAATGTAAACAGCTCCACATTTTCTGATACCAGGGCATCAGGATCACCTGCCACTGACAATCTCCAGGTCTATGCAGGAGGAAACTCAAGCATGGCCATAGATATTGAAAATTCCACCTTTACAAAATCCCGTACTCATCAAGTTAATGTAGTGCCTTATGGTAATGCTGCCGTTACAAAATTTGATTTTACTGGTTGTACGATGGACAATGATGGAGGTCCAAGTTCTGGAATAAACCTTGATGCCATTGGAGCATCAACAATGAATTTTAACATAATGAACAATGTAAAACTTCATGCTCAGGATGAAAATGTGATAACCATAGCGAGTGGGGCAGCTGGAGGTACAAGTCAGGTTCAAGGTAGAATTATGAACAATCCGAATATGGCATTTACAACATCCAGTCCAGGAGGATCAGTATTCGGTTTGGTTAGGGTACTTTCTGATGGTAGTACTTCTCTTGTAAACGTGCAAATAGAAAGCAATGCGGGTAATCTGAACAATGGTACGGATGGCATCAATCTGAGTGTGCAAGGTGCCAGTGCAGCTAAAATAATTGCCACAGTTAAAGGAAACACACTGACCTCTGCGGGTACTGCAGGCATTCCGCTTGAAGCCATCAATGCGTTCGTAAATCCTACATTGGGCGGTACAAAAGAATTGTGTCTCAACGTCATGAATAATACAGTTTCAGGTATCTGGGCAAGAGCCTTAAGAGCACGAGCATTAAGTCCTACAGGCTTGATTGTAACAAACTACACGGGTAACATCGGAACAACCTGGACAGGTAATGGCAATACCTCTGGTGCAATACCTACAGCAGAATTTACAAGTGGAGGAGGAACGATTGTCAATGGTGCTGCATGCGCATTGCCTTCAAATCCTATGCCATGATAATGAGACTATTGAATAAGAAAATAAACTTTGATTTTAAAATCAATCAGGGAATGAGTAAAAAAATAAGTCAGTATTTGTCACTTTACAAGTCATTTTTGGCTTTGCTGGCATGTTGCTTTTCAGGTGTAATCACTGCTCAAACCTTCCCTGGTGGCGGGTTTAAATTACCTCCTGGAAAAAGCATATCCATAATATATGATGTGGATGTTACAAATGCAATTTGCGAAGGAGGAAATATCAATAATCAGGCTACCATTTCCGGGAGTAATTTTTCAAACCTATTGACCGATGATCCGGATCTCATGGGTGCATCAGACCCAACATTGACTTTGTCTGCTGTGGCATTTAGTGTCAACGCGGGGAGTGATACAACAATCTGTGGTTCAAATCCAGGTTTTCAACTCAATGGTATAGTTAGCGGAAGTGTTACTACAGGTAAGTGGTCGGGCGGATCAGGGTCATTTACACCCAACGACTCGACCTTAAATCCAGTCTACACATTTAGTACAGCAGACACCATGGCAGGATTTGTCGATTTAATATTGACAGCTGACGATCCAAATGATGGATGTCCTCCGATAATGGACACCATAAGAATTAACCTTGATCCACCATCTCTGGTCTATGCCGGCCCTGATCAGTTCATTTGTGCTTCCGATACGATCATGTTTATGGCCGAGCTTTCAGGATTGGGCACAAATCTGGTATGGCAGAAGAATGCTGCCTTTGGAACATTTGTAGGCCCTGACACCGATCCTAATGCAAAGTATGTGCTGAATGCCACGGGCATGGCCCTAAGTTCCCTGAAATTTGGAGTAATGAGCAACGATCCTGGTGCGAATGTATGCCAGGGAGGATTGGACACTGTAGAAATATTTATCAGTCCTAAAGCCATTGTCGATGCAGGACCCGACCGAAGAATATGCGGATCTCAGGATACGTTACAGCTGAATGCTTCGATAGGAGGAGCTGCGACAACAGCAATCTGGAGCGGTGGAAGTGGAATGTTCAGCCCAAGTATAAATGTGTTGAACCCTGTATATACTTTTAGCGCCGCAGATTCAGCAGCTGGTGTGGTGAACTTGATACTTACAACAAATGACCCTATGGGTCTGTGTGGCCCCGTGATTGATACTGTCCGTGTACAATTGGATCCACCATCAGTGGTTTATGCGGGCCCTGATCAGTTCATTTGTGCCTCGGATACGATCATGTTTATGGCCGAACTATCGGGTGTAGCCACAAATTTGGTATGGCAGAAGAATGCTGCCTTTGGAACATTTGTAGGTCCTGACACAGATCCAAATGCGAAATATGTGCTGAATGCCACGGGCATGGCCCTAAGTTCTCTGAAATTTGGAGTAATGAGCAACGATCCTGGTGCGAATGTATGCCAGGGAGGATTGGACACTGTAGGAATATTTATCAGTCCTAAGGCTATTGTAGATGCAGGACCTGACCGAAGAATATGCGGATCTGAGGATACGATACAGTTGAATGCTTCGATAGGTGGAGCAGCGACATCAGCAAGCTGGAGCGGTGGAAGTGGAATGTTCAGCCCAAGTGCCAATGTGTTGAACCCTGTCTATACTTTTAGCGCTGCAGATTCGGCAGCAGGTTTTGTAAACCTCATTCTTACAACAGATGACCCCATGGGACTGTGTGGCCCAGTGATGGATACGGTGCGCGTACAATTGGATACTCCATCAGTGGTTTATGCCGGCCCTGACCAATTCATATGTACTTCTGATACAATCATGTTAATGGCTGAGCTTTCGGGTGTAGCCACAAATCTGGTATGGCAGAAGAATGCTGCCTTTGGAACATTCGTAGGCTCAGATACACAACCTATTGCCAAGTATGTGCTGAATGCTACGGGCATGGCTCTTAGCTCTATTTCATTTGGTGTGATGAGTAATGATCCAGGAAATAATGTATGTCAGGGAGGATTGGATACAGTAATAATTTATTTGGATCAGACGGCTGTTGTCAACGCTGGTATTGATGAGGACATACCTGAAGAAAGTATAAATTATCAACTCAATGGAATGATATCTGGCGCTATAAATACAGGATTTTGGACAGGAGGAAGTGGGTCATTTGTTCCCAATAATCAAAATCTGGATGCGATCTATGTGTTTTCTGAGTCAGATCGAATTGCGGGTCAGGTCACATTTGTTCTTACATCCGATGATCCAATTGGCATGTGCAGACCAGTTTCTGACACACTTGTGGTAAATTTGTTAGGGCTTGAAGATCTTATAGATACACCGACTAAAACTTTAGTGTCCACATCAGACTCCATGACAAGTGATGTTGAGAATGGAACTGTAGGATTTCCAAGACCTTTGGCAATTGGTGAAAAGGTAAAATTCAGATTGTACTCACCACTTAGTGAGTCAACAACAATTTCATATCAGATTAAAGATTTTCTTTTGCCAGGGTTTGAGTTTGTTCCCGGAAGCGCTCTTGTTTCATATGTTGCCGATGTTAATCCTAGTATGCATGGAGATTTTGCAGGCATCCAAAACTCAGCAGTTCCAAATCTAATTTTTGAAAATTCAAGAATTACAATCTCTGGAAATGAAGTCACCTTTGATTTCGGTAGCATCATCAACAATGATGGAGATGCCGATAATGAGATCATCATTATTGATTTTGAAGCAATAGTGTTGAATCTTCCAACAACGTCAAGTGGCGGTATCTTTTTTAATTCATTCGAAACAGTTATCGATGAAGGTTTACCAACAGAGTCATTTGCAAGTTCAAATATTATATTTATGACCATTGTGGAGCCTGCTCTAAATGTTTCCAAAACATTTTCAAATGATTTATCGGTCCGCGGAAATGCTACAAGTTTTACAATAGATGTAATGAATCTTGCATCCGATGGCTCGACGGCCGCAATTTATAATGTTCTATTAGAGGACTTACTGGATTCCTGGATGAATTTAGACAGTTTTTCAGTCAGTTTTAATGCTAACGCAACGAATTCAGGTTCTGACTTTATAAATAATACCGTAGTTCTTCCAGGCTTTGGAATGAGTCAGCAAGATGATTTGAGTTTATTAATTAATCATTTGCCGCTTGATGGTGCAGTATCAGTGATGGTTTATGTGAGCATAGATCCCAATGCAGACCCATTATTGATCCCAAGAAACATCATTAATTTAGTTCAAGTGTCAGGTCAATCAGCACCGGGACCATTGGATCTAAATTTTATTAGAACATATGGCGACAGTGATGAAGATGATTTAGTGATAGTCAAACCTACACTATTGGTAGGAAAATCTGATGAGCTTGACCCTGGCATTATAGGTAGTGCATTTTCATATACGATAATTATAGAAAATTCCGGCTCTCCGGATTTTGATGCAACCAATGTCATTTTAACGGATATTTTGCCGGGCTCTTTTGTTTTTGACTCAGCATTTACAACACAAGGCACATGTTTAGAGGCAGCGGGTGAAGTTACCTGCATGCTGGACACCATTGCCTCAGGAGAGCTGGTAACTGTGACGGTGTATGGATATTTTCCAGGCAGCACACCCAATGGAACCATAGTGAATAATATAGCTTATGTTACATCTCGTGAAGGCAACCATGGTAATGATGGAAACGATACACCTTCAGACTTTGATGATGAAAGGGCAGAAGAACCCACCACACTGACTAGAGTATCAGATTTGCAAGTCGACATTTATGAGGCCTCTGACCCGGTTTACGCCGGCTGTGATGTACAAACATATATGGTCTGTGTAAAAAATAATGGACCGTCAGACGCATCTAATATCTCTGTTGCTGTAGATATTGAATTTCCTGTAGGCGTAGTGCTCTCACCAGATCCAACCACTCCACCCGGAAATTATGAGTTTATGCTGGCTTCATTACCAAGTGGAGATTCCGTATGTTGGATGATAGAAGCAGAAGTTGGCCTGGGGGCAATTGCCGGAAGTGAGATATCTATTGAAGCAAATGTATCTGCTGATGAAACTGATCTCATTTTTGACAATAATTTTGATGCTGAAATGACAACCATCATTATGCGAGATTTTTCAGGGTCATATTTTGTAGATTCTTCAAATACAAATGTCATTCAGGATGGTGCCTCCTGGGAAACTGCATTTAATGATTTGCAGGACGCATTGCATCTTGCTTGTATTGGTGATACTGTTCATGTTGCTCAAGGTACTTATTTCCCGGACAATGGGGCAGTTGAAATTCCTGGAAATAGGGATCATTTTTATGAATTAAAAGGTGGTGTAACTTATTTGGGAGGATATCCAAGTGGTGGAGTTGGTCCCAGAAATCCCTCATGCAATCCCACTATTCTAAGCGGAGACATCAATATGGACGGTGACAGCACCGGCAATACCTACAATGTGATAAAAACCATAGGTTACGACGATACCATATATTTTGACGGCTTTATAGTGGAACACGGCAATGCCATACCAAATGGAGAAGAAGGGGGAGCCTGGTGGGATGGAAGCTTTTTTGACAGTGCCCTGCTTGAAATAAGGAATACCACATTCAGAAATAACTACGCCACATTGGGCGGAGCATTTTACGGGGAAGGATCCCGAAATCTGAAGATCATTCACAGCATATTTCATGACAATACTTCCATAACAAGAGGAGGGGCGATGTATTTGACGCCAGATAATGAAGGAGGAATAGCTGAAGTTTTGCTGGAAAACGACCTTTTCTACAATAACAATGCTCCCGTGAATGGAGGTGCCATAGCTGTGACATCAACAATTGGCATCAACTTAAACGTAATAAATTCGACGATCAGCAAAAATTCACCTGACGGCATCAATTACAACAGCGCTGGTCTGGTGAATATATTAAATACCATCATCTGGGACAATGGCAGTGCCTCTGTTACGGGGATGAATCCACCAAACGTTCAAAATTCTATCATAGAATTTGGTGGAGGCATGGGTGTAAACAATAAGGATGAAGATCCACAATTCCAGGATCCGGGCTTGAACGACTTCAGATTGTCTGAAGGGTCACCGGCGATTGACATGGGCGACAATGGTTTCGTTGGCACCACTGAAGACCTGGATGGACTGCCAAGGATCACCAATGGCACCGTAGATATAGGAGCCTACGAATTTTTGTTAAATTGCGATACGGTGGTATTGTACGTCAATGCCGATGGAAGCGTACCGGGAGTACCGGTAGATTCATTCCTGATGGCAGGTCTGGATTCCAATTGTATGCTGGTGGTCAATGGAGAGGTAGTGACAGAAATGGCCACATTCAGCTGCGATGATACTTCATCCAATGTGAGCGTCCAGATAGTAAAAACCTTCTGTGCTACTGCCGATACGATCTATTCATGTATCAAACAAGTGATCATTGTTGACACCTTCCCCAAACACCTCAGCGGTATAGACGCACTCAATCTTTCTTTGGATGAAATGTGTATGGGTGTGGTGACAGCAGATATGGTCTTGAGTGGTATCCAGGGTTGCAGAAACGCCTTTGAGATTACACTTGAATATCCTGAAGGTACCAATGTATACGAACCTGCCAATAAGGTAGATCAAAGCCATGTGGGCCATTGCATTACATTCAAAGCGACACTTTTGGCAGATGGCAATTCCACCTGGGGTACGATTTGCATCGAAGACAAGCTGGGCCCAACCATCACTATGCTGCCGGATACGATGATCTTCTGTGTGGAGTCAAGCCTGCCTTCAAGAACAGGTACTGCCACAGCTACTGATTGCGGAGGAGTAGAAACACTGGATTACCGCGATCACATCGAAGATTACAAGTGTGGACCTGAGAATGACATAGCTCAAATCATTACGAGAGTGTGGACAGCGATCGATGGCATGGGCAATATAGCTACAGATACACAGATCATCACCGTAAAATATCTCCCTGACAGCTTATTGCATGCACCGGAGCCATTGGTGACATTGAGCTGCGGCGACGACATCAGCCCTGCAGCCATAGCGGCTAAGCTGGGAGATCAATATGGATATGCTTATTATATAGATCCGGTCAATCAGATCATCAGCCCAATCAAAGATGGGGTGGTATGCAACTTTGCGGTGAGCTATGAAGACGGCAAAAAAATAGAAGTATGCGAAGAAGGCTGTACTTCGAGCTATAAGAT
>JAGQWX010000107.1 GCA_020436935.1 Saprospiraceae bacterium
CCCAAATCAATTTGAAAGTATGATCAAAAATATAGACATAGATCAAAGAATAAAACTAAGAATGCATGATTTTACAACAAACTAAAAATGGGTTTTTGAGGCATAATTCCCTAGAAGGAAATAAGAATAAAGAACAAGGGGCAAAAAATGCCCCTCATAAAGTACTCATTCCCGTACTGAGTAATTGCGGTATTCCTAATGAAGTTGCTCCCCAGCAGAGCTTCAGTCCGCTTCCCGCAACCGTCAGTATAAAAGTATCACTTTTAAAAAATTATTTAACTTTGAGTTATCCACATTCTTATTAGGTTTTAGGATAAACCTGTCAACGATTTTTATGATTCATCAAAGTGCCAAAGACTAACACCTAAAGACTAAAGACCGCCACACCCCGCTACCCTGGCCCTCAAGGGAAGCCGCCCGCATTTCACTCTGTCAATTCCGCCAAATAGAGAACTTTTAATTTTCAATTCTCAATTTTCAAATTTCCCTAAAGACCAAAGACTATAACCCAATAGCAATATAAACCCAAACACTGATTCGCATTTTAAAACCTATACAAAACATTTAACATCAAAATATATGTCGTCTAAAAACAAATTTTTAATTTGCCTATCATTTTTAATTTACCAACTTTAAAAAACAAAACAATGGGTGCTTTTGACTATTTTAAAATGTGTGTGACTAAGAAATATTCTGATTTTACAGGAAGAGCAAGAAGAAGTGAGTACTGGAATTTTGTTCTGATTTCTATCCTACCGGTGATAATTATATATGGATTATTCGCCGTTTCATTGGCACTTGGATCCACCACCCTATCTTATATATTTATGGCATTATATATCATTTGCGCCTTGGCGTTATTAGTACCTTCTTTGGCTGCATTGGTGAGAAGATTGCACGATACCGGAAGAAGTGGATGGTGGTATTTTATTGGATTTGTGCCAATTGTAGGAGCCATAGCTTTGCTCGTTTTCCTTGTTCAGGACAGTCAGCCAGGAACCAACCAATGGGGCCCTAATCCTAAAGCGCCGGACAATGCAGACGAAATTTTGAGCAATTTGGTATAGCACATGCAATAAATTTTCTAGTCTTTTTATTTTATACTTTAATCTATATCTACTTGATGCAAAAATCAGGATTGGAATATTTTATAACCTGCATTACGCAAAAATATGCTGTTTTTGAAGGACGCTCTAGAAGAAGAGAATTTTGGTATACGACTTTATTTATATCGTTGATCTCATTCCCATTCAATGTTATGGAAGATAATGGGTTTGCTTTTAAAGTGCTAAGCCTGGTAGTAAGTCTTATATTCTTTTTGCCATCATTGTCTGTTGCTGTAAGAAGATTACATGATACCGGTCGAAGCGGAAAATGGCTTCTTCTTATGTTTACTATTATTGGCATCCCAGTTGTCTTATACTTCTACATTCAAGACAGCCAACCCGGTTACAATGAATATGGGCCGAACCCAAAATCTGAAGGCAACGACCAGGAAAATATTTTAGACCAGTTGGTGTAGTTTATTTACCTGGTAGTGATGATATAATCTTCCAGGATGGTTTTCACCTGAGCAATTTGACGATCAAGAATGGTTTCCGGCTTGAAATGTAAATCTCTTTCCAGGCTGGCATACACCTTTCTGAAAACTGCAACATTTTCTTCAGTCCGCCAAAGTTGAAGGCGTTCGAGCAATGCCTTTATATTGCTCATCAATTCATCATCATAAATATTGAGATTGGAGTAAGTGACATTGCGCGAAATGGCATTTAATTTTTCCAGGACTTTTAGATCTGTCATGTATTTGACCTTTGTTTTCACCACCGTCGTATTGGCGAGCTGATCTCCAAGACGCTGGCCAAGTGAAGAGCCATGAATGGATATCATAGCCAATGAACCAAGCGTCATCGAAATGTCAATCACTCTGAAAAGCCACCTGATAAACAAGCTCTTTAATGAAGGTGAAGAGCCATCCAGGCTGACTACCTTTATTTTCATCGCCATTTTGCCTGGTGATTGGCCTTTGTTGAAAACCTCAAATAAAAAATGCCAGGAAGTGAAGACAATCATAGATAAAAGGTACGAAATAGACTCACCCATTGAAAAAATAACAATGATCATGACCACAAAATACAAGATGGCAAAGTCTATCAAATAGGCCCCCATCCTTGTTCCCAATCCGGCTTTCGGGTAACTGATGCTGATGTTGTTGGCAGTTTTAAACTCCAGTGAATCTTCCGTCATGAAGTAAAATTATTAAAAAATTTAAAATATTTATATTCAAAATATCTATGATACGTAATTTCTATTTTCATATCTTGTGCTTTAGAGACTTGGTCATTTATGAGAGAATCAGAATTCATCAAAAAAAACAAATCTGATTGGCAAAGACTAGATGAAGTTCTGGATACAAATTCCGGAAACCCTGATGAGATACATCAATTGTTTTTAAAAGTCAGCGCGGATTTGTCCTATGCACAGACCTTTTTTCCCAGAAGGAGTGTAAGGTGGTACCTCAATCACCTGGTCAGCAACGTTTTTGATGAAATACGCAAAAACCAGAAGAAAAATCCATATCAGAAATTTATCCACTTCTATAATGTGACACTTCCAAAGGAGATCCTGAGAAACCGCAACGCCTTTTACATTTCATTGCTGGCCTTTTCGATTGCCATTGCTATTGGCTTCTACTCTTCCATGCAGGAAGAAAACTATCCTGCCTACATCCTCGGAGATGCATACGTCGAAATGACCGAAGAAAACATCAACAAAGGTTTGCCATTTGATGTGTACAGAGGCGACAATGAAATGAGTTTCGTCAGGATTACATTCAATAATATTCTCGTAGCTGTGAGGACCTATGCCCTGGGCATTCTTGCCGGAATTGGCACCATCCTCATCTTATTGTACAACGGCATCATGCTTGGAGCATTTGAAGCATTCTTTTACCAAAGAGACTTGTTCGCAGAATCCCTGTTGACCATATGGATTCATGGTACCATAGAAATATTGGCTATTGTGATTGCAGGTGCGGCAGGTCTGATTGTTGGTAAGCACATGTTGTTCCCGGGCACCTTTTCCAGACTGGAAAGCTTAAAAATTGGAGCCAAACGATCGATTACCATCATCATCAGTACCATTCCACTTTTTGTGATAGCAGGATTTTTTGAAAGCTTTCTGACCCCAACGCCTATGTCAGACTGGTCTAAAGGAATCATCATCGCCTTCTCCTTTGTGCTCATGATGTACATCTATGTTTTCAAACCTTATATTTATCTGAAATCAGGCCAACGGCTACCGAATTTCCATGATACAGATGAAGAAATCATAGAAGCCCCCGGCATTTATTTGTCATCAAATCAGAGCAGCACATTTGTCAAAAAGAGCTTCCACTTTTTTGGAGACCGTCTGTCTGCATTCATCAAATACTTCTATCTTCCATTGATGTTGTGTTTGCCACTGGCACTTTATTTCCACTTTCTGCTTTTTGAAAATGATTACCTCTACGATGGCGAAAAAAATCTGTTGAATCATCTGTCAAGAGGAGGACTGTCCTGGTTGCTCTACAACATCGTATTTTTTGTGGGCATGTGCGCGGTGGTGCATCAACAATTGGACTGGAAAAAATCCGGCCAAAAAACGAGCTTTGGAAAAATGATCGGGAGATATTGGTCTACGTATTTGCTCTTTTCTACCATTTATATCGCACTGCCCTATATGATCAATTACAATGGGGGTGTATTTTTAATTCTCCTCCTCTTTCCGCCCAGTCTTATCAGTCTCACCATGGCAAAACTTGGGCAAGGCATGGCGCAGGGTACGGCGATAGCCCAATCTTTCAGCCAGGCCTACCGCCAATATGGTACATTTATAGTTACGTTGCTGTCATTGATGGTTCTCTTGTTGATTGGACTTGGACTTGGCTTTCTGTTCTTCTCATTGATTTCTACAATCAATGATTTTTTCAAAATATTTGAAGACAACTTTTTGAACGCAGCTTTCATTGCCAATATAAGCTACTATGTGTTGTTTTATTTGTGTTTTCCGATTTCAATCCTTCTGTTTTATTTCAAACAGGAGCAGGTGATCACTTTGAAAACCTCTACAGACATTGATCAAAAATTAACCTTGTGGTTTCGGGCTGAAGCATGAAGTGGGTAAAACTATATATCATTGTTTTTGTCGCATTGTGGACCTGCCCCGCAGCTGCATTCGTAAATCCTGCGGACACCTCATTTGTGCAAAAGGAGTTCAGAAAACTTGATTATGATAAAACCACCAAGAAGCTGGTACCCAAGGTTTCAAGGATAAAACCTTTCAGGCTACCTCAAATTCCTCCTACCATCACCTACATAGTTATGATAATCATCGGAATACTGGCGCTGGGAGGAGTTCTCATGAGCATCAGATCCAATCCATCCACGCAGGCAAAGCCGGCAGATGTGGCGAACTCGATAGAAGACATTTCAGAAGTCGACCTCCAAAAAATATTAAGAGACGCGCTTGCCGCCTCAGATTACAGACTCGCATTCAGGGTAAGGTTTTTGATGATACTCCAGGATATGCAGAACAATGGAATGATCAGATGGAATAAATACAAAACCAACAGACATTATATTGCAGAGTTGCCTTCTGACCTCAAGACCAATTTCAGAAGGATGGCCATGATTTTTGACCGGGTCTGGTATGGTGAGCAAGAACTGGATGAAGCCACCTATCACCAATTGAGTGTGCATTTTGATTCATTTAACCTGAAAAGACGGTAAAATGAAAAAAGGCAGGCTCATGGTTATATCCATCATCGTTTTGGCCCTGGCATATCTGGCCATGCAATTTGAGATCCGTGAAGTTCCGGACATCAAATACAATCTCAACTATAATTACAATTCAGAACAACCATATGGTCTGTCCATATTCAAAAAGATGCTGCACCGAAGATATGGAGCAGACCGGGTAAAATTCATCAACAATATCGACTCTCTTCCTAAACACAATGAGGACAGTTCGATGCTCATTTACCTGGCAGAATTCATTTCTTTGGATGAAGATCAATTTGATGCCATTGATGAGTTCACTCAATACGGAGGTAAAGTATTGCTGGGAGGAGAAAGCATATTTGAATATGCCGACAAAAAGCTCAACAGGATTGCAAATGAGACTTTTGAAGATGCCAGCGTTAATATTGGCATCAATGGCAAACTGTACCCTTTTACGGATCGCTATAAATCTGAAGACACTTCGATCAACGTACTGACCGCAAGTGAATTCGATTTTTTCGTAGAAGATTACTTTGAAAACAGCGAAGATACGGTAACTCAATACAAGATCGACAGTTCATTGCTGAATAAAATAGATACCCTTTTGATGGCCGGTCAAATCCCGACGGCAAAGGAATTTGATGACGTACTCATCCTTCATGGATATCCCATTCTATTCACCAATATTGGCGCTTCTCAGTCCTATTATATTCCCCATTTTGACCAGATTTTTCATTATCCCAATGTCAAAAGGATATATGTTATCCAATCCGGGACCATCAGCAGCGACAAAACCTTATTCAAGATCATAATGTCAGAACGAGGACTCAGGTTTGCACTATTCACCTTACTTGGTGCATGCCTACTCATGTTTTTGATCAATACCAAGAGGATACAACCTACCATGCCGCTGAAGGCAGCCTATGTTAATCGGACCATTGGTTATCTCAACACCCTGTCCCAGCTGTACCAGAATGCAGACAAGCCCCTAAAGCTTGCCTTCCAGATGAAAGCAAATTTTTACCAGTTTTTGCATAAAGAATTTGGACTGAAGGAAAACAATCCCCAATTTGTCAAATTGCTCAGCCAGAAAGCGAAGGTTAAAGAGCAGCTTATCCAGCAAATTGTGAATGAACTCAACAAATACTCCAATGGCGTATATTTTGATCCCGCAAAACTCATAGACACACACAATAAAATAACACAATTCAAAGACCAGATATATGGAAATAGAAGAACAAGAAGGGGAAAAGAATCCGATCGATGATGCCTTCATTCAGGAAGACCTGTTTGCTGTTGTCCGAAATAAAGTGCAGAAACTCATCGAAGAGAGCGCAAAAGTACTGGTTGGACAGGACGAACTGATTGAGCTGATGACCATCGCCATGGTCTGCAATGGTCACGTACTCTTAGAAGGAGTGCCGGGTGTAGCCAAGACACTCGCCGCCAAAACCTTTGCCAGATGCGTCAATTCAGGATTTTCGAGGATACAATTTACACCCGACCTCATGCCCAGTGACATCATAGGCACGAGTGTATTCAACAGTAAAAATGCCAACTTCGACTTCAAGCCGGGCCCGGTTTTTTCCAACATTATTTTGATTGATGAGATCAACCGATCTCCTGCCAAGACCCAATCGGCGCTTTTTGAAGTCATGGAGGAGAAGCAAATTTCTTATGATGGCAAAACCTATCAGATGGAAGAACCCTTTATGGTTATCGCAACCCAAAACCCGGTAGAACATGAAGGCACTTACAGACTTCCAGAAGCACAGCTGGACAGGTTTCTACTCAAGGTCATTGTCAACTACCCTCACCCTGATGATGAATTGAACATCCTCAAAAAATTCAGAGGGGCACCACCAAAATCAGAATTGGACCACGTACAGGCCATTTTGAGTCCAGAGGAGATCAAAGCCATCAAAGTCCAGATTGAAAAAATCGGGGTCTCAGAGCAGATCATGTTATACATCGTCAATCTGATCAAAGAAACAAGGAACAACATCGATATATACCTTGGTGCTTCACCGAGGGCGTCACTTGCACTGCTCCGAACTTCTATGGCATTGGCCATGATTCAGGGCAGAAACTTTGTGGTGCCGGATGATGTGCAGTTTATGGCTCCTCATGTACTGGCCCACAGGATCATCCTCACTCCGGAAGCTGAGGTCATGGGCAAGACCAACCGGGATGTGCTGGACTCTATTTTGCACCAGATAGAAGTACCCCGCTAGATGAAAAAAATCCTGCTGACCAATCGTTTTTATGTGGCCACTGCATGCATTGTAGTGCTCTATGTATTTTTGGGTAATTATTCAGCAGGTTTCTATTTTACCACAGCTCTGCTCCTGGCATTGGTTGTAATGTCCGTTGTTGATTATTCAAAATTGTCAAAAGCAAGTGAAGGTTTGCGGGTTCGGAGGATCACCACAGAAAAGCTTTCCCTGGGTGACTTACAGAAAATTGAATATCCGGTAAACAACGAAAGTGAGCAGAAACTTAGGCTTAAGATTTTTGACTCCCTACCCTTTCAATTCAACTATAGAAAAGAAGTTGTCCATGCAGTCATTGAAAGTGGTGATTACGAAAATTTCATCTTTGAGTTTATACCCAAGGAGAGAGGGCGTTACCTTTTTGGGGACATCAACGTATGGATGACGAGCCATCAACTCAGATTGGTGAGCCTGAAAAAGACCTTCGAAGCTTCGATGGAGAGCAAGGTCCTGCCGAGCATCATCCAGATGAAAAAATACGATTTGTACACATTGGAAAAGGCTGCCCACCTTTTCGGCATCAAAAAGATCAGGACCATCGGTGAAAACGATGAGTTTGAAGTCATTCGCAATTACCAGCAAGGTGATTTTTACAAATCCATCAACTGGAAGGCTTCTTCACGAAGGGGCGAACTTATGGTCAATCAATACCAGGATACGAGGCAGCAGGAAATCTATTGCCTAATAGACAAAGGTCGTACAATGGAACTTCCATTCGAAGGCCTGAGCCTGCTGGATTACTCCATCAATGCCAGCCTTGTGATCAGCAACATTGCCTTGCAAAAATCCGACAGAATGGGTCTGATCACCTTCGGAAAAAAGATCGACACATTTCTAGTGGCCGATTCCCGCAGCCATCAACTCAGCAAAATTCTCGAGTCTTTGTACGCACAAGCCACCGACTTTCAGGAACACAATTACGAACTGCTGTACATGTCGGTCAAACGAAACATCAGTAAAAGGAGCATACTTTTCCTGTACACCAATTTCGAAAACATGGTGGAACTCGATCGCAACATCCAGTTCCTTCAACTCCTCTCACGAAGCCATTTGCTTGTTGTGATCAACTTTATCAATACCACCCTCGAAGAAGCTGCCACCGATGTTATCGCTACCAAACTCAGCGAAGTTTACGACCAGGCCATTGCGCAAAAACTCTATTATGAAAAGTACCGCATCCACCAGGAGCTCAACAACAGAGGCATTCAATCCATATTGACCACGCCGGAAAAACTGACGATTCAGGTCATCAATAAGTATCTGGAAATCAAGTCGAAAAGGGCCAGGTAGGATATTTTACATAACTGCGTTAGGCTTTAATTTTTATTCCAAGTTCAATACATGCATTGGTTTTGTCGGGCATTGTGATAAGTTTTTTTCATTCGCCAAAAAATATTCACATATGGAGGAGCAAGGGGGTGGTAAAGGTTAGGTTCAGATTTAGGTGATTGCTGCGGATTGCTCAATTTTGTTTCTACTTTAGGAATGCATTCTCATAAATCCTATTCAGTAATACTTGCTTATACCTTCAAAAGGGATCTGTCTTAATTCTGCCATTGTGCTAACTTTTTTTCATTCGCCAAAAAAAGTTACAAAAAAGGCTTGGTTCAGATTAAGGTGATTCCCACTGTGGAGACATTGATTTCATCTAATGTCTCCACTGCGGGACCGTTCGCTCTCGCTATTCCAGGCTTTGTCTTTTGACTTTTCTTCGGTTTTTGGTTTAATCTTTATTTGATCTGTGGTGAATCATTTTTATACCTTACGATGTCAAAAGCCGCCATTCCATAGCTTCGCTCTCTTTCACTGAAATCTGAACCCTATTTTTCGGCATTGTCTTTCATTGTTTGTAGTGGGGATTTTATTCAAGCATTTTTCTGGCTGCTTCGACAATCCAGGACTTTATATTTTTTGTTAGTGTTGAGAAAAAGAAAGGCCACTCATCTTTTTGTCCTGGTGTTACAAAGTTTAGCTTTCGCTTTTGTCTTTCATTTTCAGAAAATTCAAAGGTGTCATTACAGCAATCGAAGAGTTTCTATAATCTTTTATATTTCGTGTAATGATAGCGTCTAAGTCTTTAATAGTCAATGCAGAAGAATATTGGATAGAATCTTCAAAATCTGAGAAATTATTTTTTAACGCCTGGAAAATCTCATTTTTTGTTGTTCCAACAATTTCGGTCATTTCTATTAGGGCTTCAATAGCATCAAGTGCTTTATGGTGTCCCAAAAACCTTCTTGTGATGTGATAAATATTATTGATGCTCACTGCGGATAAAAATAATTTTACGCTTCCTTGTTCATTCAGTTCAAAAAGTTCGCTCGCCGGATTTACGTGAGGTGCTCTGTCCGTAAAAAAATCGATTACTACATCTGAATCTATAAAAAGTTTATACTCCATACTTTTTTGAAAGTTCTTCTGTGAGTATTTGTTTGTAGTCGAAATTCTCGTCCACCTTGATGATTCCTCTGAGTTTTCTTACCTTGGGAGATAGTTCCTTTTCCTTGATTTTCATTCTTTTGACGGTAACGAATTTGAAATAGTTTTCAACCATTTCAGATAGACTCTGACCCTTTTCTTTGGCATATTTCTTCGCAATGTCAATGACTTCCTTTTCTATTGTTAAAGTTAATTTTGTGCTCATTACAAAGTTGTTTTGACAAATATACGTGTTAATTCTTTCACTTTCAACACGTAGAGCCCGTATTGAACTAAAGGATTACATCCATTTCAGACAAAAATTTTATTGTGATGAGAATTCTTATTCTTTATCAGTGGGGAATGCTTTTACAGAAGCCATTGGCATTTACTAAATACTACTTAGAGCTAATTTTTTGTCCTTCGCCAAAAAATATTCACCTATGGAGGGGCATGGGGGTGGTTAAGGGCTTGGTAAAGTTTAAGGTGATTGCTGCACATGGCTTAATTAAGATTTTCTCATAAGGTATGCAGTCTCAGGGGGATTTTAAATAATACTTACTTTTACCAAAAAGAAATAGCATTGCCTTAAATCCAGCTTTATGTTAACTTTTTTTCATTCGCCAAAAAAAATTCCCCTCTTTTGAAGAGGGGTGTCATCTCTTTGAGATGACGGGGTGTTGTCGCACGGAGAGCATCCTCAAGACCACAAAGTACAAGAGCCATGAGCAAGGCATCATACCACAGAAAAATACACCCTCTAAAAATGGAGCTTTGCCCACAACACCCCGGCCGGCATTATGAGATTCATGCAATAATTTATATGGCCGTATGCCGTCCACCCCTCTTGGGAAGCAGGGCCGATCAGTTAAATATTGTCATATACGTAAAGTTTTGTAAATCAATTCAAAAGATGGTATTACCTTA
>JAGQWX010000108.1 GCA_020436935.1 Saprospiraceae bacterium
GTAATTGCCAAAACGTCAATGTGCCAAAACGCCAAAACGCTAAATACTCCAAAGACCAACCCCCAAAGACCAACACCCCGGAAGGTGTGATATGATTATAGCAAAAAAGCACATCCACCGCTTCCTATATTTTGGCGGGATTTTTGACCAAAAATCATGACAAAAACCTAAGACAGGCTTCGACTCCGCTGGCTTCGGCTCCGCTCAGCCACCTTTGTCATTGAATTACGAATTTTAAATTACGAATTACGAGTAGTGGTGCCATTTACCTTGGCCTTGAAGTAATTGCCAAAACGCTAAAGTGCCAAAACGCCAAAACGCCAATACGCTAAATCCGCCAAAGACCAACCCCCAAAGACTAACCCCCAAAGACCAACTCCCAAAGACCAACTCCCTCTCCGAAGAGTAAATCCTTTAGAATGACTAATAATCCGCAGCCTCTATTTCCTTCTGTACGTATTGTGCAAACTCAGCAATGGTCATACTACCCACATCGCCCTGACCCTGCCTTCTGACAGACACAGTCCCACTCTCGGCTTCCTTGTCACCAATGATGAGCATCAGGGGCACACGCTTCAATTCAGTATCTCTGATCTTTCTTCCCAAAGACTCATTCCTCTCGTCGGTAAATCCTCGGATGTCATACTTTTTTAACTCGGTTTCCACGCTTTTGCAATAGTCCAAAAGTCGCTCGGATACCGGAAGCATGGCGTATTGGTCAGGAGTCAGCCATAAAGGAAACTTACCTGCCGTATGTTCGATAAGTATGGAGATAAATCTTTCCATACTTCCGAAAGGAGCCCTGTGGATCATCACAGGTCTGTGAGGTTTATTGTCAGCACCGATGTATTCCAGCTGGAATCTCTCAGGCAGGTTGTAGTCAACTTGAATTGTCCCCAATTGCCATGATCTGCCTAAGGCATCCTTGATCATGAAATCCAGCTTCGGACCGTAAAATGCAGCCTCACCCAGTTCTGTTGTGGTTTCCAGATCCACCATGGCTGTTGCCTCTATGATTGCTTTTTCCGCGGCATTCCAGTTTTCATCGCTTCCGATGTACTTGTCAGGATTGTTGGGATCGCGCAAAGAAATCTGAGCCGTGAAGTTTTCAAAGCCCATCTTTTTGATCACTTTGGTCGTCAGTTCCAATACATTCAGGAATTCGTCTTTGACCTGGTCAACAGTACAGAAGATGTGCGCATCGTCCTGTGTGAATCCACGAACTCTTGATAATCCGTGCAACTCTCCGGCTTGCTCGTATCTGTAAACCGTTCCAAACTCTCCAATTCTCAATGGAAGTTCTCTATATGACCTTGGTTTATGTCCATAAATCTCACAATGGTGAGGGCAGTTCATCGGCTTGAGCAAAAACTCTTCTCCCTCTCTTGGTGTCCTGATGGGTTGGAAACTGTCGGCACCGTACTTGGCGTAATGGCCCGAAGTTTCATATAATGATTTACCTCCGATATGCGGAGTAACCACCATCTGGTAGCCTCTTTTTTCCTGCTCTACCCTCAGGTAATTTTGAAGTCTTTCTCTCAGTTGCGTTCCCTTAGGTAACCAAAGAGGCAAGCCCGATCCCACTTTCTCCGAGAACATGAACAACTCAAGTTCAGCTCCCAACTTTCTATGGTCCCTCTTTTTAGCCTCCTCGATCATTTCGAGGTACTCGGTCAATTCCTTCTGTTTTGGGAAGGTGATGCCATAGACTCTGGTCATCATCTTACGTTTTTCGTCTCCTCTCCAGTAGGCACCTGCGATATTGGTAAGCTTTACTGCTTTAATAGGTGATGTGTCAGGAATATGTGGTCCGCGACACAGGTCCGTAAAGTTGCCCTGGGTATAAAAGGTGATTTTGCCATCCTCCAGGTCCGCAAGCAGCTCCAATTTGTATTCATCGCCTTTTTCAGAAAAGTAAGAAATGGCATCTGCCTTGCTCACCTCTTTTCTGATGTATTCGTTTTTTTCTCTGGCGAGTTCCAGCATTTTTTGCTCCAGCTTATCGAGATCTGCTGGAGATAAACTGGCATCGCCAAGGTCAACATCGTAATAGAAACCTGCTTCTATTGCAGGTCCTATGCCAAATTTTGCGCCAGGGAAAAGAGATTCCAGAGCCTCAGCAAACAAGTGAGCAGAAGAATGCCAAAAGGTATTTTTGCCAGCCTTGTCCGTCCATGTATTGAGCTTCACGAGCGCATCTTCATTGATGCTTCTGGTAGCATCCCACGTCGTTCCGTTGACGTCAGCACTTAATACATTTCTTGCAAGTCCTTCACTGATAGACTTGGCAATATCCATGGCTGTTACACCTGCCTCATACTGTCTCACGCTGCCATCCGGCAAAGTAATGTTGATCATCCTTGATTGTTAATAAAGTAAGATTTTCCCAGAGCACATTGCCCGGAGATTGAAAAATAGTTTTCGCGCCACAAAAGTAAACCTTATTCGCAATACTCAAAAAGTACTTCTATCCTCTTCTTGAATAATTTGGTGCTTCTTTCGTAATAGAAATATTGTGCGGATGAGACTCTGACAAACCGGAGTTGGTGATTTTTACCATAGTCGCATTTTTGAGTTCTTCAATGCTGCTGGCACCACAGTATCCCATACTCGCCCTCAATCCTCCAATGTACTGAACCATTACCTCAGAAACTGTTCCTTTGAATGGAACCCTTCCCTCAATACCTTCAGGCACCAATTTTTTTACATCATCCTCGACATCCTGGAAGTATCTGTCTTTTGAGCCCAATTCCATGGCACCCAATGAACCCATACCCCTGTACACTTTGAATTTTCTGCCTTCATAAATGATGGTTTCTCCCGGAGCTTCTTCGGTACCTGCAAAAAGTGATCCCGCCATGACGGTGTTTGCACCTGCGGCAAGAGCTTTGGCTATATCGCCGGTATATCTGATTCCACCATCACCAATGATGGGAATACCGGTTCCTGCAAGGCCTCTGGCTGCATTCATAATAGCCGACAATTGTGGTACACCTACACCGGCAACGATCCTTGTTGTACAAATACTACCCGGTCCAACACCGACTTTCACAGCGTTAACCCCTGCGTCAGCAAGGGCTTTAGCACCGTCAGCAGTTGCAACATTGCCCCCTACAATTTGCATATAAGGGTATTTTTTTCGGATTTCCTTGATCATGGAAAGCACAAAAGCACTGTGACCATGAGCTGTGTCCACACAAACCACGTCAACACCGACTTCTGCCAATGCAGAAATTCTGTCCATGGTTTCAGATTTAACACCAACTGCAGCACCTACGATTAGGCGGCTGTGCTTGTCTTTGCTGGAATTGGGATAGTCTTCTCTTTTGAGAATATCCTTATAGGTGATAAGACCTACCAGAGTGTTGTACTCGTCAACAACCGGTAGTTTTTCGATTTTATGTTTTTGAAGGATATCTCTGGCCTTGTTGAGATCGGTACCCGAAGGAGCCGTGATCAGATTGGTCTTGGTCATGATTTCCTTGACTGGTCTGTGTTTGGCAACTTCAAACCTCAAATCCCTGTTGGTCAAAATGCCGATGAGTTTGTATGCATCATCGACTACTGGAATACCACCAATTTTGTAGGTTTTCATCAGGTCAAGTGCATCAGCGACAAGCGCATCTTCACTGAGCGTCACCGGATCAATGATCATTCCGCTTTCAGACCTCTTTACCTTTCTGACCTGTTCAGCCTGATCTTCAATCGTCATGTTTTTGTGGATCATGCCGATACCGCCTTCTCTGGCCATGGCAATGGCGAGGCCGTATTCTGTAACCGTATCCATTGCAGCTGAGACCATGGGCGCATTCAGCCTGATGTCGGTAGTAAGATTTGTGGAGAGATCTACAGTACGTGGAAGTACTTCGGAGTATTGAGGCACCAATAAAACGTCATCGAAAGTAAGCGCCTCCTGAATGATTTTTGTATTGTTCGTTTCCATGCGCAAAAGTATAAAAAACATAAAGAAAGCCTACAGGTTGAAGTAAAATATTTTTCTTTTCAGTTTTGAGCTCAGACCCATAACCTATGATTTCTTTCATTTTTCAACCATTCGTGAGCGGGCCATTTGCTGCAAATTTTATTTACTTTGCGTTCCGGATCAACAATACGATGCACATGCTCAGCATTTTTAGCGACGATCATTTTATGCGTCAGGCGATTAAAGAAGCCCAAAAAGCAATGGAACAAGACGAAGTTCCTGTGGGTGCTGTAGTCGTGGCCAACAACCAGATCATTGGACGGGCCCACAATCAGACCGAACTGCTACACGACGTCACAGCGCACGCAGAAATCATGGCCATTACGGCTGCAACCAATTATCTGAACAGCAAATATCTGCCTGATTGTACTTTGTTTGTCACACTGGAACCTTGTGTCATGTGCGCCGGAGCCCTCTTCTGGTCCCAAATAGGCAGGGTCGTCTATGGAGCAGCAGATGAAAAAAGAGGCTTCATGAGGTTTGGCAAATCACTCCTTCATCCAAAGACCAAATTGGAATATGGCGTTCTCCATGAAGAATGTTCTGCTTTGATGAAATCGTTTTTTAAGGAAAAGCGGTAAGTTTTCATTTCTTACTTAAAGGTCTTGTTCCGGGCAACTTCCGCTCTTTTGTGCCCTAAAAAATGATGATCTCCATCAGTGATACTCGTCGGAAATAGATTTGTCCAAATAATTATTGCCAAAAATTAAAATATCGGCGTTAGAAAGCCTCGTCGGAGGTACTACATTGGTTGGGGCGCAGCTGTGATCAGGGGATCACAGTTCAGCACTAAAATCGTTTGCGACGATTTTTTTACGCGCTTCATCTTGATCTTTGAATTTTTGTCAGCATAATTATAATGGTCAATCTATTTTCCGACGAGTATATCTTCCATCGGTGACTTATGTCACGCACTTCCAGTCACAGAATATGGAGATTTGAATTTCATTCTGAACACATGAAAATCATACAAAGGATTATTTTCTATTTGAAAGCAGGTTTTCTGTTTTCAAGCTTGCTGTTTGCTCAGCTTTTGATGTCTCAGTCAAGTCCATTCAAGGTGAGTCTCGAGGAAGTTGTAATTCCCGAATTGGGAGGCATTCAGTCTTATGCCTTCGGAAGACATGAAGGTCAATGGCTGATCGTTGGCGGTCGTTTGGATGGATTGCACAGAAGACAACCATTCGCAGCTTTCGATTTGGCGGGCCATAACAATCGGCTCGTTGTCATTGACCCTGAGCACAAGCAGAAATGGAGTGCTTCAATTACATCATTGCCAGCTTCAATTCAGGCGCAATTGAGTTCTACCAATATGGAGTTCATTCAAGTGGGCATTTATTTGTATGTTATTGGAGGATACGGATATAGCCCGGCAATAGGCGACCATACCACCTATGCTTTTTTGACGGCAATTCATGTGGAGAAAGTCATTGAAGCAGTCCAGGAAGGGAAGGAGATAACTCCTTATTTCAGGCAAATTGAGGACAACAACTTCCAGGTAACAGGTGGAAGCCTCAAAATGATCGAGGATACTTTTTATCTCTTGGGTGGGCAAAAGTTTTTGGGACGGTACAACCCCATGGGCCCCAATCATGGTCCCGGTTTCATCCAGGAATATACCAATGAAGTAAGGCGATTTCATTTGAGTGACGATGGATCTACCATCAAGATTACACATCTGCCGGCGTTCAGAGACGCAGAAAAACTGCACAGAAGAGATTACAATGCAGAGTCACAAATCATGCCCGATGGTAGTCAGGGCATTACCATGTTTTCAGGCGTTTTTCGGCCCAATGTGGACCTCCCTTTTTTAGATGCGGTCAATGTTGATAAAAATGGATATTCAGTTCAGCAAGGATTTGAGCAATACTACAACCATTACCATTGCGCCAGCATACCTTTGTTTTCTACTGAGCACAAAGAGATGCATACTTTGTTTTTTGGAGGCATAGCGCAGTATTATGAAAACAAAGGAAAGCTGGTCAAAGACGACAATGCACCTTTTGTTAAAACCATTGCGAGACTTACCAGGGACAGTCTGGGCGTCATGCGTGAATTCAAATTGACGCAGGAAATGCCGGCATTACTTGGTGCAGGCTCAGAATTTATCCCGGTGAATGAGCTCCCTGTTTTTGCCAATGGTGTGCTTGACCTCGATGCATTACCGGAGGAGAAATCTTTGATAGGTTACATATTTGGTGGCATCAGCAGTACTGCAGCAAATATTTTTTTTACCAATGATGGAAGTCAAAGTAAGGCAAGCCCGACGATTTTTAAAGTGTTTTTGGAGAATACTCACGGATCCGGGACAGATGTATTGAATGTTTACAGCGCGAGAAATATTGCTCTCGAAGTGTTTCCCAACCCAAATTCCGGGCAATTTGTCATTCGGTACTACCTCCACAGTAATGAAGATGTGGTATTGTCGATTGTTGATGAAAGTGGAAAGAACCTGCTGCATCAATCCCTGAAAAAGCAGGCAATTGGTGAAAACACTTACACTGCAGATCTGTCTGATAATCTTACTAAAGGAATTTATTTTGTGACTATACTTACCACCAATGGGTCAGGATCAGCCAAAGTCATTATCCGATAATCAGTAAGATCAGATTGAGCACCCACAAAGCAATCCTGTCAGAATAATAATAACTTCCGAAAATACTATTGCCATTATGCGCTAAGCAAGTTTTCCTGAACAGTAAAAAATTCCTGAATCTGGACCGATTACTTGTTTCTAAATTTTTTGATCGTCCTGACGACCGCTGGCGGCAACCAGTCATTGGCCAGATTGACCAGCGTATTGAATCTGCTCATTTCTGCAGAATCTTGTCCTTTTCTTGCTGCAAAAGTGGTGGTAATCCTACCTGCCTGGTCCTCACTGAGTTCGTCTTTTGGTCTGCCGTTCGTGTAATAATACAGCGCCAAAGACCTTCTGCTTCGGTCCGGTGGGCAATTGAGTGGATCAGGATGTCCGTGCCATGAATTTCCTGTGGTACTAAACATAGCCATTCTATTGAAGACAGGCAGAATTTTGGTGACACATTTACTCATGTCTTTCTCCCATAGTTCGAAGTGACCTCCCCATTCTTCATCCCAATTTTCATTGAGATAGACCAGGACATTGAGCCTTCGGGCAAGGTGGGTCATTTTATGTGAATGAAAATCTACGTGGACTTTCAGAAAACCACCCGGCTTGATCTGATGCATTCCTCCTCCTTCAAAATAAGGATCCGGAATGAGGGTCTCTTCAATCCCACTTAGTTCCTGGAGAAACTCAAGGAATGGTTGAGAATTGAGGAAGTGCATGAATTCCCTGGTTTTTGGACCAAATCGACCTTCACCTTTGGAGGCATACTTGATCTCGTTGGGGTTGGCATAATGGATGTCTTTTTTATCACCCCCCAAATCAGGAAGTTCGGCGACAATCTCTCTTAAATAATCAGCATTGAAAAAATTGTCGAAATAGATGTTTGGAAAAGGAGGGTTGGACTTGTATGCGCTGCTCTGCTCTCTGCCAAATGCTATTAGATCATCAATGGAGTAATTTAAAAAAGGATGTTTTTCCATCATAAATATTTATAATATGAGTCAAATGTAAACAAAGATTTGAAATTATATTGAGTTGAGCACGATGATAGGAGTCAATGCAAGCACAACGAGCTAAAAAATTATTCATTTCTCACCAACCCTCGTGCATCCTTTGGCGTCTATGGGATTAAACACGTATTTTAGATGCCTGAAAGTGCACTTAATAGGCAACATATCGAAGAAACAGAGCGCATAAAAGACAAGCAATCAGATCCGCAACTGGTGGAGATGATCAACCAATGTATTCAAAATGACCGCAAGGCTCAGGAGTACATCTACCGCTGTTTTTTCTCTTCTATGTATCATATGTGTTTGAAATATACCAGAGATGAGGACGAACTGACTTCTATCATCAACGATGGATTTTTAAAAGCCTTCAAAAAGATGGAGCAGTTTCAGTTTACCGGCTCATTTGAAGGTTGGCTGAGGAGGGTGGTGTTCAGTACGCTGGCGGATTATTTCAGAAAGAAAAACAGAGGTGTGGCCTTTCTGGAAATTCAGGACAATGGTTCATCAGATGCCGAAGCCCTCAACAAATTGTACTTTGAAGATCTGGTATCGTATCTCCATATTTTACCCGAAATGACCAAAAAAGTATTCATTAAATATCACCTGGAAGGATATGCCCACAATGAAATCGCCGAATCACTGAGCATCAGTGAAGGTACTTCAAAATGGCACGTCTTCCAGGCCAGACAAATATTAAAAGATCATCTTACCAAACATCAATTTGGACAATGAGTGACGACGATAAATTAAAAAATCTGGAGAACCGCAGTTGGGAGGCCATGCGTGTTTTGCTGGATCAGGAAATGCCTCAAAAGAAAAAGAGGAAGGCTGCTTTCTGGCTGTGGTGGTCTGCAGGCCTGAGTGGCGTTGCAGCCATGCTTTTTTTGTTTAGCTATATAGGAAGCAATGTAGAGCCTGCACATGATGTGGACCATGTTTCTGTCCCTTCCATACAATCATCTGCATCTATGGATCAGATGCAAATTGAAGAGGAAAATGCACAAAGTGATCTTGCAATACAATCCGGGGTAGATGCTTCACCAGATGAGATCCTTGCTGCAAACGATATGCACAATAATGCTTACGCGAAACTTGCTGAAGGTCCTATTTCAAATCAACAAACCTTAATTCAGGTGAAACGATTGGCCATACCTGCATTTAAATCTTCTCAAAAAAGTGAAAATTTTGAAAATCAGACTCCTATTTCCGATCAAACAAAAGAAGAATTAGTGTCTGCTGGAGGGCAAACAACTGCTGACGATAATCCCTTTAGCGTACGGACTGCCGGAAGTACTGAACTTATAACATCTAGAAATGACAAAAGCCTTGCAGAACTCCCATTCAAACAATCTTTCATCAGACATAAATTTAATCCTACTATTGACCCCGAAACGCCAACATCCTCTTATGCTTTATCGGAAAATGTACAAACTGAAGGTGGGCTTTATTTATCAAATACCACGTTCGCCTCTTTAAACACCCCCGGCTTGTTCGAGTCGGGCTTGCAATTGACGTACAAAATTCCTTTGCACCCCAGCCTCGCATTGTCATTCGGTGGAAATCTTTCCTACAACAATCTGAGTGTCAATTATTTTGATCCACAGGTCTATCCTCAAGGGCTGGCTAGTCAAGCCGATAAACTTTATCAAAATGTTGCCTACGACGAATTCAATGTTTCAAGTTCGGTAAATGCAACAAAGAAAAAATCTAGCCTCAACTGGCGAGCTTCCACCGGCCTGGCATGGCAGATGAGTTCAAATTGGTCACTCGCTACAGAACTCGGATTACGACAATATGCGGGAGTTGGAAAAAATGGACTGCTCACAGAAAAAAGCGATGTGGCTACTCCGGGCTTCTCCACGAATGTGCCCAAAGAGTTTGCTTTTAAGGCACATTATTTTCAAACCCTCGGCATATCTTATCACATACAAAAGAGATGGTCTGTTTCAGCCATTTACATGTTGACAGGACAGCCCTTTACCACCGGATTTTACATTTCAAAACCGATTGGCAGTACCAACCACTTTGCTGGTCTTGGTATATCCTACAGAATGTAAGGCTTATTGTTCTACAGCGTCCTGAAAGTCTTTGGTGTAAAACTTTCTGAGTTGCTTTTTTACATAAGCGAATCTTATGATTCCAAAAAGTAAGAGGAGAGGTGAAGCAACGAGCAATGCATATCCCAAGGGCAGGATTTCTTCAAACGCTGTCATCTTTACAATTGCAAATCCAGAACTTAGCATGACTACAAAGGTTCTGAACCAAGCCAGGAGCGTCCGTTCATTCGCGAGATAAGTTCTTTGGAGGGCCAGGAGATCTGCCCTGTTCAATTGAATTTTTTGCATCATGCTAAGATAAAAAGTTTTTAAGATCATTAGATTGGCAAATCGATTTGCTGCGGGAAAAAAATTACACAATTGTTATAATTTGTATTTGCGCATAATTCCTTGAAGTTGAATTAGGTGGCGAACATACATCAAGGGTTCCTTCAACTTGAAAGAGCAGCATGTGATGCGTATTCGTCCAATTGAGAATTGACTCGCCACATGTGAATCACATTCGTCCAATTGAGCATTGACGTGCCACAAGTGAATTACATTCGTCCAATTGGGCATAGAGCTGCCACATGTGAATCACATTCGTCCAATTGAGCATTGAGCTGCCACACATGAATCACATTCGTCCAATTGAGTATTGAGTT
>JAGQWX010000109.1 GCA_020436935.1 Saprospiraceae bacterium
CATGTGAATCACATTCGTCCAATTGAGCATTGACCTGCCACATGTGAATCACATTCGTCCAATTGAGTATTGAGCCGCCACATGTGAATCACATTCTTCCAATTGAGCATTGACTTGCTACATGTAAATCACATTCGTCCAATTGAGTATTGAGCTGTCACATGTGAATCACATTCGTCCAATTAACCATAGACCTGCCACATGTGAATCATGTTCGCTTCAGAAGTCAGAAAGACAAAGCTGAAGTTTGTGATGTATTGACATCCAGGAACCCCAAATATTAAAGTAAAGCTCAGAAATAAATGCATCCAAGATGTCACAGATAAGCAAGTGAAGTATTTGATGTAAATACGTTCAAGATTTTAAGGCAATGAGCCCCCAAAATTTATCAGATCATTTGGTATAAATACCTGCAAATTGCTCCTACCTCAACTAATCCCAATAAAAAAGGTGCCTCCTATAACAGAAAGCACCTTCATATTTTTGTTTATTGACTAAAGATTAGCCCATAACCTTTTTCATTGTTTCGCCGATTTCTGCCGGTGACTTTACAACGTGTATTCCGCATTCCGCCATAATTTTCATTTTGGCTTCTGCAGTATCATCATGTCCGCCAACGATAGCTCCGGCATGACCCATGGTTCTTCCTTTAGGCGCAGTTTGACCGGCAATAAAGCCAACCACAGGCTTCTTATTTCCTGTTTCTTTGATGTACTTCGCCGCAAGCGCCTCGTAGTTTCCACCAATTTCACCTATAAGTACAATGCCGTGGGTTTCAGGATCATTCATGAAAAGTTCCACCGCTTCTTTGGTTGGAGTTCCAATGATTGGGTCACCTCCGATTCCGATAGCTGTAGAAATACCCAGGCCTGCTTTTACAATTTGATCAGCTGCTTCGTAAGTCAGTGTTCCCGACTTACTCACGATGCCAATATTTCCTTTCTTGAATACAAAACCCGGCATAATGCCCACTTTTGCTTCATCAGGAGTAATCACACCAGGACAGTTTGGTCCAACCAATCTGCAATCATAGTTGGCAATGAAAGCTCTTGCCTTCACCATGTCCTGAACAGGAATGCCTTCTGTGATACAGATGATCACTTTGATGCCTGCTTCTGCAGCTTCCATAATGGCATCAGCCGCAAACGCCGGTGGTACGAAAATGATGGATACATTGGCACCCACTTTTTTTACCGCTTCTTCCACAGTATTGAAAACCGGCTTGTCCAGATGCGTTTGACCACCTTTTCCGGGAGTTACCCCTCCAACAACATTTGATCCATATTCGATCATCTGCTCAGCATGGAATGTTCCTTCACTGCCAGTGAATCCCTGCACGATGATCTTTGAATCTTTATTAACTAGTACGCTCATTATCTTTTTTTAGGTTCTACAATGAATACTTCTTCGTTCTGTTTGTGCATAAAATACTTTTCTCTGGCAAACTTTTCCTTGTTTTTCTCAAGGTCAGTTTTGTTGGTCAGGGCCTGATCGATCGACTTGATGTAAGCCTCGCGCTCATTTTCCAGACGGGCAATGGTTCTTCCCAGCTGATACCTTTCTATCAGACTGTAGGAATCAAAAAATGCAAGCCAAATCAGGAAAACCACCAAAGTGAGGCTAAACTTATTGACGTATTTTTCAGGAACCCTGAGACCTGCCTTCTGCAGACCAACTTTTACCAAACGAATCAAATTCATTAACAACCGCTTTAGGCTGCTAAGGTATTAAATATTTTAATACACTATAAAGAATTGATAAACAATTCTTTTATGGATTATTTCAATTATCTTTTCAAAATTGAAGTACCTGGGAAGAATGCTGCTTCACCCAATTCTTCTTCAATTCTGAGCAATTGATTGTATTTAGCGATCCTGTCACTTCTTGATGCACTACCGGTTTTGATCTGACCACAATTGAGGGCAACTGCAAGGTCAGCGATTGTTGTATCTTCAGTCTCTCCAGATCTGTGTGACATCACTGAGGTATAGCTCGCTCTTGTTGCCATTGATACCGCGTTGATGGTCTCTGTCAATGATCCGATCTGGTTGACTTTCACAAGGATAGAGTTGGCACAACCCTGGTCAATACCCATTTGCAACCTCTTCACATTGGTCACAAACAAGTCATCACCAACGAGTTGTACTTTTTTGCCCAATCTTTCAGTCAAAGATTTCCATGCACTCCAGTCGTCTTCGTGCAATCCGTCTTCAATTGATATGATAGGATATTTATTCACCCAAGTTGTCCAGTAATCCACCATTTCTTCACTGGTCAGTTTCGGACCGTTGGATTTGTGGAAGTGGTATACTTTAGCTTCCTCATCATAAAACTCAGATGCAGCAGCATCCATAGCGATATAGATGTCCTCACCCGGTCTGTAACCCGCAGATTCAATAGACTGAAGTACGATTTCTATCGCTTCTTCATTGGATTTGATGTTGGGGGCAAAACCACCTTCATCACCAACATTGGTAGAATATCCTTTTTTCTTAAGAACCGTTTTGAGGTGGTGGAATACTTCAACACCCATTCTCAAAGACTGGCTGAATGACTCTGCACCAATGGGCATGATCATGAATTCCTGAAAATCAATGCTGTTGTCCGCATGGCTACCACCGTTAAGGATGTTCATCATTGGCACAGGAAGCACGTGAGCATTCACACCGCCTATGTATTTGTAAAGAGGCTGCTCCAATTCAAGAGCTGCAGCTTTGGCGATGGCAAGAGAAACACCAAGAATGGCGTTGGCTCCAATTTTCGCCTTATTGTCGGTACCGTCTACCTGAAGCATGAGCTCATCACACCTTCTCTGGTCAAAAACGCTTTCGCCAACAAGGGCTTCAGCCAACTTTTCATCAACATTGGCACAAGCTTCCAAAACGCCCTTGCCAACAAATCTGCTTTTATCGTTGTCGCGTAATTCTACGGCTTCATATTTTCCAGTTGAAGCACCAGAGGGCACAGCAGCGCGTCCTATGATACCATTTTCTGTCATTACTTCTACTTCTACAGTTGGGTTCCCTCTTGAATCGAGGATTTCCCTTGCGTGTACATCAATGATATTACTCATAATCAATTGTTTTTAGCTAGCTTAATATTATCTATAAATTGGTCAAACAAATACCTGGAGTCGTGTGGTCCGGGTGCTGCTTCCGGGTGATATTGCACGGAGAAAGCAGGTTTATTTTTAAGTGCGATGCCCTCAATAGAATTGTCGTTGAGGTTCATATGCGTGATTTCAATGTCTGCCCTGGATTTGAGTTCATCAGCACTTACGGCAAAGCCGTGGTTTTGGCTGGTGATCTCGCAGCTTCCAGAAATGAGGTTTTTCACCGGGTGGTTGATGCCCCTGTGTCCGTGGTGCATCTTGAAAGTATTGACGTCGGCTGCAAGAGCAAGCAACTGATGCCCCAGACAGATGCCAAATACTGGCTTGTCGAGTTCCAGTATATCTTTCACTGTTTTGATGGCATAATCCATGGCAGCCGGATCACCCGGGCCATTGCTGAGGAAGAAACCATCAGGGTGGAATTCCATCAATTCAGATAACGGTGTTTTAGCCGGGAAAACCTTGAGATAAGCCCCTCTTTCTGTAAAACACCTGAGGATGTTTTTCTTTGTACCAAAGTCCATAACAGCTATCCTGATGTCTGAAGATTCATCTCCCAGGTAATAAGCTTCTTTCGTGGTGACTTTGCTCGATAGCTCCAGACCATCCATAGACGGAACAGCTGCCAGTTGTTGCTTAAGTGCATTTATATCATCCGTTTCTGATGAAATGATACAGTTCATAGCACCTCCATCCCTGATTTGTTTGACGATCTCACGGGTGTCGATGTCGTAAATGCAGACGATTTTATTGTCTGTGAAATACTGGTTGAGGTCTTCATCTGCCATCTTACGAGAGTACTCGTTGGTAAAATTTTTGCAAATGAGGCCTGAGATTTGTACTTTCTCAGATTCTTCATCCTGAAATTTCACCCCATAATTGCCGATGTGGGCATTGGTCGTAACGATGACTTGTCCGAAATACGAAGGATCAGTAAAAATTTCCTGATAACCGGTCATGCCGGTATTGAAACAAATTTCACCTGTGGTGGTGCCCTGAAATCCTGCCGCTTTGCCTTTGTAAACTGTGCCATTTTGGAGCACTAAAATTGCAGATTTGTTTTCTTCCATCAAGTTGTATTATTAAAGCGTTCTGGTTCAGGCCGCAAATATAATCTATAGCGGGCTATTTACCTTTGGCAATGATATTAATTATCCGTTTAATAATTAACATTTTTCAAATATGTAACACTAACATTGAAATCTGTGCCCGCATGATGCAGTATCGACAGAATTTTTGGTGGTTGCGGATAAGTTTGGCAATAAATCATTGTTAATTAAAGGAGTGACATGTGAGAAAATTCACAAAATAATGCGCGGAAGCCTATCTTTACCCCCACAAAACCTCTCTTTATGTTCAGCAAAGCTGTGTTTGACCAAAAACTCATCCATTTCCTAGCCGACTTGCAAAAGAAAAAATACACCACCCAGGATTTGTATGGCGACGCATTGCAAAACTTTAGAAAAAACTGGGACAGGGAAGCCAAAGACTGGTCTGCCATGATCGATCAGGCTTTGACGAGCAAAATCAGCAACAGGCTTTGGAGAGGCGTGGATTATTTTCCGAAAGAAATGATGATGCACTTTGCTTCCCGATATCCGCACTTGGTCAGGGAGGTATTCGACGATCTGTTTGACGAGCAAAAGGACATCACTGGCAGGGTGGGGCGCTTTGAATTTCATTGCGACCAGTTGCTGGGCATGTTGACCGAAGACGAGCCCACCATCACTTGGAGAAGCCACTACCACAATGCCTTTGTAGCCAGCATCTATTTGACCTTTATGTATCCCGAAAGATATACCTTCTTCGCTCCTGAGATGTTTTGCGAAGCCATGGCTTTATTGGGCGCCAGAAAGGAAATCAAAGACATTCCAGTGGAAAACTATTTCACTATCATGCGAACGATGAACAAACTCATCCACGACCAGGCACCCCAGTCCAGCAAGCTCACACCACCTTTTGCAGCATTGGAATTTTTATACTGGCTCACCGAAACCCAGGCCATCTGATGAACAATGGTCTGAATATCATGATCCTTATCGGCGGACGCAGCAAGCGCATGGGCTCAGACAAATACCTGCTCACCTACAAGGGCACATCGGCTCTTGACCTTTTGCTATTCAAAATCAAAGACCTGCATCATAATAAGTTCATATCCGTAGGAGCAGACCAAAAAATTGAATTTGATCTTCAATCCGGAATTGCAATACTTCGGGATCGATTTCCCGACAAAGGACCCATTGGAGCACTGGCGACCTGGTTCAATCATTTTCCAACCCAGGCTGTTATGGTAATTCCCTGCGATCTGCCACTGCTTTCGACAGAGCTCATCCAGGAATTGATTGCCAAGAGAGACGAGCAAGCATTTGCCACCTTGGTCCAGGGTGAAGGTTTTGCGTATCCCGAGCCCCTTATATGTATTTATGAAGCAAAGGCCGCTATGACCATTCAAAACTGCATAGAAAACGGGCAATTGAGTTTGCAAAAAATGCTCGCCGATCGAGATATAAAAAAGGTGATTACAAAAGACCACCAACAGCTCATCAACGTCAACACCCAGGAAGACTATCAAAAAATCATCAATTCAAGTCAGGAATAGAAATCACTTTGCCTGGTCCAGATGGTCTTATAAAATGACAACTCTGACGCTGAATAAGAAGAGCATGAAGTAAGACAATTATTTTAAGGACCAAAACCCTTACACTATTAAGTATTTTTTGAAGAAGGAATTGGGAATAGTAGTAATACGTACTAAAATTTCACGAGTGGTCGGAGACTTGTCCGACAACAGTACTTAGGAGACTCAATGTTCCTACGTAGTAATACCTGTCAATACAAATGTTTCTCCCCACTTGCCATGCTCATGTTGAATTTTTGAGTAATAGAATTTCATAAGTGAACTTTATTATAAACACGCACCATCCATACAAATTATTTGCACTTAAATTTTCAACTATCTCTGCAAATGCTTATACTTGTCCATCTGATTATTTTTACAAATTAAAAACGGGGAAATTTTCTCTTCCTCCAAGCAAAACAAATACTACTATGAAAAACCTGATTTTATCTTTCCTTTTATGTCTTATTTCCTTTTCAACATTCGCACAGGATGACTTCATGGATGAAGCAATACGCATCACCGATGAGAAAGATTCTTACATTACATTGATGGACGGCACTGAACTCGTGGGACGAGTAAAAGACCTGGACCGCAAGAAAGGTTTGCTTGAGGAAGTCACCATAAAATTGGAAGACGGAAAAAAGAAAAAACTCAAGCCCGAAGACATCAAATACATGTACCTCCCACCTTCGGGATTGTCAAAGTATATAAACGCAGTGGATAAGGCGACTGACATCAATAAAATGCAAAAAGACGCTTCTAATTCAAAAGCCATGATGCGTCCCGGCTACTTTTATTTTGAATCTTCAGAAGTTTTGCTCAAGAAAAAGAAATTGACCCTGCTCTTGCAAATGATGAATCCATCATTCTCATCAAAAATTAAAGTTTTCAATGATCCATACGCCAAAGAGACCATGTCCGTTGGCATTGGGGGCATGACCATGGCCGGAGGAGACGCAAAATCCTATTATGTTAAGGTCGGAGACGAGCCTGCCTTCCGCTTGTACAAAAAGAATTATGACGAAGAATTAGAGCATCTGTACCAGTCATGCCCAGCCTTAAAATCTCAGTTCTCCGATGGCATGTTTTGGTCAAAATTTTCCAAACATGTGCTGGCTTATGATCAGTCTGATTGTAAATGATTTAGAGGTGTTAGGTATTTGGTATTAGGTGCTATCAGGTATTAAAAGAAATACATTATCAGATGTTTTAAATTCAAACATTTGAACGCATTGCGTCCTTTTATTTCACAATTACTTTGCGCCTTTGCGAGAAAATTAATGAGGTATTAGGTGCCTTTTATTTTGTAATGGCTATTGAGTTGGCGGGGTGAAGCCAATCTTAATGGAACTTAACTCTTTAATGGTATAACCATATGCTCCGCTGGTTTCGAATCTGCTGCATTTGACATCGCTCAGAAACTTGTGGACGATTGAATTACGAATTGCAAATTGAATTGTTGATGGAAAGGCCAATACACGCAAAAACATCGCCTGTTTGTTTCCCGCAGAAATGCGCAGATTAGACCGCTGATTCTCGCAGAAAATTGGATGATGCACAGTGAAATAAAAGCAATCTCAAATCTAATACCTATTATCTAAAACCTATAATCTATAGCCTCCTACCATAGACCAATACCCTAAAATTATTCCCACATAGTATCCCAAATCTGTGTATATTTGTTGCAACAATTAAATCAATGAAGCGCTCAGACTTTATTTCATCACTAATCGCAGTTTCAGCCGTGGGTACATTGGGAAGTTTTAAAAATTTTGTGGACACGCTGCCAATACAAGGCCAGCGCATGCCGGTTTTGTTTACCTCACACGGCAATCCCATGGATATACCCCTTTCCAAAGAAGAACGCCCTTTCTGGCAGGCCCTCCATGATCTGGGTGGCAGCCTCCAGGGCAAGTATGAGATAAAGGCAGCTTTGATCGTTTCTGCGCACTGGCTCACCAGAGGGACCTACGTCAATGTTTCTCCTGAACAGGAACAGATCTACGATTACTACGGCTTTCCGGCGAATTATTACGACCCCAAATACCACGCCCATGGCGCACCAGAAATTGCCAAAGAAGTGACCAGCCTGGTGCCTCAGGTGGCAGCAACTGAAGACTGGGGTCTGGATCACGGTGCCTGGCCCATGCTCATGCATTTGTTTCCTGAAGCCAATATTCCTGTGTTTCAGATGAGCATTTCCTACTACGCAGCGCCATCTTATCATTATGAGTTGGGCAAACAACTCAAAGCCCTCCGTGAGAAGGGAGTTTTGATCATCGGCAGCGGTAGCCTCATCCACAACCTCCAGGTCATTGGACAGAAAATGCGCACGGGTGATATGAGCCCGTTTGGATGGGAAGCGGAATACGACGAATGGATCAAAAAACAGATCGACACCCGCAACGTCGCGGACATCATCAATTATGAGACCAGCCATAAGTTGGGTAAGCTGGCAGCGCCCACACCCGACCATTTTGTTCCTGTACTGTACAGCCTGGGTTTGATGGACCCAAAAGACGAACTTCAATATTTCTACGAAGGCAGGCCCAATCTACCGGCATTCAGCGAGCGCAGTTTTATAATGGCTTAATGATTATTGCACTTTAATGACCTTTTTATAATACCTCTTTTGGTCAATGATCAATTCCAGGAGATACATGCCGTTTTTAAAATGCTGAGATACCGGTATATTTAATTCGGCCTCAGATTGCACTGACATGGAGTTTTGGAATATCGAACGGCCATCCAAATCAAAGAGACGTATGCCAACATTTTTTCCAATGCTCAGTGCATCAGATTTTACAATCAATTGGTTTGTAAAAGGATTGGGTGTAACAGTAATCAAATCATCATTCCCAATTTCTTTGCTGGAAGTGATACAATTTAAAAATACGGAGAATTCAATATTATTACGCAGTGAATTGGCTACAATTACTAAATAATATTTGCCTGTTGATGGTATAAAGAAACCCGGGTTTTGATTCAAGCTATGGACAAAATTACAATTGTCATCAGCAATAAAAAATGAGGCATCGTCAATTCTGGAGTCTATCTTTATACTGATAAATCCGGAATTCGGGATTTCATAGAATAAGGTGCCGTTATTATTTCTAAAACATGTATTGTAAATGCTCGTACTGATCCTGGATTTATCCAAAATATGGGATCCACACGTGAGGGGAATAGCAAACTGCTTTTCCACATTTGAGTATGCATCATCAATACATTCGACAGAAATGAATGGGTCTTTGGTATTGGCTGCATTTTCTGGATAGGCAACTTTTAGGTAATATTCAAAACCTTCTTTTAAGAAATAATTATTGCCATCGTCGCTGGGAGAAAAAATTGGCAACCAGTTGAGGGGACAGGTTTCATTGCAATCCTTTCTGACCAGGTATTGCAGGTTTCCGGCTTCGGCATTAAAACCTCTGAGTTTTACAGCATTGTTTTTTCCTTCAATTTTATACCATGCTTCAGGGAAGTTGCTTGTACAAAATAAGTCATTTAAAGGGGGGCCGTGTCTCAATAAATTCACAGATGCAGTATCCCCACAAGTGATCGCTTTGCTGTTTTCACAAATGCTGTTTGTTTCTTTTTCTCTCTCCGTTATTTCAAATTGGGTGTTATCTTCAATAGGAGATAGTATTAAGTAGTAATTTTTATTGGATTCCACGTTTAAGACCAACTTGAATCCAGAGAACAGCTGTCTCACCTGTAAGCATTTTAGATTTTGACAATCTGTACCTTCGTATATGGTGTAAACAAAGCCATTGTTTGATTTTATTTCATAAAGCACAGACTTGCCTGAGATTTCAAACCATTGGCCTTTTGGAAAGTCAAGGAATCGACAACCATCAGCCTTGTCCTGGCTCAGGTTCTCAAAATCACTGATTGTTATTCCACCAACCAAAGGTATGGCACCGGAGCAGATATCATTTGCCTGAGCCGGTTCACAAACTGCTTTAAAAATTTGGTTTTTATTGCTTTGAACCTTTAAAAAATAAGTTTTTCCAAGCTCTGTTTTGAATGAAAATAAAATATCAGAGCCAGAACTCGAATTAAATCCCTTACTAAAGATACATGCGCTTTGGCATGGATCATTTTCATAAATCAGGAATTCTCCTGAATATTCAGCAAGTGAATCCTGTAATTTCAATTTAAAGAAATTTCCATC
>JAGQWX010000010.1 GCA_020436935.1 Saprospiraceae bacterium
GCTCTGATATGAAAAAGCATTGTTAGTGCAATTTACTTTTATCGTTTTCTCTATCATGTTGAGTCGCTGCGATGCGGTTGCTCCATCCCACCGCTAACACGTTCATTCACTTCAAGTACTGTCGTACTTGACCTTTCAGGATCGTTCATTCATCTTCAGTTTGGAGTGATTCCGTATCACTCCAATGCTGCGCACCCTTCAGTCATAGGCTATGTCTTTTGACTTTTCTTCCACACCTGTCCAAAATAAAATAAAAAAGGCATGGTAGAATGTCCCACATTTGTGGTAGCAAAAAACACACCCCATGCCCGGGACAAATATAAATTTATTCGTACAAATGCTAGGTCTGATCCCTAGTGAATTAATTAACAAAGTTGTAGACAAGCACCAGACTGATAAACACTCAAAAGGAATCGATACTAGAACTCATCTGGTTTCGATGGTATTTATGCAACTTTCCGACAGTACATCCTTACGCGACATTGCCAATGGCCTGTTGAGTGCAGAAGGGAATCTCAATCATTTTGGAATTACGCGGGCCCCAGCAAAATCATCCTTGAGTTACTTGAATAAAAACAGGAACTATGAAGTGTTCAAGGATATATTTTACGAGCTGCTAAACAGGTTATGTTCAGAAATTACTCCCATGCGCCAATATGCAAAGCAGATAAAGAGGAAGATATCCATTCTGGATTCAACTACCATTACTTTATGCCTAGATCTATTTGATTGGGCAAAATACCAAACCAGCAAGGGGGCTATAAAGCTCCATACGGTACTGGACTACGACTCAGGCTTGCCAAGCTATGCAGTGCTCTCTGATGGCAAACAAAGTGATATTACCGCCGCCAGAACGATGAATTTCGCCTCAAATTCCATCCTGGTGATGGATCGAGGGTATGTAGATTATGAGTGGCTTGCTGATTTGGACAGCAGAGGGATACATTTCGTCACAAGGTTAAAGTCAAATGCCAATATCGAAATAATGGAAAAGTACCTCACAGATGATAAAGATGAACACATTCTTTCAGATGAAGATATCAGGCTTTCCAGTCTTAAAGGACAGAAGGCTTGCCCCAAAAACCTCAGAATAGTTAAAGTATATGATGAGAAAAACGATCAGACATTGATTCTGCTGACGAATAATATGTCTTGGACAGCAAACACTGTCTCGCAGCTATATAAAGCCAGATGGGCAATAGAATCCTTCTTTAAGCAATTAAAACAACTCTTTAAGATTAAAACTTTTGTAGGCTTTTCAGAAAATGCAGTCCAGATCCAAATATGGTGTTCACTGATAGCTATTCTACTTATTACGTATATCAAGAATAAGGCAAAATATACATGGCACTTGTCAAATTTGGTGAGCTTCTTACGTCTACATTTATTCGTAAAAACAGATTTGTGGAAATGGGCAAATAATCCAATTCAAAAAAAGGAAAAAATACCTGAAAAATGCGTTCAATTGGCCCTAAACTTTCCTTAGGAGGGGTTTATTTCTAAAATATCAATTTATTTGCCTACAATTCTAGTAAATTGGGGGGAATATCAATTATACCAAAATCGTTTTGGACAAGTGTGCTTTTCTTCGGTTTTTGGGGCTGTTTTTTTATTTGAACTTTGGTGCATCATTTTCATGCTTTACGGTGTCAAAAGCCACCATTCCATAGCTTCGCTCTCTTTCTCTGAAATCTGAACCCTATTTTTCGGCAATATCTTTAAGTTTGGCCAGGTATGTTTATAAATGCATTCTTTGAGGCATTGACGGCAATTCCCGCATTTTGTGATTTTTATTGAAAGTTTTAGCGTTTTTTTGCCTTGGTGGTTGAGCGGAGTCGAAACCAAATGCTAAGGTGTAGGCCATATGATTTTTATATAGGAATGCATTCTGATTTGGCCTTTTACCTAATACTTTTTTATCTTACAAAAAAGGACAATGCCATATTCCCCTCTTTTGAAGAGGGGTGTCATCTCAAAGAGATGACGGGGTGTTGTCACACGAAGTGCACCAACCAGGCCACTAAGTGCCAGAGCCATGAGCAAGGCATACTTCCACAGAAAAATACACCCTCTAAAAATGGACCTTTGCCCACAACACCCCGGCCGGCATTATGAGTTTCATGCAATAATTTAAATGGTCGTATGCCGTCCACCCCTCTTTGAAAGAGGGGAATTTATATTTGCACCATTCCGTTGCTTCGCTCTCTATCACTGAAATCTGAACCCTATTTTTCGGCATTATCTTTAAGTTTGGCCAGGTATGTTTATAAATGCATTCTTTGAGGCATTGTCGGCAATTCCCGCATTTTGTGATTTTTATTGAAAGTTTTAGCGTTTTTTTGCCTTGGTGGTTGAGCGGAGTCGAAACCAAATGCTAAGGTGTAGGCCATATGCTTTTCCTATTTGAATGAATTCTCATTTTGCCTATTCAGTGATACTTACTTTTATCATAAAGAAATGACTTAGTCTTATATCATGCCTTGTGCTAACTTTTTTTCAATCGCCAAAAAAAGTTACAAAAAAGGCTTGGTTCAGATTAAGGTGATTCCCTATATGGAGCCATTGATTGCATCTAATGGCTCCACATAGGGACCGTTCGCTCTCGCAACTTCAGCCTATGTCTTTTGACCATAACTCTGTTTTGGGTTTCTGTGCACATGTTTTTATTCAAATACTCCATTGTTACTAATTACGATGTCAAAAGCCGGCATTCCGTTGCTTCGCTCACTATCACTGAAATCTGAACCCTATTTTTCTACATTGTCATTTATTCTCGGCGTCAGCGGTTTTCAAAACATTTTTTGTAGTGGTGGTTGAGCGGAGTCGAAACCAAAGGCTGAGAAGTAAGCCAACTGTATTTGTTGCAAGGAATGCTTCCTGTGTTGTTTATCACAAAAAACTTAATACACCAATGTCATTGGTCTAGACATGCAAAGTATTTAATTGTGAAAATTTATAAATCAATTTCCACTTCCCCTACACATTCACTTTCCACTGGTAGCCATCTCCGTCAAAGAGTTCTTTTCCCCAGATGGGCAACTCGGCCTTGATGCGTTCTACGACTTCTTCACATGCGCGGATGGCTTCCTTTCTGTGAGGGGCGGAGGTGAAGACGAAGAGGCACAATTCGCCGGTTGGGACAAAGCCGAGGCTGTGGTGGATGTGCATGCAATTGAGGGGATATTTCGCAAAGATTTCCTCGCGGATGTCGTGCATTTTTTGGAGGGCCATTTCTTCGTAGGCAGTGTATTCGATGCCTACAACGGCTTTTTCATCAATCACATCGGCGCGGACCTGACCCAAAAATATACTGTGGCCGCCTATATCGGTTTTTGTGGCGTGCTTGGCAATGCTGTCTGAAATAAAGGTAGGAAGGATGGGGCCTTCGTGAAAGATGTTTTTAATTTTTTTATTTTCCATTTTATACTTCAATTTAGTTGTCGGAGAGCATTGATTCCTCCTTGCAAGGTAAAAAATTTTCGTGTGCCCTCATCTTTTGACTGGGCAATGACTACGGCTTCCCGGCTTCTTTTTCCTGTTTGACAAATGAATAAAATGTCACCCAAGGGCAACATATGGAATTGTTTTTTCAATTCCGGAAGAGGTAGAGATAGATGCTTAATTTTGAGTTTAGGCTTTTCATCATGATTCCTTACATCTATTATGGTCATGGATTCATTTTCTACGATTTTTTCCCATGCCGGCAAGTCGATGAGTTGTGTCTGTGGAAGCTCACAGATTTCTGCATAGTCTGAGTGCCTGAAGTTTTCCCAGCTGGGGCTGGTGCTTGGGTTTATTTTGTACTTGAATTGAATTTGGCTGTGGTCCCTAAGATCGTAATTGAGGATGGAGCCTGCAATGGGTTGGCCTATTCCGGTAATGATTTTTATCACTTCAGCAGCTTGTATGCTCCCAATGATTCCGGCAAGTACGCCGAGCACTCCGGTTTCCTCACAATTGGCAACTTCCCCGAATACAGGCATAATGGGATATAAATCTCGGTAGTTACCCGAAGATTTCCAATTAAAAACAGCGACTTGTCCTTCAAAACCGTTAATGGCTGCAAATACCAGTGGTTTATTCATGAGAAAACAAATGTCATTGACGAGATAACGGGTTGGGAAATTGTCTGAACAGTCTACGACGATATCGTACTCAAAAACGATATTTACTGCGTTTTCTTTCGTAATATTTTCTTGAAAAACATCAATTTGGGTTTGACTGTTGTTGGTGTTTAATGCCTTTGCAGCAGTTACAGCTTTGTTTTTTCCAAGATCCCCCTCACCAAAAAGTACCTGGCGATGCAAGTTGCTGATTTGCACCTGATCGCCATCCATGATTCCTATCCTGCCCACGCCCATAGCGTTGAGATATAGAAGCACCGGGCAACCGAGACCTCCTGCTCCAATGACGAGGACAGACGCATTTTTTAGGGCGCGCTGACCTGCTTCGCCGAATTCCTGCAGAATGGTTTGTCTATTGTACCTTTCCAATCAAAATCAATTTAGTATCCGCAAAGATATGGTAATTGTGAATGCTTTTATTTGGGATTCACTTAAGCATAATTTGTTATTCACAGTTCACTAACCACCTGAAAAAGGGGGAAGGAGCGCAAGGCGATCATTTTGTGACAACACATATTCCTCGGTTTCTAACTGGTTGTTCACTGCGATTACAAAAGTTTTTCCAACCAATCCTGGAAACATTTCTTCCAGATTATGACGTAATTCTGCTATATTTTTCGCACAAGGTGCATCAATGGATTTAGATCTGGTTATTTCAGTCAAGTGTCCGAAAATCATTATTTCCATGTTCAAATGTTTTTGTTGATGAGGTGGACTTTTACCCAATCGCCTTTTGCGATGAAGTCTTTGGAGGTTTCCATTTCTATCAGGCAGTTGGCGAGGGCAAATGAATTGAGGCGGTAGGATTCCTGGCCATCGAGGATTTCGACGGTTTCCTGAAGGAATTTGCCTTTGAGGAAATGGGTCATATCCTCGGGCTTTTTATAGTCGCCGGCCAGTCTGGCAAAGGCTACAACGGGACGGCAGGGTCTGGAGGTCAGTTGCTGAATGGCCAGGGTGATATAGTTGTAATAACATGACATGACCGAAGCCGGATTCCCGGGAAGGCCAAAAACGGGGATTTCGCCGTGCATACCGAAAAACAAGGGCTTGCCGGGCTTTTGTTTGATCTTGTGGAAGATGGTTTTCACGCCAGCTTCTTCATTGGCTTTGGCCACAAAATCATAATCTCCAACGCTGATGCCTCCCGAGAACAGCACCAAATCTGAATCGGTCAGCGCTTCCTTTAATGCTTTTGTATGGGCCTCGAGCTGGTCATGAATGTGTTTGACTTTGATGGCTGTGATGCCAAGCTGCGACAAAGCTGCGGTGAGCATTTTGGCATTGGACTCATAAATTTGTCCTCTTTTGAGGCTTGTACCGGGACCTACGAGTTCGTCTCCTGTGACCAGGATGGTGACCCGTGGTGATGGCAAAATTTCGATGGTGTCAATGCCCATGCTGGCCAGAAAGCCAATGGCGGGTGGTGTCATCTGAAAGCCTGCTTCGAGACCCAGGGTGCCTTTTGTGATTTCACTTCCGGGCGCTCTGACATTTTCGTTGATGCTTACTTCTTCCTGGTTGATGAGGATGTTGTCATCAAACATGTTGACGTTTTCCTGCTTGACTACAACGTTGCAAGATGTGGGCAATGGGGCTCCGGTAAAAATGCGGACTGCTTCTCCGGCCTTGACCGGTGGATCTTCTGTGTTACCGGCAGCCACAACAGAGGTAACTCTGAGCGGTGAGCCGTGCTTCCATCCATTAAGGTCAAATGCATAACCATCCATGGATGACTGTGGAAATGGAGGCAAGTCCAAAGGAGCGTAGATGTCTTCAGCAAGGACGGCGCCAAGTGATGATTCCAGCTTTACTTTTTTGTTTTTAAGGGGTGAAATATGGTTTTTGATGAGCGTTTTCGCTTCCTGAACAGAAATCATTTAAAATTTTCTTGATGTAGCTTAGCCACCGATGGTGATCATGCTTCGGTTATGAATTTTGTCGGCTTCTACGAGGTCGGTCGAGAATTGTCCGCCCAGTTCTTCTTTTTTGTCCAGAATGTTCCGGACGATGATTGGCAGGATGTCCTGACCTTGACGAAGGGGGTTGAGGAGATCGATTTCTTCTCCTGAAAAAAGGCAGTTTTTCATTTTGCCGTCTGCTGTAAGCCGCATCCTGTTGCAATCGCCACAAAATGGTGAACTCATGGTAGAGATGACGGCAAAGGTGCCGAGATGGCCTTCTGCGGTATATTTTTTTACAGTTTCGTGTTTGATTCTTTCCAATGGAATAATGGGCATTTCTTCGCTGATGGTTTGCAGCATTTCCATCCACGGCACCACTTTGTCATTTTCCCATTTGTTGCCGGTGAAAGGCATGAATTCTATGAAACGAACGTGAATGGGTTGGTTTTTGGTCCATGCAACGAAGTCGATCAGTTCATGGTCATTCACACCACGCATGACGACTACGTTGACTTTGACGTGGAAATTTCTATCCAGCAAAAGATCTATGTTGCTTTTTACCTGCTGGTATTGGTCTCTCCTGGTGAGTAGAATGAATTTATCTCTGTCGAGGGTGTCCAGACTGATGTTCAGTGATTTGATGTTGCAATCTTCAAAAAGGTCTATAAAGTCATGGACACGGGTACCATTGGTGGTCATGGTAAGTTTGACGGGAAGTTTTGCAAGTCTTTCGATGATGTTTGCTGCATCCTTTCTTACCAGCGGTTCCCCACCGGTGAGGCGAATTTTGTTGACCCCGTTTTCTACAAATATTTTTGAAATGGTTTCGATTTCATCAGCCTGCATCAGTCGGGATACAGGGGTAAATTCATAGTCTTCTTCAGGCATACAATAGGTGCACCTCAGATTGCAATTGTCCGTGAGTGATATCCTAAGATAATCGTGAACCCTACCAAATGTATCTTTCAGCATAAGTATTTTTTACCAGAGGTAGCGCAAATCAGCGAAGGTATCGATGTCTTTGCTACCATCTTCAAACGGTATTATGGTTGTAATATCGCGGTGCTGCTTGATGATCATGCCCGCACCTTTGTCTCCTTTCAGTGCAAGAATCTCTTCAAAAAAGCTTTTGTCAAACATTGCGGGAGTACCGAGGATGCCGTCATAAAAGCAGGCAGCTATCTGTTTTTCCTTTTCAAACGCTTCAAAAACTTTCTGAAGCAGCTCCTTATTCACAAAAGGCTGATCGCATAACACAAACATAACGCCTGCAATATCCGGAAAATTTGACGTCAAGTCAAGCAAACCGCGCTTTATTGAGGTGGAAAGTCCATTTTCCCAATCTTCATTGAAAAGTACTTTCTCTCCGGTAATGTCGATATGGTCTATGATTTCATCAAAATTGGCGCCCAGGACGACACGAATTTCGGTTTCCTGAAAGTCTGACACCAGATGAATCATGTGCTGGATCAAAGTCCTGCCTTTGTATGCGAGCAGCTGTTTGGGTTGCCCCAATCTGGTGGAGGCTCCTGCAGCCAGCAATACTATGCCGTATTTTTTCATGAATTGGTTTTGGAATAAGAAATATCGGTGCTTTCTCTGTGGTGGATGGGGCCTGGTTTGTCCCTTAAAAATCCGCCCGGAGCCTTTCCGAAAACAGCCTTGATTTCGCTGATGATGCTCAGTGCAATTTCTTCCGGTGTCTCAGCGCCGATTTCCAGCCCAATGGGAGCGTGAATGCGGGAAAGTACCCGGTCAGGAATGACATGGCCTTCATCGTTGAGATCTGCGAGCATATTGTCGAACTTTTTCTTTGGCCCCAACATGCCCACATAATTGACTTCCCTGGTTGAGAGGGCCTTGAGCATGGCCAAATCGTATTTGTAATTGTGGGTCATGAGCACAAATGCCGTTCTGTGGTCGATCCTGAGTCTGTCGAGGACTTGTTCGGGTTTGCTCACAACGATCTGGCAAGAGGGCGTAAACCGCTCTTGCTTCGCCAGATGATTGCGGCCGTCAACAACGACCACATCCCAGCCCATGATTTCAGCCATCTCAGCGAGAGGAATGGCGTCGTTGCCTGCTCCGACGATCACTAAAGATACAGGAGGCGGCAGATATTCTATAAAGGCAGAGGTCTCGAAAGATTCCAAATCGAGAAATGCAGATTTGCGGTTGTTGAAAACCTGCTCTGCTTCGTTTTTCAATCTGTTGAAAATTTTTTCTTCCGGTCTTTTGCCGATGATGGTCAGATCTTTCTGAAATATAAATTTAGTTCCCTGGTGGTGCTGACCTTCCGGATCGTTGCTGAAAAGCGTCACCAGGATGTTTTCATCCCTGCTGGCTGCTGCACTTTCCAGCAAGCGTATAGGATTGAAGGCGTCGTTGAGGTCTATGGGTTCGAACAATACCCTGATGATGCCTGCACAGCCGAGTTGCACCCCAATGGTGGCGTCGTCTTCGTCTGATGTGTCGTAGGTCACCAATCTTGGTTTTTTGCTGGCAATGGCTTGTGCTGCCTTGCGATAGGCATCGCCTTCCAGGCAACCACCGCTAATGGCACCCGTCATATTGCCCGCATCATCGACCAATAGCCTTGCTCCCGGCCTGCGATAGGATGAACCATCCAGATGGACCAGTGTAGCCAATGCCGACTGATTGCCGGCAAGATATTGGTTTTGATAAGCTTTTATAATTGCGTGGATCTCTTTCATGTTGTAAAGACAACTAAAAATATAACTAAAGAACGTACGATGCCAAGGCTTTGTCTGGTTTTTACATATTAATAACAAAATGAAATGTCAATTGTCAAAATTTATTCCTCAACTCATTACATTGTGGATACAAACCATGCGGAAAAGGAAACGGCCAATAGATGCATTTTGAAATAAAATCCAATTAAAAAATGCTTCTAGTATGGTCCATCCATTTTCAATTCGGTATACATTTTTGAAAAGTTAAAGCCAGCAACATGAATCAAAGAAACGACAGAAGAGCATTTTTACAACACATGGGTTTATTGGCAGGGGGTGTCCTCCTGGCCCCGCAAATAGCATGCAGCCCAAAGAGCGGGGCAGCAGTGTCTTCCAATGGCATGCTCAATAATTATGGCATCCAGTTGTACACGCTCAGGACCGACATGCCTAAAGATCCGAAGGGTGTGATTTCCAAATTAAGCGGTTTTGGCTACAGCCAACTGGAGGGATATGAGGGCCCACAAGGTTTGTGGTGGGACATGACGCCGGGGGATTTTAAGAAATTTCTTGGCGACCAAAACTTAAACATGGTTTCCAGCCATTGCAACATCAGAGAAAACTTCGAGGAAAAAGCAGCCCAGGCAGCTGAGGTGGGTCTGGAATACCTGCTCTGCCCACACATAGGTGCACAAAAAAGCAAGGAAGACTGGGGCAAGGTGACCGACTTGTTTAATGAATGCGGTAAAATCTGCAAGAAAAACGGAATCAAGTTCGGCTACCACAACCACGAATACAGCTTTAAAGCATTTTCCGGCATGATACCCCAGGATTTTATGATGGAAAATACAGATCCAGAATTGGTGGACTTTGAGATGGACATTTATTGGGTGGTCACCGGCGGTGCCGATCCGGTCGATTTTCTCACCCGATATTCGAACAGATTCAAACTCTGCCATGTGAAAGACAGGATGGCCGGAACAGACGCCAGGGATGCAAGCTGCGATCTGGGTATGGGCATCATCGATTTCCAAAAGATATTGCCCGTTGCCAGAGACAACGGCATGAAATACTACATCTTGGAGCAGGAGAGGTATGACAACACAACACCGCTCAAGGCGGCTGAGGCTGGGGCGATGTATTTGAAGAACTTTAAGTTTTCTTAAGAGGTGGAGTAGGGTGTGATCGCAGAAGCGTTTTTAAACGTTTATAAACGTTTAAAAACGGATATGTAGTTGATATTCAGTAAGATATAAAAATTGTCTTTTTAGAGTGGTCAGACACCCGTCTGACCACTCTTGAATTATTTAGCTTTTTTGATGGGTTTTGGGTTGGTTTTTGATGATTTTTCGGGTTTCTTGGTGTGATGGATCGGGATTATGGCGAAAATCTGATAAAATACGTAGAAAAATAGGTACTTGAATAATAGCTGTCAGAAAGGTGTCTGACAGCTTTCTGACAGCTATGTGGTAAATACTTAAGTGATTCCAGTAAATCTACGTATAAAAGCAACTTCAACTCTTAATTCTATGCAACTGAGCTATTACCCCTTTCTCAAAGCTCATCCAGCAGCAATTTATCAATCAGCTCGGCTATCCTCATAGCCCTGGTTTCTTCCATTTTTGCTTCGTATATCCATTTGATCAGGGCAGATCTTTTGCTCTCGGGTAAGGAAATAAACCTTGTCCAGATGGCATTTGATTCCATCCGTAGGCAGCTTTCGAGTTCTTCCGGTATTTCCAGACCCATTTCATCCAATTCCAATACTATATGCACGGTATCTCCCTGACTTTTGCGGATGGTTTTGCGGAGTGATGCTTTGACTGGCAGGAAAAGTTGGCCATTTCCCATGGGCATTAGTTTGGTCTGGATTGGGACTCCATCGATGGTGCCTTTGACGCTGACCCAGCCAAAAGGGTTGGCAGGATTTTGGGCAATTTCAGGAATGGCTGCGTACGTCCAGCCTCCTTTGCCGGGGAACTTCTCTAATGGGTAAATTGCATCTATTTTGGACATGATTTATCTTTGATGCATCATTATTGAATGTAATTGACGTTTGTATTTAAGCCATTGACATCAAAAAGGTCAGTCATTTAAATCAAAGATACATGAAATCCTGTATGCTTGCCTTGCTGATGTATCTCTTAGTTTACGGTGAAAATAAGATGGTAATATCGTCTCCTAAGAGATACGAATCTTCTATTGTGGTCAATGGTATGGAGCGAACTTTTTTGGTGAACCTTCCTTCAAATTATAATGATACTTCTGAAGTGGCACTTGTCCTGGCCTTACATGGGGGTGGAGGAAGTGCCAAACTTTTGGAAGAAAATTCCGGAATGACTGCATTTGCTGAGAAATCGGGATTTGTTGTGGTCTATCCAGAGGGTGCGAAAGGATATGGACTATTTGGGGTCAGAACCTGGAATGCTGGAAATTGCTGCGCCCCAAAATCAAATGTGGATATTGATGATGTGAAATTTATTAGCGATCTCATCGATACACTTCTTATAATGCATCCTAAAATTATTTCCACAAGAGTGTTCGCTACGGGAATGTCCAATGGTGGTATGATGTGCTATCGGCTTGCGTGTGAACTTTCTGATAAGATAGCTGCCATTGCAGTTGTGGAAGCTACAAATGCTTTTTTCGGGGAATGTAATGTTGAAAGGCCTGTCCCATTACTACACATTCACTCCATACAAGATAAAAAAGTACCTACGGATGGTGGGAAAGGTGTTTTGGGTAAAAAGTTTAATCCGGTAATGGATGGAATCATTGGGTTATAAAAAATGGATGCATATTGGATGAAGCCACTTCTGAATTGTATCCGAAATATTCCAAAACAAGTTGGTCCAACTGTATTGAAAATGCAAGCGTTGAATACATTCTTACCAACGATGGTGGTCATGCATGGCCGGGAGGAAAAAAGGTCAAAGTTGTTCCGGATGTGCCCAGCCAAGCAATCGCTGCCAATGAAGAAATCTGGACATTTTTTCAAAAACATTAAATTATAAAAAATCACCTTTTCCTAAAAGCTCTCTTATCACAAATCAAAATCCTAAATTGCGCTCCAATTTAATTGCACATGAATACGACTACATGGAATATCGGTAAAGCCGAAACCATCGAGGACATCAGGGGAATTCTTGACCTACAAAAACGAAACCTGGCTGTCAATTTCACACCAGATCAGATGCGCGAAAATGGCTATGTCACCTTAAAACACAATGAAGATCTGCTTTGGAGGATGAATCAGGAGGGGGGCCACATTGTCCTGAAGCACGATGGTGTTGTCAAGGCGTATGCACTGTTTATGCCCATGAGTTTCATGCCTGAGGTCGAACATCTGGAAGAAGTCTTCAATTTGTTCGAAACCATTTCGTGGAATGACAAATTGCTCAATGAGCTCAATTATTGCTTCATGGGGCAAATCTGTGTGGATGAATCTGTGCGTGGTCAGGGCGTTTTCAGGCAGTTGTACAAAGCTTTTGGTGAAGCCTACAAAAATGAATACGAATATTGTCTGACATTGATTGCATTGAGAAATGTAAAATCTCACCATGCCCACACCAAGGTCGGTTTTGAAACGGCTTATGTCGCCGCCTTGGACGACTATGAACCGTGGGAGCTGGTAGCGTGGAATATGCGGGAATGATGCCTTATCTGTCTTCGTCTTGTAAAGTGAAAATTTCATTGACTGTTTTTCCGAAAACTTCGGAAAGTTTTAAGGCCAGAATGGTCGAAGGCACATATTTTTCGCTTTCGATGGAATTGATGGTTTGACGGGATACCCCAATCTTGTCTGCCAGGTCGGCTTGCGTGAGATTTTGGATGGCTCGTTCAACTTTTAAAGTGTTTTTCATTCGGCTTTTCTTTTGAGTTTAAACAAGTCAAAATTGAATTTTATGATAAATAAAATCAAAGTAGTACACAGGTTGTAAAGCAATACATTCAAAAACAACGAATTATAAAAAACAGCTACGCAAAATATCACGATGAGTGAATTCCAAAGCACCGACCACATCAAAGCCTTAAGCCGGATGTAGTTGATCATTTCGTCCTCATGTTTTTCTTTGGAGAAAGCAATAAACAGCAATCCAACAATGGTAAGAATGATGCCCACCTCATCCGTAAAATTCTGATATTTTAGATTGAATAAAAAATCAGAGTCAAAATCAAAATTTTGTGTACCTCTCAAATCCATGGTGAGGAAGTCAAAAGTAAATTCATTGTAAAGCGTGGCCAGCGACAATAAAAATGCAGGTAAAAATATCATTAAACCTATCATCTTAAATTTTTGGGGAAGTAAAGTCAATTTGTCCATATGTCAAGTTTATTTTACACAAATGTAAACGTAATTTGATAATATGTCAAGTATATTTTACATTTTTTTAAAAATTATTGTTTGACAGAGGTATTTCCCCGGAATTCAATATGCCCTGAATTATGATTGTGCAGCGCAGACCCTCCTGTATTGTTCTCCAGTATGACATCTTGCAAAATCAAATTACCCTGATTGAGAATCCCGGCACCCATGCTCTCAAGACCTCCTCCATTGGCATTTCCATTTTTGATAAAAATGCCGTCTAATTTATTGGTGTGAATCGTGGCCATGTTTTTCACAACATGGTATGCATTATCCCCTGTTTCGGTGCTGCCTATTTCACCGGATAAAATCGAAGGAAAAGACACAAAATTCCTGGACAGTCCTCCGTTCTGAAATCCCCCGATCAATGATGTGCCATCGGGAATTACAAAAGAAGAGTCTCTGGATTCACTTGGAATGTAAATGCCTTCAGCCAAATAAATGGAATCCACATTTCTGCATCCTGCCAATTGAAGCATGGTCTCAAGCTCATTATTTGCATCCTGCCAGTTTTTACCGCTCCCATTTCCATTGCTTTCCTGATCTACGAAAGCGATATCCTGGTCAAATGGTATGACCTGGACAAAGCTGGTGTTGGCCTGAAGATTAGGAATGCCTGAATTAAATGATGTGGTAGCAATGACTGATGCATCATCAAGACTGATATCATCGATGTACCAGCCATTCAAGCCGCTTCCTCCATCGGTATTGTCATCGGATGCGAACCTGAATCTTATTTTTATATTCTGTCCTCCAAATTCGCTCAAATCAAAGCTGGTCTTTATGAAATCGCTGGATCCAAAAAGCAATTCACTGTCTCCGGTGAAGCCGGGTCTGCCTGCGAGATTGGAACTGCCATTTGAACTAAAGTTGGAGGGATACCCATTTTCTATCGCATATTCACCCAAATCTGACCATGGTCCATTGTTGACGCTGATTTCTACTACACCCCCATCCCAGGTAGCTTCTGTGTCAAACTTGTGCCAAAAACTCAGGATGGCAGTTTCGGGTAGTAATACATTTACAGATTGTGTCAATGTATAATCGGAAGTGACATTGGGATTCTGGGCAAACCATGACATGCCCGGACTATTGAAATGTGAGGATGATTTCACCCAATTTCTTGAGCCGGTGAGTAAATTGACGCTGGTAAAAACTGACGATCCTTCAGCGGTCTCGATTAAGGCATTCCCTGAACTTATGCATGGCGAAATAAGGACTTTGTAGGCAATTTGCATCTCCTGAAGCACCTGGAGGTTTTGTGTAGGGCTTCCCACCTTTTTGCCTGGAAGAGGGATTCCGGAATATACTTCCACGAGCTCGGTTCCTTCTGGAATCTGATCTTCAAAACGGAAGTTGTTGGTGACCTCACAACCGTTTTTTATTGTTTTGGTGATGACCAATTCTGTTAGCTCATCCACTTCAACAACGGCCATATCTGAAACTACCTCTTCCTGAGGAAGGTCAAAGGCTTCTGTACCGTCATTAAAAACATTGCTTGATCCTTGAGACGCACTATATCCCAGGCCTCTTCTTGCAAATGCCTCCCAAATGGCACATTTATGGATGCCGTTATACCTGAGTTCATCTGCCAACAATATAGCATCCCTTCCATCCACAAATCCGGGGCTGCACTTGATCAGCTTCATGCCATCCATGACCAGCTGTAAGGCGATGTTGTTGCCGCCGCTGCCATGATAAATGTCTGCATCTATGCCTTCTGATTCAATCAATTTCCAGGTCAAATCCCAAAGCATGGTAGCCCAAATGGAACCGATAAAGTGAGGACTCCTAAAACTGCCCGTTGCAGTTACGATTAAAGGTGTTGAAGCTACATCTTCATATGTGAATGGGTTGATATTGAGATCTGTGGAATATTTATAGGTTCTGATGCCAATGTCCTCAGGATCTTGATTTAGGGCATAGGTGCCAATTCCTCTAGCCGTGGTTTCTGAGGCAGTTGCCCAATCTGTGGTCAACATCAGTGCCAGATAATCGCTCCAGCCCTCTCCCATCTGTTCTTCATTTTGGAGGCACGAGGTGTTGGATGGACCACCTATCAGTCTGTTGGAGACTCCGTGTCCGTATTCATGCACTATAATTCCATTGTCATAATTGCCATCAGGTGCACGGTCTCTCATTGAAATTCTTACATTCTGATTGATCAAGGATCTGACAAATGCCCCGTTTAAATTAGAAATCATTATTGACGGTATGGTAATAGAATTGTCACTGCCTCCCATAGGAATAGGTGCACCAGGTGCGTTATTGATGACAATGACCGCAATTGCACCTGAGTCCTGTGCATTTTTTACCTTAACTGTGAAATTGCACGAACCCCGGTAAATCAGTGCAATGTTTCCGGCTATAGCCCCGGCATTTGTTAATGGGGTACAGGCGAGGGTGTCATCTGCCAGCACAACAAATCCTTCAACTTCGCCTGTATTTATTAGCTTATTGTTTGTGCTGAAGGCCGATTCCTCAGCAATCAACTCCATTTGGTTCTCAATAGGCTGTGTGATTAAGACCTCCCGTTTTGAGGCCCAAAGAAACATTTGCATTCTGGGCCTGATTCCATCGGGTAGGGTAGCAAAATTTGCATTATTAGTTCCAGCCCCATCAATACCTTCAGCCTGGACGTAATCTGCCCCCAAACCGCCTCTGCCCATATTGTGGTTCTGAAAATTCCCTTATATTTCGTCGAAACCATATTGGTAAAGGATATCATGGGTGAGGTTATTGGTATGAAAAAGGTTGGTCAATCCTGCACTTCGGATGCTATCCGGATTTTTAAAAGAACTGTAGTAAAAGTCAAAATCCAGCCCTGGACCACCATTTGGAGAAAATCCAGGTGCATTGTTCCCGTCTTTATCTTCATAGGCATAAACATTATTGCCCCTTGTAATGGTGTAATTGGTAGTATTGTCATTGTGCCAGCCAAGGGTGGTAGCGTCATTGCCAGGCCCGGACCTTAGCCAGGGATTAGAGGTAAGTGTTCTATTGCCAAAGCTTGGACTCTCTATTGGCAAGTCAAAGACCCTGTAAGAATTGGTAAGCATAGCGTTTACAGCTGACTCCTCTTTATAATGGTCGTCTATGAAATGGGAAGGTTGAGTATCTTCTACGTTATGCTCAAAACTGCATTCCACCGTCAAGCATGCTTCTGAAACCACAGATCCATCAGACACTTTTGAAATGATTTCCCAACTCTTATTGTTGGGTGCCGGCAACTCAAATGTACTTTGCCATGCAGGCATCAGAAAGCCATTTTCTGCTACCCAAATTTTTTCTACGATTGACTCGTAACTGTTGTTGCGCTGTGCTTTGAAATAGGTCTTGTTTCCATTTTGTCTTTTAGTCCCTGGCTCTGGTGTAGTTCTTATACCAAAATGAAGGAGCGCCTGACTCAAACCTTTGGCAGGGCTTTCTGAAGGAAACGCAGTATAGGTGCTCTTTGGTTGATCAACCGCGCTCGCCCCAAGTACTGTTGTTTTTCCATTTTTGTAGAAAACATTGATGTCCGTTTTTGCCACTCTGATTCCTTTGTAAGTCTGTGTCAGATATACATGAAAACCTCCCAATGAAGGATTGTAAACCACGTCTGTCTCCTGAATATTCTCTAATGACAACTTTGAATACCTGGTATTGATGATATCAGATTTGATCCCATTTAATTCTGCCGGTGATAATGATGATTGGGCGTCAGTGAAAAATGGTAGAAAAAGAAATACTATAAAAAAAGAACCTGATTGACTGCTCATAATGGATGGTAAAATTGCAATGGCCAAAAGTAAAAATGATAAATGAAAAGATCAACACTAATTGTTGATTTGAAAAGGTGTAATGAAATTTCCATTTAGTTATTTGAAAGGAATATCTTTTTTGCAATAGTTGATTTTAAAAAGCCTTTGAATTATTCCATTTAATTTTTATTTTCATTTTCTTTTTTAATGAACAACCTATGCACGAAAAATTTCAAAACAAATACAGGATCAGTTCCTCCAGGCTTCAGACGTGGAACTATGCCTCAGAGGGTATATATTTCATTACCATCAACACAAAGAACCGAATACGCTTTTTTGGCCAAATTGATGATGGCAAAATGCAACTTTCGGAATTAGGAAGAATTGTTGAAGATGAATGGCTAAAGACCCCAATCATCCGACCGGATATGAATTTAGTATTGGGAGAGTTTGTGGTAATGCCAGATCATTTCCATGCCGTCTTGTCCATCGGCCAAAATACCTACAATCAATTAGATCCAATATTCCGGGGTAATATTTTTTCAGCACAAAGCAATAACCTTCCTTCTATCATCCGAGGTTTTAAATCTGCGGTTACCACCAATGCCAGAAAATTGGAAACCATTACCAAAAATCCAAAATCACTGGTTTTTGAATGGCAGCCCAGATACCATGATCATGTGATCAGAAATGCAGACGAATATTATCGGATATCGCAGTACATCCGCAATAATCCGTCTAATTGGCATCAATGATGACGCCAGGCCTCGGGTAAAGGTGGAGACGCCAGGCCTCGGGTAAAGGTGGAGACGCTAGGCATGGCGTCTCAATCCGCCATATATGGCGTAAACAAAAAAAACATATCTTTGCCACACCTAACAACTTGCTAACCAAATGTCAGAAACCAGAATCCTGGTCACCGGAGCCAACGGTCAGATCGGTAATGTCCTTACCAATGAATTAAGGAAAAAATTCGGCACCTATCACGTCCTTGCGACAGACATTCAAAAAAATGCGAACGACCCACATTATGAGTTTCTTGACATCCTCAATGCTGTCAGGATGCGCGAATTGATCGGAGACTTTGGCATAACACAAGTGTACCATCTTGCAGCCATTTTATCTGCCGGTGGCGAATACAATCCAATGAAAACCTGGAATGTCAATCTCAACGGATGGATCTCGGTGCTTGAAATAGCCAGAGAGCTCGGACTGGATAAAGTATTTTTTCCCAGCACTATTGCCGTTTTTGGGAAAACAACTCCCCGGGAACTGACTCCACAACACGTGCCCATGCAACCCGATACAATTTACGGTGTAAGCAAAGTCACAGGTGAATTGCTGAATCACTACTATTTCCAAAAATATGGTATCGACGTCAGGTCTGTGCGCTACCCAGGCATCATTTCCTACCAATCAGTGCCGGCCGGAGGTACGACTGACTATGCCGTTGAAATATTTCATGCTGCCAAAAAGGGAGAGAAATACGAGTGTTTTCTGGCTGAAAACACCCGACTACCCATGATGTATGCCGATGATGCAATTGCAGGAACGATACAATTGATGGACGCCCCTGTAGAGAATATAAAATGTCGAATGGGGTATAACCTTGCAGCAATGAGCTTCACACCCGGAGAATTGTATGCTGAAATCAAAAATCACTACCCAGACTTCGAAATTGAATACAAACCTGATTTCAGGCAAAAGATTGCTGAAAGCTGGACTGAAGTGATCGACGACAGTGAGGCAAGGAAAGATTGGGGATGGAACCATCGTTTTGATTTGAAGGCTATGGTGGCGGAGATGGTGGAGAATGTATAGGGGGATTAGGTTAAAAGTTAAAGGTTAAAAGTTAAAGGTGGTTTTGGCTTTAAATGGTTGACAATAAATGATTTAAATCGATTTTCAAATTTCGATTTTCAAATTTCAAATCTTAAATGAAATGAGGACAGAAGACTTACAATTTTATGAGCAAACGCTGAAAGAGATAGAGGCAGAGGGATTGTTCAAAAAGGAACGCATCATTACTTCACCTCAATCTGCTGAAATTAGCTTACAGGATGGAAGTAAGGTGCTCAATTTTTGTGCGAATAATTATATGGGTCTTTCTTCTCATCCCAGGGTCATCGAAGCGGCCCATAAAGCGCTCGATAGCCATGGTTTTGGGATGTCATCTGTCAGATTTATTTGCGGGACACAGGACATTCACAAAGAACTTGAAGAAAAAATTGCTGCTTTTGTTGGGGCTGAGGATGCCATATTATATGCTGCGGCCTTTGATGCCAATGGTGGACTATTTGAGCCTTTGTTGGGGCCCGAAGATGCCATTATCTCCGACGCGCTCAACCATGCATCCATCATCGATGGAGTGAGGCTCTGTAAGGCCAAGCGTTACCGATATGCCAACAACGACATGGAAGACCTGGAGAAAAACCTCAAACTCGCAAGAGAGGAAGGTGCACAAAAAATCATGATTGCCACAGACGGTGTGTTTTCCATGGATGGATATATTGCACAAATGGATAAAGTATGCGCACTTGCAGAGCAATATGACGCCATGGTCATGGTAGACGACTGTCATGCCAGCGGCTTTGTGGGACCGACAGGCAAAGGGAGCGCTGAACATTGCGGAGTTTGGGGCAAACCTACCATTACCACCGGCACTTTTGGCAAAGCTCTTGGTGGGGCATCAGGGGGATTTACAGCTGGTCCGAAGGCTATTATCGAAATCCTGAGGCAAAGATCCAGGCCATACCTTTTTTCAAATACACTGGCACCTTCCATCGTCGCTGCTTCTATTGCTGTGCTCGATTTGCTGTGCGAAGGCACAGAGCTCATTACGAAAATCAAGGAAAATACGGCGAGGTTCAGAAAAGGCATGGGCGAAGCCGGCTTTGACATCTTACAAGGAACGCATCCGATAACGCCGGTTATGCTCTATGATGCGAGATTGGCGCAGGAGTATTCTGCAAGACTGCTCAAAGAAGGTATTTATGTCATTGGCTTTTTCTATCCTGTCGTGCCTAAGGAAAAAGCGCGCATAAGGGTACAGATTTCAGCCGGACATGAAAGCCATCACATAGACAAAGCCATCGATGCATTTGTCAAAGTCAGGAAGGATCTGGGGGCATAAAACAATACATACCTTCATTCATTGGGCATAAGCCAGTAGCCATTACAAGACAGTCGGGTTGTGTGCGATTTGTTACGCTTTGGGAGAAATCAATATTACTTCTTAAGTTCTTTTATTTCGATGTCTTTCCAATGGACTTTGATACCTCCACCGTCATGGATCTGAAGGGCTATTGCTCCTTTCCCTTTTCCAATTTTTTCATCAGAGAGTGTGATCATCTTTTTGCCATTGAGCCAGCTGGTGACGGTATCGCCTTTGACTTTTATTTTCATGGTATTCCATTCTCCCATTTTGAGGAACTTGTCTTTTTTGGGATCTGGTTTTATCAGCCACCCTCTTCCATAAGACTCATATACACCACCGGTATCATGTCCCGGAGGGGCTACCTCTACCTGCCAGCCGGTGATTTTTGTGCCTTCTATGGTAGACCTGAAAAACACTCCGCTGTTTCCATTGGCCTCCTGTTTGAATTTGAGCGTGAGCACAAAATCATCGTAATATGAAGCTGTGGACAAATATCCATAACCTTTGTCAGGTCCACTTTCGCATATCAGTTCACCATTTTCAACGTACCATTTTTCGGTTCCGTGAATGTTCCATCCGGTAAGGTCTTTTCCGTTGAACAGTGAGGTTTGTGCAGATGTGCTAAAATAAACGAGTAAAAGGATTGCGGCTGTGAAAATTTGTTTCATTATTTGAATTTAGATTGTGCGACCGAAATTAAAAATTCTTTTGACTTAAATCTGAAAAAGGAGTTTCAATAATATTTAGAAAAGTCTAATTGATCTTATGGAAAACCATTCAAAAAAGATTTCCATTCTCATCCATGCCAATTGGGGAGGAGGTTCTTTCCAGCCATTCTTGAGACTGAAGTTCTTCAATTGGCGCTGCCGCCAATAGTTTTTCAAATAGGGCTTTTGCCCGACTTTTGACCTGCTCTTCGGCTTCAATGGTGTAGTCCGAAAAGAGTTGTTTTGCTTCAGCAGGAAAATTGAGTAGCAGGATTTGAGTATGATTGCCCACATTTATAACATCCAATACTTTGAAGTAATGACCGGGGGAGAGCACGACATGACCGGTTTTTGCTGCGTCGGGATTAAAAACTCCGAGATCTTTGACCATGGCACTTGCAACAAGGAAACGACAAGGCTGTGTCAACCCACCTAGTTTGTAGGTAAGGTCGACAAATCCTCTTTCATGCAGGATAAGTCCTGGTTGATACTTAGAAGGTAAGTGGCTATCCAATGTAAGATCACGACCATAGAAGCCCATGCCAGAAAAAGTCCTTGTCATTAGTTCGTTGATTTTATCCGTTTCCATACAAGCAGTTTTATTAATTTATCATCATTAAACCAATAATGTTTTTCTAATCAGCACTTTTCTCTCCAACAACTTTTAAAAATAAATTATTTTCAAACCTGATATTTGTTGTTGAGAATAGCTGATAAAGCAAATCATTTCAGATAAAAACCATCATTAACCTAATATAAAAATAATTTATGCGTCTGAAAGACCTTTCTTCGCAAATGTGGGGCGCTCCAAGAAAATTTGATCCGAATGTTGGTGAACGACGCGTCAGCTGGCTTGAACTTTTTTTCGATCTGGTTTACGTCATTGCAATTTCAAGAATCACACATCATCTTTCACTTCATCTGAATGTACATGGACTCATGGAGTTCTTCATTATGTTTATGATGATCTTTTGGGGATGGGTCAATGGCAGTTTGTATCACGATTTACATGGAAATGAAGGACTACGAACAAGATTGATGACGCTTTGGCAAATGATCATCATCGCAGGTTTTTCGATAACACTCGACAATACAGAAGATGCTTCTTATCGCAATCTTACCATAACATTGATGATCATGCAATTGTACATCACCTATCTTTGGTGGAGCGTAGGCCTTTATGATCAATCGCACAGAAAATACAATTTGCCCTATACCATTCTTTTTCTTATTTCATTTTCTGCCATGTTCCTGAGTTTGTTTGTTTCCCAAGATTGGCTCAGATTTCTAATACCAATTGTGCTCATTTGTAACTATACGCCGCCATTTATTGCAAAATTGATCCTACAGAGGGACAGACTGGAGTTATCCCTTTCTTCGAGTATGTTTGAACGATTTGGCTTATTTACCATCATTATTTTTGGTGAGCTGGTCCTTGGAGTTGTCAATGGTATGAGTGAAGCAAGGCCACTTGATGGTATTGGTCTGGTCAATTTCATCTTTGCGCTGAGCATTGTCTTTGCGCTCTGGTGGATTTTCTTCACGCTCACTTCCAGGGCCGAACCTAAATCAGGCTTCAATGCTGCTACATTTATAGAATTGCTTTTTATTCCAGCACTCATTTCCCTGGGCGTTATTGCAGCGTGTTTTAATAACTTGCTTGCCGTAGCCGGACCAAATCCAACCGTAAACAAGATCTTTATTTTTGCAATAGCGACATTGCTGATTTCCATTGGATTGCTATTGTTGGTGATGTATTATCCTGAGCAATTTGAGGAAACCCGAATTAAGGTAAGAAAATCAATGTGGTGGGCAGGAGGATTTTTTGTGTTGTTTGCTCTCATTACACCCACTATGAATGTTACTTTGTTTTTGGGAGTTCTTCTTACCTTTATTTTGATATTGATTTTTGTGCTTAATAGTATGTATTATACCCTGCTACAGCGTCAGAAAAGTGATAAGAATGAAGATGATGGCTAGATCTGTCGTTTTCGAAATAATATTTTATAAAACAAGTGTGTTGCTAAAAAATATATAATATAGAGGCCTGTTGTTTAAAACAAATAGATATTTTTTGGAAATTCAATATTTGAATTATGTTAGCACAGAAATTCAAAACGTACCTACATGTCAGAAGTAAATCAGCCTGAGGTTATCACTACCTCAGAGGAGTTTGAGCGCGTTCCCGTTCCTCCATCCCATTTTAAAAATTGGAAGTCCTTTTTGGGGATGTATGCCGGCGAACATGCTGCAGGTACTGAATTTGTAATCGGGCCTTTGTTCCTGACTGCTGGAGTAAGCGCTTTTGACCTGATCATTGGTTTGCTGATTGGTAACTTTATGGCTGTATTGTCATGGAGATATTTGACGGCGGCCATTTCGGTGAAGGAGAGATATACACTGTATTATAAACTCGAAAAAATTTGCGGCAAAAACCTGGTTACTTTCTACAATGTGGCCAATGGTGTCTTGTTTTGTTTTCTTGCAGGATCGATGATTACTGTTTCGGCTACTGCAGTCGGAATACCTTTTGACATGGAAATGCCCAAGCTCACAGATACCATGCCCAACAGTTTTACCTGGGTAATTATTGTAGTTTTGATTGGGGTGGTCATATCTCTGGTGGCTGCGAGGGGTTATGATGCGGTCAGCAAAGCCGCCAATCTGATGTCGCCCATCATTGTGATCGCATTCATCGCTGCCGGAATTGTTGCCATGAGGCAGCTGGGTGTTGGTTCATTTCAGGATTTTTGGAACATTTGGGGTGATGGCAGTGAACCATTTCCAGGCCAGATCAAGTATACTTTCTGGCACGTTGTCCTTTGGTCCTGGTTTTGCAATGCGGCCATGCACATAGGCATGAGCGATATGTCTGTTTTCAGATTTGCAGACAAAGCTTCGAATGGATGGACGACAGCTGCGGGCATGTATGTAGGCCATTATATTGCGTGGATTGCTGCAGCTTTGTTGTATGCAGTTTATTTGAAAAGCCCCGAAGCCCAAAGCTTCCTGGCCAATGGACAGGCACCTACCGTAGCTCCTGGACCTCTTGCCTACAACGCCCTTGGCTTTTTTGGCATCATTGCCGTCATATTTGCAGGATGGACAACAGCCAACCCCACCATTTACCGTGCCGGACTTGCTTTTCAATCCATCATCCCCAAAGCTTCAACTTTCTGGGTTACCATATTGGCTGGAACGGTTGCTACTATTGCCGGCATATTTCCGGCCTTCGCAATGAAGCTGCTCGATTTTGTAGCGCTGTACGGCTTTATTCTTGCTCCTGTCGGCGCTGTTATAGTTTTTGAATACTTTTTTGCAGAGCGCTTTGGCGTGGTGAAAAACTATGCGGAGAAGAGCGGCATCAAATTCAATATAGCTGTGCTGATCGCCTGGGCTTTGAGCTTTCTCGTTTTTTATGGTTTATCAATAAGTCAGGGCATATTCCTCAGCTTTCTGACGTTGCCGGCGTGGATCAGTTGCGGTTTGCTTTATCTGGTGTTGAGTAAGCAGATGCAGAAGTCGGTGTAAAAGTTGTCGGATATGTGTCCGACAGGTGTCTGACACATATTTAAACGTTTCTAAACGTTTCTAAACGTTTAGAAACGTTTGTAAACGGATATGTCTTTGAAAATCAATGAATTAGATTAAATTTAAAACAAAAGTGGTCACAAAAGTGGTCAGACGCCCGTCTGACCACTTTTGTTTTATACAGATGTTTAAGGCCTATTCTCCTTCCCCAAACCCCGATCATTGATCAAGGCATCAATACCGGGTTTCCTTCCGGAAAACAACTCGTAGGCTGCTTCAGGGTCTATGCTGCCACGCGGAGCAAATAAATATTTGACCATCTTTTCTGCCAAAGCTTTATTGTAAAACCCATCTGGTGCATTCCTGAACAAATCTGATGCATCGGAGGTCAGCACATCGGCCCAGATATAGCTGTAATAACCAGCAGAATAACCCTCACCCGCGAAAGCATGGGTGAAGTGGGTAGATCTGTGGCGCATTACTATTTCTGATGGCATGCCCAGTTTTTCCAGTGTTTCCTTCTCAAATGCAGCTACATCTGTGATCTGGTCGGGTGGGGTAGTGTGATAATACATGTCCATCAGGGCAGAAGCCAGGTATTCGCTTGTCTCAAAGCCCTGGTTGAAAGTTGCTGCTTTTTTGATCTTGGCGATAAGTTCTGCCGGCATTGGTTTACCGGTTTCGTGGTGTCTGAAAAAACGGGAAATGACTTCGTCGGTGGTCAGCCATCTTTCGAGAAGCTGTGAATGGAATTCAACATAATCTCTGACTACCCTGTTCTGCCCTGGGTATTTGACATTCGACGCAAGGTTGTGGAGTGCGTGGCCAAATTCGTGAAAGAAGGTGTTGGCATCATCCCAACCTATGAGCAAGGCTTCGCCGGGTGCAGGTTCCACAAAATTGGAATTGTTGGAGGATAGAACCAAAGTTTCATTGCCATCGATGTTGGTATGGCTTCTGTATGCTGATGCCCAGGCGCCTGATCGTTTTCCCGGCCTTGCATAGGGATCCAGGTACCAAAGACCTACGATTTTATCGGAGGTTTTGTCACTCACTTCCCAAACGCGGACATCCTCATGAAAAACAGGAACTTTTCCTACAGGTAAAGCAGTAAACTTGTAATTGAACAACTCTCCTGCCACATAAAACATCGCTTCCGTAAGTTTGTCCAGCTGCAAGTAAGCTTTTACCTCTTCGGAGTTGAGGTCAAATTTTGCTTTTCTCACCTTTTCAGCATAATACCTGTAATCCCAGGGTTCTATTTTGATGCCATCTTTATCAGCAAGCTTTTGCATTTCAGCAACCTCTTCGTGCACTTTGGCCACAGAAAGAGGCCAGATTTTGGTCAGCAAGTCAAACACTTTATCCGGACTTTTGGCCATTTTGTCCTGGAGTCTCCATTCCGCATAATTTTTCTTGCCCAACAATACAGATCTTTCATGTCTAAGCTGGAGTATTTTCTGGATCACCTCTTTATTGTCATTGGCGTCGCCATTGTTGCCTCTTGAATAATATGCCTTCCATACTTTTTCCCTCAGTGGTCTGTTGTTGGAAAAGGTCAGAAACGGATCCATCGATGAACGTGTATTGGATACAGCATACATTCCTTCCTTGCCCTGTGATTTTGCGGTTACTGATGCGTTCGCAAGGAATGACTCAGACAAGCCTTCTGCCTCACTTTTGCTGAAAAAAGTAAAATATTTTTCTTCGTCAGCAAGCACATTGTTGCTGTATTGATTGTGCAGGGAAGACAATTGTTTTTGGATATCAGCATACCTGGCTTTATCCGTTGGATTGAGTTGTGCTCCGGCTATGATGAAGTCCTCATAATATTGCTTGACCAGCATTTGTTCATCTTCTCCCAATGGCTTTTTTAGAGATGCTTCATATACTGATTTGATTCTACTGAACAATTTCTCATTCTGTATGATCCCGGTGTTGTAAGCCGAAAGCAGCGGAGAAAGCTCTTGTTGCAACTTCCTGAATTCGGGAGAAGACATATTTCCTCCCCAGACTCCATAGTACACCATTTGCTCCTGATTTTCCAGATTTACTTTTTCCATGGCAAGGATGGTGTTTTCAAAACTGGGCGACTCAGGATTCGAGGCGATTTTTTCATATGCCATCTTACCTTCTTCAATGTTCTGTTTTACAGCCTCAGAAAGCAGAGGTATGGTTACTTTATCAAAGGCAGGAAGACCTCCATATGGTCCCTCCCATTTGGAAGTTAAAACATTTTGTCCAATGGCCTGTTGGCCGGTCGACAACATCAATAATGATATCACCATGCGCAGTAATAATTTCATCTGTTTCATCTTGATTTGGTATAGCGAATATATGTTCTAGGAACACAGATTTCGAAAACTTTATCGAGATAAAAATCCAATCCATGTAGGCTTGACTGTGATCTCCCTCATTTTGGGGGAGACAAAATATGCATTAAATTTAGCGGGAGAAGTTTAGGGGTCAAAAGGCATGATTGCCAAAGCATTGCTTACAGCCCTTTCGCCTTCGTGGTCCCATTGTTTGTTATCGCTGGGCATGTTTACAACGCCTTTTCCCATGATATACATGGTGGTCGAACCTCCACCGTCAAGATTCAACGCGGATTTGCATCCCAGCCATTTCAATACAAGTGTAAGTTCAGGCAAACTCAATCCATACGCCTGGGGGCTTCGGCCATCTGCCGTAAGTAAAATAACTTCCTCCTCTGTGAGACAAACACAGGTCCTTGGATGCCTGTTGCTGTTGAAAGGGGTATCCGCCAGTTTTTTCTCCTCGCCATCCAGCATCAATATAGGGCCGGCCTCCATAGCCGATGTAAATCCAGTACCTTCAGGCCAAGTTGACCTTTCTCCAAATTTTCTTGGAACGATTGAAACGCCTTCTGTTCCAAAAGCAATTACACCCTCCTGAGCCACTTTAAGGTTCTTTTGCTTCTGGTCATAAACCGTTGTGTCCATGATGATTCCATCCATTTTTATGAAATTGACCGAATGGCCTTGCGCAACATTGAAAAATGAACCATTGATTGCTGCCAAAGCCTTATTTTCCAATGCCAATGCGCTGGTCGTCTGTTTTCCCGGTCCTGCCCTCAAGACAGCCAATGCCTGCTTTGCAACTTCTTTTTTTACTTTAATAAAGTGTATGTTCTGCAATGCCCCAAACAAAGAGTCATCTGTAAAATGATGGTGGTAATGTTGTATCCCGGAATTCTGAATTTCTTGCACTTCCCAAACAGCACTGCTGAAATTTATACTGTCCTTTTGTGCTTTACATACTGTGATAGAGGTGAAGAAGAGAAGCATTCCTAAAATTTGAATGTCCAGGCTGAAACAATCATTCATATTTCTTTTAGGGTGAATGAAAGACCTGAGTATGTTAATTTGACAGATGATCATTTGTATTGTTTGAATTTGTTTGGTAAGGACTAGAATCATGTTGTGGAATCAATAGCCCCAAATTTGGTAAAATTTTTGCTTATACCTTGGAGTTACCTCGAACAAAAGTGGCATATCAGATATACGTCATAGAATTATCCAAAAAGGTCTTTACAGAAAACAGTAAATTCAGATTGGCCAATCCCCAGTACAATGGCGTCCTGGAATGTCTTTATGTTGGAATGAGCAGTAAAAGCCCGAATGATCGATTTGATCAGCACGTCAATGGCGTGAAAAGTAAAAAAGGATTTGACATCTCATCATCGTTGGTCAAAAAATATGGCAAGTATCTACGTCCAAGTTTGTACCAACATCTGCCGACTGTTTCTTCAAAAAAAGCTGCTCTGATTCTCGAACAAAAGTTGGCTGCTGATTTGAAAAGAAGCAGGTATGCAGTTTGGAGCAATTGATCCGCATAAGAGTTCTACTTTTTGGCTTCAACCAGGTATTCTAAATCAATATCATTTCTTATTTGAGCCATTCCGATTCATTAAAAAGGTTGTCGCTTTTGGCATATTCTGAAATATAGCTGGTCAACTTAGTTAAAATTCTATTCGGGCTGATATTCCAGGATTTAAATGAATACATTTGGTGAAAGGTCGGAACAATTGCAGGTCATATGGCATGCAATTATTTGGACTTTTTGGGATGGCATGTTTGCCACAATATTGCAATAGTATAATTAATCCAACTAAATCAACATCCAATGGGAAGCGACATTTCCAATCTCAAACCTATAGAAAAATCTGAACGCATAGCCTCGCTCGACATCATGAGAGGAGTGGTCTTGTGCGGAATTCTTTTAATGAATATCAATGGCATGGCTTTGGCTGAACCATCCTATTCAAACCCTACGATAGCAGGAGGCTCGGAAGGTTTGGATCTTTATACCTGGATCATGACCAATATGTTTTTTGAAGGCACAATGCGTGCTTTGTTTTCTTTACTTTTTGGTGTGGGCATGTTCGTATTGCTGGACAGGCTTGAAAAAAGTGGTGCCGGCATTGAAGCTGCCAATATTTATTTCAGAAGGTTGATGTGGCTGATGTTATTCGGCATCATTCATGCGTATCTCTTATTGTGGGTTGGAGAAATTCTTTTTACGTATTCTTTGATGGGCTTTCTGGTTTATTCCTTTAGAAAACTGGCGCCCAAAACTTTGATTATTATTGCTTGTGTGCTTTTCACTCTTGGTACTATCTGGAATGTTGGATCATATCTCGGGGAGAAGGAACTCACCGGTAAGGCTGCTGAAATTGCGACATACAAATCAGAGGGCAAAGAGCTCACCCAGGAGCTCAAAGAGGCCAATCAGGAGCTGGAAAAAAGGGCTTATGAATGGTCACCAGAGCATGTGGCCAGTGTTAATGAAGATATGAGAAAAAACTATTTTCATGTCGTGGCATTTCTTGCTCCAATAAACATGCATTTTCACTCGTACTACACTTATCGGTATGACCCATGGGATGTATTGAGTATGATGCTTTTGGGAATAGCATTATTTAAGTTGGATGTTTTGTCGGCAACACGATCTTACAGATTCTATGGATTGATGGCACTTTTAGGATATCTTGTTGGCATATCTGTGAATTATTTTGAAACCACCACCATTATGAATGGGGGGTTTTCTGCGCTTTCCTTTGCAAAGTCTCAAATTACATATGACCTTGGAAGGGTGCCAACCGCTATAGGGCATATTGGTTTGATCATGCTCCTGAGCAAAGCTCCGATTTTGGGTTTTCTTAAAAGGGCTCTATCTGCTGTTGGAAAAATGGCGCTGACCAATTATCTCATGCATTCTATATTTGCGATGTTTATCTTTACAGGTGAAGGTTTTGGGCTCTTCGGCACATTCATGAGACATGAACTCATTTACATCGTGCTGAGCATTTGGTTATTCCAATTGATTGTCAGTCCGATTTGGCTGAAGTACTATCATTACGGCCCTGCGGAGTGGTTATGGAGGTATTTGAGTTATCTTAAAAAACCAAGCTTTAAAATCCGAAATTAGGAACAATAAAGTTGATGGTTGTTAAAGGAAAATCAAGAAATTAATATTAATCATACTAACTATATAGGAATTATAGAATAAGTGTGTATTTTTGTCTTGCTCATTTGAGACTTGATTGTTCATTGTAGGGCTCCAGCTGTAAAAACTTACATAAATTTTATCAAAGTTTTTGCCGGTTGACCATTGCAGGTTAATTTGTGTGAAATTCAAATGGAGCCAAGCAAACACTCGAATTATGGAAAATACTTCTGCCTCTGCATTTGAAGAAAAAGAACAAAAATCCCATGCAACGCCTCACCATCATAAGGCGAGGCGGAAGAATTGGTTTGTAAAACACAAGTGGTTCATCATTCCATGTGTGATCTTATTTACACTGATTCTAGTGATTTGGGTAAAGCATGCAGACCATTTTACGATGGACAATATTCAGGCAGGGCTCAATGAAGATTTCATTGTTTTTTTACTGATTGGAATATTTGCTCAACTGGTGGACAACACATTGGGTATGGGATACGGGGCCACTTCCACCTCTTTTCTGATATCCTATGGCGTGCCTCCAGTGGTCAGTAGTATGGCAGTCCATGTCGCTGAGATGTTTACCACCGGAGCATCAGCCATTTCCCACTACTGGTTTAAAAATATCAACAAAAAACTCGTCATGCATTTGATCTTGCCTGGCGTTGCCGGGTCGATTCTGGGATCTTATTTATTGGCGGATGTAATAGATGGTACAAAAATAAAACCTTTTATCGCCATGTACATGATCATATTATCAGTCATGATTATTATGAAAGGCTTACGTAAAACGCGGATCAAGAAGCGTACAAAACGTCTGGGATATCTTGCCACTTTTGGCGGATTTATGGATGCCATTGGCGGAGGTGGCTGGGGGCCAATCGTTACCTCAACCTTGTTGGGTAAGGGGCGTGATCCAAAATACACCATTGGTTCTGTAAATACTGCCGAATTCGCCATTGCTTTTGCGAGTGGATTCACGTTCATGATTCTGGGGGGTATCTCCGGATGGCCAGTCATTGCAGGCCTTATACTGGGAGGAATTGTTGCGGCTCCTCTAGGTGCATATCTGGTCAATAAAATTCCCAGAAAACCCTTCACCGTCCTTATTGGACTTTTGCTCATCTACCTAAGTCTTCAGACCTTAAAAAGATATTATTTTGGAATATAAATTCAAATTCCGGATTAAATAACACTTCTACGTTTTACCTCTCAAATCTCAAATCCGGATTTCAAATTTCATATCTCGATTTTCAAATTTCAAATTTTCAGGAAGATCCATTCAAATTCGAATAAATATTTTTTGCTTGTACAGCCAATAACACAAATACCAAAGTGCCGCTAAAACAACCAAGCCGGTCAAAATTCCACCCAGCCATTCAGGCATAAAATAGGTGAAAATCCCAACAAATGGGGTGAAAATTTTGTGTAGGAGTTCGGCTCCGCCAACATGGGCAAAAAGGTATATGAATAAGGGATTGAGCCCTACAATAGAAAAAAACCAAAGCAAGCTTTTTTTATTCAAAATATCATAGACCCAATAACACAGCGCAAATACAAGAATCGAGATCCCGCCACTAACAATTACAAAGCTCGATGTGGAAATTCTTTTGATGATGGGCGTGTAGAAGCTAAGTCCTATTCCTATCACCAGGAGTATTACTCCTGAGACCAACAGCCATTTCAATTTCTCTTTTTCACTTTTATCACCCAACAAAAGTTGTCCGGTAAGGACACCCCAAATGGTATGAGCAGCAGTTGGTATGGCGTTGAACATGGCCCAATGTCCGCCATCTTCTTCACCGGCTATCAATATGTTGAACCAAGCTCCAAAATTTTGGCCCGGAACAAAAGCATGATCAAAACCGGCGATTGGAAAAGTTCGATAAAGGATTTCTGTAATCAAAAGCAGTGTTAAGGAAGCTAGTACCTGTACCACAAACCTGGAGCGCATGAGCCAGTAAGCTATCAAATAAGTGACGGCCAGCTGAGCCAAAACATTTTGAAAACGGAATACAATTTTTCCTGGATCAATACAGTACAATGCCCAACCCAGGAATAGAAGTAAAAATGCCCTTTTATAGACGTGCCATTTTATTTGGGAATCATCCTGGCCTGAACTACCCCTTCTCGCAAAAGACAATGGCATGGCCACCCCGACAATGTACATGAAGAAAGGTTGAATATTGTCCCAAAAGTGCAAACCCTCCCATTCCACATGGTCGAGCTGAGTGCCCAGCCAATACAAAAAACTGCCTTCCAGTTCAGGACTCCGCAAGTGATGAAATATGCCTGCGAATTCTGCAATCAACAAAAACATGGTGAAGCCCCTGAAGAAATCAAGCGACTGCAGCCTTTTGGAGACACCTTCTGATGTGTTTGCCATACCCTTTAATTATTTTGATTTTCTTTGAGACCATTCCAGACACCGCTTTCCCAATGCTGCGAAAAATGGGTAACCAATTTCATCATATTCGTATGTATCATCGTTGAATGTTTGATTTTTATTTACAAAAATGATGGCCGAGAGGAAAAACTCTTTGCCTGAAACCTGGTCTCTGATCAGTGCATTGTCAATCAGAAATCCATAAGCTCCGCCGATTTTATTGTAAATCCTCAAATTCTTGTCAGCTTTTCCTTTTTGTGCCCCATAAATAAAATACTTGCCATAGGCGTCCCATTCCTTATCATAGTGGCCATCCTCAGTCTCAGAAAGGTACATGCCCATGTATTTTTGTAAGAAAACCCTTTGTTCCGAAGTGATTTTTAATTGTTTCTCTTCAGGAAAAAGTTGAGGATAAAATAATAGCTGTATAAACTTTTGCTGATCTCCAAGACTGAATACATTTTTTCTCCCAAAGTCCATGGCTTCCTGTACTAATTCACCATTTCTCATGTAGGCTTTTCCCAAAGGCAATACCGGGCGTATAGGAGTTGTTTCAGTGTCATTTTTCATAACATCACCTAGCTCAAAAGTAATTTTAGGATAATCATTCTGTACCGCATCAGGAAGGCTCACCGACAATCGGTGCAAAACCTCGGTTTGATCAAAGCCAAGTGCCTTCATCCTTTGATTGAAGTACGATCTGCCTGTAAAATCATATAACCTGTTGAAGGCATCGTTGTCACTGACCAGAAAAATTTTTTCTATGAATTTGCCCAACGTGCTTTCGGCATATGCAATGGAATCTTCTCCAAAAGATGGATATTCCGGGTGATTTGAGACAAATATGGCCTTTTCGTTGATGCCGATACCCAACTCATTTGCTTTCTCCAGAGCAATTACGGCCATTGGGAGCTTCACAGTGCTTGCTGGATAAAAATATTTGTCATTTTCCTGCTTCCATGAATATTGACGGAGCCTGGTATGCGCTTGATCTTCCCATTCAGACATGAGTATCTGCACCTGATAAGTCTTTTGCTGGTCTAAAATTTTGTGCAGGAGTTCATCCTTCTTTAAGAATTTAATCCAAGCTCTATTGGACTGAGCAAACGATGTTTCAAAGATGGACAGTGAGAGTCCTAATAGAAATAAGCACTTTATATAAAATCCGGATTGCATATCTTTATCATTGATAAGTCTCGGGAATATAATCTATGCGAGACAAAGTCTAAATTTCAAAATAAAAATCAAATTACATGGACTTGCTGAGAATAATTTTGATCGCCGTGGTTGCATTGGAGCATTTGTACTTTTTGTATTTTGAAATGTTCGCCTGGGAAACCATTGGCAAGAAGACTTTCAGAAGCCTGGCCCCGGAATTATTTACTCCTACAAAGGCCCTTGCGGCGAATCAGGGATTGTACAATGGTTTTCTTGCCGCAGGCCTGATCTGGAGTCTAGTGATCAGTGATCAGCAATGGTCAGATAACGTGGCCATATTTTTTCTTGTTTGTGTAATTATTGCAGGCATTTATGGTGCATTGACAGCTTCCAAAAAAATATTCTATGTCCAGGCATTGCCGGCCATTATCGCCTTGATTCTGGTCCTGCTCTAGTTTTTATCAAAGGGCATCGGGCGGGCTGTAACTAATATGAATCACCTATTGTAGGACTGGCGCGGCGTGATTATCTTTCGTGCAAATTGAGCATGATATGCGTAAACTTGCTTTGCATTGGAAAATCCTGATTGGAATGGCCCTTGGCCTCGTATTTGGTTTGATTGCGTCGGCATTGTCCTGGCAGCCATTCGTCACTGATTTTATCAAGCCTATAGGTACCATTTTTATCAAACTGCTCAAGCTTATAGCTATACCACTTATTTTGGCTTCCCTCATTAAAGGTGTGTCAGACCTACAGGACATTTCCAGGTTTTCAAAGATGGGCGTTCGCACATTAGCACTCTATATAGGAACGACAGTTTTGGCCATCAGTATTGGATTGATAGCTGTAAATATCATTCAGCCGGGTAAGGCCGTGAGCACTGAAACAGTAGAAAGTCTTTCTGCTGCATTTGGGCAGGATATGGAAGCAAAAGTCTCTACTGCAAATCAAGCCAAAGACTCAGGTCCGTTACAATTCGTGGTTGATATGGTACCCGACAATATCTTCGGAGCTGCTTCCAACAATGGCAATATGCTCCAGGTCATCTTCTTTGCTGTGTTTTTTGGAATTGCACTTTTGTTGATTAAAAAAGAAGATGCCCAACCTGTGATGGCCTTCATCAACGGACTCAACGAGGCCATTATGAAAATGGTCGACCTCATCATGCTCATGGCGCCATATGCTGTATTTGCTCTACTTGCTGCCCTGGTGACTGAGACAAGCAATCCGGAACTCTTCAAAGCCCTGGCATGGTATATGTTTGCGGTGGTCATTGGTCTGATCTGTATGCTTGGGGTATATGCTGTTTTGGTATACTTTTTCGCGAAAAAGTCACCTTCGTTTTTCTTCAAGGGAATCGCACCTGCTCAATTGCTGGCTTTCAGTACCAGCAGCAGTGCTGCTACGCTACCAGTGACGATGGAAAGGGTAGAGGAGCACCTGGGAGTGGATAAGGAAGTGGTCAGTTTTGTTTGCCCTGTAGGAGCAACCGTCAATATGGATGGTACCAGCTTGTACCAGGCGGTAGCTGCAGTCTTCATTTGCGAGGCATTGAAGTTTGACCTTACTTTCAGTGATCAGATGACGATTATTCTTACAGCAACTCTAGCTTCTATTGGATCTGCCGCCGTACCTGGAGCAGGCATGGTGATGTTGGTCATTGTACTGGAATCACTTGGACTTCCTGCAAATTCGCTGGCCATTGGTTTGGCATTAATTTTTGCAGTCGACAGGCCTCTGGATATGATGAGAACAGTAGTAAACGTCACCGGTGATTGTGCTGTTGCAATGATCATCGCCAGGAGCTTTGGTAAATTGCATGAACCCAAAGAACGCAAATTGGACGATTATTACAAAGAAGCCCCATTGGCTTAATCTGGATTAAAAAGAAAATAAAAAAAAATGGCTGAACCCATTTAATTGGATTCAGCCAAAATATTTGATCTAAAAAATCATGGAAGTAAAACTGTGTCAATCACATGAATGACACCATTGGTCGCAAGGATATTTGCCGCAGTAATGTTTGAGTTACCACTTGTTTTTCCAACAACCTTTGCACCGCCATTCAGGTCAAAAGCTACTGTGGTTGATTCAGCAGTTGCAACTGGAGCTGTAATATTGAGCAAGTCAGGTGAAAATACCCTTCCCGGCACAACGTGATACAGCAAAACACTGGTCAATAATGCCCTGTTGGCAGGGTCAGTCAATGTTGATTTAGGAGTTGTTTGATACAATTTTTCAAATGCAGCATTTGTTGGTGCAAATACAGTCAATCCATCCTCAGAGGCATTGGACAATGCTGCCACTACTGCCGGATCAGCTGCCTGTACCAATGAAACCAATTCACTGAAATTTGGATCGTCCAAAGCTATTTCAACCAATGACTTACTTGGCGGAACAATAACATTGTCGATCACATGGATCACACCATTAGACGCATCAACATCTGTTTGAATCACTTTGATGTTACCATTGATAAAGACACCTTGAGAATTTACAGAAATGTAAATGTCATTGTTGTCATTTACTGTTGAAGCTTTTCCACTGGTAACTTCATCTGACATGATTTCATCAGCAATCACGTGACTTGTCAAAATTGGCATCAAGTCATCTTTGCTGAGTCCGCTCAAATCTGTAATTCCTGCATTGGCAAATGCAGTGTTGTTGGGTGCGAACACTGTAAATGGTCCGTCTGATTCCAGGGTGGAAGTCAACTCTGCTTTCGTTAATGCTGATACCAAAGTAGAGAATTGGTTGTCTGAGGAGGCAACTTCAACAATACTTTTTGGATCATCCACAGCGTCTTCTTTATCGCAAGAAGTGATAGAAAGTGTAAATAGCGAAGCAAACATCAAGAAAGAAAAATACTTAAATTGTTTCATTTTTTGAAGTGTTGAATTTATCATACAAACTGATTTTATCCTGTGAGGTTGTCATATAATTGTGAAAATTTTCTTAAATAAAAATTTAATGCTTTCTGTTCAACAATGTTGGGGACATAGGTGTTAACAAGAGTTGTGCGTGGTTCATTTTTATCTTTTTGTACCAATAATGTCTTCTGATCCCGTAGTTTTTTCATCCCGGTTTTGGTAAGTGCTACCTTTTTAATTCTATTTTTTTAATAAGCCTAAGTTTGATATCTTGCCGCTCAACAACAGCAAAAGAAATGCGGAAACTGGCTCTACACTGGCAGATCCTGATAGGAATGGTATTGGGTCTAATCTTTGGATGGATGGCATCATCCTTTGGACTTCAGGAATTTGTAGCTGATTTTATCAAGCCGATTGGCTCTATCTTTATCAAGCTGCTCAAGCTCATTGCGATTCCGCTCATCCTCGCATCCCTCATAAAAGGGGTTTCTGATCTGGAAGACATCAGCAAGTTTTCAAAAATGGGTATCAGGACGATTTTGATATACCTTACAACAACCATCATTGCCATAACAGTAGGATTGGTGTTGGTCAATCTGATAAGACCAGGAGAAGCAGTCAGCCAGGAAACCGTGGAAAGCCTGACCACTTCTTATGGGGGTGCAATGGCTGACAAAGTCAGTACTGCAGAACAAACTAAAAATGCAGGTCCGCTGCAATTTTTGATAGACATGGTGCCCGACAACATTTTTGGTGCTGCCTCCGACAACAGCAATATGCTACAAGTGATATTTTTTGCCATATTTTTTGGTATCTCACTTTTACTGATCAAAAAAGAAGACGCAAAGCCTGTCATGGATTTTATCAATGGGGTCAATGAGGTCATCATGAAAATGGTTGACCTTATCATGCTCATGGCTCCCATTGCTGTTTTCGCTCTTTTGGCTTCCCTTGTTACAGAAACTGCCAACCCGGAATTGTTCAAGGCATTGGCATGGTACATGCTGGCTGTGGTTTTGGGTTTATTCATCATGATTGGCATCTATAGTGCCTTGGTTTACTTCTTCGCCGGAAAAACTCCCGCATATTTCTTCAAGGGCATTTCACCTGCTCAACTCCTGGCTTTCAGTACGAGCAGTAGTGCAGCTACCTTGCCGGTCACCATGGAGAGGGTTGAAGAACACCTTGGAGTCGACAAAGAAGTGGTCAGTTTTGTTTGTCCAGTGGGAGCAACCATCAATATGGATGGCACAAGTCTTTATCAGGCTGTTGCTGCGGTATTCATTTGTGAAGCATTAAAATTTGATCTCACCTTTGCAGACCAGCTGACGATCATCCTCACGGCAACCTTGGCTTCTATTGGTTCGGCTGCAGTACCCGGCGCAGGAATGGTCATGTTGGTCATCGTATTGGAATCTTTGGGCTTACCGGCCGAATCCCTGGCAATAGGGCTCGCATTGATATTTGCGGTAGACCGTCCTTTGGATATGATGAGGACAGTCGTCAATGTGACCGGTGACTGTACGGTCGCAATGCTCATTGCAAAAAGTTTTGGTAAGCTCGGAGAGCCAAAAGTCAAAAATTACGACGATTATTATGGTAAAGAGGTGTAGTATTTCAAAGCGTTCATTTTATCCCGCAGAAAAACGCTGAAATTTGGGCAGAAATTCGCGGAGTGAATATTTGTTAAGGGTTGAAAAGTTGAAGTTTTACGATTTTAGTCTAAGCTTAATCCATCTTAATGCCTTAATGGTTAAAATATCGACTCCGCTGGCTTCGACTCAGCTCAGCCACCTTTTTAATTACGAATCTTCAATTACGAATTACGGATTATTTTGTTTAAGGTTTAGAGCTTTAAGCTTTAGGAGAAATTTAAACCTTAATGAAACTTAATGTCTTAGTGGTACAATCCGAATGCTTTGCGTACTCAATCTTCAACCCCCCTTTGCGCCATTGCGAGAAATAAAGGATTAAGTGTTAAAGGATGTAGATGAGGGAATTTGAGACAACAAGCTAAAACGCCAATATCCAAAATGTGTCAAAGACGAAAGACTTTCTTGATTTTTCTCAGATAATCCCGCTGATTTTCGCAGAAAATTGGATGACAAAACCAGATCTCTTCTCCGATCTCCCTTCTCCAATCTCCCTCTTCCCAAAGACCTTCTTACTCTTACCGCGCTCTACCCTTGCCCTAAAGGGAATCCGCCCGCATTTCTCCCTTCTCCCAAAGACTAAAGACCAAAGACCAAAGACTGTCTCAATTTCCCGCAGATAAACGCAGATAATCCCGCAGATTTTCGCAGAAATTGGAAGATAATGCCAAATCCCTTCTCCGATCTAAAAGCCAAAGACCAAAGACCAAACACTAAAGACCAAAGACTAAAGACCAAAAACCAAAGACTTTCCTCAAAGGCCAATCCCTAATCCCCAAAACCTAAAACCTATTTAAAGCTTCTTCTCATTGATCATATCCAGCAACTCATCCCTGTAGTTTTTACCAATTGGAATTACCTTGACCTGACCCTTTTCCATCACCTCAAGAGTATTCCCATCAAGTGCAAGCACCTTGTCAAGGTTGACGATATATGATCGGTGCACCCTTCTGAAATTGGCAGAATTGAGCTTGTCTTCCAGCGACTTCATCGTCTGCAGGGCAATTACACGGCTGTTTTCCTGACGGATGATGACATAGTCTTTCAGACCCTCAATATAAATGATGTCCGAAAAATTCACCTTGATCAGCTTTTTATCAGCCTTTACAAAGAAGTAGTCGTCCCCAATTTCCTCAATGGTATCAGTACCGTGCTTTCTGATCTGGATGCGTTCGCTTGCCTTATTGACCGCTTTCATAAACCTGTCAAGAGAAATAGGCTTCAAAAGATAATCCACAGCATCCAACTCAAATCCTTCCAGGGCATAGTCAGGGAAAGCTGTTGTGAAAATGACAGCAGGTGGATTTGGGAGAGACTTTAGAAACTCTATGCCTGTAATTTGTGGCATCTGTATATCTAAAAATATAAGGTCAACTTCGTGATTTTTGAGTGCTTCCATGCCTTCAATGGCATTGTTGCACTTTTGCATCAGTTCCAGATTGGGCATTTTCTCAATAAAACTTTCCAATATGTCCAATGCCAATGGTTCGTCGTCGATGATGATGGTTTTTATAGTCATTTTATGCTGTTTGTTTTAAGTTTAGTTTAAGTTCGATTCTATAATTATCGGGATTGTCCGAAATGTTCAATTCGTATTGATTTGCGTACAAAAGCTCCAACCTTCTCTTTACGTTGACCAGGCCAATCCCACCGCTTTTCCTGTCACTAGAGGAGGGCAATATGGGGCCTTTGCTGTTCTCAATGGTAACATCCACCTCGTCTGGCAAGGCCTTGAGCTGTATGTTGACGTATCCTTCACTGATCTGGTTATTGAGCCCATGTTTGAAGCAGTTTTCTATGAAGGGGATAAACATCAAAGGGGCTATTTTCTGATTTTTTACATCACCGGCTATTACCAGATCTACTTTAAACTTATTTCCGTGCCTCAATTTTTCGAGTTCCAGATAGTTGATCAGGTAGTTCACTTCTTTTTCCAATGGTACTTGTTTTTCATTGCACTCATACAACATGTAGCGCATCATTTCTGATAATCGCAATACTATCTCTGGAGCCAGGTCCGACTTTTTCAGTGTAAGTGCATATAAACTGTTGAGGGTATTGAATAAGAAATGGGGATTGATCTGCGATTTCAAAAACTTGAGTTCCGACTGTAAGTTTTCACTTTTGAGCTCTTGTTTTACTTTTTGACCCCTTATCCAGTCCAGCATGATGTAGTATATCGATGATCCTGTGCCAATGATAAAGCTGGAGAGAAATATAAATTTTTGATTGGTCACTGAGTAATCCCTCATCACCATAAAAGGCGTTGCGTAGTACAATGCAAATGACTTGATGGGGGTCAATACAATTGCAGTCAACAACATGTATAAAAGGTGTTTGCCAAAGTTGTTGTTGCGCAGATACATGGGAAAGAGCACCAACTTATTGAAGTATACCACAACTGCGTAGAACAATACATTTACGAACTCGAACCAGAATTCAGGAAGAAAGCCAATTTCACTTTTATTGAGAATGGTAAGGACCAATGATAAGACCAGCCAGAACAATATGTGGTGTATAGTGGCTCTGTCACTGGTAGATTCACTCCAGTTTTTAAGTCCTTGCAATGGATCAAATTTTTGTCGATCTATGGTTTGCACGAGTACTTTGTCATCTTGATATTGGAACAAGCTTTTGCTCAAAGCAGTTTCAATTTTACTTTATTGGTTGAAAATATTCTCCAAAAATACATATTGCATGATTCAAATTTACGTTTAGATAGACCAACAAATCTTTTTTTCGGATTAAGGACCCATTACTTTATGATGCCTAACCATCATTTTCACAAGCTTATATTTTAAAGATGAATCGAATTGTCTACCTGATTTGAAATTTATGGTGTATCATGCTGATTGCAGATTTCATTCAAATAAGCGCGTCTTTTGCTGTTTGGGGAGTGAACAAAATGCTATTTTTGTGCTTCATTGTATAAAACACCCGGAAAGGAATAAGCCCAAACCGTTCATTGGAACAAATTGTAACAAAGTCAGGCATTGATCGGAGGCGATTTTCGGAAAAAGAATTTATGAAAGTTTTTAGAGGCACATCGGGTCTGCCCGAATTTAAAAATGCTGTGGTCACCATAGGCTCATTTGACGGCATACACATTGGTCATAAAAAGCTGATCAAGAGGGCGCGTTATTTGGCTGAAGAGATAGGTGGAGAAGATGTTATTGTTACGTTTCACCCACATCCAAGAAGTGTCATCTATCCAAAGGACGACACACTCAAAGTTTTGACCAACCTTGATGAAAAGCTCCACATGCTCGAGGCATGTGGGGTGAGCAATGTGGTCATAGTGCCTTTTACATTTGAGTTTTCTCAAATGGAGCCACGTGAATATATCGAGCGATTTTTGATTGGCAGCTTCCATCCGGCTTACCTCATTCTTGGATATGACCATAAGTTTGGCAACAACCGGAGAGGTGATATCCACCTTTTGCAGGAATATGAAGAAAAAGGTGATTTCAAGTTGATTGAAATCAAAAAACAGGAGATCGATGAAATCACCATCAGCTCCACCAAAATCAGAAATGCCCTTGAAACAGGCAATCTCAATGAAGCCACTCTTTACTTAGGCCATTATTATTATATCATTGGCACAGTTATTAAGGGAGACGGAATAGGCCATAAAATAGGTTTTCCAACGGCCAATATTCAGATATCAGACAAGTTTAAACTGATACCCAATCCGGGAATTTATGCTGTATTCGTTTGGATCAATGAGACCCGTTACGGAGGTATGCTCTACATTGGCAACCGCCCTACCATTGGAGATAAACTCAAAACCAATGTCGAAGTCAATATTTTTGACTTCGACCAATCGCTCTACAATGAATCAATCCGCATTGATTTTGTTGAGTTTTTGAGAGAAGATCAAAAGTTTGAAGATCTTACAGGATTAAAATTCCAGTTGCACAAGGACAAAGCGCATGCTGTTGCTGCACTGGAGCAAGTAAAACCGTTGGGGAAAACTTCTGATGATTGTACAATTGCCATCCTGAATTTCAATGGCGAGGAACACATGGAAGCTTACCTTGGCTCAGTCCTGCACAGCAGTAAAAACGACCTCGATATCGTTGTGATTGACAATTCCAGTACCGATGGCTCTTTGGATTATCTGGCTGAATGGCACCCGGAAGTTCGAATCATTGAGCTTACCAAAAACTATGGTTACGCAGGGGGTTACAACAAGGGAATAGAACACATTGATGCAAAATATACCGTTTTGCTCAACTCTGATATTTTGGTAAAGGAGCCCTGGCTGGACAGCATTCTGTCCTATATGGAAGAGCACCCTGAAGTCATAACCATGCAGCCCAAAATTCTAAGCATCGAAGAGAAACACAAATTCGAATATGCGGGCGCTGCAGGAGGAATGCTGGATTTGTTGTCTTATCCGCTTTGTCGGGGAAGAGTATTTGCCGATGTCGAAGTCGATGAAGGTCAATACAATGACATCAAGGAAGTGTTTTGGACAAGTGGAGCAGCAATGGTAGTCAGAACTGACTTGTTCAAAAAGCTGGGTGGCTTTGATGCTGACTTTTTCGCTCATATGGAGGAAATTGATTTTTGTTGGAGGGCCAAGAGGGCAGGGTACAAGTGTATGGTCCATGGTGGTGTGAGCGTCTATCATCTCGGTGGTGGAACTTTGGATTACGAAAGCCCACGCAAGACTTTTTTAAATTTCAGGAACAACCTCGCTACTATATTGAAGAATGAGTCAAAGCGATATTTTCTTTTTGTACTTATGATCAGGTTGATCTTGGACGGAGCGGCTGGTCTCAATTTTCTTGGCCAGGGCAAGTGGAAACATACATTGGCCATCATACAGGCGCATTTTGAGATTTACCTCAGTGTCTTTACGCTGATTGATAAGCGCTTGAAAAACAAAAAATTGGTTGCGGCAGTAAAAATTGGTAAAACCAATTGGGCCGGAAGAGTCAAAAAAATGATAGTGTTTGAATACTTTTTGATGGGCAAGAGGACCTATAATGAAATAGTATCTGGTCGTTAACAAAAACAAGAATTGAAATTACAAACCGTATATGAGGACGATGACATCATCGTTATTGAAAAGCCGGCAGGATTGTTGACCATCCCGGACCGGTATGATCAGAATCTGCCCAGCTTGCAGGGATTACTGAGAAAAATACATGGCCAGATATTTACTGTCCACAGGTTGGATAAAGACACCTCAGGCCTGATTGTATTTGCAAAAAATGAAGAAAGTCATCAAAAACTTTCCATTGCCTTCGAAGGTAGGGAAGTGGAGAAATCATACCTGGCCATTGTCAATGGCAACCCGCCTGAAACAGGCACCATCACTGAACCAATAGCACACTCCCTGCACAAGCCAGGAATGATGACAGTGGCAAAAAAAGGTAAACCATCCGTGAGCCATTTCAGGAAGCTTGAAGATTTTCCAATCTTTTCTTTGATTGAAGTAAACATCGAAACAGGAAGGACCCATCAGATCAGGGTACACATGGCATATATCGGACATCCGCTTTTTATTGATGATTTGTACGGCCAGCGAACATCTTTTATGGTTTCTGAGTTGAAAGGCCGGAAGTATAAACTGGCAAAGTGGGAGGAAGAAGAGCGGCCACTGATCGACAGACAAACCCTCCATGCAGCCCGATTGGTATTCGATCATCCGGTGAGTGGGAAACGACTTGAATTTACTTCAGAACTCCCGAAAGATATGAAAGCACTTATCAGACAGGTGGAGAAGTGGAGCAAACGTTAGCCAAATTGATGGAGATAAGCCGGTTTTATCAAGCACAGATCTGATTTTTCAATCATATTTCGCATTATTTTTCTTTGATTAACCAATATTTACTGCTATCTTTGCGCCCTAAAAAATTTTTACAATGCCTAAGATGAAGACGCACTCAAGTGCGAAAAAGAGATTCAAAGTTACAGGCTCGGGTAAAGTCAAGAGGTACCAGGCTTACACTTCTCACATGATGAGAAACAAATCTAAAAAAGCCAAGACCAGATTGGTTAAATCAGTATTGGTTTGTGACGCTGAAGAAAAAAGAGTAAAAAGACTATTGGCTATCGGCTAGTAGTAAACACTCAAAAAAATTATTGTTTAACGAGGGTACAGGCTAAAGAATCAAAAATCAAGATCCCTGTATCGAACTAAATTCTAAAAAAAAATGGCTAGATCAGTAAATCACGTAGCTTCCAGGAACAAAAGAAAAAAGATCCTGAAGTTGGCCAAAGGTTACTTTGGTGCAAGAAAAAACGTGTGGACAGTAGCAAAAAATGCTGTTGAAAAAGGTATGCAATATGCCTACACACACAGAAGGTTGAAGAAAAGAGCTTTCAGAAGGCTTTGGATCGCAAGGATCAATGCAGCTGTAAGACCTTTTGGACTTTCTTATTCTAAATTCATCCATATGACTGCTCAGGCTGGCATCGATCTCAACAGAAAGACTTTGGCAGACCTCGCAATGAATCACCCGGATGCATTTAAAGCAATCGTAGAACAAGTGAAGAAATAAACATCACTTTTCCAATAAAAAAGCCCGTCGGTTTATATCGACGGGCTTTTTTTTATGGCGCTTGTTATGTCTTTTTCCATACTACTCTGAGATCCTTTCCGATTCCGCGTCCAGGGCTGTGTTTTTCTTTTTGTTGGAAAGTTTGGTGTTGCCCATCATATAGCTAAGGCTGAGTCCAATCCTGCGGCTATCCCAATTTCCCCTTCCATAACTGGTTTGCCCATTGAATTTTGAAATGCCGCTCCATCCGGATTGGTAGGTAACATCACTGGCAGTAATCCTCAAATTGAGTTTGTCATTCAGGAATTTTCTTTGGAGACCAAAATCAAGACTGTAACTTGGGTCATATAAAAACACACCGCCCCAAACTCCCGGACCGCTGTACCAGGAAGAGAATTCTCCTTTCCAGTGTTTGCCCAATTTGAAGGTGTGCTGCTGATAAATACTATAACCGGCTGCCCGGACGTCCACTGTTTTTCCTCCTCCATAATCAGCAGTATTGTCAGTCAGGGAAGCCGACAAGCTCAAATAGCAATTCCACCATTTGGTAACATCAAAGGGCAAGGAAGCGCTGCCACTGTAGATCTTTTGAGACGCGAGATTTTCCCACGTGAGGTAACCGGCCCTTGGGTCTGCTTCGTCCGGACCTAACAATCGGGTCATTTGATCATTAGTTTGGCTGTAGGCTACTTTGAATGTAAACCGATATTGTAAAGTATACCCAAGCTCCACATTATTGACGATTTCTGGACGTAAAAATGAATTTCCCTGGGTATATGATGTTTCACTCACCTGGATTTTAAAGGGATTGAGCAATTGATAGTCGGGCCTGTTGATGCGTCTTCCATATTGAAAGGATAATGAGTTACCGGATTTTCCTGCAAACCTCACACCGAGGGTGGGAAACATGTTGAGATATGACCTCCTGACGCTCTGATTTCCACCTGCAGCTTCATGGGCATTCAATTTACTCAGGGTCTGGGTATGCTCTGCCCTTAAGCCGGCCGAGAGTTCAATAGTTTTGGAAAGACTGCCCGAATAATTCAGATATGCAGCATTCACCAGTTCGCCATAAGTAAAATCACTAGACCTTTGAGGGTTGAATACCTCATTGTCGTTGACTATGTTGTTGAATAGATAACTGTTGTCTGTTGTCACATTGCTGATTTTATAGCCCATTGCATATTTTCCGGATTTGTGGTCAAAGCTATAATCTGCCTTTCCGGACAACAATTGTATGCCAACAGGAGTGGTGTATCTTACCTCCCTGCTGCTTAGACTAATTGACCCATCTGATGAAAAATAATTATTGGGTTGAATGTAGGAAGCCATATTGTCGTACAATCCATAATTTGCTTCCGCATGCCATTTTTTGTTGCCCGAGCTTTTGTCATAGCTGGTATTGAATGCCAACCAGTTTCTTTCCGAGTCCGAACTGTTATTGGCAATCAGTATGCTGTCAGGCATGCCATCGCCAGTGATTCTGGATATGCTGGTACTGTTGTTGCTTTGCGCGTTTTGAAGGTTGAGTTGACCTGAAGCCTGGACTCCTATTTTGGCACCATCAGCAAGACTGACATCAGCTCCAAGAGTGGATGAGAGCCCTGAATAACTTTGAAGATGTTTGGTTTCATCATCGATATCCAGCCCATTTTGTAAATTGTTGAATACCAGTTCACTGAATCGTTTTCCACCATTTACCTGTGCATTTCCAAATGCATTGAGCAGCTTGTTTTTATAGTTACCCACAAATCCAAGATTGCCTGTGGTGTATCTTCCTTTGCTGACGCTGGAGCTAATGGTTGCATTGCTTCCCCAATCTTCGCTTTTTCTCAAGCGTATATCGATGATGCCCGCATTGCCCTGGGCCTCGTACATAGACCCCGGATTGGTGATGATTTCAAATTTTTCTATCTGCTCTGCGGTCAGATTTTGTAAATAACTCGACAAATCGTCCCCCGAAAGCGGCAATCTTTTGCCATCTACATACACCATGACGCCTGATCTGCCCATGACAACAAGATTATTCTGGTTGTCAACCATGACCCCGGGAGCTTTGCGAAGCAAGTTGAGGGCATTGTCCCCTGAGGAATTGATGGTCCCCTGAACATTGAAGATGGTACGATCTGCTTTCACTTCGATGGTTCTTCTTTGGCCACTGATGACTACCTCTTCGAGGACCTCCTGCATGGATATCAATTGTGTTGGTGGCAGTATTACGTCCTTATTCAAAACAGAAATGGACTGAGACAAATGATCCATCATGCCAAGACTTTGGGTACGGATAAAGTAGTTTCCATTTTGCAAGTCTGTAAATACATACGATCCGCTTTCATCCGTCACCTCTCCCTTTAGAAATGTTGAATCCGGAAGATTAAACAAAACCACAGTGACAAAAGCCAAAGGTTCAGCATTTTCATTGATAACGTTTCCTTTGATATTAAAGCCTTGGCCTCTAGCAACCGATCCCAATGTGCATATTATCAGCAAGGTCAAATACATTGATTTCATATCCATTTTATTTTGATTTCTGAGACAAAGTTGATGGATCGTGCTTTGTGATTAAAGCGAGAACCGTCGGGCTGCCATTAAGATCGGTCAAATTAGCTCCATGGTCATCGGTCGCCATATTTGGCCATTCACCGATTATGGTTTGGAAATAAATGTGCATATCTTGATCTTCGCGGCTATGTTGGAAAAGAAAGATCGTCTTCATGCAAAAATCATTTGGGGCATAAGCCTTTGGGAATTACTTACCTTCCTTGGCGTTTACCTCTTTCTTTATTTGACTTATGCTTTGACACTGGCCATCAATGAAACGGGATATACCGATTATACTTTTCAGGAATTGCTGAGCCATTACCTGGAGAGTCATTTTATCGATTATGGTATAAAGTTTCTGCTCACCATTCCACTGTGGTATTTGTATTTCAGGTGGCTTACCCACTGGTCCCTGGCCTATAAAATTGGAATGCACCTTGTGACGCTTCCAATTTTTGTGGTGTTATGGCAACGTATCTTTTATTGGTCTATGGAACAAATGGGGAGAGGCCACCTTGGGGGTAATGCAAGGGTTTGGGACATTTATATTCCTGCATTGATATATCTGATAGAATTTGGGATTTTTCATGCTTACCACTATCATAAAAGCGTGCAACAGCAAAAACGTGTGGAAGAAGAACTCAGAAGGGCTAATCTCGAAAGTGAACTCTCAGCTTTAAAAGCCCAGCTCAACCCACATTTTCTTTATAATATTTTCAATACAATCAATGCATCTGTGCCTCCTGAGCAGGAGATGACCAGGGAAATGATTGCCTCACTTTCTGATCTTTTCAGATATCAGCTGCAGGCTTCAAAAAATCAATTTGTGACTTTAAACGAAGAGCTCGACTTTGTGAGAAAATATTTGGTTTTGGAGAAAATGAGAATGGGAGAAAGACTGCAATTTTCTATTGAAGTAGACCCAGATTGTCTGGATGAAAAAATACCCTCTATGATCCTGCAACCGTTGGTGGAAAATGCCGTTAAGCATGGGATTGCTCCTAAAATGGATGGAGGTAAAGTAAATATTAATATTCAGAGCTCAGGGGATGAATTATATTTTGAAATTGCAGATAATGGAATGGGGCTTGCCGAAAATGCGGATGTCCACTCGGGTACAGGTTTATCCAATACCAGATTGAGACTGGAGAAAATGTACCAATCCCCACTACTTTATGAAAACAATTTGCCATCCGGATTTATTGTAAGGTTCAACATTCCCAAATCTCAAAAATGAAGAAAGTAATTTTGGTGGATGACGAAGATGCAGGAAGAACTCTTATCCGGCAATACTTGCAACATTTCCCGGAGATGATCATTGTGGGAGAAGCCAATAATGGTGTAGATGCCCTGGATTTGATCAACAGATTTAAACCTGATATTCTTTTTCTTGACATACAAATGCCGGGTCTTTCGGGTTTTGATGTCATCAAACATCTCGAAGAGATACCATTGACGGTTTTCTCTACAGCATTCGACAAGTATGCTTTGCAAGCTTTCGAGGTGCACGCAGTAGATTACTTGCTGAAGCCTTATACTTTGGAGAGGTTTAAAACCTGTATGCAAAAGCTGAATTCAAATGCTGGCTCAAACAATGTGCAAACCCTGGCAGAAAGTCTTATCAATCCACAGACTTATCCTGACAAAATCCTGGTGCAAAAAGCTCAGCGTCTGATTGCCGTGAGTATCAGTGATATCATCAGAATTGAGGCAGAAGGAGATTACTCAAATCTGATCACCACAACTGCAAACCACTTGAGCAATTTTGGCATATCTGCGCTTGAAAGCAGGCTTTCTCCTTCAAATTTTATCCGGGTTCACCGATCGTCGATGGTCAATATTTCTTACATCAAAGAGGTACACAAGTACAGTCATTCCTTTGACATTGTCATGCAAAACGGGGATGTCGTAAAAGTGAGCAGGTCCTACATGGATAGCATCAAAAAATTTATTTTTTAATCAATACAGTTGAGCCGGGCCCACCTCAAAAATTTATTTACACATTACATATTTCTCTTATATATTTGCATAAAAAACTATGAGATTAAGTTTATTATGGGGTTTACTTCTTGTATCTGTGACTCTTGTGGGACAGTCCAAACTGGAAGGATTTTATATTGATATGAGTGGTGACACCATTTATGGTTCGATCATGGCAGATATCAATTCAGATTTAGAAAAAATTTCGTTTTTTGATGCAAATGAGGATCTATTGGTACTCACTCCTGCAAATGCAAGGTCAATTCAGGGTCCCTTGTTTGGCAAACTTACATCTGGCCTGTCAGGGAAGAATTTCGTTCAGACTTTGATGGAAGGTAAAATTGATGTCCACCGGAATAAGGATACCCTGCTTTTGATCAAGGATGGGACCACCAACAAATTGATTTTGAGTGAAAAGAGTGCCAATGCAGTCAACAACAGTGGTATAAGTAGGAATCAGCAATTGGGCGTCATTAAACTACTAACTTTTGACGGACCTGCTGATCTTTATAAAGCCAACGAGGTCAAATTGAACTACTCAGGATTAACCAATCTTTTCCGGGATTATAATATCGCAATGAATGCCCTGGAAGCCGACTATACCAAACTGAATAAAAAGTTGAAATTTTCCTGGGGAATTTTGTTGGGGGCAGGCTATACTTCAGCTGCATATAACGAGGTAAAACAGAGTGGTATTAACTTTGATCCTTATGAAATTGGTCATTTGCAGTCCATCGATAAAAACTTTGGTATCAGCCTCAAATTCAGAAATGTCGGCAGATACCACCGGATCGCTTTTGAGACATCACCGCATATTTCATTACAAAATCTTACCTCTAACCTTAACTATAATACGACCGTTTACAACAACGACATCACCAACGATATCAAAATGACCAGTCTGAATGTGCCATTGATATTCAACTATTCCATTTTTAACACTGTGAAAAGTTATTTGTATATCAATGGCGGTTTCAACGCCAAATTCAATTTTAATACTTCTTATGATGTTGATATTGTGAGATCATATCTCGCCGTGCAGGGTTTTGAACCTATTAGAGAAATGGAAGAAAGGTCAGAATGGCTCGCAGATGCACAGTATTCTCCAATTGTGGGACTCAGTTATCTTTCTATGGGGAAGGCGGTAGAGTTTGAAGCTGCTTTGAGGTATCAGTATGTTTCGCAGTATATGCGCGTAGGCCCGGGAGGTGTAAGCCAGAATGTTTCGCTTACTTTGTCTGTAAGAATGCCTGCCGGAGGAAATAAAAAATAGGCGCTCGGTAACCTGTGTCACCTTTTACATTCAGAAAGCGGTGTATCATTGCTTTCTAAAATTTAGTATATGTTATCATTCTTAAAAAAGCTTTTCAGTCCCGGTCCTGGTGTGGATTATGTCGCATTGGTAGAACAGGGAGCGCAAATCATTGACGTAAGGACAAAACCGGAATTTGCCAGCGGGCATATCAAAGGTTCAATAAATATTCCATTACAGGAGTTGGAGCAAAATCTCAAAAAGATTGACAAATCAAAACCTGTGATCACTTGTTGTGCTTCCGGAATGAGAAGTTCATCAGCTACCAGCATTCTTAATGCCAGGGGATATCAGGCATACAATGGAGGTGGCTGGGCCAGCCTCAGGAATGCGATGTAAAAAAATGATTTAAAATAAAAAGGCGGGCATTACAACTTTGAAAAGCTTGAAGTGGTGATGCCTGTTTTTTTGTCTGAAAGTCTGATGTGATAAAGTCCTTTCGTCAAGCTTTCCACATTGATTCCGGAATTGTTAAGAGCACCCTTTTTGACTTCCTGACCGAGGGCATTGAAAATCGTAAATTGTGCATCTTGCACCCCTTCAACCTGAAGGATTTCAGTGACAGGATTAGGATAAAGACTGATGTCGTTGTTGTCCAATTCATTGCTTGATGTGGTGAATTTTTCAATCACCCTTACTCTGAAATTATCTATGTAAATGCCGTCAAAGTCATTGAGTTCATCCGCGGACAAAACAAAACGTATAAATACGGTCTTATTGCCGACCAGATCAGACAAGTCTATTTCTTCTTCAATCCATGAGGTCTGAAAACCGTCATAAACCACCTGGTTGATGTTGTTGATGCGTGTGTATTTGCCACAAAGAGGATAATAATTGACACCATCTGTTGAGGCCTGGATTTGAGCATAGTCAAAATCTTCCTCAATCGCCCATCTTGCATTGAACAATATTTTTGCCTTATGTGCCTTACTCAGGTCAAATGTCTGAGGGACCGTTGCATAAGTTGTGGTGCCTGACTTGTAAAGTGATGTTGGAGAATCTGTTAATGAATAAGTTCCATCAACTTTCACGATGTTGGTCCTTGTCCATGTCCCGGTGGTGACCCAGTTGAAATTGGTTTCAAAATTATCCTGGAATATGGGAGTTTCTTTGGATCTGAAATACTGCAATACCTCTTTTTTGGTTTCGCTGAATTCGTCATAAGATAAGGTATAGGTAAAACTCACCTCTTCGCCATCCAGCAAATCGCTGTTGAGGTTGAATTTAAAGGTGAGGGTATCTGTATCTCCTGATTGAAGGTTGAGCTGTAGATCTACTTGTCTGCTTCCTGTACTCTGAATGGTGCCTTTGTCAATGAATAAACTCAACCAAACCGGTTCGTTTCTAAAGCCATATTTATTGACAACAAAAGAAATGGACTTTGATTCATTGCTCAAACCTATTGGTAAGTTGACCGGACGGGCTTCACTGTAGTTTCTAGCTAGTTTTGGCAATTTAAGATTCATATCCATGACCGATTTATTGAGCATGTCAATATCACCAGCCACAGGATAAAAAGACCCACCAATTTCTGGAGTAAAACTGAACACCCTATTTTTGGTTGTTACTTCACCATACATCCAGTCATCGCTGTCTCCATTGGTTCTATAACCAACAGTTTCTTCTCCTTTTCCAGAAATAAAACAATTCTCATCAGTCAGCAAACCCCCTACTGATCTGAATCGCTCCTGATGTGGGTTTGGATCTGAGGTATATCCCCATGGATAAATGAGGTAGTTGCCGTGGGTATGATAATTGAGGTTGAGCAAGAAGTGATGTCCGGAGATAAAATCAGCTACTGCCTGTGTTTCGGGCTCTGAGAATGCTTCTTTACCTCTATAGGTTTCAGCAGTAGGAGTAGGCGACGAACCTTCATTGTCAGCCCCCCAGTTATATCCGTAATTTCTGTTGAGGTCAACGCCAATTACTTCATTCTTTTCGTTTTTTCTCTTGTTTTTCCTCCACATCCCTCCACCTGCAGGGTGAGTGGTATTGTTGGCAATGTATCCATCAGGATTCACACAAGGGATAAAGTACAATTCTGTATTGTTGATGATATTGGTTACCTCACTGTCCCGATCATAATTTTCGAGCAGGTGCCACAGATAAAATATCATCTGACTCAAACTGTTGGGCTCTCGTGCATGGTGTAATGCAGTATAGAGTACCTCTGGTTTATTTTGTTTGAATTCGGGATTGTTGCTTACTCTGACATAAAGGATATCACGGCCCTCCAGCGTTTTGATGGAAGAAATGGGCTTGGCTAAAGATATCAGATGAGGATATTTGGCGCGCATTTGATCCAATACGTTGAGCATTTCGGTGTAAGTATGAAAACCGCCCATTGAGCCTGCCTTATAATTGGCAGGTGTTTTCATATTGCTGAAGGTATTGCAATCCTGTACATTACATCCTGCGCCTCTGCTGTAAAGGTTTTCCAGTTCGCTTGGTCTGTTTTGATCAGAATAATAAGCTTCCAGGTCAGATATCAAAATATCGTAAGACCAGCCATTAGATTTAAGTATTAACAATTCTTCCTGAGAAAGTTCCAGATCGACGTATCTGCCTGGAAGAGGTTTGCTGTGATCGTAATCAACACCGGTTTTCATGAGTTCACTAAAGTCCTTAGATTTTAAGCTTACCCTTACTTTTTGGTATTCGCCCTGCTTTTGGGAAAAGGCAATAATTGGGCATAATAATACCATTAGGATGAACTTACATCTAATCATGAGATCATTAGTTTGGCGGCAAAAATATAAATCGTGGCTAAAATATTAAAATATTTTATAAACTAATTATATTTAATTGAAATATAGATGATTACAGGTTAAATATTATTGTAATCTAATGGTGTCTTGCTCAAATAATGGACCTATTTGCTTGATAATGAATGACTTGTTGCAGTTGTGAAATATTGGGAAAAGTCATTGGAATAGCATCCAAATAATTTTAATAAATTCTGGTGTTGTTTTTTAAAGATGAATAGGCTCAAATCATAGCTGTTTGTAGTGAAATGAGGTCAATGTTCATGCTGTTTAACCCCCGGCTCTTGAAGGGGAGTTCATCTCTCATCACTATATTTAAGCCATGGAAGCAATGCCATTAAACCCCCGGCCCCTAAAGGGGAGTTTGTTTCCCATCACAATATGAAAGCTATGCAACCCATGCCACCTATGCAATCCATGCCACCTATGCAATCCATGCCACCTGTGCGGCAATGCCGCCAACTACCTGGGCTTCAAGCTGATGATCGGGCAGATCATTTCCTCCATTGAAATGCCACCGTGCTGGAAAGTGTCGTAGTAATAGTTGTTGTAATAGTTGTAATTGTTGGGGTAGAGGAAGTAAAGGTCTTCTTTTGCGAAAATGAAAGAAGAGCTCACGTTGGGTTTAGGTAAGCCCACCTCGTGAGGATCCCTGATTTCCAGAACGTCCTTTCTGTCGTATTGGAGATTCCTTCCGACTTTGTATCTGAGGTTGGTGGTTGTTTCTCTGTCGCCAACCACTTTGCTTGGTTGTTTGACCCTGATGGTGCCGTGGTCTGTGGTAATGATGAGGTTGATGTCTTTTTCTGCCAGTTTTTGCAAGGCTCCCCAAAGTGGTGAATTGAGGAACCATGACCTGGTCACTGAACGGTATGCCTTCTCGTCAGGAGCCAATTCTTTGATGACGTCGAGCTCAGTACGGCTGTGAGAAAGCATATCTATGAAGTTGTAAACAATGGCTGTGAAGTCATTGGTCAGGACATTGGTGATGTTGTCCTGAAGGTTACGCGCAGAGTTGACATTGGTCACTTTGATATAATCCGACTTGATGTCTTTACGGAGGGCCCGTTTGATAAAGGATTTCATCAAATCTTCCTCCTTAAGATTTTTACCTCCTTCTTCATTGTCATTGAGCCACCAATCGGGATAGCTTTTCTCTATGTCTCTAGGCATCATTCCTGAGAAGATAGCATTTCTGGAGTATTGGGTTGCTGTCGGAAGAATGGAATAAAAGTAGTCTTCGCTTTCGACTTTATACACTTCAGAAATGATAGGTTCCAGCGTTTTCCACTGGTCGTATCTCAGGTTGTCGAGAAGGAGTAATACTGTTGGCGTAGATTCGTTGATGTGGCTCAGCGCATATTTTCTCAGTAGATTATTGCTGGTCACCGGCCCTGTTTCTTTTTTGATCCAGTTTTGGTAGTTGTTGATGATGTATTTTGAAAACTCCTTGTTGGCCTCTCTTTTTTGCATGTCAAGGATCTCATACATCTGTGGATTATTCGATTCGTCTAGCTTTATTTCCCACGAAATCAGCTTTTTATAAATGGTCACCCACGCCTCATAATCAGGATTTGAATTGATGTCCATGGAAATCGTCCTGAATTCCTGCTGGTAGTCGATGGCTGTTTTCTCCGAAATGAGCCTTTTATTATCGATCAGTTTTTTCAGCGTAAGCAAAATCTGGTTGGGGTTTACGGGTTTGATGAGGTAGTCATCAATTTTAGACCCGATGGCCTGCTCCATGATGTTTTCTGCTTCGTTTTTAGTGATCATTACAACAGGAACTTTTGAGTCATTTTTGATCCTTGCCAGTGTGTCCAAACCTGAAAGCCCGGGCATGGATTCGTCCAGAAATACGACATCGATGGCATTGTCTTCGTCAAGAATATCCAGAGCATCGTGACCATTGGTTACAGTTATGACCTCATATCCCTTTTTTTCTAGGAAAAACAACTGAGGTTTTAACATATCAATTTCGTCGTCTGCCCAAAGTATTCTTATTTTATCTGCCATTTTGATTTTGTATTCTGCTAATGATGAATTTTTAGATCCGGAGATGAAGGTATGGTCTTTAGCTGCCAACATTCAAGAATTCCGAACGAATTTACTTTCTTCGTTAGTATGAAAGTCCATAAACCTTAATTTGTTTTAAGAAAAACCTGCTTTGTCTGATTCATTCATCAGTGAAAAGAGATATAGAACAATACATTTGTCAAATACAAAGATTTTGATTTACCCATATGAAAATGCAAATAGCTGTGATTTATACGGGTTGTTTCGAAATTTTTGAGTCCGAACGATAAAATAGCAAATAATGATTTGGTTTCTTTTGACGCTCTACTGTTTAAAATATCACGCATTCATTAGAAAAAAATCAATTTGTCTGACCTGTCGCTTTGACTTTATACCTACCTTTGCGCTTTGAAAAACTAAAATTAATAGAACGATGGACAGTTTGGTTTTTGATCTGATCAATAAAGAATTAGAGAGACAGCGCCACGGGGTAGAGTTGATTGCCTCAGAAAATTTTACAAGTGCAGCAGTAATCAAAGCTATGGGAAGCTGTCTGACCAACAAATACGCAGAAGGATACCCAGGGAAAAGGTATTATGGAGGTTGCGAAGTGGTGGATCAGATCGAGCAACTGGCCATCGACAGAGTGTGCGAAATATTCAGCGCAGAATATGCAAACGTCCAGCCTCACAGCGGTGCTCAGGCCAATGCATCTGTGTTTTTGGCATGCCTGAAACCAGGTGATTCATTTTTAGGATTTGACTTGTCTCATGGAGGTCACTTGTCTCACGGCAGTCCGGTCAATTATTCCGGCCTTGTTTACAATGCACATTTTTATGGTGTTGAAGAAGAGACCGGTACCATTGATATGGATAAGGTAGAAGCCAAGGCACTTGAAGTAAAACCAAAATTGATCGTATGTGGTGCATCAGCATATTCCAGAGACTGGGATTACGCAAGATTCAGAGCCATAGCAGATAAGGTTGGAGCTTTATTGATGGCGGACATAGCGCATCCCGCAGGACTCATTGCAGCCAAAGAACTCAATGACCCGATTCCGCATTGCCACATCGTGACATCAACCACACATAAGACACTCAGAGGTCCAAGAGGTGGTATCATCGTTATGGGAAAAGATTTTGAAAATCCTTGGGGCAGGACCACCAAAAAAGGCGAGGCCATCATGATGTCTTCGGTCTTGAACAGCGGTGTATTTCCCGGAATGCAGGGCGGACCACTCGAACATGTGATAGCAGCAAAAGCTGTTGCATTTGGTGAAGTCCTCGATCCATCTTTCACGACTTATGCCAAGCAAGTAAAATCAAATGCTCAGGCAATGGCTAAGAGCCTGGTAGAAAAAGGATATGGCATCATTTCAGGAGGTACTGACAACCACCTTATGTTGATCGACCTCAGGTCAAAATTCCCTGATTTGAACGGCAGGCAGGCAGAAAACGCCCTCATCCAGGCCGACATCACCATCAACAAAAACATGGTACCTTTTGACAGCAGATCAGCCTTTGTTACTTCTGGCATCAGGATTGGAACAGCCGCAATCACGACGCGCGGTTTTGTAGAACAAGATTGTCTGCAAGTTGTAGAATGGATGGACGAAGTTCTCAACAATTTTGAAGATGAGAAAAAACTTGCGGGAATCAGGAGCGAGGTAAACCAATACATGCAAAAATTTCCATTGTACGAAAACGAATTGACTGCAGTTTAGTAGTTTAAAATATAAAGATAAGGGCATCCGGTCGTCTGAAAAGGCAACCGGATTTTTTATTTATTTTAATCCGTACATCATACTTTGTTGTAAGTATTGTCGCTTTTTTAATACTTTTATTGCAAATAGGAATATGGAGATTTCATCATCTGATTGAGAAGGTTTTTCCCTCGGATATAATGCAATTATTCAGTTTCCAACCACCAAACACAAGCATTCATTCTTAAAATACCCGGTTTGAAAATAAAGTACCTTCTGATGTGGTGTTATTGCATTTTGCTGATGTCCTGCGCAAAGGAATTGGCAACACCCCTCAATTACACCAAATCTATGATCATCCTGGGTGCCGGTGGAGGCTTTACCGGCGCATTCTCAGAATATTATCTCATGGAAAATGGCCAGGTTTTCAGATCGGGAAATAGTGATACCACGTATACCTATGTTGGAAGATTCAGCAAGACGCTTACATCACAATTTTTTGATTCCTATGATATGCTGAGGTTTGACGAGATGAAACTCGATGAGCCGGGCAACAGATATTTCTATATTTCAAGAAAAAAAGGAGATCAAGCAAATAAAATACTTTGGGGGTATCAGGAACTCTCCAATAAAACCCCGGCCATTTACCATCAAAATTTTATGTCAAAGATTAAAGATTTACAAAGTGAAAACACCAGTCAAAACAAAAATTAATACCGTGGTTTTTAAAGCTTTAATGACCACTATGCTCGTTGTTGTATTGTCATTCCAGGCAAATGCGCAATTCAAAACACTAATAAACAATGTCGGCAATCAGGTGGTCAACAAAGCCATAACCAGTGATCACATCAAAACCCTCCAGTCGTTGTATCACCCGGAAAAAGGACGCAACAGTGCAGAAGAGTCTTTTACAGCGAAATCTTTGGCGCCTTCGGCCCTAAATTTTAGCAAGCTGAAGGTGCTTGGGTACAATGAGGAACAATTGCCAATAGCCATTACTGGAAAAATAAAGGACAATAACAGAAGCAATAAAGACCTGTATACCAAGTCTTTAGAATATCTTGAAGCGGCATCAGGGCTGACAAAAATCCAGGACCCGGGCAGTGAGCTCCAGCTGATCAGCAGGGTTGAAGACGAATTGGGCATCACTCATTTCAGGTTTCAGCAGAAATATCAGGGAGTCAATATCTACGGAAGTGAAGTCCTGGTTCATGGCCAAAGAGAGCAAATCAACTATCTCAATGGAAGATGGCACAAGAGTTTATTGGACTTCAACATCATACCAAATTTGAAAGCTGAGGATGTACTTCGCACAATCACACAAGAAGAACATCTCCTTCAGAACAAAGATCCAATGGGCATTATGGGAGATATGGAGCCTAAGTCTGAATTGGTCATTTATTATTTTGAGCAAGAGCCAGTGTTGGTGTACCACATCACCGGTTATCCGGACAAACTGCACAGATGGGAATATTTTGTGGATGCAAATAGTGGCAAACTCATCAACAAGTACATGAACAGTTGTAAGTTCCACAACCATGAAAAAATAGAAGGGGATGAAGTAGCACCATCAGCACCATCTTTTCCGGTTGAAGAAAATACCACATTCTCTGTATTGGATGGGGCAGTGCAGATGGACGGCATTGACTTGTTCAACAGAACCATTAAACTCAATTGCATTGATATCGCAGGGACAAGGTACATGATCGATGCGGTAAGACCCATGTTTAAGCCCAAGTCCGCCTTGCCAAATGAACCGGAAGGGGCCATCTGGACGATAGATGCTTTCAACTCTTCACCTCAGAAGGATGACTTCAATTACGATCACGTTAAGACAACCGGCACATCCTGGACCAATAAGCAAGCAGCGGTTTCTGCTCATGTTAATGGAGCGAAGGCGTATGAATACTTTACCAATATACACAAGAGGAATTCGATCAATGGCATTGGTGGCAACATCGTTTCATTGATCAACGTCGCTGATGAGGACGGCAAAACCATGGGAAATGCCTTCTGGAATGGTGCGGCGATGTTTTATGGAAATGGCGACGGTGGCTTTTTGTCTTTGGCCAGAGGACTCGATGTGGCGGGGCATGAGATGACGCATGGGGTAGTGCAGAATACAGCCAACCTGGAATATCAGGGAGAATCTGGAGCTTTGAATGAATCCTTTGCTGATGTATTTGGCATGTTGATCGACCGTGAAGACTGGAAGATTGGCGAGGATGTGGTCAAGTCATCTGCCTTTCCATCAGGAGCACTCAGGGACTTATCGGATCCACACAACGGAGCTGCCCAGAACGACTATGGGGCAGGTTTTCAGCCCAAGCACTACAATGAAAGATATACCGGCACCCAGGACAACGGAGGTGTGCACATCAATTCAGGAATTCCTAATCACGCATTTTTCCTATTTGCCAACAGCAATGGCGTTGGCCTTGAAAGAGCAGAGCAGGTTTATTACCGCGCCCTCAGCACTTATCTGACCAAGTCTTCCAGATTTTCTGATGCAAAGCTTGCCGTAATGAAAGCGGCACAGGATTTATATGGGGCAAGTGTTGCTTCTGCAGCAGAGGCGGCATTCAATAATGTTGGTGTGAGTGGCACAAGTGGGGGTGGAAATACAAATCCTGGTGACCAGTATCAGACAGACCTCCAGGTCAATCCTGGCGCTGATCTGATCTTGCTTTCAAATGGTGATCAAAGTGATATCTACATGGTCAATACCCAGGTAGAATTGATTTTTGAACCCAAACTTTCTGAAACAGACCCGATCAGTAAACCGAGTGTTTCTGACGACGGATCTGAAATCGTTTTTATTGGCACTGACAAAAAATTCCATAACATCTCTGTGAATTACCAGACCGGGAAAGCCCAGGAACAAATCTTACTGGAAGATTTCGATTTCAGAAATGTGGTCATTTCAAAAGATGGTAGAAGACTCGCCTTGCTTTTTGATGAGTATACTCCGGAGGTTGTGATTATAGACTTGGGCATAGGTATGTCCAAAGTTTTTGAATTGAAGAACCCAACGACTGCCCAGGGCATATCCACAGGCGATGTGCAATTCGCCGATGCCATGGAATTCGATCATTCCGGTGAATATTTGATGTATGATGCTTTCAACAGCATCAAAAGTCCAACGGCAGGTGAGATTGAGTATTGGGACATTTCTTTTGTAAAAGTCTGGGAGCTCAACAACAACAATTTCCAACCGGAGAATATGGAAGTTTTTGATAAGTTGTTCAGTGGACTGCCCGAAGGAGTAAGTGTTGGTAACCCTACCTTTGCAAAAAACAGCCCTTACATCGTTGCATTTGACTACCTGGATGACGAAGAAAATTACATTTTGGGGGCCAATATCGAAACAGGCGATGTGGACATACTTGCCGAAACATTTGACCTCGGATACCCGACATACAGCAAGGATGACAGCTACATTTTATATGATGCCCCCAGCGTATTGAGCGATACAAAGATCAAATTCATTGAGGTCAACGAAAATAAAATCTCTTCCAACAATAAAAGTGGGTCAGATTTGGTAGACGATGCCAAATGGGCAGTGTGGTTCAGCAACGGTCAAAGAATCTTAACTGAAGTTGAAGAAAAAGACTTTGCTTTGGGTCTTGAGTTGAGTCCTAATCCGGCAAACCAAATGATTACTTCCACGTTGACGCTCCAAAAGTCATCTGATGTACGGATCATGGTTTTTGATATGAATGGCAAGTTGGTCGGTAAAAAATTGGAGAGAGGACAATTAGGAAAAAACCAATGGTCTATGGATATTGGCAATCTGAGCCCGGGAGCTTATGCTATTCAAATCCTATTTGATGAACATAAAGTGAGCCGACAGTTTGTTAAACAATAAATTCAAGGAGGAAGAAATTAAGAAGGTTCTGGTCATTCGCCTGAGCTCCATTGGGGATATTGTCGTCACAAGTCCGGTGGTACGTTGGCTTAAATTGCAAAAGGCATGGGAAATACACTTCCTGACCAAACAAGCCTTTGCGGGAATTACGGCGCATAACATATACATCGACAAGCACCATTTCCTGGAGTCGACTTCGCTTTTGGATGAATTGAAGGCGGAGAACTTTGACCTGGTCATTGACCTGCACAAATCAATGATTTCGCGAAAATTGGCATTCCTGTTGAAAAAGCCTGTTATTGGTTTTGATAAATTGAACATCAAAAAGTGGTTTTTGGTCAATTTCAAAATCAATTTACTTCCGGAAATCCACTTGGTAGACAGATATTTGGCAAGTATGAGATCGCTTGGTATTGATGACGATGGATTGGGCCTGGATTATTTTATAGATCCATCTGCTTCTCTTGACGACTTTTCATTACCGGAGAACTATAATGTACTGGTGCTTGGCGCTGCTCACGCCACAAAAAGAATTCCCGTTGAGGTAGCACAAAAAATCATTTTGAAAAGTCCTTATCCCGTGACCCTCATTGGGGGCAAAGATGTTCTTTCTGAAGCTGCATTACTCTCATCCTCTGGTCAGGTACTCAACCTTGCCGGCAAGCTGTCTCTGGCTCAATCTGCATTGGTTATGCAGGGAGGAGAAGAAATTTATTCCGGTGACACCGGCATGATGCACATTGCCGCAGCCTTGAAGAAAAATATACATGTATTTTGGGGTAACACAACCCCAGTTTTTGGCATGTACCCTTACTATGGCTTCAAAAACAACGTTGTTTCCATCAACCATGAGGTATTTATATCGTGCAGGCCTTGTTCAAAACTAGGCCACAAAACATGCCCCCAAGGGCATTTTAGATGTATGATGGACCAAACCATTGAGATTTAGAACATATTTCCAACTTAGGCCAAAACAAAGAAGCCTCGAAGGATTTCCCGCGAGGCTTCTTTTATAACCGGAGCACTGGTCCAGTTTCCAAATTATTTATTCGAAGAAAGGATATCCCTGTGCAGCATATTTTTTTACTGCCTCAAAGTTGAGGTCAACTCCAATTCCCGGTTTGTCAGAAACCGTGAGGAAGCTGTTTTCAACCTGAGGACCTTCATGGATGACAATTTCCTTAAACATTTCATTGGTGTGGAAATATATCTGCCACTCCATGATCATAAAGTTAGGAACGCTGGCACAAACATGAGCTGTTGCCATGGCTCCAAGGAAAGTTGCTACCATGTGTGGAGCAAAAGGAACATAATACAAGTTGGATAGGTTGGCGCACCTTACACCTTCACCAAGACCACCTACTTTCTGAAGATCCGGCATGATGATGTCAACTGCTCCTGTTTCAAGCAACCTTGTAAATCCGAATGCCAGGTAAGTATTTTCTCCTGCGCAGATAGGAGTTGTCGTACTATCTGTGATCTTTTTGTAGGCATCAACATTTTCTGCAGGGATGGGTTCTTCAAGCCACATAAGATTAAAAGGCTCCATGAGTTTTGCAACCTTTTCGCCTGTTGGTGCATCATATCGACCGTGCATGTCAGCACAAATGTCAACATCATTGCCGACAGCTTCGCGTGCAGCAGCCATTTGTTTGACCATCCTGTCCAATTCCCTGGGTGAAGCCGTCCAGTTATAACGGTCATATTTACCAGGGTCATTGGCCTGATCTAAATCGAATTTGATTGCATTGAATCCCATCGCTTTAGCCTCACTTGCATTTTTTGCAAAATCTTCAGGTGTTGGGAGCCTTGCCTGATACAGAGCTGTATCACAGTAAACTCTGACCTTATCTCTGAATTTTCCACCGAGAAGCTGATAAACGGGCAATCCCAACGCCTTACCGGCAAGGTCCCATAAAGCAGTCTCAATAGCGGATAAGACAGCTACGAAAACTCCTGACTGTGCACCACCAAAATGACCTGACCTTCGCATGTCTTCAAAAAGCCTGTTCACCTGAAGTGGACTTCTATTCATGAGCATTCGCTCGAATCTTTTGACCAATTGATACGTTCCCGGTACTGCATCCACACCTTCTCCAAGTCCATAAATGTCCTGATTGGACTCGATTTTGACAAATAAGCCTGAACCGCCCCTGATATAAGCACATTTTAAGCCGGTGATTTTAATATCTGTTGGTGCTGACATTTTGGGCTGTGCATCAATAGCAGTTTCATAAACTGCTCCAAAACTTTTGACTTTAGTCATGGTCAGTGCACTTGCTGCAAGACCTGCCGTAATAAAATTTCTTCTCGTATTCTTCACGTTATTGTTTTATCTTATGCTAATGAATTTGTTTGGATATAGGTTTTACCAGGTTCTTGTCTTCAACATTTCCTGAATCTGCTCTTTGGCAACAGGTAACTCGTCTATGTGGTCATTCAACCATTGTGAGAAATCTTTTTCTATTTCGTCAGACCAACGGGTGTCAATTTGACCTGCAGTATATTTCTGCTCTCTAAGTCTTTGATGACCAAACATGTCTCTAAGTCTTACAACTTCGGAGGTTTTGACCACTCTTTCAGCCAAATAAGCAGGTATGAATACAACACCGCCATCTCTTGCAAGTACCACATCTCCCGGCATTACAGTCGCCATGCCAATTCTGGTAGGTTGATTGATGGCGATCATGGTTGAATTGAGCCTTCTTTCAGGTTCGTTCAAGTGGTGAGACGGGTGATAACTTTTGAAATAAGCATTGAAGTTTTCAAGCTCTTTCATTCCGGCGATGTCTCTGATCGCTCCATAATAGATGAAGCCATTTCCAGACTTTGCAAAAATGGAATTTGCAAGGTTATCTCCAATACTCGGACCATCTACAACCAGACCGAAGTGGTCTACGACATAGACATCTCTCTTTTGGAGCAAGTCAATAGGCCATGAGTTTTGAGCTTTGATTCTGCCGTCTTCTTCATGCCCTTTTTTGTCGATGGCTTTGTGAATGTCTGGCCTTCCAGGAACAAAAGTGGCAGTAACCGCACGGCCTACTATTACTTCTCCCGGATGGACTTCTTTCCACTCCCCTTCATATTGATAATTGAAATTTGCTCCTCTAAGGGTAGCCCAGGCTTCCTCCAATGTGACCAGCTTCATCCTGTTAAGCAGATCGTCACTGACTTTTGGACGACCATCTTCGAAGCGCTCGCCCGTCCATTCAGGACTCATGCGTATCAAATCTGCCTTGCTGATTTGCTGTGAGGAAACAAAAGATGTAAAAACTAGTGAAATGCCAATACAAATTGACCATTTAATGTGACCCATAATAGATTAGATTTATCAACGAATTTAAATTTTAAAATGCATTGATGAGGCATAAGCACAAGTTTATTTGCCTCAACGATTGAATTTAACTTTTCAGTAATCCAAATAAAAGAAGAATAATTGTGATTATCACACTTCTTAACAAGATCTTAAGAAATTATTTTTCAGTCAAATAATTTTACAATAATAATATTGAAATGAATTCAACTGGCCATATAAAGTTGTAGGTGTTATGCTATGTGCATAACAATAATTAGTTTTTAGCCAATACAAATGAATCTACTCCTCTCAATAATCTGAAGGATGCTATTGACACAAAGGCAAAATGCTTAAAGGGCCTGGATGATGTCGTATTGCGTTATGATGTGTCTCTTTCCGGAATTGTCAAGCGCTGTGACTGCAGTCATGTTCTTTGAAATGTACTTGTTGAGTTCTTTGACAGGCAGGTCCATGCTTACTTCAACGAAGGGCTGATCCATGATTTCACCGACATAAACATCCCTGCTTGGATTGCTCAGGATGTGCTCAAGCACTTTGCTCTCGATGACAGATCCTACCATCAAACCGTTTTTCAGCACAGGCAACTGACTGATGTCACTTTCCTTCATTACTTTGAGGATATCCTTTAGGTTTTGATGGATGTCAACGCTGATGAATATTTCGTTGGCCTTCTTATTGATGATGTCTTTCACTTTCATTTCATATTCCAGAAAGCCCCTGTCACGCATCCAGTCGTCGTTATATATTTTACCTGTATACCTGGAACCGTGATCGTGCATGATGACCACCACGATATCATCTTCGGTCAATTGATCTTTCATTTGGATCAGACCCTGGACGGCCGCTCCTGTACTATATCCCTGAAACAGGCCTTCTTCCTTGGCCAGTCTTCTCGCCATGATGGCTGCATCCTTATCGGTTACCTTTTCAAAATGGTCGATGAGGTCAAAATTTACATTTTCAGGCAAGATGTCTTCACCTACGCCTTCGAGGAGGTATGGATAAATTTCATTCTTGTCAAAAATGCCGGTCTCTTTGTATTTTTTGAAAACAGAACCATAGGAGTCAATGCCCCATACTTTGATGTCTGGATTCTGTTCTTTAAGAAATCTAGCTGTTCCGCAAATGGTACCTCCTGTGCCGGTGGGAGCAATGAGGTGTGTGATTTTTCCATGCGTTTGCGCCCAAATCTCCGGTCCTGTGGATTCATAATGCGCCTGTGAATTGGAAAGGTTGTCGTACTGGTTGCACCAGAATGAATTCGGAATTTCCTTTGACAATTGCTCGGCAACAGAATAGTATGATTTTGGATCTTCGGGCTCCACATCATTGGGACAGATGACTACCTCTGCGCCCAGAGCTTTGAGGATATCTCTTTTCTCTTTGCTTTGTTTGTCGCTGATGGTGAAAATACATTTGTAACCTTTGATCACGCATGCCAGGGCTATACCCAGACCTGTATTACCAGAGGTACACTCGATCACAGTACCACCTGGCTTCAATAGCCCGGCTTTTTCAGCATCTTCGATCATTTTCAATCCTACCCGGTCTTTGATGGAGTTGCCGGGATTGAATGATTCTACTTTTGCAAGCACCATCGCTGGTACTTCATAACACACATGATTTAGTTTGATTAAGGGGGTTTTTCCTATGGTTTCCAGAATGTTATTTTTGATATCCATATATCGATCAATTGCATTGGTGTTCGGGCACGAAGATTAAAAAAAAAATTCTTAATAGGAAACGATTGATGTCACAATCTATCCCAATGCAAACAGATTGAATCCTGAACCTTCCACTTGCCACATTCGTTATGAAATTTTGACAGTACTTTTTGGGGCACAATGACTTTATGACATCTGATTTTCAGCATTTTATGCCAAAACTGCTGAATTTTCATTTTGGAACAATATTTTATGATATAAGGTTGATAACGATTTGAAATAGCACATAATATAATACATATGAACCTGAACAATTTAACCATAAAAGCCCAGGAAGTTGTGCAAAAAGCGCAACAGCTGGCCATAGAATACCAGAGTCAGGCCATTGAACCGGGCCACATTTTGGAGGCTATGTTTTCTGTTGAAGATACTCCCGTTAACCATCTTTTGAAAAAGCTGGATCTAAATCCTGATATCATTAGAAGGACCAACCAAAGCATCATACAATCCTATGCCAAGGGACAAGATGGCGGACAAGTTTTGAGCAGGGCTACATCAGAGCTGTTGCAAAAGGCAAACATCGCACTGAAGCCATTTGGTGATGAATTTGTAGCTGTAGAGCATATATTCTTAGGTTTGGTTCAAACAAGAGACCAGGTCAGTCAGATGTTGAAAGACAATGGCTTGAAAGAAAACGATCTTGTAGCTGCAGTTAAAGACATGCGCAAGGGCAATAAGGTGAAAAGCCAAAGTGCAGAGAATACTTACAACGCCCTCAATAAGTACGCCATCAATCTTAACGAAAAGGCAAAGTCAGGAAAACTCGACCCTGTCATCGGTCGTGAGGAAGAAATACGCAGGGTTTTGCACATCCTTGCAAGAAGGACAAAAAACAACCCGATTCTCATTGGTGAGCCCGGCGTTGGTAAAACTGCCATCATCGAAGGCCTTGCACACAGGATTGTCGCTGGTGACGTTCCTGAGGATTTGAGAGAAAAGCAGATCTATGCTTTGGATATGGGTGCCCTCATCGCGGGTGCCAAATACCAGGGTGAATTTGAAGAGCGTCTGAAGGCTGTGATCAACGAAGTGATTTCATCGGAAGGCAATATCTTTTTGTTCATTGACGAGATCCATACACTTGTCGGGGCAGGTAAAAACCAGGGAGCAATGGATGCTGCCAATATATTGAAGCCTGCATTGGCAAGAGGTGAGTTGAGAGCCATAGGTGCTACCACTCTCGATGAATACCAGAAGTATTTTGAGAAAGACAAGGCCCTGGAGAGAAGATTCCAGCAGGTCAATGTGGACGAGCCGTCGGTTGAGGACGCAGTCTCCATTTTGAGGGGTTTGAAAGAAAGATACGAAACCCACCACAAAATCAACATCACAGATGAGGCAGTACTTGCCGCAGTGCAACTGTCACACCGATACATTACAGAAAGGCAGTTGCCGGACAAGGCCATTGACCTGATTGATGAAGCTGCTGCCAAACTCAGACTTGAAATGAACAGTATGCCCGAAGAACTCGACGAAGTCGAAAGGAAAATCAGACAGCTGGAAATCGAGCGTGCAGCCATGCAACGCGAAGAGGACAAGATAAAGTTGGAAAGGATCAATGAAGACCTGGCCAATCTTGAAGAAAAGAGGACCGCATTGCGCACCAAGTGGGAGAATGAAAGAGCAGTAGTTTTGGGCATCCAGACTGCAAAAGAAGAATTGGAGAAGCTCAAAAACGACGCTGCAAGGGCTGAAAGAGAAGGCAACTACACGTTGGCTGCCGAAATCAAGTACGGAAAAATCCCTGCCGAACAACAAAAGCTTAATGACTTCCAGGGTCAACTTTCTGAAATGCAGGACAATGACAAATTGTTGGTGAAAGAAGAAGTCGATGGTGAAGACATAGCCGAAATTGTGAGTAAGTGGACAGGTATTCCTGTACAGAGAATGCTGCAAAGTGAGCGTGAAAAGCTGATCCATTTGGAAGAGCAAATCAGTAAAAGAGTAGTAGGGCAAGACGAGGCAGTCGAAGCTGTGGCCAACGCCATAAGACTGAGCAGAACAGGTCTCGCCAATGAAAACAAGCCGATCGGTTCATTCTTCTTCCTGGGAACAACAGGTGTGGGTAAAACAGAGTTGGCCAAAGCACTGGCTGAAGTTCTCTTCAACGATGAGAACCTCATGACGCGCATCGACATGAGTGAATATCAGGAGAAACACGCTGTGTCCAGATTGGTCGGCGCGCCTCCCGGATACGTGGGATATGACGAAGGTGGTCAATTGACAGAAGCGGTGAGAAGGAAGCCGTACAGTGTGGTTTTGCTTGACGAGATCGAGAAAGCACACCCGGATACCTTCAACATATTGCTCCAGGTTTTGGAAGATGGCCGGTTGACCGACAACAAGGGTAGGGTAGCCAACTTCAAAAATACGGTGATCATCATGACGTCAAACATGGGGTCTGAGTTGATCAGAGAACGATTTGCCCACCTGAATCCTGAGAATGAAGATGAACTGGTAGCATCAACTCAGGCGGCAGTATTTGAATTGCTGAAGATGAGTGTGCGTCCCGAGTTTCTCAACAGGATAGATGAAGTCATCATGTTCAGACCATTGGACAGGAAAAACATCAGAAGCATCATCGACATACAATTGCTGGAAGTAAAGGCGCTTTTGGCTAAGCAGGAGATCAAGATCGAGTTTACCCCTCAACTCAGGGCGTGGTTGGCCGATGAAGGTTTCAATCCAGAGTTTGGTGCAAGACCTTTGAAAAGGGTCATCACCAAAAAGATCCTCCATGAAATCTCCAAGCAGATTTTGATGGGCAAGATCAGCCCTAAATCAGATGTCTTGCTGGATGTATTTGATGACAAGATTGTGGTGAGACAACCGGCGCTGGCGGAAAAGAATTGATGGGGGATATATAGAAATAAGCCTGTCGGATAGGTATCTGGCAGGCTTATCGTTTAAAATCAACCCTTGTAATTATGATTGATCACAATTACCGTAACAATTGACAGTATATAAATTGATTATTTTGATTTGAGTAATTCTTGAAATGCCATTAAAATAGGCTGTTCAAACCCAATGTTCACATGAAGAACATAGTTGCTTTTGAAAATAGGAGTGGAATTTCGTTTTGTAATAATACCAACTAATTCTCCATTTCTATTAACTATTGGGCCCCCTGAATATCCTGGTATTGCATTTCCATAAAACATGATAGAAGTATTAATTCTATTGCCATTTATCCTAACTCTAGTTTTATTCTCAATAGTGGTTTCGAATGCGGTAATTAAGTTATACCTAGCATCATAACCAGAATAAATTATCACATCTCCAGAACTTGGGAAAGTATTTGAAGCTAATATTGGGACGGTGGTAATTTTTGTTCGCGATCTCAGAATGGCTATGTCATCAATTTCATCGCGGAACATCACTTCTAATTCAAATAAGGAATCTAAAATGGGTGACTTAAATTGATACAAGCTTTCCTTTGCATCTAAAACATGATTAGCTGTAACGACAAAGTTCTGAGAGTAAAAAACAAAACCTGAGCCCAAAATTTTGTTGTCTTGGGTTATTACTCCCACTGACAATTGAATTTGACCTTCAAGATCAAATAAAAATAGAGAAAATAAAACAATAAATATCTTTTTCATTTATAAGATATTGTGCGCTAAGTAACAAAAATCGTATCTCAAATACATTTGTAAAGGATTTTTATTACCTTTGCGCTTGTATGTAAAATTTAATACTCTTTCTACAAACCTAAAAGAGTTATACTAAAATTAAGCTATGATTGCGCCAACAGTCATAGCTTTTTTGTCTCTGCAAATTTAAACCTGCAATCACATTAAGTTTTATATTAATTTATCATAGTTATCCACATTATGTTTATAAGAGGCATAACAAATTGATTTTGAATATTTTAAAAAAATTTTTTTTTTAAAATGTAACGAGTAATTATTTTTGATCCAGATTTTTGTTTCTTACTTGAAACTTGTAATACAAAAAAAGGCCGACTGAAGGGATTCAGCCGGCCTTTTTCTATATCAGTAAAACTAAATACTAGTCTTCCAAAACCGCAGCAATGCCCGGCAAAGTTTTACCTTCCAAAAACTCCAACATGGCGCCTCCACCAGTTGAAACATAACTTACCTTATCTTCCAATCCGGCTTTGTTGATGGCTGATACGCTGTCACCTCCGCCGATCAACGAGTAAGCTCCAAGGGCTGTTGCATCTGCCACCGCTTTAGCAATTTCAAATGTTCCTACCGCAAAGGCGTCGAATTCAAAAACACCCATAGGGCCGTTCCAAAGAATGGTCTTGCTGTTTTTGATCACATTGGAGAATGCCTCCGCTGTCTTTGGTCCTATGTCAAGGCCTTCCCATTCGTCTTCGATGGCATTGGTTGGGCTCAGTTTTTTATTGGCATCAGGTGCGAACTTGTCTGCAACGACGGTATCCTCCGGCAAGTGGATTTGGCAGTTGTTGGCTTTTGCCTTTTCAAGTGTATCCAAAGCCAGGTCAAGTTTATCATACTCACAAATGGACTTACCGACACTGCCGCCAAGTGCCTTTATGAAGGTATAGGCCATTCCGCCTCCGATGAGGATGTTGTCAGCAATAGGAATCAGTTTTTCAAGCAATTTTATTTTATCAGAAACCTTTGCTCCTCCTACGATAGCGGTTACAGGTTGGGCAGGGTTATTGAGCAGCTTATTGCCGTTGATTACTTCAGCTTCCATCAGGTAACCGAATGATTTTTTGCCTTTCGGAAAAAATTTCGATACAATAGTGGTTGAAGCGTGTGCTCTGTGGGCTGTTCCGAATGCATCGTTTACCCAGAAATCGCCATGTTTTGAAAGTTTTTCTGCGAAGGCTTCGTCTCCTTTTTCTTCCTCTTTGTAGAATCTCAGGTTCTCCAGAAGCAAAACTTGTCCTGGCTGTAAGTTTGCAGAAAGTTCGAAACTTTCTTCGCCAATGCAGTCGTCAGCGAACAATATTTCTTTACCTCCAAGCAAGTCAGAGAGGTGGTTCTTCAGGTGTTTCAAAGAATATTTATCAGTAGGACCATCTTTTGGTCTTCCAAAGTGGCTCATCAAAACCACACTTCCTCCGTCGTTCAATATCTTGTTGATCGTTGGCAAGGCTGCGCGCATTCTGGTGTCGTCCGTGATTTTGAAATTCTCATCCAGAGGAACATTAAAGTCTACGCGGATGAGTGCCCTTTCGCCTTTAAAATTGTGTTGATCGAATTGACTCATTACTTTATTTTTTGATAATTAATTGAAATTGAGGTGATTCAGGGCAAGTTGAGTGTGTAAATGTATGGCAATTTTTATATCTACTTATGCCAATCTCTTAAACAAAGATACCGCAGATTTCAAAAAGAAAAGCTGCGGTATCTCTATCATTTATATTATTGATATTAAATCAATTTAGCGAAGTGGTTGAGTGTTCTTACCAATTGGCTGACGTAAGACATCTCATTGTCGTACCATGATACGGTCTTGACCAACTGGCTGCTACCGTTTTTGATAACTTTGGTTTGAGTACCATCAAACAAACTTCCGTAAGAAATTCCGATGATATCGCTGCTTACGATCTCGTCTTCAGTATATCCAAAAGATTCGTTGGATGCTGCTTTCATGGCTGCATTGATTTCTTCAACAGTTACTTCTTTTTCAAGAATAGTAAAAAGTTCTGTCAATGAACCAGTCAAAGTAGGAACTCTTTGTGCACCACCATCCAGTTTGCCTTTCAAATTAGGAAGTACAAGACCGATGGCTTTAGCTGCACCTGTAGAGTTAGGAACGATGTTCTGAGCTGCGGCTCTTGCTCTTCTGAGGTCGCCTTTAGCGTGGGGAGCATCTTGTGTATTTTGGTCGTTGGTGTATGCGTGGATCGTTGTCATCAATCCGTTGACGATGCCAAACTCTTTATCCAAAACTGCTGCCATTGGAGCAAGACAGTTGGTAGTACAAGAAGCAGCGCTGATAACAGTTTCTGAACCATCAAGGATATCGTGATTTACATTGAACACAACAGTCTTAAGGTCGCCTGTTGCCGGTGCAGAGATCACCACTTTTTTAGCTCCTGCTGTGATGTGGGCTTCTGCTTTGGTTTTGTCAGCAAAAAATCCTGTACATTCCAAAACAACGTCTACGCTGTGGCTTCCCCATGGAATTTGTGCAGGGTCTTTCTGAGCATACACTTTTATTTCATCACCATTGACTATGATGCTGTCATCGGTTGATGTTACGTCTTCATTAAATCTGCCTTGTGCGGTATCGTACTTCAACAAATGCGCAAGTACAGATGGTTTTGTCAGGTCATTTACGGCAACCACATCGATGCCCTGCATGTTATAAATCTGGCGGTATACCAGTCTTCCGATCCTTCCAAAACCGTTGATAGCGACTCTTACTGACATTACTATAAGTTTAAATTGTTATAAATTTCGAATTTGAGATGTAAAATTATTAAAGATTTTGAATAATTCAATATTACTTGATTTTTACTCCTATCGAGCTCCAATATATTCTTCAAATATTAACAAAAATTTGGTCATTATAGTTATTTTAAACAAGAATATTTTGTTTTGATAAAATATTTTCATCCACTTTTCGCCCTGGTTTATGCAGAATGCTTCACAAATCTCACAAGGCAATAAAAAAACAGCAATTATTCTCTGAAAACAATCTTATTACTTTTGGAGTTATTACCTTTGTGATGCAAAACTTATAGCAAATATGGCAGAAGTATTAGAGAAAAAGAGCAAAGGCGGATCTAAATCTGCGCCTGCATATGACAAGGCTACTTACTTGAAATGGTTTGAGACCATGTACAGAATCAGGAGGTTTGAGGAGCGTACGTTATTTGCATATTCACAACAGAAGATCAGAGGATTTTGTCACGTATACATTGGACAGGAAGCTATCGGAGCCGGGCTGGCTACTGGTTTGAGACCTGAAGATGGCGTTGTGACAGCTTACAGACAACATGGAGTGGCACTTTCCAGAGGCCTGGATTCAAAGTCCTGTATGGCTGAGTTGTATGGTAAATCAACAGGTTGCGTCAAAGGAAAGGGAGGAAGTATGCACTTCTTTTCTAAGGAAAATAAATATTTTGGTGGCAACGGTATCGTAGGAGCTCAGATTCCGATTGGTACAGGTATTGCCTTCGCAGAAAAATATAAGGGAACAGACAATCTTTGTGTGACCATGTTTGGTGATGGTGCGGCAAGACAGGGTTCTTTGCACGAATCATTCAATATGGCCATGACCTGGCAATTACCTGTCATCTATGTTTGCGAGAACAACCACTATGCCATGGGTACTTCAGTAAAGAGAACCAGCAATGTTTTGGATTTGTACAAGCTGGGTCTCGCTTATGATATGCCTTCAGAATCAGTAGATGGCATGAGCCCTGAAGCCGTACACGAAGCTTTCACCAGAGCTGCAGAACACATCCGTGCGGGTAAAGGTCCATACTACCTGGAAATCAAAACATACAGATACAGAGGTCACTCCGTTTCTGACCCTGCAAAATATAGGACCAAAGAAGAGTTGGAGCACTACAAAGACCTCGATCCGGTTTTGGTGACAGAAAAGAAAATTGTAGACAATGGCCACGCAAGCCAGGAAGAAATCGATGCAATCAAAGAATCCATCAACCAGGAAATTGAAGATGCAATGGCATTTGCGGAAGCAAGTGAATATCCATTGGGATCAGAATTGTACGATGACAATTACATGCAAAAGGATTATCCATTCATAATGGATTAATAGATATCGAAACAAAAAAAGAAGGCTGCCAAAATGGTGGCCTTTTTTGTTTCAGGTAGTGTCTCGTTTAGATTTTTTTCTTTTTAACATTTTGTTTTGATTACAAAAAGTGCCTTCATGTCTTTGACTTTAAAAGGCATTTATGAACAGGAAAAATTTTTTAAAAAAGTCTGTATTTGGATTAGGCAGTATTGTGGCCCTACCTGCCATCATGACTTCTTGTAATGACCAAACAGTTGAAGAAGAGGGAAATTGTATTGTTTCACCTGCAGAAACCAAAGGACCTTTCCCAATAAAAACACCTTCTGAACTTGTAAGGGAAAATATCATTTCTGATAGAACAGGCGTTGCATTACTCATCGAATTTACCATCAATGACAGTGAAAACAATTGTGCTCCAATGACAGGAGTATACGTAGACATCTGGCACTGTGATGCAGACGGCAATTATTCTGAGTATGGAGGAACGCAAATGCAAAATGCGAACTATACCAGTCAGCATTTTTTGCGTGGAAGACAACTTACCAATAACGAAGGGAAAGCTTCATTCATCAGCATTTTTCCTGGATGGTATCCCGGCAGGGCTCCTCATATTCACCTGGAAATATTATCATCTTCTGGAAAGTCCTTGTTGGTCAGCCAAATAGCTTTTCCTGCCGAGGTTTGTAATGCTGTTTATTCAACATCATCCTACAATGGACCTGCAGATACTTCAAATAGCAGAGATAATGTTTTTGCAGATAGTCTTGATGATAATATGGCTGATGAAGTTTCCGGAAATACAACAGACGGATTTACTTTAAAAAAATTGATTGTGGTTTAGTTCTCGAAAACCTAAACATGCAGATTGGCAAATTGAGACCAATCAAGTATTCTGATTCCTGATGAGGTCAATATCCTGTGTGTCAAAACCATATTTGATCAGTATTTCAAGAATGAAATCTGTCTTTTTAATGGTGTAATCCACTCTCGTCATTTGGTGGTCTGCAGCGAGATTTTCTTTTAGGAGAGCGTATCTATGGCGTAGGATCATATCCTCCAGGAGCGCCTGTTTGATGGTTAGATGATTTTTTAGGGCAAGGCTGTCATGAAAACAAAGGTAGAGATGGTGTTGCATCCATTTTCGGCCGTCAACCGTAATTGGGACCTGAAGAGAAGTTTGTTTGAATGCATATCTCCCTTTAATGCCCTGATCGCCTTTGGAGAGATAGCCTGCAGTCACCAGCAGATCGGACATAGGGTACAACTCTTCTTTTTCATACACGACAATGTCTATGTCCAAAATTGGTTTAGCCAGAAGTCCCGGGATGGATGTGCTTCCAACATGATGAATGTCTATTGCAAATTTTTCCAATAAGGTGGTGTAATAGCTTTTTAGAGATTCAAACGCTGTTTTCCAGTCGTTTTGGTATGGTTCAAGATGGATAGATTTGGACATGTTACTGTTCGTCAGGTATTTGATAGGTAAAACATGAACGCTTTATTTAAAGTCAAAGTGATCTAGTGCACTTCCAATGCCGGCTTTTTTCATTTCAGATTCGATTGCTGCAAAGCCCTCCTTTTCTGCAGATTTTTTGATGGTTCCCTGACTAAGCCAATGTATCTCGTCGCAGGTGTCGCTCAATGTGGAGAATATATGAGAAGAGATGATCACTGTTTTTCCAAGGCTCTTCAATTTGTGGATCACTTCTGTAATGATCAGATTGCTCTGAAAGTCAACACCATTGTAGGGCTCATCGAGGATAAAGTATTGATTGGACTGCAGCAAAACTGCGGTCAAGGCAAGTTTTTTCTTCATGCCCGTTGAGTAAACGGTGGCATATTCATCCAAAGGCAGCTGGAACAGGTTTTTACTGTTGATATCTGTAATGTCCACCCCGCGTGCATTACAAAGCAAACGGATGTATTCTCTTCCGGTCATTTTGTTGAAGAAAAACTGCTCTGTCATCATCAACCCCAGATGGTTCTTCAACGGCTTTCGGTCAGAAAACACTTCTCCTACATGGTTTTCAAGTCCTGCGATACATCTGAACATTGTCGTTTTACCTGCTCCATTTTCTCCGGCGATGCCGTATACTTTCCCATCTTCAAACCTGAGATCGATGTTGTGCAGGACCATCTTGGATCCATAGTTTTTTGATAAGCTTTTGACTTCTATCATGACAAAATGGGTCTGAGATGGTTGACTGATTTATGATAAGTATAAGGGATAAGGATCAACAATAATGGCGGAAAGGAGATACAGATGGCCAATAATATGCCTTGAAGAATACCTGGTTCTGCAGGGTAAGTGGAATATTTGCTTACAATCATGAAGATCAAAAATGCCCATCCAATGACAAGGCTCAGGAATATAATTCCGATTTCCAATGGAAACACGACAATCAATAAAATGATGATGGGCAACGCCAAAGTGGAGGAGTGCAACAATGCTGTTTTGGTTTTATGGAACAGGAATTGTCGGGCATTAAAACTGTAAACCCATACATAATAGAATGGCTCAGAATATCCGTAATAACTCATGGCGACGCCAAATACTGCCAATAAACAAAAAAAGCCGAGGTTGAAATTTCCAACCGATACAGCAATGATGGTAAGTATATAAATGCCGAAATATAAAAAATAGGACTTCCTGAATCCAATCGTGAATTCGAATGGTCTTTTTGAAAACGGGCTGGGTAATACATACGGCGATCCCAAAGACCAGCGAACAAAAGACAGAAGGATAGCTCCCAATATCAATATTGACGCCGGAAGAATCATCAATTTCCAAAACAAAAATACCATGAATGGAGACGCGGCAATCAGATTTTCCATGAGTCTGAGTTTAAGATAAGATTCCGGGCTGTAATTTATACGCAAAAAGTCAGTTCTCTCCTTACCTCCTAATCTGGAAATCACAGACAATGCAACAAGAACATAGACGTATGAAGCGTATGATATTTTAAAAAATAAATAGAACGAAAAACCATAAAAAACAAGGAGCAATAGCAAAATTGCCAGCCATGGGGCGAACTGATCATCGCTGAACCTCCGGCACAACATCCGGAATTGAAGTTTAAAATAGAATCTCAACGTAAAACTGCTTATTTATTTGTGTTCGCTGGCAGGTCTTCAAATATGAATATGGCATTGCCATTCAGATCGAAAAAACCAAATTCATTGGTGCCCCATGGCGTGTTTTTTCTCAATTTATCTTCAGTAATCGTCCCACGCTCCACAAATTCCTGGAATATCTGATCAATGTTTTGAAACCAAAACCTTACGACAGAACCTCCAAGTAAAGGATCATCTTCTGTGTCAGCGTGCCATTGTAGATGGATGCAAAGTTTGCCCCTGTAAAGTACGGCATACATGTCATCGCCAAAATGATTGGTAAGGCCCATCTTTTCGGCATACCACTTGATATCCCTCGCAATATTTTGGCTGGGTAAAACGGGCAGTGTATTGATCAATCCTTCCATTATGATTGGTATTGCTTTAAAATGGTATCAACAAAAATCAATCGTCAAGTACTACTTTGTCCGGGAAGCCTGTATAGGTTGGTGTATAATACAAGATGATTGCTCCATTTCCAAATATTTTGGTATGGTTCAACTTGAAGAAGTTTTCCTTTTCCAATTTCTCGAAAAAGGGCAAGCCACTGCCAATGGTTACTGGGTGTATGCACAACTGTAATTCATCTAAAAGTCCCAAGTTCAACAGTTGAATGATGAGACTTCTGCTGCCAATCAGAACATCCGATCCTTCCTGATTTTTAAGCTCTAAAACGAGTTGCTCAAGACTTTGCTCGGCTAGTCTTGCTGTATCCCACCCCACATCTTGTAAAGTATGTGAAAAAACAACTTTGGTGATGTCATTCATGATCAATCCAAACTCGTCTGTAGCTGCATTTCCAGTTGGATGAGACACCACTTCCCGCCAAAATTTCATCAACTCAAAGGTGATGCGACCGTATAAAATGGTATCAGAAGATTTCAGCAAATCAGAATAATGGGAATGGATTTCATCATCAGGAATACCGGCCGTGTGGTCACAATAACCGTCCATCGTCATATTGATTGCTCCAATGATCTTGCGCATATGGTGATTCAGTTTTTTTTGATTAATACCATTCGGACAATGATTTGTCCGAGTGGTTTACAATATATAGATTATATGAGTGAGGTATCTATTTGTTCAAAGCCAAGGTATCAATTAACATTGGCGTGACCAAAAATTATCGACCATTGGATCTATTGGCTTGATGGATAAAGGAGGAATTAAGCCTTGAACTCACCTTTGTCGCAAACCCAAAAGGGTTTGATCGTTTGAACTAAACTTTTACAAAGAAAAAGCCACTCTCAAATTATTGAAAGTGGCTTTGTATTGTATTGACCCAAAGGGTCGGTCATTTAAATGGAAAGAGAGTAATAACTTCCCTTCTTATTTTGTTCCAGTACCTGCTGCCAGGAACTTGTTGACATCCAACCAGTGGATGAAAGCATCAAACCATTTATTGCTCGTTCTGTTTGGATTGCCGAGGCCAAAACCGTGGCCTCCGTTCTGATAAAGGTGAAATTCCACAGGAACTCCTGCCTTGTACCATGCATCTATAACGCCAAACTGACCTCTGAATAAACCATCATCTGCTGCAATGGCGCAGAACATTGGAGGTGCATTTTTTGGGACTTCTACAGGACCCATTCCACCGTAAATCGGACCGATGAAAGCAAGCTTCATCGTCTTTGAATTCAGGGTAGAGTGCATGGTCAGTCCAGCACCTGCAGAGAAACCAATCATACCTATTCTGTCTGTATCTACACCCCATTTCTGGGCATTTTTAACGATCATAGCATATGCAGCTTCAGCATCAGCCAGCTGGTTGGACAAATCGCGCTGTACACGTGCAGGTGGAGCTGCACTTCTTGTAGAATCAGCAGCAGGTGGTGGAGTGCGTGGACGGTTCATGAAGGCTTTGAAGTCATCCAGTGATTCTGCAGTAGGGTAAAGCCTGTATTTTAATACAAAAGCGGCAATGCCCTGCTTGGCCAAAGCCTCTGCTACTTCCCAACCTTCGTTGCCCATAGAGAGCCACATATTTCCTCCTCCCGGAGCGACGATGACTGCTGCACCGTTGGCTTTACCGGGCTCAGGTAAAAATGGAGTCAATGTAGCGGTAGTGATGTTTCTAGCCATTGGATCTCCCCATTGCCTGAACCATGTTTCCTTGGCAGGCTGGTTTTGGACTCCTCCGGTATTGAGGGGAATGGCGTTTGGTTCTGCAGGATTGTCCATTGGATAAATGGTCCCATCCTGGGATTTTGCTGTAATTGAAAGGAAACAAATCATGACCAGAGTGGCCAGTTTGCTCATGTTACTTAATTTAAAAAACATTGTGGCTAAATTTTAGTGTGAGTTTAAAGGTAATGATTTTTGTAAAACAAGTGTTGATTGCACATTTAAATTTCGCAATCCTAACAAGCCTTTAACATCTTGTGGGGTCAAGTGGGAAGTTGACCACTTTATCTCTTGATCTTTGAGATGGTTTCGCCTTGTATCTTTGAAGGTTTTTTCATTTCATTTTTGGCGACTTCAATGGCCTCAAAAATGAGGCTTTTCACTTTCTCATTTCTATAATCCCCTGGTTCTTTAACGTCAATGTGTCTGATCAGATTGCCAGTACCGGTCAAAAGCTGATCGGGATCGCTGAGCAATGTGCCTTTGTTGAAACCCAGGTTGAGGTGGCTGGTATAAATCGGCAACATGCAAAATGCATCAGACAGTTTGTCAGATAAACAGTACACTGATGTGAGTGCGTGCGTGTGATACAGGAGTTCATTGCATTCGGGGCACAATTCTAATATGAATTGCCGTAAATCGGTGTACAATTGGATCAATTGCTGGTCTTTAAAATCCAAATAGAATTGGAAGTCGGGGTGAATTGGGCGGTCCATAGCTCGATTAAGTTGATTGCATTTTTAAAAATAATCGGTTTTCTGTTCTTAGACAGCTGAAGACAATTTATTTTGGGCGGTAATAATATTTAATTTGACGAAGACATCAATTTATAAGGAATACCATTGGCTCTCATAAAATCCCACATTGTAATTTTAACTTTTACTTTGACATCTATCCTTATTTTGTTTTTTGGGGGTAAATGGCAAAGACACACAGTATTGAAGTCTGATTCCTGCGGTTATTATAATTATTTACCAGCAACTTTTATTTACCATGACCTTCGCCATTTTGCATTCTATTCCCGTATTGACAGCATTTACGATCCGGCGGACGGAACCCGTTATTATGCTGTGCACCACATAAAAGAGAGGGGTAGTTATGTATTAAAATACACCTATGGAGTCGCATTGCTTGAAATGCCGGCTTTTTTGGTTGCCCATCTTTTTACAATAACTTTTTATCCTGAAATTGCTGATGGTTACAGTTGGCCTTATCAACTTGCTATCGGACTAAATACCATTCTGTTTGGCATTATTGGTCTGTGGTATGTAAAGAAACTTTTAGGAAATTTTTTTCCAGACAGGGTTATTGCACTGGCCTTGTGTTTGCTGGGTTTTGGCACAAATTTTTTTGCGCAGGTCATCACACAGCCGGGAATGTCCCATGTTTATCTCTTCGCCATTTTTGCCGTTTTGCTTTTTAAGGTCTCGTTATTTGATATGAATGCTGATCAAAAACAATTGCTCATTGCATTGCCGTTGATGGCTCTGGCCGTAGTGATCAGACCCATTTCTATCATTTTCTGCGTGCATTTAGTCATCCTCATCCTGACGAGTAAGAGCATAAATGAAATCCGGCTGGGTCAAAGGCCAACAAGACCCGCCGTTTTATTACTATCATCAATGTTATCAATCCTGCTGATAGGGGTGCAATTGATATATTGGAAATGGGCGACAGGTGATTTTTTGTACTGGACGTATAAGTACGAAGGATTTGATTTTGGCAACAGTCAAGTTTTGAAAGGGCTCTTCAGTTACAAAAAAGGCTGGTTTGTTTATACTCCGGCTGCATTGGCGGGAATGTTTTCAATGATTTACCTTGCCACTTCTTCCAAACACCGGGTTTATGCATATCTGTCTCTCTTCTACTTTGCCATACTGATCTTCGTTACTTTCAGCTGGTGGCAGTGGTACTATGGTGGCAGTTTTGGCAGCAGGGTCATGGTGGAATCTTTGGTTGTTTTTGCAGTCCCTTTTGCATATGCTATCAACAAGCTTATGAAAGAAAGTAACTTGAAGAGGTATGCCATGTATACCTTATTGAGCTTGTTAGTAGCCCTGAATATCTTTCAAACTGGTCAGTATGCCAGGGGCATCATCCACTGGGATAACATGAATGAAGCCTACTACAAAGAAGTGTTTTTAAAATGGAATGTCAGTGACGAAGTCAAATTGAAATTAAATGAGTCCTCTCTTTCCAGATGAGATTTTAGACGCGGACATTTGCTCATACAAGTGGTGGTATCGTTGTGCAATTTCATCCATGCCGGAAGCTATGTAATCTGGCTTCTGTGCAATTCCAATAGAAGATCTTTCTAAAAGATTTAGGAGTTCTTCTTTGCTGGTTCCGGTGAGTCCGAGTTCCTCTGCAATTCCTACGGGGGTGCTCACGATATCACATCCGTTGAGATAGGCTTCGAGCAATACCAAACCAAAACTTTCAAAATTTGAGGTATGCAAAAATGTTTTTGTTTTTGCCATTTCCTGCAACAAATCATTCCTCGGCATCCCCGGGATTATGCTGATCTTTAGGTCTGCATCATAAGTGGCAATCAGAGATGAAAGTCTGTCCATATGGTCTCCATAACCAATGATTTTAGCGTTAAAATTCAATTTTTCTTTTGAAAATTCTGCAACGGTTTTAATCCAAAGCTCCCAGTTTTTTACCTCTGAAAGCCCTCCCGCTCCCAGCACATCAATAGTCCTTTCTGTGGGAATTACCTTATCAAGCGCGTTCTTTTTCAGTCCCCACGGAATGATGTGCTCCAACAAAAGGCCGGTTGAACGTTGAAAGCATGTTTTTTGAAATTTCGAAATAGCTACAAGGTGAGGAATATGTTTTTTTGTTACAAACTTGAGGTAAAAATTATCTGGTAAGACATCTTGTCCCATTAGGGTGGTGAGGTGTGGGGTTTTCCAAAACCAGCTCAACAGACCTCCAATGATCCAGGCAGGCCCTAACCAAAAACTATGAATGAGATCAAATTTTTTCTCCCTGTGGGCTTTGATGGCGTAGCTCATGCAATACAGCCAATTGATAATTCTCAGATATCTGTTTTGAAATTTATGCCCCGACCTTATTTTAATACCGTGCCATGTGTAAGGCTTTGAATGATACGGGTAGTTGATGGTCATGATCTGGATTTCCACACCCATGGCACTGAGTTCTGTGGCAAGATCTTGCAAAGGAGAGATGTTGCTCGTTTCCTCTTCATTTTTGGCAAATCCAGGACTTAACCACAGTATTCTCATTGTTGATGGTTTGTATGCTGTTGGGATTGAAGCTCATAAATATGATTGACTTCTCCCATTTTTTTTACAGCATGTATTTCATGCAACTCGAAATTTCCCGTCAGCGCTATCGATTTTATCACATCGATATGGCAGTCCTCGCTAAGAATCATCATGATGGTATTGTTTGGGGTTTTGTATTCTGCCAATTGAAAAAATAATTTTTCAAAATACTCATAATTGGGTCCGCAGAAAAAAGCCATTTCTCTATAGTTTTTGGCACTTCGTGGGTAATAAGGGGGATTGATTACGATGTAGTCAAATTTTTCTTCCGGGATATTTGTAAATAAATCTGATAAAATCAGACGGATGCCAAGCTCATTTTTTGCCATGCTTGATTTGATGGAGGCCAAGGCTGCAGGGTTGATATCGGTGGCAGTGACTATAGCACCTTGCTTGGCAGCCGCCAGTGAAATGAGACCGCTTCCGGCACCCAACTCCAAAACGGACTTATTTTTAATTTGATACTTTAATAATTGCTCAAGCAAGATTTTTGTGCTCAGAAAATAGGCCGGATGGAATACAGAAGGAAGCACTTTGACGGTAATGCCATTGTGGTGGTGCCAATGAGGAATGGAAGCATAAACCTTGTAGACCAGGCTCAGCATGGGTTGCAGCATTTTTCTGATGATGGATCTAATGCTTACAGTCATTTTAAAATCCTTCGATTTCCGGCTGCCGATACCTGAGCCAAAATTTTTGCAAGATCTTTATTTCGTAAGGGAGTGCATAGATGTCCAATTGATACCGAAGTTTTGAAATCAGCTTCATGGTTTTTCTTTGAAAACCGGACAACTTGGCGTCAGAAATGGTTGGAAATTGCGCATTTAATACGGTCTCGAAGTTTTGTATTTTGGTGATCATTTCTGATGTCAGCCAGGGCGTCAGGGGATTTTTTCGCAAGTCAAATTTGAGCCATTTCGGGTCAAGCCAGTCGTCGAGTTTTTGCGGAAATTCAAATCCGCTTGCTGTGATTTTTTTGTAAAGTTCTGAGCCTTCAGTAGGAACAGGGCTGTACACATAAATGATGATTTCTGTATCGGGATTGGTTTCCTTTACCTTTTTGATGAATGCTATTTCGGCATTGATCTGATCGAGTACCGCTTGTGGAGAAGGTCCGGGCAATCCAAGCACAAATGAATACTCGGGAACGATGTCAAACTTTTTCATCCTGGACGCGAAACTTATAATTTGGCTACTGCTTTGTTTGCCACCTTTGTCCATTTGCAGGAGTACGTTATCATTGCCGCTTTCAGCTCCAAAAAATATCATTTTGCATCCTGCTTTTCTCATCAGGGAGAGTGTTTCATCGCTGAATTGATCAACGGTATCTATCCTTGCTTCTCCCCACCAGGCCATGTTTTCATGAAGCATCAGTTTTGAAAATTCTGCCACTCTTTTTTCGGACACAAAGAAGTTATTGTCATGAAATTCTATAGAGTCTACACCATATTTGTGTTTAAGCCTGATGACATCTTCGTAAATTTTTTGAGCGCTCTTACCTTTCCACCGGGCTTCGTAAATGGGGACTACAGCACAAAATGAACACTTGAAGGGACAGCCCACACTGGAGTGGTAGGCCAGGGTTTTTTTCCCCAGAAATGTTTTGGTGAGGTATTCTTTTACCGGGTAAAACTTGTTGAGATAATCATATGGCAAGGCGGGCAATGCATCCTGGTCCAGGAGTTCTTCCTTTAGGGTTTTGATGATCGTTCCGTCAAACGAGCGGTAAATGAGATTGGGTATGAATTCATAAGGTTTATGGTACTCAAGTGCGTCCAGTAGGGCCGGGAATGCTTTATCACCCGGACCATTGATGATGAAGTCAATGTAAGGGGCCCGAGCCACAACTTTGTACTGGTTGGATGGGAAATAACCACCCCAGATGTTGATGAGCTCAGGGTAAAGTTCTTTGGCCTTTTTGGAAAATGGAATGGCTTGTTCCAGTTGTGGGCCAGGCATTACTGTAGTTCCAAAATATTTGAATTCTCCTGTTTGCAGGTATTTTTCAATTGTACCCCAGGGATCTTTTTCCATATTGCCATCCACAAAAACATATTCGAATGTTCCGTGAATGCTTGCACCTACCTGTAGTATACTGTTGGGAACCCGGTGTTTTGAGCGCGCGCTCCTCGGATTGAATAGAATAACTTTATTTTGACCCACTTTAATACTTTCTTTTAAAATTGATGGTCACTTATCCTTCAAAAATTATTGCTAAGAAAATGGATTCTGCCACCAATTTGACCAAAAATAAGCATACTCGTCATATAACATCAATAATGTAGTCAAATCTATTTCCGATGGGTATAATAATCAGGCCATTAGGTTTCATTCATCCATATTTCAATATAAAGAAAGAGCACAGAACGGGTGAACTTGAGTTTTTCTAGCCCCCAAAGGCGCTGCAACATCGTGAACACGCCGGGAAAAAACCACCTGCATCCGAGATTTCAAGTCTAAATTTACTAAAAACCTGACTATTCCAAATTTCCTTCAGGGACTGATCATATAAGGTGCCAACGATTTTTGGGAAATACATGGCCGTTTGATCAATGACCTTCATGATCAGCTCTTCAGGCATATTGATCGGTCGCGAAGCCATAAGATTTTGGTAAAAATTGCTCCCTTTAAATGAAACTCCTACATCACACATTTTACAGTGGAGATTGCAGATATTGTTGACACCAAGAATGATACAGGACGGCGCTTAATATAAATGGACCGGAAAAAAGCGGTAATTTATTTTTTTTAGTTTTTCGGCGATCATTGCCTTAAAATAGCGAATAAATAAAAGGACCTACGATGCTGGATTCAGATAAGAGGATAACCAAACCCAAGAGTAAAAACATGATGATAAAAGGTATCCACCAATATTTTTGTTTTTTCCAGAAATACCTGAGCAAATCTGCAATGACTTGACCTTTATTCATGTATTTCAACCTTTTTCTGAAAAATCAAATGGCCTGAGATCAACATGAGTCCAATTGGAAGCATTGTTTCTTCTTTTTTTTCCTGAAAACAACTGTGTAAATAGAACAACAGGACTTAAAACTAAGAAATATAACATTATCAGCAGAATAGATATAAAAAATTTGCTAATGAAATGCCCAAGGGTCATCCATAACTTCAAAAATAATAAACCTGCTCTTGCGGAAAGTAGGCCTGTCAAGACGACAAGTAACAGACCTGCCATGAAAGGACTCCAGACAAGCTTCCCTGCGTCAATACTCCATTTTACAGTTATTAAAACCAGGATTATCATCCATATGCCAAAGAAGTAAATCCTTTGTTTGTCACGGATTTCCAGTGATGAAAAAACGGTTTTAAAATCAGTCATTTTCAAATATTTTTTGAGGTATAAGCCTGAAAAGCCGATCTTTTTTGATAGAGCTGTCTATCAGCCACTGACCATTTAAAACCAAAAAATCTATGTCAGTATATAAAAAGCAATGCAAAGCATTTTCATATGAAGCAGCCAAGGGCTCACCTCTGACATTGAGCGATGTATTGATCAGGCCAGGACATTTTGTGAGGCTTTCAAAACACGCCAAAACAGAGTGAAGCATTGGATTTGAGGTTTCGGAAATGAGTTGAATTCTTGCCGTGCCATCTTCATGAACAGCTGCCGGCATCAGCTCTTTTGTTGTAGATTTTGCACTGGCAGTTACCATCATGGTATCGTAATTGGCATTTCCCAATTCAAAATAATGGTGCGCAACTTCTTTCCTTACGATAGGTGCAAATGGCCTGAAAGCCTCACGACGTTTGATTTTTTGGTTAAGCACTTCCTTCATTTGACCATCTCTTGGATCTGCCAGGATACTGGTGTGGCCCAAAGCACGGGGACCAAATTCAATATGATCATCATACCAGGCAATGACCATTTTTCTGGCCAGTAAACCGGCAATGATATTGGGGAGATCCTTTGGTTTTTGAGCATCAATACCATATTTTTCGATAGTACGTCCGGCGTCAACAGATTTCAGTGGGAAGGCAAGGGGCAGTTGTAACTGAGGTCTGTAGGTTTCCTGATTCAATGCCAGATCATAAGCCATTGCAGCACCTGCAGCAGCACCTGCATCTCCGGGGTTTTGAGGGAAGTGATAAGCCTGGAAAATACCCGACTCAACAATACGCTGATTGAGTTTGCAATTGAGGAAAACTCCTCCGGAGCAAATAAGATTATCTGAAGACACTTTTGATTTTAAAAATCTGAGCATTTTCAATACCATTTCCTCTAGAACAAGCTGTATGGAAGCTGCAACGTCGGCGTAAAATGGTTGATTTACATCTCCTTCCTTGGCCGCTTTGGATCCCATGGCTTTCTCAAATCGCTGGTTGATCATGGACTCTCCTCTCGTAAAATGAAAGTACCTCATATCGAGCTGGAAAGATCCGTCTTCATTTGCCTTCAAAAATGTATTGTAAATCAATTGCTTATAAATGGGTTTGCCATAAGGGGCGAGGCCCATCAGCTTGTATTCTCCGGAATTGACTTTGAAACCGCAGTATTGTGCAAATGCCGAATAAAGCAGTCCAAGGGAATCAGGAAAATGCTGCTCATGGAGGCAATGTATTTTATTTTCAAAACAAAGTCCTATTGAGCTTGTAGCCAGCTCGCCTACTCCATCGAGACATAGATAAGCGGCCTTGTCGAAAGGCGAGGAATGGAAAGCCAGAGCTATGTGAGACAAGTGATGTCCACTGTAAAATATCGCGCCTTTATATAACAATTTAGTTTTTATCTCCTGGTCGAGCCAAAGTCTTTTGCCTGCCCAAAGCGGTACTATTTTCAGAAATTGTGCAATGCCAAATGGGACGTTGCGGATGACGGTTTGGATGATTCTCTCCAGTTTCCAGAATGGTTTTTCATAGAAAACAACGCAGTCAATGTCTTCAATGGTCCAACCTACCGTCGAAAGGCAAGCGTCGATGGCCAACTTTGGGAAGGCATTATCGTTTTTGATTCTGGAGAAGCGCTCTTCCTGGAATGCGGCTACCAGTTGACCATCTGCCAGGAGTGCAGCTGCAGAGTCGTGGTAAAATGCCGAAATGCCAAGAATCTTCATTTTAGAAAGATTCGGTGTCGCATAAAGATAGCTGCAACTTATCCAAAGGGAAGTGAGAATCGAAATTACAGACAAGTATTGGCCATGAATTATGACTTGGAAAATGTTTTTTTAAGCTTAATTCCTCCTTACTACCTTCGCTAAATTGCATCATAATTTCTCCGATGCCAAAAAGCCGACAGAATGACTTCAATGAAGAAAATATAATTGGTAAATCTTCTTCAAATGGGTTCTTTATAAAGCCGACTTTCAAAAAATTGTCAACTTTAAGCCATAATATGGTTTGCTTCAATTTTATAAGAAAATATTCAGAAGATGATCTTTTTAAAAAAAAATCATAATTGTATTTGATTGTCGGGACGCAATTATATTCTTCAAAATTCTCTTTTCGGTAAGGGATTATGTGCTTATGCAGATACATCCTTATCAAGCCAAGATATAAATTGAAGAGTCCCAGTTTGCGAAATATTTTATTAACTGGTATGGTAGATATATGTATAGAGAACCTCTTCATTCTATTGTAATAGGTCCACAATCCATATTTTAATACGGCCTTTGTAGATTTTTCATTGCCAAAACCAAGTCCAAATTTAACGCCGTGATTTTTAGCATAACTTTGCATTTCTGACATGAGTAGAAAGTATGCCCCATTTCTTTGGTAAGCTGTATGTATCATATTATCGCAAAATTTAGCAGTTAATTCCTCTCGGCCTTCGAATATAACTATGTCAAAGCAAAGACCAATGAATCCAACAACATTTAGCTCATGAAGTAAGAATAGTCCATTATATGGTTTATCCAACCAGTCATGAAAATATTTTTTTTTGACTTGATTTAAATCGATTTTGTGTCCAAAAGCATTTTCATACAAGGGAAGAAACCAGTGAATGTTTTCTGAGGAAAGTTCAACAAAATTATAATTTATGTTTTCGTTCCTTTCCATGCCATCGGATTTTTGGAAATGTTTGTTAATTGGTTGAAGTTGGAGATGTGTGGATTAATAATGCGTCTATTTAAGCATGTATTTAAAGCATTGACACGGTTTTCTGTGTCATCAATAAGTTGCCTTTGAAAACCTGTTGATTTTGCATAATCAATAAGTTCTTCTGAAAATTTACCAAATGGATATGCTAACTCAGTTATCTTCCTTTGAATGATTTGTTCAAGAAAGGCTTTGGAGGTATTTATTTCTTCAATTGACTCTTGTAGCGAAGTAACTTCGAGGTTACTATGTGTTACTCCATGAGCTCCAATTTGAATCAGAGGTGATTGGCTCAATAATTTGATTTCTTCTTCATTGAGCAATTCCCAATAAATTTTCAAATCTTCCCTTAACCTTATCTCCGATGCTCCCGGTAAAACAGACATCATTTCCTGCAAATAAGGCCACCGTTCTTTTTTTGCAAGAGCTTTCAAATATTGTCCCGTTTTGTGCGAGCGATATCCCTTTTTGCCGGAATAGACGAACAGGTCTCCACGCCATTTGAAAGAGTTGTGGTTGATATATGCAGAAAGGTCAAGACAGTCGGTCCAAAGCATGTCCATTCCCATAGCTCTGACTGTTGTTATATAGATAGAAGCAGGAACATTGAATTCTTCGAGAATAGGAAGTAAATGACTCTTGATATTCCTGTACCCATCATCGAATGTTAGGGCAATTTGCGGTTTATTGGAAGGATTAGTTACTTCAAAGGCATCTTTAACGGTGATGAATTCTACTTGTTTATCGAGGCATAATTTTAAAAATGCACGAAATTTTTCGGCACTGAGAAATCTGGAATTTATCCTGGTGTTGCCCACCTCGTCAATGCCGTGAAAACATAAAATGGTGGTAGAAGGTAAATTAAATGATGGCTTGAAAATGTCATTGTAAATGTAAATGACCTCTTTGCTGATTTTATGCGATAACCGTTGAAGAAAACTTGTCATTTTGTTATGCTGTAACTTACCTGTTCTGCCAATTTTGTTTGGCCAATATAGTTAAGATGAGGATCATTTTCATAATAAATACGGGACGAATCTCCCTCTATGGAAAGTCTGAAATCAATCACTTCATAATCCAACTCTCTGCACATCTGATACAGCTCATTGTATAAGGGATAAGCAAAAACTGTCGATGCCCACGGCTGATCGAATTGAGCACCTAATTGCTGATGTTTTTGTCTCGATGCCGCACTGGTTTCTGATTGATGGGGAATGATGATGAAGTATTTTTTAGTTGAAGCAGGAAGCAGTTTAGACATTTCTTCAAAGCGGATTTTAAAGTATTCGAAGTCTTTTTGGCGACCATCCCGGAGGAGCAAGGTGTTTTCAAGATGAGCTGGATCACTTTGATAATTCAGTTTTTCACGCTTGGAATATGCGTCTGGTGAAAAAACTTCTGTTGCTTTTGGTTTGTGTAAACCAACTTCATCTCCCCTCATTTTATAAAGCAGGCCGGCAAATCTGAAGTTGAGAAATTGTATCCCTAGAAGCTTATCTGAGATTTGCCAATAGAATTTTCTTGCGAATGATAGGTTATGGTCAGAAGTTTTGTGATTGATTTCAAAAATATCATTGCCCGTATAAAATTGATAAATAAAGATTTTCGGATCAAATTGTCGAATCCTTTTGGGCGCATAAATGCGATGTTGTTTGATGCATGAACCGGGAACTCCTGCGTTGATGACCGAATATTCATGAAGATGTTCCCTCAGCAAAGAAACATAGGCTTGAGGGTGCGCAGAGAACGAATCTCCAATGACCAGGATTTTAGGCTGTTCCGATGTCAATGTTTCTTTGGTGTTAAGTCCATTTAATTCAGCCTTGTAAAAGTCAAACAAAAAAGTTCTGTATGAGACTTCAAGGACCACTAAGAAAAGGGTCAGACTGAGCATTGACAGTAGCAAGACTTGTCTGATTTTTCTGAAGATTTTACTCATTTTTCAATCATTTTATACAAGACCCAGCCATCAGCAAATTGTTTCTCTACAGACAGTTCATAAGCACTCTGTATCAAATTCCAATTGATCATTGGATTCATATTTTTCCACTGATTTGACCATTTTGGTATGTTGACCAAAAGCAGTGCGTTGTTCTCAAAAGTAGTGAACTTTTGGGTGTAAAGGCTTTGAATTTCTTGTGGAACTCCCCTGGATTTCAAGGCAATGTCCATATCAAAGGCATAGAGTGTTTTTTCATTTATTCGATTATTCAGATCTGCGGAAATGGCTTTCTCCAGTAGATTCCTTTGATAGGTTGGGGCAATGGCCCTGATACATAAACCGATCTGGAAGATTATAATCAGCGAAAATATAAGATTCTTATAATTCCTGACCTCCTTACGCTGACTCAAATGGACAAATCCAGGGAAACACAATAGAATAGAAATAATGAAGCAAGGCAAAAAGTGTCTCGGATTTTGGTCGTGATAACCGGCTACAAAAACTGTAAAAGTGAAATAGGAAATGATCAAAAGCTTTTTTTCAAGATTGAAAAAGCCGCCTATTTTAATTCCGAAAAAGATGAATAAAGCCCCTAAAAAAATAAAACCAGGATGAATCAACGGGGCCAGCTGGTAGAAAATATTGGGCAACTTTACTTGCTTAATCCCCTCTTTACTTTCGTAAGATGTTCCGAAAATATTTTTTATTGTCCATTTCGCTATTGAGTCGTGATCCATAAATTGGAACAAATTTTCATTGAACAAATGGAACAGGAAGATTACGGCTACCGGGATGATCAATACCAGCCAATGGTAGATTTTTCCGACATGCTTGAACCAAAAGAAAATTGTATGCAATAACAACGGAAAAGCAATGACAAATATCACATACCGCGTAAAAACAGCAAGGCTCAAAAAAAGTATTGCGAGTACTAGATGCAGAAAGCTTTGTGCTCTCAAGTATCGGATATAATAAAGAAGGAAACCCGAAAATAGGGCAATGGCCAGCATGTCAGAACTTGTTACCAATGCTTGTCTTAAAAAATAGGGCGATAACAATGCAAACAGCAAAAGGTAGCAAGTAATATGGTCTCGGCTTTTTGGAAAATAATGTTCCAAAATCCCGAATAGAGACCATAAGGTCAAAGCCAATGAAATTGCACTCACCACTTGCCCGGCCAAAGCGAATGGCATACCTGTCCATGTGAATATGTATGTCAAGAAGGAATATCCCGGCGGCCAGAGAAAATATGGTAGCTTTTCTCCATTCATCCAATTGCCAATGGATTTACTATAGTCGATGTAGGCATATCCATCCTGTCCTACCATGCCATCAAATCCAAGCCAACGCATCAAAAACATAATGGCCAAAGGAAGCAAAATGAGCATATATTTCCGGGAATGGACAGACATCGACTTGGTTTTACAATTGATCTATGCGCCACAAAGCTAACTTTTTGCCCCGGCTTTGACGTCTGTATTCTTTGGGATAATATTCTTCTATACTCAGCATTGGAGCTGCCAGATCAAAAGGTTTAATACACAAATTGATGGGCCTCCAATCTCCTGTGACAATGTCAAAATTTCTTGTAAATGCTGAGTATTGAGTCGTAAGCAAGTAGGTACAACCAGAATTTTTGATGTTTTGAAGGGCCTTAAGAATGTGGTCGAAAGAAAAGTGTGGTAAACAATCTCTGCAGATCAATAAATCATATGAAGGTAGATGGTTGGAAATGATATCCAGTTGTTGAAAATGAATATTTTCAGAAGCGTATTTTAATTCATTGGCATCAATTAATTCCGGCACTATGTCAGCGCCCAGATAATCAATGTGATCAAAATTTAGATTTTTCATCCAGGAAAAATCCCCACATGGGAGATCCAAAACTGTCTGAATATTTTTTTCAAGAATCAGATCATTGATGAAATGAATCAAATTTTCAGTTATCTCCGAAACAGAGCCAGGTCCTGAAACACTTTCATCGCTTTTCCAATGATTGCTGATGTAAATTTCCCGAAATGTCTTGAGATGATCCCAAGACTTGAATGGTGAAGATTTCATTTTGTATCTCACCATTAACAACACATCAACAAGCCTTGGTGACACTGCCAGAGATATTATTTTTTTTATACTGGCAATAATATTTTCTGCGTGATCATGCATCATTTTGCTTTGCCGATTTTCGTCCCGAAATCCTGATCCAAGGAAATGGCGAATCAGGCCCGGAAAATATCTGAAAGAATCGACGCAATTTGGTTCCCGGAAAGTACAAGTAGTCGTAATCATAAGGTCGTAACATTTCAGTGCTGTGATGGAAATAATGGTATTGCATACCGGGAACTCCCATTTTCTCAAAATATTCCCGACTCCTTTTTTTTGCAGCAGATACATCCTTTGACTTATATATCGGAGTATCAATGATATGAATTGAACCACCTTCGGACATCAAATTCAATAGCCTGTCGATGAGTTGTACAGGATCCGGAAAGTATTGAATTGAGGCATTCAAAATGATACAATCGAATTGGTGTAACTCGAAATTCTCGTTGAAAATATCGGACTGTAAAAATTTGCAATTATTAGAAGTAAACAAGCTTTTGGCTTGAGCAAATTCCTCATCATTGATTTCGATGCCAAGGACATTGTAATTTGTATTTTTAGCAAGTACATTTGCCAGCCACCCATTGCCGCATCCAAGGTCAAGTATTTCGAGATTTTTATTGGCAGGAAGGTAGTTAAGAAGACGTTGCATTGACTTTTCTCTGATTTTCCATTCCTCGTGGTGTATGCTTTCTCGTGGAAGCTTGGGAAGGTGCATGACCCATTCGTCAGGAAAAAGGCGTTGTTCCTTTTTACGTAGTTCAATATAACCGCGTATTTTCTCTGCTGATAAGTCATTCTGATGGAAATCCATACATACTATTTTACTGGCTACTGTTGAGCTGAGCCTCCCTGGTTTTAAATAAAATGAGCAGTTTCATACCTATTCGTAAAATTAAGATTTTGAATCTCGTCACAACAAGTTTTAATGAAAGCTTCTGCTTTAAACTGCACTTGTGGAACGACATTGAGTTGATGATCCATCGCACAGCCAGCTTATAATAAAGTGAGGGGTAGGTGCGCTGAAAATCTGCTTGTCTGTCAGTGGTATTTTTCCAGTCTTGCAGCGGTTTTTTGAGGATTTCAACCTCATTGTCCAATGCTGTGCCCTTTATAGGATAGGTAATGGTGATGGTGAAAATATCGGGATTTGCAGTTTTCAGGTGATGTAGTGTTTGGACTATGTCCTCGTCGTTTTCGCCTGGATAACCTACCATGATGAAAGTGCCTGTTTCGATGTGGTGGGCATTTGCCGTTCTGATCATTTTTTGCACCTGAGTAGCATCAACCCGGCGATCCATAGCGTCGAGAATTTTTTGAGATCCGCTTTCCGCACCAATCCACACACGAAAACAACCGGCTTCTTTCAACATAACAATTGCGTCCTCAGTGAGGCGATCTGCCCGGGTAATACATTCGAAGGGTACAAGTGCATTTTTTGACTTTACCTCATCTCTGAAGGCACTCAACCACTTATGGCTGACGGTAAAGACATCATCGACAAACCAAATCTTATCAGGTTGATAAAGATGTTTGAGCGCTATCAACTCCTCTACTACCTTTTCAGGTGATCGTCTTCTGTAACTTTGCCCATAAACTGCGGTGCTACACCACTTGCAAGTGTAAGGACAACCACGTTGTGTGCTTACAGAAATGGTGCTGTATCCGTGGTTGGTTTTCCACATCTCCAGGTAGGATGCCAAGTCTATTTTGTTCCGGTTGGGCAATGGAAGCTCATCGAGATTGCCGATTTTTTGTCTTGGTTTCGTTTGATGGATAGTTCCCTCTCTTGTGGTGAAGGCAATGCCATCTACGTGATAAAAATCCGGCCAAAGTTTTTGCTGATGAGCCGCGCAAATTTCCAACATTGTATTTTCTCCTTCACCGATTACAAGAATATCTGCCCCTGCGTGGAGATAATTGTCAACGTTGTAGGTGACGTCAGGTCCTCCGACTACAACCAATGGCGTGTTTTCAGTAAACTGGGTATGAATGAATTCAATGAGTTGGATGACTTCAATTTTAGTCATCAAATTGGTGTATATGGCAATGATGGCAGGCTGAAAATTGACAATGAAGTTTCTTTGGACATTCTGATTTGAGAAAGTGGTGTCAAAGACTTCATTCTCAAATCCATTTTCTTCCAGCCACGCACTGAGGTACAGCAATCCCAGGGGAGGGTAGGGCTTTTTGACTACCTGTTCCCTGGCATCATTGGCCATAAAATAGGCATGGGTGAAAAGTATTTTCAATATTGTAACTTTATCTGGAATCACGAAGTTAATCAATCGCCAACAGGCAATAACTTCGGTATTGAAAAGAATTTAGATTTTTGTTGACTTTAACTTGTAGCAAACGATAAAATGATCGCTTGCTGAGGCAAAAAAACTGCTCTTGGGCAACCGCAGGTCCAACCACTGTAAGGCCTTGACCAGAAGAGGCCTGGTTTGGAAAATGGAATTTAAATAAGAAGGAGGAATGAAAAACCCAACAGGAGCAATGCTTTCTTTCTTGAACTGATCGCTAAAAAGGTTTTCCAGCTTGCCTTGGGCGTAATAAAAGGTGGGCACAGTTACATGGTTTGAAATCGATGCGTTTTCAAACTTCTTTTTTCGCCTGAAAATGTCGGCAAAACGCAACTTCAATAAAAAATAAATGCTTTCCCAAAGGCACAATTCAGGCATGACGACTGCGATAAATGTTCCTCCGGGCTTCAATAATTGAGGCAGATTTTGTGACAATTGATTGATCTCCTCCGGGTTCAGACAGTTGAGCCCGCCAAAGTTCGAAAAAACAACATCAAAGGATTTCTCTGAATAGAAGCTACCGATTTCTTTGATATCCAATTGCTTAACGGTGATATCGGCTTTTTCTTTTTTAGCTACAATTTTTGAGCGAAGAACTTCAAGCATTTCAACTGAAATGTCTGTTGCAGTAATCCGATGGCCTTTTGATGAGAAGTACAGTGCATCCTCGCCGGTACCGCAATTGAGTTCAAGTATATCCAAAGATTTGGGAGCACTGATAATGCCATCGATGTGATGATAAACCTGCAGTCGCTGTGCCTTTCCAACGGCAGTGAAGGTGAATTCTTTGTCATAGGTGGCAGCTATATCATCAAATAAAGCCATCAAACAAGTTTTTCCTTCATATAAGTGTAAAGCCTGGCCCTGTAATAGATGATCATGGGCACATAATAGGCCAAAGAAGTAAGTTGGTAAATGGTACTCTTTAAAGATGCAGAAGAAAAAGACAATATCCTTTTCAGACTATCCAGTCCCTGTTGTGTTCTGAATACGCAGTGTACATACCTGTGCAGGATTTTGTAAAATGATTTTGAGAAGGTGCCCTGGTACATCATGTCTAAATCGTCTGAATCTGTCCAGTTTTGTTTTTCAACAAGCTGATCTTTTACCTTTTCAAAAAATTTGGTTCCTGGCAATGGGTATGACACTGAAACCCCAATATCCTCGGGCAACAATTCCTTAACCATACGCAATGTTTTCCTGATATCGTCCCAATTTTCATCAATATACCCAAATTGCAGGAAAAATCCGACCCGCACATTGTGGCTTTTCAACAAGTGAGTGGCTTCATGTATTTGGTCAACGGTGATGCCCTTGTCCATGGCATCAAGAATTTTCTGTGAGCCGGATTCTGCTCCGATCCAGGCCTCAGATAGGCCGGATTCTGCCAAAGATCTGACATAGTTGGCTTGTACCAAAAGATCAGCTCTTGACTGTATTTTGTATTTGATGTTGAGGCTCAGTCTCCTGGTTTCTGCAGCAAAAGTGTCTATCCAGCCTGGCTTGAGCGCGAAGATGTCGTCTGCTATCCAGAAATGCTCCACACCATACGACGTCTGGAGGTGTTTCATTTCTTGAGCAACTCTTTGTGCCGAACGCGAGTTGTATCTGTTGCCGTATATTGGTTTTGCACACCAATTGCATTTGAAAGGACAACCCCTGGTGGTAGCTATGTTGAGTGAAAAATACCCGTGATTTTCAAGCCATATTTTTTTGTAAGCCTCAATATTTATAAGCTCCCAATCAGGATCGGGTAGTAGATCGAGATCTTGCAAAATGGGCCTCTTAGGATTGACCAATACCTCTTGATGGATCATTGTGACCGTTCCGGGTACTTCATTGGCCGAGGTATCATTGGCTGACAATTTTTGCAAGAGTTCTCCAAGGCTTATTTCTCCCTCCCCGGTAACAACAAAATGGGCTCCTGCACGTAAGTATTTTTCATAGTGATCGCTCGCATCAGAATTGTTGACAACAACAGTTGTTCCAATTTCTTTTGCATAATTTATCATTTGAAACGCTGCAGACCTCATGGCCGTAAGACACATTTTGGTCAAGTAGTTGAAGCCGTCATCATAAATGATAAAGTAGTCAAAGTTCCCGGAATTCAGTATGGGTTCTATTTTCTCGGGTGAGTCGCATAAATGAGTGTCAAATACTTGGACATCAAATCCGAGCATTCTGAGGTAAGCGGCTGCATACAGCGTACCGTAAGGTGGATAGGGTTTCTTATCTCTCCACTGTTTTGGATCGAATTGATAAAAATAAGATGGACTGAGCAGCACCCTAATTTTCCTGGTCTCAGAACTATTTTGCTGCATATGTAGATTGCTTGAGCTGGTCGATGACCTTCAAATAATTATTTGAAAATCGCATCAGGACCTTTTCCTGAAAGTTGCCCGGATGGTGCTTAGAAATATAGGACTTTGATTTGAAAGCCAACATAAAGGCTTGCTTGTCAAAGTTTTGGAACTTTTTTGACCAGTAGGTCAATGTCATTCCCAGACTTTTTTTATCCAGGAAGTCTCCTAGTTTGTTGCCAAGAATGGACTCGACCCCTCTTCTTAAAAAATTGGATTCTACCTTTTGGGCATGTCCTGACTCAGGAAATGAAATATTGGGAAGGAAGCTGAAAACCCACTGATTCGCATCAAAGAATGCCTTTACAATACCATTGCCTTTTAATGGAATCAAACTGGCGATCTCTGTGGCCGTAAATATATTTTTGTCTTCGATTTCCAGGTGTTGAGAGTCAATAAAGTAATTGAGGCAGAAGTACTTATGTGAATTGAACAGAAATATTTTTTTGTATAAAATCAATAAACTCCTGCAAACCCATAATCTATTTGGCGCTGTTATAATGAAATAATCGATGTCGCCATCTGCTCTGATGACTCCTTTGGATAGTGATCCTGAAATAAAAACAGCTTCTACATAGGGAAATGAGGCAATGAGCTGTGCATTCTTTATGGCCTTTTCCATGTATTTTTTAGCCCTGATTTCTGATTCGGTTCTTTCCTGAATCAAACCAACATTGTCCTGAAGGGAATAAAACGATCCTATTTGGTGAATGATTTTTTCTCTGAGCAGGATTTCCAATAAGCCTTCAACATCACCTGAATTGTGCTTGAGTCCCGGAAGATACCTTTTAATTTCGCCCAAGTTCATTGGGTAGTTAAAAATATCGAAATAGCAAAGAACTTCTAAAATAGAAGAAATTAAAGGGCTATCAAATGTTTTTTGGACATCATCAGAATGGTTTATTTTAGGTATATTACTCAAAAAGTTAATGATTTGTCTTTTGAAGCAAATGTAAACTTTGATAATCCGTATATCAATTCATTTCACCATCTAAATCCACACGATCAAGGACTTTTTTAATCCCTAATTATTGTAAATGCAAAAAATGATTTTTGAATTTTATTTGCGACTACCTTGGCCATTTATGTCTTTTGCAAATGCTTATTTAATGAGATTTTCCATCCATTGAACAACATTTGTAAGTTTTGTTTTAACATTGTATCATGGCAAATATAATGGGAAATAAATTAGGAGTCACCATGGCAGATAAAATTCTGCTGGCTCTGACTTTCGCTGTTATGGGTATTGGATATCTCCCATCTGTCATTGATGGTTATTTAGTGGGCAGATTCTTGTTCATCAGCATTTTGGGATTCGGAGCTTATGTAATGATGTTAAGGAGGGCAGGAACCATCAAGCTCAATTTCCTGGATCTCTTTGTCAGTTTATACATCTTCTACAATTACATTTCTTTAAGTTGGACAGCCTTGCCATCAGCCGGTCTCCCGGCTTTACAAACCACCTTTCTCTTCGGCTTTTTTTATTTTTATTTTAGATCAATGGGAGAAGGTTTGTATTCAAAACAGGTTTTTTGGATGATCAATGGCATGAGTTTACTTGCCATCGGATTCGCGTTGTATCATACAGCAGTTGCAGGATATACTTTCGGACTCGATGGTGATAATATTTACAAGGTTGCCACTATGAATGGTCACAAGAATCTTTTCAGTTCTTTTGCTTTCCTTTTGATAGGCGTGCAGACATATGGAATGTTTAGACACAAATCAACATGGTGGCAATTGACTCTTGTAGCTGTCCTATTTATCTTAATCGTTATTTTGCGTTCGAGAGCTGCTCTATTGGCCGTTTTTATCTTTGGCCTAATACTTATTTTTGCTTTGGTCCAAGGTAAGATGAAACATATTGAACGGAAGAGATTTTGGCAGATCCTGATTGGTTCGTCTGCATTGTTTGCTGCAGCATTGCTATTGCTGATGTCTACAAGTACAACTCAAGATTTAAATAAATTGCTTCCAACCAATTTTCTTTCAACACTTTCGGGGCAGGAACGATCATTCGTTTGGTACAAAACGATACAACAGCTTTCGGATAATTGGCTACTGGGTTCGGGTATTGGCAATTGGAAAATAAATTTTCCTGCTTTAAATATTGAAGGAGCCTACAGACTACAGACCATGGATGCGGTTTTTACGCGAACCCACAATGATTTTCTTGAGGTATTTTCCGAACTTGGTATTTTTGGCATTTTAAGCTTCATAGGTATCTTTGTATTGGCCATAGTTCGACTATTGAAAAAGAAATCAGATGAAAATAAATTTCAACGATTTTCGCTACTAGGTCTTTTTGTCGGCTACATGATCATTTCTTTTTTTGATTTCCCAAAAGAAAGAGTAGAACATAATCTCCTACTTGCGTTCATCCTGGCCCTTTCAACTGAATTTAATAAGTATGATTTACCATTAGAACTTCAAACATTTCTGAACAAGAAGACTGTAAAAAATATTGGTTTTTTGGCTATGTTTATGGGATTAAGCTTTAATATTTTGTTTGCAAAACAATGGATTTCAAGTTCCCAAAAAATGATCAAAATTGTTGATTATCAACGCCAGAATAATTGGGCAATGGTATCTGCAAATGCAAGGAATGCTTATCATCCATGGTACCAACTTGATCATACAGCAACGGCAGTAAAGTGGTACGAAGGCCTTGGTCTTTATCATCAGGAAAAATTTGCAGAAGCCGAAGAAGCATTTGATATTGCCATAGCCCAAACGCCTTATCACTTCAGGTTGTGCAACGACTTTGCAAGTTGTAAAGTCAAACTAGGGAAGTATGCGGAAGCAATTCCTGCATATGAAAGGGCAATTTTTATCAATCCTGAATATGAGGATGCAAGATTCAGTATTGCTTTTGTCCTTGCTCAGATGGGTAGATTTGAAGAGGCCATTTTTCATGTCAATCAAACCAAAAATGACCCGACGAAAAAGGAGATCTTTTTGACTGAAATCAATAAAATGATTGCTTTAAAAAATGATGATTCTAATGCTAAGTAATGGAACCCAGGAAATTTAGCAACAATTTTTCTGGATGAGTTTTTATTGGATAATGGCCTTCCATTTTTTAAATCTTTTGGTCACAAAAAAAGTATAGATGTCATTCATTTTTTGTTGCGCTCGTTCTCATGAATTCAGCGTCCATCCATACTATTCCTGCAATCATTAACCAAAACAGAGAAGCAATTTCCTCACTATGAAGGAAGTTGTTGAATAATCCATGAATAAAAAAGGTAGTGAGCCCAAATACACTTGCAAGTATGTATTTTTTTGAAACTATTGGAGCGTTGGAGTAACACCTAAAAGCACTGAGGTAGGTAGTTAAAATCAATGAGAGCCAAATGATAAATCCCGGTAATCCGTTTTCACTCAAAGCTTGTAAATATTCTGAGTGTGCTCCTCCTCCACGTCCATTTGGGGGATCTTTGGCATCTGATGTTTGTCCTGGTACGATGCTGAGTCTGGTCATTTCTTCCGACACCTGAAAGGGGAGATATGCAAATTGGAATGTACCTGGGCCATAACCAAATAATGGTCTTTGTGCAAACATTCTTAATGCACATTTATACCTGTTGATCCTTTCAAGATTGGATACATCTGTATTTGGTTGTGCTATTGAAATGATGGTCTCCAGTTTATTGCCAGTTTTCTCTTTTTCATTTTCGAATGAAGTTTTTTTGAGATTTATGCTCCCAATCATAACAGCTGAGACCACGATTGTAGCAATACACAGCCATATAAAGTTTTTGAAATTTAAGAAAGTAAACTTTATCAATAATGTTAAAACTGATGCGGCAAGTAGTCCCAACCATGCAGCTCTGCAATTGAGTGAGACAATCGTGACCATGATGTATAGCCCAAAACTAAGCATTAAAAATCTTTGATAACTTTTATCAGGTTTTATCGCCAAAGTCCAGGGGAGCACCATGGAAAGTGATGCACTGAAAATGGTATTGTCTTTATAAAATGGTTTTGCTAGTACAACCAGACTACTGCTGTTAAATTCCACTTGATAAAAATTAAACCAAAAGTAGGTCATCACAACCATCAACGAGACACTAAAAGCTAAGATGAATAGTGTTGTGATTTTGTTTAAAATGTTGATCAAAAGGAAGAACCCAAGATAAAATACAATAATGTGTAGCGTGTTGATGATCACATATTTTAGAGAAACAAGTGGCATTGAGGAGCTTATAGTTGTTATGGCCATCCATAAAATGTAGCAAAATACTAAAATTGTGACTCTACTTTTGTAATAGGGGTAATGTGACTTTTTCTTAATCAAAAATATCATGACCACGATTCCCAAAAGGCACAGCATTGCTTCTATTGGGAGATTGAGGTTTGCCACAGTGGTTTTTACTTCCATTGAAAGTGGTAAAAACAATGCAAGAAGTAAGACTAAAACTTGCATCACTGGTGTGTATTTAGGCAATATCATAGGCCCAAAATATATTTTTGAATTCAATCTTTTAAAAAAACCTGATTTTCACGTACTTATTTGCAATTATCTAGGATTAAATGTAGAGAATTTTCAGTTTAATCAGGAATACGATTAGCTTTGTATATCTCAAATTTAAAGGACTAAGTCAAAGACCGAACTGATTAACCATGTTGCTCAAATCAATTTACTATTCTACAATCTTCTTTTACGTTTCTGTAGTATTACAAATGCCTATAGAAAATTATTTGGCAGATAGACCTTCTGATACACTTCATCAGTCGTACAAAGCCAATAATACAGGTGCTTCATGCGATGACCAAGAAGGCGGGTTTTCGGAGAGCTTTTACTTTCAGGATGCTAAAAAAGCCAATAAACGTGCAACCAATGAAGATTGTGAACAAAACGCCAATATTACTATTTTGGAAAGCGGTACAAGTATCAATGCCAACGATCAATACATCTGTAATACAAATACAGCAACGCTTAATGCAGGCTTAGGATTTGATTCATACCTGTGGAATACAGGTGCAAATACGCAAACAATCGTAGTTAATACCAGTGGAATTTATAGTGTCACAGTTACGTACAATGGCTGTATGTCTTCAGACTCGCAAGCCATTTTTGTTCATTCACTGCCTCTAATGCTTAATGTGACTGAAAATTCAGGCTCATTTCCGAATGACAACAAAATCTGTGTTGGAGATACTGTCAGCTTGGAGGTACTTGGGGGCGGCGCCGGTTATTCCTGGAACACAGGTCAGACGACATCAAGCATCAAAGCGACCCCACCAATCAATACTTTATTCAGAGTTACTGTCACAGGCAACGCTTGTTCCTATACAGTAACGTCCCAAACTGTATTCCCAACACCCATTCAATTGTCAGCTAATGTTACCGTTGGTAATAAACCAAACATTACTGTAATGGAAAGTGGTACAAGTATCAATTCTACCGATCAATACATATGCAGCACAAATACTGCAACACTTAATGCAGGCTCAGGCTTTGATTCATACCTGTGGAGTACAGGTGCAAATACGCAAACAATCGTTGTAAATACCAGTGATAGGTATAGTGTTACAGTAACCAAGGATGGTTGTATGTCTTCAGACACGCAAGCTATCATTGTGCACACACTTCCTCTTATGCTGAATGTGACTGAAAATTCAGGATTATTTCCAAATGACAACACCATTTGTATTGGAGATACTGTCAATCTGGAAGTGCTTGGGGGCGGCACCGGTTATTCCTGGAACACAGGTCAGACGACATCAAGTATAAAGGCGACACCTTTGGTCAACACTTTGTTTGGTGTTACAGTGACAGGCAATGCTTGTTCATATACTGTTTCCTCAATGACAATTGTTCCTACTCCTATCCAGTTGTCAGCCAATGTGAATGTTGGGGCTAAACCTAACATTTCTGTCATGGAGAGTGGCACCAGCATCAACGCAGGTGATCAATATATATGCAGCAACAATACAGCAACACTAAATGCGGGTGCTGGTCTCGATAGTTATTTATGGAACACAGGAGCGAATACTCAATCCATTATAGTTAATTCAAGTGGAGATTATAGCGTTACTGTAACCAAAGATGGATGTGTAGCTGCCGACACTCAACAAATTATTTTTCATTCATTGCCTGTATTGGTCAATGTATTTGAGAACTCAGGAATTGCTCCCAATGACAACAACATTTGCATGGGAGATACAATTTGTTTGCTTGCAACAGGTGGTGGTACCGCATATTCGTGGAATACCGGGCAAACAGATTCAACCTTTAAGGTTCCACTAGCGGCAAATTCAATGTTCACGGTAACGGTTACAGGCAACGCTTGTTCATTTGATGTTTCATCCATGACAATTGTGCCAAAAGCGGTAACAGCCTCAGCCAATATTACTGTGGGCACAATGAAAACCACAATAACAATCACCGAGGGCGGAACAAACCTCAATGCGGGTGATGAATATGTTTGTAACTCCAATGGAGCAACACTGGATGCAGGCCCAGGATTTGATTCTTATTTATGGAATACGGGAGCAACAACTCAAACAATACAGGTAAATACAAGCGGCGATTATAGCGTGATTGTGAGTAAAGATGGCTGCTTCTCAGTAGATACCCAGGAGGTCATCGTTCATTCCTTACCCGTTTTGGTCGAAATTGAAGAAAACTCAGGCATTGCAGCGAATGATAATGTCATATGCCTTGGTGACACAGTATGCGTGACCGCCACAGGAGGTGGAACCAACTATCTCTGGTCTGCAGGTGGAAACCCATTGCCTGTTCCATCGAGCGATTCAACGTTTAAAAGTGTGCCTGCCCAAAACACGCAATTTGCTGTTATTGTAACTGGCAATGCATGTTCTTTCGCAGTATCATCTACAATTCAGCCATTACCGGTTGTGGCTACGGCAAATGTCGAGGTTATAAGCTTACAAGTAGATGCAGGACAAAATCAGACAGTTTGTGCAGATTCAACCATGATACAGTTGAATGGTTCTGTTTCAGGTTCATCAACTGAAGGCATGTGGAATGGGGGTTCTGGCACTTTCTTGCCTAATAACACAACGCTAAATGCAATATATCAACTTGGGGCTTCTGATATTTCAGCTGGGTTTGTGGACTTGGTTTTATCAAGCCAGGGTATGGGAGATGGGTGTGGTTCAAAGTCCGACACCATGAGGATCTTCATTTTACCTATACCTGATGTTGACCAGCCTTCGAGTCAAGAAGTTTGCTCAGGTGAAATGACAGAACAAGTGAATTTTACCAGCAGTGAAAATAATGTCTTCTTCAGTTGGACCAATGATAACCCAGCTATAGGATTGGGCACCAATGGTTTAGGAAATATTCCTCCATTTATGGCGTTGAATAATGGCAGTAGTCCGGAAATTGCAAATATAATTGTTTCATCATATTATTCTGGAACAGTAAGCAACCAGTCACCACCAAATGGTTGGACTGATTTGATGCAGATCGATATTGCAGAAAATTCGGGCTCACCCTTGATGGACTATCAGTTAAGACTTGAAATAAATACGCTTGAGCTGATTTCAGCCGGCAAACTACAAAGCTCAGGAGCTGACCTGAGATTTGGTTACAATAACGGAGCAAATTTGCTTAACTATTGGATAGAAAGCGGATTAAATACAGTTAATACGGTTGTTTGGGTAAAAATTGACCAATTACCTGCGAATGCCATCACATCCATTTATATGTATTATGGCAACCCAATAGCAAGCCCTCAATCTGCTATCGATGGAACCTTCTTTGGACCACATTCTGCCACCGATAGTGTCAATACAGGGGGGGCTGGTGGGGTTTCAAATTCTCAAAGAGGATTCAGGTTCGCCCCTAATGAGGATATTTTGATCAATCGTTTTGGTAAAAGAACACCAAATGGTACAGCAAGGTACGTGACTTTGTTTGATTATGTAAGTCAGGCAATTTTGAGACAGGACGTGGTGCCCGGACCTGCAGCTGAATATTATTATGATACCATCACCGAGCCAATCTGGTTAACTTCAGGCACCCAATACCTGTTGGAAATTTTTCAAGGAGAAGGTGATGGGTACTATTTTGGATCTTCAACCCAAATTGGAGAACACCTGACGTATTATGATATGCGGTATTGCAACAGCTGTACACAAAATAGTTTCCCAACATCATCTTTAAGTAATTACCAATATGGTTATCCCGATTTTCATTATTACACAAAAAACAATGTCTCCAATCCACCGACTTATCTGATTTCCGGGAAAGTTGGGTGTGATTCTAAACCAAAAACATTTACCATAACCGTATACCCTTCAAATATTGTGGATATTGTTTCTAATGATACCACTATATGTGGGTCAACAGATTCTATACCCTTATCAGCAATTTACCTGGGACAAAGTGAGCCTCCACAATGGACCTCTACCGGTTCTGGAATTTTTTCACCAAGTGATACCTCTTTAAATGCAAATTACATATTAGGCGAAACAGATAGGACAGCAAATTCAATTAAAATATTTCTCACTAGTAGTCTTTGCGCGAATGCAATTGATTCCATGACTGTTTACATTGACTCTGCTGCAATTGTCAATGCCGGCCCTGATCAAACAGTATGCGCGTCAGATACAATATACCTTTCTGCAACTTTGAGTGGTTTAGCCACGAATGTCGTATGGCAAAAGAATGTGGCGTTTGGCACATTCATAGGCCCTGATACAGAGCCGAATGCAAAATTTGTACTGAATTCAAATGGTATGGCCCAAAGCTCCATTAAATTTGGAATAATGTCCAATGATCCTGTTGGAAACGTGTGTCAGGGAGGTCTGGATACCGTAGAAATATTTATTAGTCCGAAGGCAATTGCGGATGCTGGCCCGGATAGAGCTGTTTGCGGATCTCAGGATACAGTACAATTGAGCGGCATGATCGGTGGCCTGGCGACGTCAGCAAGTTGGAGTGGAGGTAGTGGAACATTTAGTCCTGGTGCCAATGTACTAAACCCAGTCTATGCCTTGACAGCAGCAGATACAGCCGCTGGTTATGTCGATTTAATCCTTACGACAGATGATCCATTGGGACTCTGCGGTCCTGCTACGGATACCATACGAATACATATAGACAAACCATCTATTGTGGATGCCGGCCCTGACCAATTCATATGTACTACAGATACCATCTATTTACATGCAGAGTTAAGTGGATTAGCAAACGCGCTGGTATGGCAAAAAAATGAAGCGTTTGGAGAATTCATAGGCTCAGATACAGAGTCAGATGCTGTTTTTGTCCTCAATGCCAATGGTATGGCTCAGTCTTCCATAAGTTTTGGTGTGATGAGTAGTGATCCTCCAGGTGTTTGCGATGGAGGTACAGATACGGTAGTGATATTCATCACCCAACAAGGTGAAGGGAAGTATTTTGTAGACTCCAGTGCAGTTGGAGGTTTAAATGACGGATCTTCGTGGGAAAATGCATTTTTGACACTACAGGATGCCCTCGACCAATGTGATGCCGATACGATTTGTGTTGCAAAGGGAACCTATTATCCTGACCAGGGTGGTGGAAATACAGAAGATGACAGAAGCGCATTTTTTGAGTTGAAGGGTGGTTTGACATTATTGGGTGGATTTCCCACAGGAGGAAATGGTCCCCGGGAGCCTTCATGCAATCCCACCATTTTAAGTGGAGACATCAATATGGACGGTGACAGCACCGGCAATACCTACAATGTGATAAAGTCTATAGGCTATGACGATACCATATATTTCGACGGTTTTATCGTGGAACACGGCAATGCCATACCAAATGGAGAAGAAGGGGGAGCCTGGTGGGATGGAAGCTTTTCAGACAATGCCTTGCTGGATATAAGGAATACGACATTCAAAAATAACTACGCCACATTGGGGGGAGCATTTTACGGGGAAGGATCCCGAAATCTGAACATCATTCACAGCATATTTCATGACAATACTTCCATAACAAGAGGAGGTGCGATGTATTTGACGCCAGATAATGGTGGAGGAATAGCTGAAGTTTTGCTGGAAAACGACCTTTTCTACAATAATAATGCTCCTGTGAATGGAGGTGCCATTGCTGTGACATCAACAATTGGCATCAACTTAAATGTTGTAAATTCGACTATAACGAAAAATTCCCCGGACGGCATCAATTACAACAGCGCTGGCCTGGTGAATATATTAAATACCATCATTTGGGAAAATGGTCCGGCATCCATAACGGGGATGAATCCACCAAACGTTCAAAATTCTATTATAGAATTTGGCGGAGGCATGGGTGTAAACAATAAGGATGAAGACCCACAATTCCAGGATCCGGGGCAAAATGACTTCAGAGTGTCATCTGGATCCCCGGCGATTGACATGGGCGACAATGGTTTCGTTGGCACCACTGAAGATCTGGATGGCCTGCCAAGGATAACCAATGGCACTGTGGATATAGGAGCCTATGAGTTTTTGTTGAATTGTGATACGGTTGTTTTATATGTCAATGCCGATGGCAGTGTACCGGGAGTTCCAGTGGATTCATTCCTGATGAGTGCTCTGGATTCCAATTGTATGCTGATTGTCAATGGAGAGGTAGTGACAGAAATGGCCACATTTAGCTGTGATGATACTTCAGCCAATGTGAGCGTACAGATAGTAAAAACCTTCTGTGATACGGCAGATACCATATATTCATGTATAAAACCAGTAATTGTCCTGGACACCTTCCCCAAACAACTCAGCGGCATAGACGCCCTCAATCTTTCTTTGGATGAGATGTGCATGGGTGTGGTGACAGCAGACATGGTCTTGAGTGGTATCCAGGGTTGCAGAAATGCCTTTGAGATCACACTGGAATATCCGGAAGGCACCAATGTATATGAACCTGCCAATAAGGTGGATCAAAGCCATGTGGGACATTGCATTACTTTCAAAGCGACACTGCTTGCAGATGGCAACTCTACGTGGGGCACAATATGCATCGAAGACAAGCTTGGCCCAACCATCACGATGCTACCGGACACAATGATCTTCTGCGTAGAGTCTATCCTTCCGCGAAGGATTGGCACTGCGACAGCTACCGACTGCGGTGGTGTGGAATATTTGGATTACCGCGACCACATCGAAGATTACATGTGTAGCCCTGAGAACGACATTGCACAAATCATCACAAGAGTGTGGACAGCGATCGATGGCATGGGCAATATCGCCACAGATACGCAGATCATCACAGTGAAATACCTCCCTGACAGTCTTTTGCACGCACCGGAGCCACTGGTGACCTTGAGCTGCGGAGATGACACGAGCCCTGCAGGCATAGCAGCGAAGCTGGGAGATCAGTATGGATATGCTTATTATATAGATCCGGTCAATCAGATCATCAGCCCAATCAAAGATGGCGTAGTGTGCAACTTTGCGGTGAGCTATGAAGACGGCAAAAAAATAGAAGTATGCGAAGAAGGCTGTACTTCGAGCTATAAGATGATAAGAACATGGACACTGGGCAACTGGTGTACAGGAGAGATTACGAGAATGATGCAGATAATCAAGGTGGTAGATACAATAGCACCAATCATCAGAGTCGAGAGCCCGGATAAAGTATACAGCGTGGATGCGTGGAGCTGCGAGACGGACATCGTTCTGCCAATAGCAACAGTAATCGACAACTGCGATGAACACGCAGGTGTGGTGAAGATAGACGGGCCTGCGGGCACAATAGTAAGATATGTAAATGGCAGATGGATAGCCGAAGGCGTGACGAAAGGCACACATGAGTTGGTATACACGGCCAAAGATTGTTGCGGCAACCTGAGCACAGCTTCGATCACGGTAACAGTAGTCGACAAGGTAGCGCCAGTCGCCACTGCAAAAGAATACATTGTCGTATCACTTACCCGTACGGGACAGGTGGGTAACGACGGACGACCGTCCGTCGATGATGGCATTGCTAAAATATATCCCGAAATGATCGACAACGGCAGCTACGACAACTGCACAGACGTGAAGCTTGAAGTAAGAAGAGAAGCCGGATCGCCGATATGTCTGAATGAAGGCACAGGTGGTTACAACAACAATGTGACGTATGACAATACAGGCCACAAGGATGACAATGCCAAAGACACAGACGGCGGAGCATATGTGAAGTTCTGCTGTGAGGACGTAGGCAAAGAGCACAAAGTGTGGCTGAGAGTATGGGACGATGCCGATATGGATGGCTTTTATGGAAGTGCAGGTGATAACTACAACGAAACCTGGGCGACGGTGAAGGTAGAAGACAACAGCGTACCGAAGCTGGTGGTAGAAAGAGACATCACGATCCTGTGTGATGAAGACACCTCGAAGCTGCACCTGAACCTGAGCGATACGTATATCTCGGTAAATGGCCGGGTACCGGCAGAATGGCTGCCATGGGTAGACGCAACGTGTGACTACGAGATCAGCTACAAAGACAGAGGCAGCCTGACGACGTGCAATACAGGAAGTTTCATCAGGACGTACCGAGTTTTGGGCGGTAAAGATGGCAAGGTAGCGGCAACGGCAGAGCAGACGATCA
>JAGQWX010000110.1 GCA_020436935.1 Saprospiraceae bacterium
GCCAGTAATAACTTTTCGATGTTTCATCTTAATTTTGTTTACTGTCAACCTATTTCAGGACAAGACAATTTGGTTATTTTCTTGCATGATGTAGATCCAAGTCATCTTCCGAACCTATGATTTTATTTTCAGCATAGGTGAGACATAAATGTTAAAGCCCCTAGTTTTTTTAGTTATACCTTTGCGGAGAAATAAAAAATCAGGTGGATGGAAACTTTGAATAATCCAAAAACCAAAATTCTGCAGTTCTTAGAAATCCTGGTGTTTTATTTTATATCCAAATAGTGTTTTAAGAAGATAAAATGCGGTCATCGCTAAAAGATGGCAGCTTATTACATGTGAATGTCCCGTACATTTGCGCCACAAACAGTCATGAATGTTTGTGAACTGACGCTTTGCTCCTCTTGGCTGTTTTGGGGGATTGTCCTCCCCCTGACCCCCTCCGAATGGGGAAAATGGAAAAGGGGTTAGTACTATTGGAAAAAGGCAATTGATGAATCCTCGAAGCCTTCATCAACTGCCGTAGAAAAATTTTAAAAAACAAATTTAATCATTTAAAATGAAAAATTTTAAACTGCTGACGCTGTTGGCATCTGTATTTCTATTGGGATTTTACGCATGTGATGATGAGGCAAATATTACCAATGTCAGCGCTGTAAAATCAAACAGGCTCCAGGAGATTACTTCAAATTTTACATCTAGCTATGCACAATTCAAGGACGGAAATGAATTACTGGAGCTTGCTAAAATTTATTCTGAACTTGGAGACCAGGAAAGACAGGATTATCAGAAAAACCTTCCCTTCCAGAACTTGCAAAGTTACCTCACCGAACTCCATAAGCCATTTGATGGTTTTCAAACCAGGGATGAGTTTGTGAACTATTTGAAAGATAGCGACTACTTGCAACTTATTACTCAGAAGGAAGATGGTGTTGAAAAGGTGGTTCCGGTTTCTCCAAGTTACCATTTTGCAGTAAATTTTATCAACAAGGATAAAATCCTTAAGGTGGGAAATACCTTCCAAAAGTACCTGGGTGTTTACATGGTCGAAGCTGACAATTATAATGCACTTCTTCTTATCAATGAAGGCAATTTAGATAGATCTGGATTGAAGTATAGTGTAGTTGTTGAAAGTGTGGAAAACATTAATCTGCGTAATGAGTTAGATGTAACCTATTACCAAGAGGCTATCGATGATAATAGTTTTTGCAAGAATGACAGAAGGATAGAGTGGACAATAGGATTTTATTCAAATAATTTTACTGACATTAATAATGTTACGGTGAAACATTTCACTAGAAAAGCATTTATAGAACCATATAAGAAAGGAATTCCCTGTGTTTGGTATAGATATAGTACACCAACATATTGGAATAATTGCAACCTTTCTGGCACTCTTTTAGTAAATGGGAGTCCAAATGTTTTCACTTTCACTGTAGCAGATGCCACAGTAAATACTGACCACTTTGAGAGATCACATTTTGTTTTTGCAGGGTCACCTGCCAATACCTACAATTACACTTGGTCAAGCAAAAGATCTAGTCTATCTCACCAAGGTATGGGTGGGATTTGGTTAGAATCTTATTAATTAAAAATGAATAATGGAGTGTAGAATTTATCTACACTCTATTACTTAAATTTTACAAAATGCAAAAATTATTGCTTTGTTTTTTTTGTTTAATTTCTGGAATATGTCAATCTCAAAAACACAATTTTGAGATTGAGTGGAATGAAGGACCTGTTTTCTTGGACCAATTTGGAGAATCTGCAAATCAAGATTATTTGGGTAGACACAGGTACGCCCTCCAATCCGAAATTTTGTTCTGGAATAAATTTTATTTGAATGACAATTTTTCCGGCACATTTGGAACCGGATATTGTAATTTTTGGAATTTGGGTTTTTCAGTGAGTCCAAGAACCATTGCATCATACTTGCCGATAAAGTTAGGATTTAACTTTTCATTTGGGGATTCAAGATTTCTCACCTTTGCTCATATTTCGAATTATATTTTACTCAATAAAAAATCTGAAAGCTTCTCATACAATTACCCCATGGCAAGATATGCTTTAATTGAGCATAAACTGTTTACAAACCTTGAGCTTGGATTCGATTATAAAATTAGTAAAAGGGCGTCCATTTCCTTAGGTACACCAATAAGTGTTTTTCCTATCATTTCACATCCTAAAGATGTGACAGTTCAAAACCTCAATCAACCAAATTTAAAGCCATTAAATGTTTGGGCCGACATGTGGGGAGCCACTCTCGGCATCAAATGGATGCTTGGCAAGGTGGAAGACAGACCGAAGCGAAGCAAGGAAAAAGTGAGGATTGATAGATATTAGAATTACAAATATATGCCCAATAAATTTTTATTCTTTGTTTGCCATCTTATTGGCATGGTTGCCACCTCAGCTCAAGGCAATTTTGAAATAGAATGGAGCGAAAGTATCCAGTTTCTTGACAATTTTGGAGAGTCTGCAAAAAGGTTTAATACCAATGGTTATGCTTTGCAATCGGATTTAACCACCTGGTATACAATTGAACATAAGCAAAAATTTGTCCTGCGATTTGGAGTTGGTTATTCCAACTATTGGTATCTAAATGTTGGAGCCTCGCCTAGATTAAATGCCTCTTATGTGTCTGGTAAATTTGGTTTAGACTATCCAATCATAAGAAACAAGTTGAGCGGGATGTTGGAGTTATCAAATTACTTCTTTGTACAAAATCAATCGACTGCAAATTTTTCACTGTCTTTGATTGAGCCAAGGGTATATTCAAATGTTGCATTAGGATTGAGAATAAGGACTGGAAAACGGACAGAGATCTCTGTTTCATCACCATTTTCAATTTTACCCATTGTCAGGAGTAAAAAAGGATATACTCATAATGATGACATAACAGGTACAAAAGAGCCTTTTAAAGTTTGGATGGACATGTGGGGAGCCACCCTAGGCATCAAATGGACGCTTGGCAAGGTGGAAGACAGGGCGAAGCGGAGCAAGGAAAAGGTGAGGATTGATAGGTATTAAAATATGACTTTGAAGAAATCGATTGTTATTATTATTATTTGCTTTTCAACATTGGTTTGTGCTCAAAGCAACCCATTTGAAATTCAACTCAGCCGTGGTCTTCTATTGGTTGACAAGTTTGGGCCATCATCATCACAAGGGACAGGGCTTAATGGGAAGGCGTCTATTTCGGAAATAGTGCTTTCAAGGCAAATTGCCGGATTTAAAAAATTCAATTTACAGGTAGGAGCTGGGGCTAGTGCTTTCAATTACTATTATTTCGACACTTTTAATAACAGTCCAAGGTCTTGGGCTTTTTATCTGCCTTTTAAAGTTGGTGTTAAAATTCCACTTTTCCAACAAAAATTGGCCACCTCAATTATGCTTTCAAACTATTTAAGCTTAAACCAAAAGTCAACAAGATTTGAGTATTCTACCAAACAATTACCCTGGCCACTTTTGACTGAAAGACGTGTATTTATGAATGTTGATCTCGGTCTGAGCACTCAAATTGGGAAAAGAACCTCATTCAGTGTAAGTACTCCAATCAGCGTTTTACCAATTGTAGCCTCTGCAAAGGGTGTAACGCATAACGATATTGATAAACCTGGAGCTACCCCATACAAGGTTAGAGCGGAGATGTGGGGTGTCAGCCTCGGCATCAAATGGACGCTTGGCAAGGTGGAAGCGAGGGTGAAGCGGATCCGGGAATAGGTGAGATCCTATCTCTGCCAACCAAAGGCAATAACTTATTCTGATGGAACGAGTAGATTTGTTTCACTGGGTATCGGATACAGACTTATCAACCCAAATAATAAGTCAGAACATAAACGCATCAACAAATAATCGAATAAACGACCCTCAAGCATTCATCATCTAACTTTCCAAACTTCATATTTCCAACTTCTCTTCAATTTTCACGTCCTTTACAAAAACATCGGGATTGAAGAAGGAAAACATATGGATAGGAGCTCTTTTGATTGGCAAAATCTTGCTGCAGTTTTTACTGGTCAATCCAGCCTACGATTTGCAACGGGACGAATACTTGCATCTGGATCAGGCCTTTCATCCTGCATGGGGTTATTTGTCCGTGCCGCCGATGACGTCGTGGATTTCAAACCTCATTTTTTTATTGGGTGGTGGTGAGTTTTGGGTGAGGTTTTTCCCGGCACTGGTCGGGAGTATAACAATTCTTGTGATTCTGAAAACTGTCAGAGCGCTTGGTGGTGGATTTTATGCGCTGGCTTTGGCTGGTACCGGCGCCTTGTTTTCAACCATGTTGCGACTCAACATGCTATTCCAGCCCAATGCCATCGATGTGCTCGCATGGACTACCTTGTTCTACCTGTTGGTCCAATATTTCAAAACCAAAAATCGGGTGTATTTCTATTACCTGGGCATCTGCGTTGGCCTGGGCTTCCTCAACAAATACAATATTGCTTTTGCGGTACTGGGGCTCCTACCGGCGCTTCTGGTGACAAAAAGCAGGGAGATTTTTTTGTCCAGGCACCTCTATGGAGGTATGTTGATTGCCCTTCTGATCATCAGTCCCAACTTGCTTTGGCAATACAAGGAAGGATGGCCGGTGATCCATCACATGCAGGACCTTTCTGCAACGCAGCTGGTCAACAACAATGTCGGTAGTTTTCTCAAATCCCAGGCTTTGTTTTTCCTTGGGTCTCTTCCGGTACTTGTCCTGGCCTTGTACGCGCTGCTCTTTGAAAAGAGATTTTCAAAATATCGTTTCCTTTTTTGGTCAACGATTTTCACGCTTCTCTTTTTCATTTATTTCAAAGCCAAGGATTATTACGCATTTGGAATATATCCCATACTGCTCGGTTTTGGCAGTGTTTATGTGGAAAAAGCATGGACCAAAAAATGGCAAATGGCATTGAAAGCTGCCTTACTTGTTTTGCCTCCTTTGAGCTTATATCCGGTAAAGGATGTGATCTTTCCTGTCAGGTCACCACAGTACGTTTTGGAAAATGCGGAGCAATTCAAAAGCTTTGGAATGTTGCGGTGGGAAGATGGCAAAGACCATCATTTACCCCAGGATTTTGCCGATATGTTGGGGTGGAAGGAGCTTGCCATTCTTGTCGATTCTGTATATGCAAATGTGGAGGACAAGGCGCATACCATCCTGCTTGCTGACAATTATGGTCAAGCCGGGGCGATCAATTATTACAGCAAATTCGAAGATTTAAGATGTCAATCCTTTAATGCTGACTATGTCAACTGGATGGATACGAGCACCACTTATGTAAACGCCATCCTGATCAAGGAAGAGGATGATGAGGATCCTGAACGTTTGGTGGAAAAACCCTTGTTTGACACTGTATATCTTGTGGCCAAACGCATCCAACCTTTGGCACGGGAAGCTGAAATATCCATTTATGTGCTGAAGGGAGCGAAGGTTGATGTAAATCAAAGAATCATCAGTGAAATGGAAGCTGAAAAAAATAAGTTCCGCAATGAATAGGTATTGATAAAAAAAAGGGGGCAATCACTTACCCCCTTTTTTAACTAACTACTACTCAATAATGATCATTTTTTTGTGGAGTCTGTTAGGCCCGGATTCCAGGCTGTATATCAGAATTCCATTTGCAAGGCCAATCTCCTTTCTGCTCAGTTGAATGGTGTTGTAGCCTCTGCTTGCATTCCATTCTTTGCTAAATATAAGCTTTCCACTCAAATCGGTGACTTTAAATTTCACTTTACCTTGCTCTGGCAGGCTAAAACCTATAGAAGTTTCTCCTCTCCATGGGTTGGGTTGATTCTGGAACAATGCAAAACTACCTTGCTGTTCTGAACTTGTCAACTGAATGCCAATGGTCTCCAATTGATTACCTACGTATGCCTCATTGTCCAATTTGACATCATTGAGGCCAATCATACTGCTCAGTTTTCCAGTGGCGGTTGCCCTCAATTTCAATACAAAAACTGCAGATCCATCGGTGATGCTGTGCGGCAACATGTCTGACCAGCTGAAGGTCATGACACCGTCCTTGAAAAGTGCATAATTCGACCCATCGATCAAAATTCCCTGGCCTATGCATTCCAGAGGTGTGAGTCCATTCAGGCTTAGTCCCATCTGGAAACCGTAAACTGCTTCAAATGCATTTGCTCTGAATTCTACTTCAATTTCTTCACCTTCATTTACAGTGCGGTCATCAAATTCAAAACCGATGTTTTTGTTTCTGTTTGAAAGTTGCATTTCCCTTAGCCCGAGCTGTATAGATCCGTCAACATCACCCATCTTCACAGCAATGAAGTCGTCCTTCGCACCTTGACTCAATGATTGGTGTGTTATGTTCTCATTGAAAGGCCAAGGTGTATTGCCCATAGATTTGGTGCCATCGACAAATTTCCATGATGGTGATCCTGGAATACTTTCATAAACACCAAGTATGAGTTTGCGGATGGCCACGATGTCGTCCACACGAATGGCTTCATCATTGTTCACATCAGCCGCCACCATTTTATATGCACCATCCAGTTTTTTCAGAGCAAGAATATGCCTCTGGATATGTACAAGGTCGAGTGTATTGACGCCGCGTTTGTCATTGGCTTCCACTTTTGGATACACATTATAATCAAAAGACTTAGGAACTGCTGCAAAAGCAAAAAGCCCTTTTTGATCAGTAGTGGTTTTCCTCGGGTGTTCCGGAAGTGCAGCGTCGAGGTAGACGTCAACGCCTGCAAGTGGTTTGGCTTTCTCAGTGAGTACACTACCTTCTATGACTACGTTATTGCCCGGACCACACGCAGACTGGTTGTCAATTAAATTGAGGGTCACTTCACAAGAATTGGCCACAAAATAATCGTTCCAAACGGTCATCCTCAAAATTGCCTGCGGATAAGTCGACCCATCTCCAACTTTACAACCAAACAACATGGCGGCGGATTTTGCAGCCGGATCCCATTTTTGAGCGGTTCCCAGCAAGTATGCCGTTTCATTGCTCAATCCATTTTTATCAAAATAATGGACTTCTGAGATTTTCGACCTCACCGGAGCAATATTGTTGAATGTGAAATACAATGATGAAGGCACACAGTTGACCGAAGAGCCTCTGTCAAAGTCTTTGGCCCACAATTCTACCACTCCATTTTTCATTACGGCAGAACTCAAAGAGACACAATAAGGAGAAGGCGCCTTGTCTAAAACGACGAGCATAGCATCAAATGAAGTTACATTTCCACAACCGTCGGTAACGTGGTAATAAATGTTATAATTGCCAGGTTTCAGATTGGTAAATATCAATTCTCCATTGATGACTTCACCCGTGTGCGCCAATATTTTTTCTTCGTTTTCACCAACCAGTTTGATCACCCACCGAACGGCTGAAGAACAACCACCCTCATCATCGGCTTTTGCAATGATAGGATATGATGCAAGACAACCATTTTCTATATGGAGGGTATCTTTTGCAACTGCTACCACTGTTGGAGGTGTAAGGTCTTCGTATTTGTAAACGGTGGTCCTGCTTCCTGCAGATTCGTTGACACACCAGTTGATGTAATCAAATCTTACCAGCCATTTTTTACAGCCATCTCCTACTTCGAATTCGTCAATGATGATGTCTCGTCCAAAGACTTCGCAGCCAACATCCTGATAAGTGCCAACAAAATAAACCGGCCTACCCAGTGTGTCCAAAACAGCATTCGGACCTCCATCTCCATTGCCACCATATTGTGACTTCTTCTGAGCTTTGATGGTATTCTCAATAACTTCTAGCTCAGTAAGTGTGCACTTGTTCCAAATATGCAATGCAATCGGATAATCCAGGTGGGCCGTTCTGTCTTTCTGCAGGACATCAATGCGCTGTGTGCAGGATATCTGTGTACCCACAATGCGCCAGATCCTGAGAATATAGCCAACATTGCAGGTATTGATGTAAGCATCATCTTTGTATTCCAGCTCGTAAAGGCTGCAATTGGATTTTATAAGTGGCACGGATTCGGCATCTACATATGAAGAATCAGCATTGTATGTTACCCAATTATTGCTTGTAGAATAACGCAATTCTTCATCGCAATACATGGTATCTCTGGTGCAATAAATTTCAGGTCTTTGTTTGTCTTCGACCTTTACATAGGCCCAGGTATCATTGTGCAGGTCGCCGGTATTTCCTATGGTGCCATCCATATTGGCATCATCCCAAACGCGTAGTAAAACAGCATGATAACCCCTGTCCTTTTCATCTATCCTGCCATCTTCATTGGCATCCACGAGAATGGAAGTTGCATCTTCACAGCAGAACTTCACAAAAGCACCCTCATCGGTATCCAGGCTGCTGTAACCTTCTCCAGACATAAAGTCATTGTAAGTGAGGTTATTGTTATGAATGTTGCCATTGGAGGCTATGCCTCCCTCATTGCTGCAACTGCTGCCTTCGGTTCTTCTGATTTCAAATCTTACATCTGAGCAATTGTCATACGATTTGTTATCGATGTCTTTTGCAAATACCTTGGCCACCCCGCCAAATTCTTCATCGCTGGTCAAACTGACCACAATAAGTTTTTTGGCTGAAGCAACAGGAGGCGTTTCATCAATGACTGTCACTGTGAATGAACAACTTGCTGTATTGCCACAGCCGTCTTCCACGAGATACACAATTTCGTGAGGGCCCTTGGCCAGTTGTTGAGCCACTATTTTCAGGTTTTTCGTTCCTAAACTGCCCGTTGTCTTGAGTTTTCCACCTCCATATAAATAAGGCGTGAGGTAGACATGGCCACATGCATCAGTGATCTCCGACGGCAATGGCAAAGTATATTCTTCCGCGTAACAGTTCCATGCAGAAGTGGATATAGTCACGTCTTCAGGACATCCCCTTATAACAGGAGGAGTGGTATCAAAAACTCTGATCGCTTGTGTGTGAACCTTTGGGTTTTGTGGTCCCCATGGCTGACATGCATTTAAGATTTTCCAGGTTCTGGCCAATACGTACGAGCCTCCACACAATGGATAAATTTCGTCTTCATAAATTACTGATATCAGACACTTATTTCCAGTCTCCAGCGTAAGGTCGGAAATGGTAGGATATCCTGTATTTATTGGATGAGTGAGCATTGGATCTGATATCTCATCAGTACATTCCAAAGCCATATCTGCTTCTATATCATCAGGCCAAACAATATCCTCCAATGTAATTGGAGCAACGGTGATTCTCTGCACGCAGGATACGATGTTGCCTTCATGATCATCAATAAACCATGTCCTGGTGACTATCGACTGGATGGCATTGCATTGCCCGAATGTTTGAACCTTGTCTTCGTGATAAATCTCGGCTTTTGGCTCGCACGATGTCAACATTGCGAATCCCGTATATTCGGGAGCAGTACTTTGGCCACAAAGTATGGTGACATCGTCTGGACATTCGATGCCAGGTACGAGCTTTTCTTCAATTTTTACATATCCCCAGCAGGAATTGCCCCCGGCCCTGCAGTCAGTGATGCTCACCTTGAAAGTGTATCCCTGGTCGTCAAGCGTAAAGAGGTTTGCATGTGGTTTGCCCAAAGAGTCAATGATGCTTACACACAAACTGTCATAACATCTGTAATCGTCACCGGTCAAAATCATTCCCGGTGTGATCACCAAAGAACAGTTGGCATCCAAAGAAATATTGACATTGGCAT
>JAGQWX010000111.1 GCA_020436935.1 Saprospiraceae bacterium
TAGGTATTCTTGGGCACAAATGCCTCTTCCAGGAGTTGTGGTTCCGTAATCAGAGGAGCCTCTTCATAATAGACCGCTATGTTAAAATAAAACAAAGCTCTTAAAAAGTAGGCTTGTCCCAAAAGTTCATTTTTTGTTTCCGCCGGAACCAGGTCTTCAGAAATGTCTTTGACATTTTTGATAACGGCATTTACCCTTGCAATGCCCTGATAGAGGTTGTTCCAATTGGATGAAATCATCCCATGGTTCGGGTTCATGGTACCTTCCATAAATTGGGCGGGACCTTCAAACTCAAACTGGTTATAGGCATTGTCTCCCAAGTTGTCGTAACCCGGATAGCCTTGCACTGCATTGAGGTTCCCACCATATAACGTTCTAGCCTGTAAGGTAGAATAGACCGCATTAAGGGCAAGGAAGGCATCTGCCTCGCTCGTCCAAAAGTTATTTTCAGCTATTTGTGTCAAAGAAGCCCTGTCAAGAAATGAATCTGTGCATGAAGTAAGGCCAAGGCTCAATATGATGATGATGATGATTGTGTTTTTCATTTTTTACAATTTTATGTTTACACCAAATGTAACTGTCTTATAAAGCGGCGCATTCCTGTTGCTGTTGTTGGAGTTCGCACCCTCGGGATCGAAGTAGTCAAGCCCGGTAAATGTGTATAAGTTTTGAGCTCCTGCAAATACTCGCAGCTTGTTGATTTTGGCTCTTTTAGTCAATCTGTCTGGCAAAGTGTAGCCCAATTCGAGACTCTTTAGTCTTAGGTATGATGCGTCCTGTATGTAAAAAGTGGAAACCTGGGTATTATTTTGTCCACCAACTCTTGGTAAGGTAGAACTTGGATTTTCAGGTGTCCATCTGTTGATCCAGTATTCGAGGACATTGCTTCGGTCGTCTGCCATTGGAAGATTACCATTGCCCATAAGCAACCTGTCCACTCCACTCACTCCCTGGAATAAGAAATTAAGATCGAATCCCGCAATAGCAAAGGAGCCATTGAAGTTGATGAGCAAGTCCGGATTTGGATTGCCGATGATGGTTCTGTCATTGGCGTCAACGATTCCATCAGGAACGCCATCCGGACCTGAAACATCTTCATATTTGATATCCCCTGGTCCTGTGTTGGCATTGCCAAATTGTTTGGGTGACTGGGCAACTTCTTCAGCGCTCTGGAATATGCCCATAGCATTGTATCCGTAATAAGCCCTGAATGGAGCACCCACCCTGATGATGTTGATGTTGGAAATCGTTTCTTCTCCCCCTTCACCAAGTCCTGTTACTTCATTATTGATGAATTTTGTGACATTGGCACCAAACGAAAAATCAGCCTTTTTATACCGGTTTCGATAGTTTAATCCCAGCTCGAGGCCCTCATTGATCATCGACGCAGCATTTTGGGCCGCAAGGTTGGAGATACCTAATGTATTTGGTATAGGAAAGTTGGTGTAAAGTATGTCTTCGCTGTTTCTCTTGAAGTAATCGGCAACAAATTCTACCTTATTTCTGAACAGGTCCAGGTCAAGTCCGATATCAAATTGCTCCGTTTGTTCCCATCTTATGGTTGGGTTGGCAAGACTTGTGATGGCCACACCTACGACAGTCTGATCATCACCCAATACATAATCAATATCCGGGTTATAACTCTGTGCATAGATATAATTGCCTATCCTGTCGTTTCCACTGATACCCCAGCTAGCCCGGAGTTTGAAATTGCCAATGAAGTCGATGTCTTTCATAAATGACTCTTCAGAAACCCTCCATCCTACTGATGCGGAAGGGAAATTGCCATACCTGTTGTTGGGGCCAAACTTGGAAGACCCATCTCTTCTCAGGTTGAATTCGGCCAGGTATTTTCCTTTGAAGTCGTAATTGATCCTTCCAAAGAAAGACTGATATGCTTCTTCCAGTGCTCCACCCGAGACAGTGGGATCAATCACTCCACCTCCATTGAACTCCTGAAGATTGTCTGTTGGGAAACCACTCAGACTACCACTGAAATTATCTTCTTTAAAATACATGACTGAATGACCCAGCAAAAATCCAAGGTTATGGTCCAAACTCAAAGTAGTCTTGTACTTGAGCAAATTTTCATTCAACATCCTGTATTCAAATCCGGTACCATTGCTCAAATTGTTGAGTGTATTGACAATGACGGGATTTCCCGCCCAGTCATTTACAATCTGGGTAGGGCTGAAATCAGTGGTATTGGAATAGATGACATTGGCGCTGCCGCTGGTTTCAACCGATAGGTTTTTGGTCAATTGGAAGGTAAGACCTATCCTTTGGCTGATGTTGATGGCTTCATTCAGATAATCACCCAGGTATCCTCTTCTCAGCGGGTTAGAGGTCTGGAATGACGCATTCGAATTTCTGTAGGCTCCATCCACTATGCCATATTCACCATTGCTGTAATACAGCGGAATCGTTGGTGCGGTTCTCTGAAAAGCATAAATGATGCCGTTGTCTCCATCAAATGCACCCTGTCCCCCGGTGGGACCCGCATTCTTCTTCCAGTATGCATTGCTCACGCTGCTGATTGAAAACCAGTCCTTCAGTTTTGAATTGAGGTTAAAACTCAAATTGTATCGCTCAGATGCAAACTTACTTCTGATGATGGCTTCCTGGTTGAGGTAGCCAAGAGAAAGTCTGTACGTTGATTTTGAGCTACCTCCTGAAAAAGAAAGGTTATGATTCTGAATTGGAGCTTGTCTCAGGATCTCGTCGGCCCATGATGTGTTGCCAAATTGATCCGGCAAACTACCGTTGTTGATGGCATTGATTTGGTCTGCTGTGTATCTTGGAATAAAGCCGGGACCGTCGTTGTTGCGAAATTTTTCATTCATCAGCATCGCATAATCCTGTGATCCAAGAAACTTGGGTTTTATGGTAGTTTCCTGGAGTCCGAAATAATTGTTGTAACTGATTTCGAATTTATCTTCTGAACCTCTTCTGGTGGTCACCAGCACAACTCCATTTGCTCCTCGTGCGCCATATATAGCGCTGGCCGAAGCATCTTTCAAAACGCTGATGCTTTCAATGTCAGAAGGAGCGAGGTTGTTGAAGGCGGCCAGGTCATCGTATTGGATATTGTCAATCACAATCAGCGGTGTGCTGTTCCCAAATGTACCGATACCTCTGATGACGATGGATGACCCATCGGCTCCGGGATTGCCCGATGTCTGGGTGAGTTGTACTCCGGAAAATCTGCCATAGAGGAGCTGTCCTGCGTTGGTGACGGGTTGATTCACTTCTTCTTTGAAGGTCATCGTCGAAACAGCCCCGGTAAGGTTGACTTTTTTCTGAGATCCGTATCCGATCACCGCTACTTCATCGAGGACAGTAGAAACTTCTTCAAGTTGTAGGTTGTAGACCGTTTCTTTCGTTACAGTAATCTGAATGTTGCCATAGCCAATGAAAGAAACTTCGATGATGTCTCCTTCATTTGCAGTCATGGTGAAATTACCGTCGATGTCTGTAACGGTTCCACCAGTGGAATTGAGGTTGGCCAATGTGACACCAGGCATAGGAATACCATCGGCATCTGTTACTTGCCCTGAAATGGACATCTGAGCCAAAGCCTCTTGTCCAAGGGGCAGTAAAAGCAGCAAAGTGTAAATGATAAATTTCATGTGCTTTATGGATTTGATTTGATGGTTCAAATATCAGGAGGTGGTCCATCAGCCATGGGGTGATATTGTGCATTATGGGGTTCAAATCATGCAATCTGCCCTAAATACCGGCTTTTCAGCTTTGCATCATCTGTTCTTTGTATTCGGAAGGCAAACAACCAAACTGTTTTTTGAAGGATGTCTTGAAATATTTATAATCGTTAAAGCCAACCTCATAAGCTATCTGATTCAGGTTTTGATCTGTCGATAATATGAGGTGGGCGGCTTTTTTGATTCGAATGGATCTGATGAATGCTGTCAGCGAAAGGCCGGTGAGTGATTTAATTTTCCTGAACAATGTAGACTGACTCATATAAAAAGTCTCTACCATTTGCTCGATGCCAAATGCCTCATTGGCAATATTGTCCTCCACCAGTTTGATAGCCTGATCAATGAATGAATTTTCTGTGTCGAGGTCTTCCTGAACCTCCTGTGGAGTGGGTTCAAATCGGATCTTATTCAGAAAATGAGCCCTCATTTTCTGACGATTTTCCAATAAACTCGCTATTCGTGCTTTGATCACATTGGCATTGAATGGCTTGGATACATAGTCATCAGCTCCAGTTTTCAATCCTTCCACCTCAAATACTGTTGATGTTCGCGCCGTAAGCAGGATGACAGGAATATGTGAAGTATTAATCTGTGTTTTCAATTGGCGGCACAGCGCAATACCGTCTTTACCTGGCATCATGACATCACTCACAATGAGGTCGGGAATCTTTGAACTGGCCATAGCAAAACCTTTATCCCCATCTTCAGCCAGCAGAACATGATAATCAGGTGAAAGAATATTTTTTAAATAATGGAGAATATCGACATTGTCATCAATGATCAAAATACTCGCTTCCTTATTAACTGAGGTTTCCAATATGGTCTCCTTTTCCTGAGCTATTGACTCATAAGCTTTGATATCATCCGATTTCAGGAAGTTTTGATTGATTTCATCACCGTATAAGTCGGCATCCATTGATAGACGGACCACAAACTCAGTTCCCTCGTCCTTAATACTGGATACATCTATCCTGCCATGGTGCAAGTCAATGATTTGTTTTGAAAAATACAGGCCTATTCCACTTCCCACCATTCTGGAAGTATTCCCAGATTTGATTTGAAAAAATTTGTCGAATATTTTCTCCAGATTTTCAGCATCCATTCCCACGCCAGTATCCTTGATGCTAATGACACAATACCCGTCCTCAGCACTGACCTCCATAAAAATGCTGTCTCCTGCATGGGTATATTTGATTGCGTTAGACAATAAATTGCAAAGGACGATTTCCATTTTATCCCGGTCGAAAGGCAGTGAGATGTAGTCCTGCTCAGCTTTAAATGAGTATTGAATGTTTTTTGCCGATGCCATTTCATTAAAATAAAGAAAAACCTCACTTGCAAACCTGACAAAATTGCCATAGGAAACATCCAGCTTTAAAAGGCCATAATCTGCTTTTCTGAAATCAAGCAACTGATTGATGAGCATCAATAACCTGGATGTGTTTTTGTCCATGTAGGTCAGACGTTCGATGACGTGTGGGGGAAAATCTTTTTGCTCCATTAATTCCTTGAGTGGACTGACGATGAGCGTAAGAGGTGTTCTGAATTCATGAGAAATATTTGTAAAGAAATTGAGTTTGGCTTCTGTCAGCTCAGACTCCTTGTCTTTGTTGATACGTGCTATTTCCAATCTATTCTCAAGCTTGAGTTTGATTTGGTACGCTCTGAAAATGAAAAAGGCGATCACCAGGCCCAACAAAATATACGTCAGGATCGCGACCGGGCTTTTCCAGGGCGATGTAAGGACCGTAATATCAATAGACTTCGGAAGGCTCCAGTGCTGCCCGTCTCTCGAAGCTTCAATCATCAATTGGTAATTTCCTGCTGCCAGTCCGGCAAAATTGATTTCGTTTCTATTTTGCAGATCGATCCACTCGTCGCTCGATCCCGATAATCGATACCTGTATTTCACATTCAACTTACCCAAAAAATCATTGGCTGCGAAACTGATGGAAAAAAAGTTGTCTTTGTGCGTCAATTCAATACTACTGGCATAATTGATGTCTTTGTCCAATATTTCATTGCCTTCCTGAAAACTGACCAGCTTATTATTTACCCTCAAATTGGTAAATATCACATCAATCAGGGTATCAGGTGCCTGAATCTGCTGAGGCTGAAACCAGGTGATGTTGTCGATTCCTCCAAAATACAATTCATTATTATTGAAATTACTGAAGCTTCCGTTGTTGAATGAAGTGGTCTTTACCCCATGAACATCAGCATAACTAAACATCGTTTTATTCTTATCATCATACTTCACAATTTCTGTGTATGTACTAAACCACACCCCATCATTATTGTCAAAAGTGACGGCGCAAATGAAATCGCTGTTCAAGCCTTCATTTTTTGTGAACGAAGCGTTCAGTTGGAGTTTGCCCTGATTGTTTAATAATTCAAACAATCCTCCCGGGGTTGCCAGCCAAATCGATTTCCCTTTGATGTCAAATGAGTTGATGATGACGCTGGGCAGTCTTTCACTCATTAATTTTGATTGATGAATGAATGCATCAGTCGCTCTGTCATAGAGGTGGAGTCCATTGTAAGAACTGAGCCAGATATTCCCTGCCTCATCCTTCTTTACTCCTGTGATCCGGTCACTTTCGAGTACATTTTTCCCATTAGCATTTTCGTAAAATCTGCGATAAGTTGTCAGATCATCCAGCTTATCCATATTTGCGGCATACAATCCCAGCTCTTGGGTTCCGATCAATAAATTCCGACCGTCCACAAGAAAAGATGTGACTTTTTTAATGCCATAGGAGCTAAATACAATGCGTCTGCTTTTCAAATCAAAGATGTGGTAGCCATCGTTGGTGCCTATATAAAGACTACCATCATACTCATACAATGCCTTCACCCTCACATTGCCTATCTGGTCAATGTGACTCAAATGGCCAAAATCTTCACCAAAATAGATTCCATTGAATACCGTACCAATAAAGATCAGCTCATTGCTCTTATGGATGCCAATGACATTGAGGTTATTTTTTAAATCAGGGTGCCTGATCAAGGGCCTAGCCTGCTTAAAACCATTTCCCTTGATGAGCCTGACTAAGCCTCCGTTTGCAGTACCCAGCCATAACATTTTATTGATATCCTGATGAATACTAAGGATATTGTTGTAATTCGTAGGAATGATCTCAGGTCTTCCTGAGACTAAATTGATACGTTCGAAAGCACTTAAGTCTTCATTGCTCTTATAAATCCCATGACCCCAGGTACCAATCCACAGCTGATGGAGATCATCCAGGAATAGTTTTTTGGTGAATTCAGAAACCACACCAGTCTGAATACTATCAATTTTATTGTCTGAAAACCCATAGCTGTACAGCCATGAATTGTTTTTACCTCCGGTTGCTATCCAGACCTGATCCCTTTTTGGATCGGGCAGTATATCAGAAATATAGTTTTTAAATTGAAAAGTTTTGGTATCCTTTCCGTCGAACATCATCAACCTCTGACCAATGGCATACCATACATTTCCTCTAAAATCATTGGCAATGCTGTAAATCTGTGTATTGGTAGAAATTTGTCTGACCAACTCGTTCTTTGCATAATTGACTACAAAAATTCCATTTGACCAGGTTCCGACCCAAATGTTACCTCCCTTATCCTCGGCCATGCAAGTCACCCGCACATCTCCTTTATTTTGAGGATCTATGAGGTGGTTGAGATTGACCATATGATTGGATTGCAGATCAAGGCTCGCAAGTCCGCCGCTTTTTGTTCCAATCCACAATTTACCCCCTTTATCTTTAAATAAAACTTCTATATTTTCATTCAGCAATTCCTGATAGTCTTTGCCTGGCTTGATGTACTCAAAGTCATATCCATTGTACTTGGTAATTCCGTTTTCTGTTCCAATCCATTTGATATTGAGTTCATCACTTACAATTGAAGAAACATAGTTATGAGACAAACCTTGTTGCGTCGTGATAAAATCAATCACGTAACGGTCATTGTCAGTTTGAGCTATACTATTCAGGCATAACGCTAGGAAGGCCAAACAAAAAATATGTTTCATCAACGATTTAAACTTGGTATAATGATAAACAAAGCGTGGCATACTCCATTTATCGATTTCAATATAAATTTAAAACGAAGCTTAATGTTCTGAAAACTCCCTTTTAAATTATCTGACAAGTTTTAGATAGGTTTCATTGCTAATTGACAGGATATTCTGCAACAGGTCTTACTTTTTCATCAACAATTTCTCATTGAGCAGGACCTTCATCACGTGGTCACGAAAACTCCTGCCGACAGGAATGGTATGCTCATCAATCATTAAAGCGTTGGAATCAATGCTGTTGATTTTGTCGATATGGACCAAATAGGACTTGTGGACTTTTATAAATTTTGCTGCATCCAGGTTCTCTTCTACTGTTTTTAAGGGCACCAGAGTCATGTATTTTTCAGTCATTGTGTGGATCATGACATAGTTCTGCAGCGCCTGAACGAATAGAATATTATTGGCGTAAATCTTCTGATACCTGTTTTCGCACTTGATAAAAAAGTGGGCTTCCTCGGGTTCAGGTATTGATGCACCCTGCCCCTTATTTTTTAAATTGTAATATTCATAAGCCTTGCTCACTGCTTTGAAAAACCAGTTGAAGGTGATTGGCTTTAGCAGATAATCGATAACGCCCTGTTGAAATCCCTCAATGGCATAATTGGGAAAGGCGGTAGTGAGGATGACCATGGGAAGATTGGCCCTTATCTTTAGAAAGTCGAGCCCATTCATCAGTGGCATTTCGATGTCCAAAAAAATCAGGTCGATCTGCGTTTTGTCCATCAATGTATTCAGCTCGAGAGGATTTTCAACAACTGCAACCAATTCCAGGTAGTCGACGACTTCAATATATTTTTCCAGCACTCCTCTTGCCAATGGCTCATCGTCTACAACTACACATTTCATTTTCATGCCAGCTCCAATTTGAGTTGGGCAGAAAATACAGCGTCTCGCTCTTCTGTGATAAGCTGATGCCGATCAGGGTAAACCAAAGCCAGACGTCGCCTTACGTTGGTAAGACCAATGCCACTGTAAGATTTATTTTCCATGGATTTGTGACCATTGACCGTACTGCTGTTTTTGATGTCGAGCAAGAGTTTATCATCATCCACTTTGAGACTCATATGGATGAAATTGTGCTGTGTCCTTCCTTTCGTAACGTGTTTGAAAGCATTCTCGACCAATGGGATGAGAAGAAGAGGGGCTATTTTTTTACCCGTCAAACCAGTTTGTATCAGATCAAATTGTAGTGAAGTATTGGATTCGTCGAGCCTGAGTTGCTCCAGCTCAATGAAGTTTTCAAGATATTTTATCTCTGTGTGCAAATCGATCAAATCTCCGTTGCATTCATAGAGTTGATAACGCAGCAATTGAGAAAAACTTGCCAGCGATTCAGAAGCCATATCAGGATTTTTGTGGATAAGCGCAAAGATGGAATTGATGGTATTAAACAGAAAGTGTGGATTGGTCTGAGATTTCAGATACTTAAGTTCGGTTTCGAGCTTCTCTTGTTGAAGTGCGGTCTTATGGCGCTCGGCCTCAAACCATTTTTTACCCAGCTTGATGCTCATGGCCAGGGTCATAGCACCTACGGTTGAAGGAAGTGCCGCATTGAGGAACAGGGGCATAAAATCTTCTGGGTTTCGATCAAACAAGTCATGAAATGACTTGTCAGACAGGAAATCTGCAACGTAATATCCACCCGATATCCCTGCAGCACAAAATACAATCGTCAGCATAACAGCTCCGATATAGGATCTTAAATGCCCTTTTTCCAACAAGCGGGGCATGA
>JAGQWX010000112.1 GCA_020436935.1 Saprospiraceae bacterium
GAGATAAGGTGGTACACTTTCATGAGATTTTGCGACTTTGGACTTGAAAGCAGATGGTACTTACAGATACACATTTCATGAAACCGCTGATAAGAAAGACAATCTATATTATTTAGACACTTTGTCATGTGAAATAATTCTTGGATCTAAAAAGGACAGACGAAAGAACTCAAATCTTGAAATTCTTTATCTAGACAATGAATTTCTGATTTTCGGCGAGGATAATAATCCAAAAGGGTACATCACACATGTGATGGTCAAAAAAGACGGGACACATTAGTAACTTCCTGGTGCTATCCATGTAAATATAATATTCTGACACAGCTTGTTGGCAAATTATCAATTTCGTAGGCCTGCACATTTTAAATACGATTATTGCCTAGCATGAAAAGTTAAGCCATACAGAAGTAAATAGCTGGTCTTTATTATATTTATAGGTAAATAATGGATCTTGCTACACTAAATGATCTTAAAAGATGAAAATCAAATATTATATACTTCTCACTTGTTTTATGCTAAGCCAATGGTCCTGTGCTCAGCATTATTTTGAAGGAAAGGTGATTTTTGAAAAAAGCTATCAGACGCTTAATCCAAGAGTCACAAATGAGATGTTGAATGAACACTATGGAAACTGGATGATTGGCTTTGTGCAAGAAAACAGGTACTTGATGTACGCTCCTCTGGATTCCAAAGACACTACAAAAATCTTTTACTTTCTTGAAACTTCAGATGGCTATGTAGAAAAAACCAATTCAGATACTATAGAACACTTCAGAATAGATGAAGCACCAGGAACATTAAGCAAAATAGATTTGATTAAAGCCACAAAATTGATCTTAGGAGATAAATGCAAGGCTGTCAAAATTGAGTATAAACCGAAAGAGGGGTATATTGAAAAGGTAAGCGGAGTGTACTATTTCAATCCAAAATATAAGCTAAACAGTAAGTACTACCTCAACCATAAGGAAAGTTTCTGGAATTTATTCGTTGAAAAATCCGGGTCGATCAGTGTAAGAAATGAAATAACATATTTTCCATTTTTCAAATCGGTCTATCAGGCAACCAACATCATTGAGCAGGAAATTGACGACGAGCTTTTTAAACTGAATCCAAACAAATACATCAATAAAGTACCTCGATAGATATTATGCGATTTGATGATTAACATCTTGAATATCACACGCTATGGGGAATGTTTGAAATACACACGACCGTTAACCCTCATTATAAATCATTTGAAAAAACAAACACTATTCTCATTCTTTCTTTTTGTGATAATAACACTTTCGTCTTGCTCTGAGAAAAATAGTCGAGATGAAAAGGAAATATTGTCATTAATTTATAATACGAAAATTGGTAACCAAGAACATTTTGGCTCACCTCCGCCTGTCCCACCTTTACCACCGGATTTTGACAAGCTTAACGAATTTGGTTCTAAAGAAGAGGCAAAACAAGCACTTTTATCAGAAGATTGGACAGCATATGTCGCAGAAGATTCACTATATGAAAATCGGGTAGAAGCCTGGAAAATGAAGATGAGAGCAGTGCCAAGAAAAATTCTTTTTAATACAGCTACTCAAATCAGTGAGTATTATAAAGAGATGATCAAGGAATCACTGGGGCCTAAGTATGATCTGCGCTTCCTTGAAGTATCAAGGCACTGGAAAGTATCAGACATTGATAACCAGGGGAATTATGAGATTTTGGATTTGCATGATTTTGATGAAATAAAAATAGATACCATCCACGTTGGGATCATGCAATTTTCTAATATAGGTTTTAATCAAAACAGAGATATCGCTATATTGTACAGCGATTGGAATTGTGGAAGCCTCTGCGGAGGGGGCCATTTGTTCCTACTGCAAAAAGAAAGAGGCAATTGGAAGATTGTTGAAAGTATGAATTTGTGGGTGAATTAGAAAACGAAAGAACAAAGCAACATAGCCACCCTTACACATCGGAAGTCAGAAACCATTGTATTCATCATCAATAGAAAGAAGAAATGACAAAATCCATCAAATTATCCCCAAACTGGATCCAGCAATGGTGGTTTTGGCTAGCAGTCATTTTCATCGTTACATTTTTGTCATTCTGGCCCAGTTTCTTTTCAGCCATTGTCAACGTCGAAACCTACATCATTATCCATGGCATCAGTGCAATTTCCTGGATGTTGATCACAGTCCTTCAGGCCTGGCTGATCAACAGCAAATGGCGTAAGTACCACGGTCCGCTGGGATATGCATCTCTGGCGCTTGCCCTTATATTGGTGCTTAGCGGACTTCACGTAATACAAACCATGCTGCTCAAAGACCACAGTGTCGATGGAAGCCATCCCTTGCTCGCCATAAAGTTCTTTTATGTTGATATCACTGGTTTGATTTTGTTTTGCGCCTTCCTCTTTCTGGCTATCAGAGCCGCCAGAAAACGTGATATTGCACTACATCAGCGAATGATCACCGGCACAGCAATTATTCCACTCGAAGCTGCGCTGGAACGGACTTTTGTTTATGGCACTCCTCAACTCGTCCCCAATTTCAACATCGCCCTGTATGCTTCGACCATTACACTTATTATGATAACGGCCGTTTTGGTCGTCACTGATCTTTGGCACAAAAGATCCCGATGGCCATTTGTCGCGCTCCTGGTTTATTACGTGATCATGTTATTAACGACGGACTTTGTGGCAAATGCAGCGTGGTTTCAAACGTTGGCAGCGTTTTATGCTTCCTTGTAAAGCTTTGGATATTGTTCTTGACTTGGGCAAAAAATGGGGGATCGGTATTTGGGGTTTTGAAAGGGTCATGACATTTTGGTCATGTGATAAATAAATCCAGGTCAAAAGCGATTAGCGTTACGCTTGCATGCAATCTTATGTGGTTTATGAAAATAAATGGGTCATGATTTGGTGAAAAAGAACCTAAAAGATTTAATTTCGGTATTTAAAGTGCTTTATGTGTAATTAAATCAATTGCGAATCAGCTTTTACGAGGTCTTTGCAAGGAAGAAAATTTCTCTACTAAGCAACAAGGGTTATGACACAAAAATAAATTGTTTATTTGCTGAGATTGTTTTAATGATTAATCAAGTTAAAATTGATTCCTGGCATAAATGCATATTTCATTATAGGATAGAATAAATTTGAGTTACCATAAGAAATAAAGGATGGTCTAATTCTATAAAAATTCACATAAGAGAAAGAAACTCATTTGTACCAGGTTTAAAAGATTCGGATTGAGTTTTCAGTGGGGCTTATTTAAAAGAGATGAAATGATCTTACAGTTAAATTGAAATTCAAGGATGTTGCCCGCTGTGATAGCTTTATATACCGTCAAAATTTACTTAAATGAAATTGTACACAAAATGTCCATCTTGTAAATCAGATTTTAATCTCACCAAAACCTACAACACTAGGCCGGATCTTATAGCTGATAAAGGTGAATATTTTAATCTGAATTGTAGTAAATGTGGAACTGCAAATGAATATCATGCTAATGATATTAAGGCGAAAGAATCATACTTTACTAATTTCTTAGGAACAATTTTGGGACTTCTAGTTATCTTAATAACCACGAAATTAATGTGGAATCAAGGAATCATAAGCAATGTAGGACTGATTATTGGTGGCAGTATAATCGCTGCAAGTAATTATAGCTCTTTGACATCTAATGTGAATGCGTTTAATAGATATCGAGCAACAAGGGTACCAAAACAAAATATCAATAAATAAAATGCGGTGACAAAACCTGGGTTTTTATTTGGATATAATCTGAAAACGTGAGGGAGATTTAATCTATTTGATGTATGAGTGACCACTACGAGCGCGACCAACAAATAACTGCCAGTATCCTGGAGGATATTGCAGCGTATGGAGTTCACATAGCCTACGTGGAAAGTGATGGATATTGCCCAGGGTTTGGATATTCTATTGGTCTTTATAAGGAATTCAATCATCCGGAAATAATAGTCATCGGACTTGATTTTGAATCTACAGGAGCCATAATTAATAATGTAAAAGATGAAATTAGCAATGGAACCAGGTTTTTAGAGGGAGTCAATTATCCTGGATTTTTGGTCGAACTTCCTATTCAGTTTATAGAAGTGGAAAAAGAGCACTATCCGGATTATTTGGGTTATGCAGGATGGTACAATGATAAGTCTTTTGATTTTCCATGCCTGCAATTGGTTTGGCCGGATAGAGCAGGGAATTATCCATGGGAAGCAGACTTTAATGAGGTTTTCAAATTCCAACAACCTCTTCTGGATAGAAATGTGGACTTTAAATTCCTTGAAGAAAGAACGCTCGGTGTATTTACCACAGCTGAGGTTTTGGAAGGGGATCCAATAAGGTTTGTTTACCACAATGAGGATGGTGATTGGCAATTTCATTCTGAACAAGACCCTGATTTAGCTAAAGCAAAACTTGTTTGTTTAGAAGAGCTTGTTCAAAAAGACAAAACGCTAAATGAAATCTACTATCTGAATTATGGAGAATCAGCAAAACGAAATTATATTGGAGATGAATGGACGATATTTAAAAAATGAGGTTAACACCAATTGAAAATGGACAGGTCATGTAAAGTAACAGTAATGGGGAACAATGCTAGCAAAGTCAGGATTGAGAAAAATGGAAGTCCAATTAATCAATAGTTTGCCAAAAGGTCTATCCCATATGGTTTGCATTGTCGAGCAACACCCCAGCCGGCATAGGAGATTTGCCATTGAATTTGCATAGTCGAATGCCGTCCACCCCTCTTGAAAAGAGTGGAATTAATTTTGACTAAGTCCATGCACTCTGCTCTATAAGTGATGCATTAAAAGATGATTTTGAGTTGTTTGGTGAACGAAATCCTAGTTTTAAAGTGTTTGAAATTTTAAAGCAATATTAATGGAGAATGATCGGAACATCTTATTTGAATTTTTATGAAACGCAATTGACCGATATTGAAAAGCCAAACACGAGGTCATGAATCGCTTAACCAAATCTAATCAAGAAGCCAATAAAGTGATTGAGGAATCGTTAGAAATAATTAGGACAAACCAAGCACAGATGAAATCCAGGAATATCATATTTAGAAAATTAACATAACCATCAATATTTGGGCCCATTTTTATTCATTGGACTTTTATTCTTACTTCCAGTCGGACTCGGACTCTTATTTTATTTCGTTCCCAAGAGGCTTGGCTATCCTGTGGTAGCAAAATATCTGACCATGGTTTATGGAATTGTTGTTGTGACAATTGGACTTTTTATCACATGCTCAGACGGGCTTTTTACTAAGAATAATGCAAAGAAGTTGGTTGAAAAACAAGATATTCAACTGACAGATAGGTTTGAATTATTAAAGAATGAATCTATTTCTGCAATTGGCGATTACTACCATACTTTTACTTTAATAATATCTGAGCGAGACAAACAACGTGCAGTAAATACCATAATTAGTGATGACAATTTTAAAACCAACGGTGCTTCCATAGAACAATTGATATATCAATCAGGACATGACAGATATTTTGGAGAAAAAGTGATTCAAAACTATGAGACCGATAACTCCTTCGTTCGGGAGTACTTTGAGCCCAGTGGTCGTGAAGGTTACGCGCCAAAATTCATAAGAATATCAATAAGCAAATCCGACAACCAACTGACATTTGAAGACATTACCGAATAGTTTTATTAAAAGCTAGAAAAATTAAAACATCCAAACAATTATACCTGAATTTCGAAGCCCAAAATCAGTACTCGCCCAAACGCTCTAACACCTAACACCTAAGCCCTAAAAGCTAAAAGCTAATTGCTAACCGCTAACAGCCAAAATCAGAGCTAAATCAAACGCTCTAACACCTATCACCTAAGCCCTAAAACCTAAAGCTAACAGCTAATCGCTAACCACTAAAAGCCAAAATCAGTGCTAAATCAAACGCCCTAAAACCTAATCCCTAAAACCTAATCCCTACCACCTAACCCCCTCATACCCCCAAAACCCCGATAGGATTCTCCACCCCATTGATGTCATAAAACCTACCAATATTCGGCAAAATGATTGGCAAATCCGTCCTGGAAACACCCAACCAAAGCGCCAGTTCAGCCGCCAACTCGTCGACAGAAGTCGTGGGTATAAATCTGCCCCTTCCCGTGTCCAAAGGGCCGTCTTCATACAGATCCGGGTACTGCCCGTAAATTCTTTGGCCATTGACGGCTCCACCCATCACCCATTGATTGCCACCCCAGGCGTGGTCAGAGCCCCTGTTGTTGGTGGTGAGACTCCTTCCAAACTCAGAAGCAGAAAAGGTGGTCACGTTGTTTTCAACGCCCATGGCGACCAATAAATCATAAAAGTTTTTCATGGCGTCGCTGACCACAGGTATCATGGCCGACATATTCACCAATACTTCATCGTGAAAATCCCAGCCTCCCCACTGGACGTAAAATATCTGCCGCTTGACACCCAAAACATTTCGGCCGGCTATGGTTTTTGCCACCTGTCTGAGTTGTTTGCCCAGGGGACCGTTGCCCAGATTGTCTGTCGGAATAGGCATGTCGGTTGCCGTTTTGAACAAGTCATAAGCATCCAGGGCATTTTTTTTGGTGCGGGAGAAAGTTTTCTCCAAAACGTTGTGGTATTCCTGGGCCAGCAAGTTATCAATAGCATTTTTTCTCAGCAGATTGAGGGAGTTGGTGGTGCCATATCCCTCCAGAGAGACCGCTCCGTCTGCACTCACTGTATAGGGATACACCTGATTGCCTACCTGCCATAAATTGTTGCCGGCAATGGAGATATTCATCGAAACCGCGGTATTCTGATTCACCCCGTTGAGCATGTCAGCGACTCTACCCGCCCATCCCAATCCAGACCTCACATCAGGAATAGAGGTCTGCCATTGTTCCTGCTGGTCAGAATGTGAAAAAACACCATATGGAATTTGATAACCATTGTTATAATCGGTCTTCGTCGTCGGTCTTACCAGACTTCCCACATTGGAGATGAAGGATAAGTTACCGTCCTCAAACAAATCTCTGAGTCCGCCCGCGCCAGGGTGGAGGGCCAATGGCCTGCCCGCATTGTTGATGGGGTTGATGGGCAAAAGGCTGTTTTGCGGTAAGGCAAGGTCTCCCCGCACCATGGCATATTCGCTGTATGCCGCCCCTGTAGGCACCAACAGGTTGAAAGAGTCATTGCCTCCGGGCATGAAAAAGCACACGAGCGCACGATAGTCGTTGAAAAAGCCGACATTTTGGGCGACCGCAGAATTGGTGAGGAAAAAATTGGTCAACGTGCTCAACAAGGACGTCGACCCAACGGCTGCGCAACTTGCCTGTCCTATGAATTTTCTGCGGCTTATATGTTTGAAGGATTTGTTTTCCATGTCTTTCAATTATTTGAGGATGTTAAATTCGGCGATGGAACCAATCATATATACCGCAGCGTCCACGCGGTTTTGTTGCCAATCTGTACCGCTGGAAGGCAAGCTTGCCACCAATTCCCGGATCAGCTGAAAACTCCGTGGTTTCAGCGCCCGCCCCGTCATTTTGATGGATAACTTCCTGATCATGGCGTCCGGGTCTGCAGCAAGGGCGAGTTCTTCAGGAAACATCATGTGCATTTCATTTGCAGGATATACCGTGCCCCAGCGCGAGATGGCATAGTCCAGGGACCGCTTCAGATTATTGGGCGCCTGCAAGGCCGTTACGGCGGTCAAAATCTGAAATTCCGGCCCATATTTTCCCAGCTCCGTCATTTCGCCGGGAGGTCTGAAATTGGGAGAATAAAAGTTGAAAACCGATGGTGAAAGGAAAGGCTCCTGCAAATAATATTCATAAAACAAGTTGGCTTCATGATAATCGCCGCTTGCAGGTTGCGCATTGAAGGTTTTTGCGAGGTTGAGCAGGGTAAGGTAAGGTTCTTTCATCTTACCGGAAGTGGGACTTTTGATATACGATATTTCTCTGGCTTCTGGGTCGAGCAAAATTTGTTTGATGACGGCGCCCATGTCTCCTCTCACTCCGCTGCCATTATCGGCAAACTTGGCAGCAACCCTGGCGATGTACGCCGGGCTCGGATTGGAGGTGACCAGACGTTGTATGAGTAAACGGCCTATGAAAGGACCGGTATTTTCATGATGAAATAGGTTGTCGATGGCTGAGTTGATGTCTTGCATGGTTGTCCGGCCTCCCGGTAGGGTCATGCCATTGAGCAAGGTCTTGGGGTCGGTATCGTGCGCCTCTTCGTTCACGACCATATTGGTGGTAAAGTCATGCCAGGTGGTGCCGCCCCAGGTAAGTCCTGTGAAAACGCGCGCAAATTGTGATATGTCATGGTTGTCATAAGTGGGAATGGGATTTCCAAGGCTGTCCAATTTCCTCGTACCATCCTGATTCAGTTCCCAAAGTCCGATGCTGAACAATTGCATGATTTCCCGGGCGTAATTTTCATCGGGGTAAATGTTGTTGACGGGATCTGGTTTTTGGTTGTCAACATGGCTGAGATAGAGACCCATGCAGGGATGAAGACTCACATCGAGGAGCAGCTGACGGAAGTTGCCAAATGCGCCGTCGATCAGTTTATCGTAATAATTCAACACACCCTCAGAATTGACTGCCAGGTCGTCGCCGGTCTGTGAAATGACAAATATTTGCAAAAGGCTGTAGGCTATTCTTTGCCGCAATATGTCGGTGGGGATTGTCACTCCCTGCGCGGGATAGCGGCGCCTCATGATCAGATGCCACATGGTCATCCTGGCGTTGTACTCGGTTTCGTAAGTGGAGCCCAGGTTTTGTTTCTTGAGGGTATCCTGTAAGTAGGCTTTAGGCCTGGCGATCTGCGCGTCTATCCAATTTGCAAAGCCCATTGATTTGACATCGGCCAATTCATCAGGGTCTGCCCCAAATGCAGCCTGCAACAAAAAACGGGTGGCTTCTTCATCATTGGGCAAGGGGCTTTGGTCTTTGATGGTCAGTTCCACAAAATTTGACCCTGAAATTGTATAAGCGGGTGATGATGAAAGCGTAAACCTTACGGTTTCATTTGCTTCGGTTATTTCATCGGTTTTGGGAATGATGTGAAGCCATACTTCTCTTTTGCCCATGGGTATGGTCACCGCAGTGCCAGCATTGGTTTGATAGTCTGTATGGATGGTGGCGCTGCCTGTGATGGTTATGGGTACCGTGACCGTTTTCAAGCCACCTGACCTTCTGATCACTATGGTGCCGGGAGTGGGCCATGATTCAGACAATTCATTGTTGGTGGTTGAAATAGAAATGACATCACTAAGGGTGTAATTGGTTGTTTGAGCCTGAAGACATTCAAAGGATGAGGCCGCAAATATCAGCACCAGCAGGGGAATTATATGATTGAAAAATTTCATTTTACTTTGTCTTAGATATCATTTACAATAGGTGCAATTCAATACTATGTTTCATAAAAAATCAGTTAAAAAAAATAACCAAATAACCAAATAACCAAATAACCAAATAACCAAATAACCAAATAACCAAATAACCAAATAAC
>JAGQWX010000113.1 GCA_020436935.1 Saprospiraceae bacterium
TACAACCCCGTTGCCCGGGATATTTTCTGGAAATACCTGGATCAGGGGATTTTTTCATTGGGCATTGATGGTTGGTGGATAGATTCTTCAGAGCCCGATCATTTCAATCCCAAAAAGGAAGACTTTGATTCACCTACTTATCTCGGATCATTCAGGAAAGTGCGCAATGCTTTTCCTTTGATGACTGTTGGTGGTATAGCTGAACATCAGCTGCAGAAAAGCAAAGAAAAACGCGTTTTTATTCTGACGAGATCTGCGTTTGCAGGCCAGCAAAGATATGGATCAAATCTATGGTCCGGAGATGTAGTGGCCTCTTGGCAGGCATTGAGAAACCAAATATCTGCGGGATTGAATGTATCTCTGAGCAATATGCCGCATTGGAACAGCGACATTGGAGGCTTTTTTCTGTGGAACTTCAGAAACCCCTTACAAAATGTGGACTACAGAGAGCTGCATGTGAGGTGGATGCAGTTTGGTGCATTCTGCCCGTTGATGCGATCCCATGGTGAAGGTGCACCTAGAGAAATTTTCCAATTTGGAGAAAAAGGCAATCCAACAGTCGATGCCATTGAAAAATACATAAAGCTCAGATACAGGATGCTGCCCTATATCTATTCAACTTCGTGGGAGGTAAGTCATGGACAATCCAGCATGATGAGGGCCCTGGTGATGGATTATGCTAAGGACAAAAAAGCTCTTGACATCAACGACGAATACCTTTTTGGCAAAGCCATACTGGTAAGCCCGGTAACGGCGCCTATGTACTGGAAACCGGTTGTGAATGGCAAAGACACCACCCTGGTTGAAGATTTCAATATGGTGAAAAGCAAAGAAGTTTACCTGCCTTCGGGAAGTGACTGGTTCGACTTTTGGACTGGTGACAAGCATAAAGGTGGACAAACGGTGTCTAAAGCAGTGCCGTTGGATATCCTGCCAGTATTCATCAAGGCCGGGTCTATTTTACCATGGGGACCTGAGGTACAATTTGCGACAGAGAAAAATTGGGACAATCTGGAAATCAGGGTATACGAAGGAGCCAATGGAAGTTTTACGCTGTATGAAGACGAAAACGACAATTACAATTACGAAAACGGCATTTATTCTACCATTGAATTTAAATGGGATGAGGCCAAAAAAACTTTGAACATTGGAGACAGATCGGGCAAGTATCCTGGCATGCTGGAAAAAAGGAAATTCAATATTGTTTTTGTTTCCCAGAACAAAGGAAGTGGCATGAGTTCTTCTGCAAGTTTTGATAAAGTGATCCATTATGACGGGAGAAAAATTAGTGTGAAGAAGTAGTGAAGGGAAGTTTTATTTTTCGATGTAAAAAAATCAGAAGACAAGTTTATTTGGAGTCTATATAATGTTGAATTTTATACAATTATATATGATACTAAATGATATTGTTTATAATACGGTATTTCAAAAATACCCAGTTTATGTCCCATTTTAGTATGCATAAACATGAAAACTAAAATTTGGTCGTTATGAGATCAAATTTTATCCCAGTTCAATGCTCAATCGATATTTGTTGTACGCTATTTCAGCATTAATACTGATTATTATTATTTCTTGTTTTATCCCCAGGATATATAATGTTCCAGTATTCAAAGCCCGAAGTTCGACCAGATATTGGGATCTTTCAACCGGCTCGAAAATTGGTTATACCGTGTTGAAAGGTGATGAGTTAGCAGATAATAGCACAATTATATACCTCCATGGTGGGCCTGGAGGTGTCATTACGGATGATGTCATACAATTCTTACAGCCACTTTCACAATTAGGTTTTGATGTTTATTTGTATGACCAGATTGGCAGCGGGCATTCAGAAAGACTTTTGAATATTAGTGAATATTCCGTCAAAAGGCATGTCGCAGACCTGGAGGCCATCGTTGAACAAATTGGAAGTGAAAAGGTAATTTTAATTGCGCACTCATGGGGTTGTCTACTGGCCATTCAATATTTACAGCAACATCCGGAGAAAGTTGAAAAGCTGATTTTGTCAGGTCCCGGGCCAATGCTGCCAGTAAATTTTGATTTGATGAAAATGGTTCCACCAGACAGCTTGAATTTAATGCCCTCGGCGACTTCTAATGCTGTTGCAAATCAAAGAGCCAGAAATTTCAGAACCAGATTTGTGACCTGGATCGCGGAAGTGTTTAATATAAAATTGGCCAGTGACTATGAAATGGATGCTTATTATACCTGGCTGAACAAGCATCTTGCCAAGTCAACTGTTTGTATTCCGATGGACAGCATAGTAGTAAAAAGTGGCCTCGGATACTACTCCCATGTTAAGACCGTTCAAAGTTTTCGTCAAGTAGAAGACAGGAAATTTCTATTAAAAGATGTTGCCGTACCGACATTATTGGTTCGTGGCCAGTGTGATAACCAAAAATGGGGATTTACACAAGAATATTTAAATTTGTTGCCGGCTTCAAAGCTTGAAATTATCGAAGGAACCGGACATGATCTATTGAAGGGGAAGATGGAGGTATATTATAAACATATTGTAAATTTTCTCAATAAAGGATAGGTGCTTTTTCATTTAAACAGCTGATTGCCAGAACGGCTTTATTGCACCTAATTTAATTATGAAAATTGGTCCAATTTTCTATACTTGACTTAATATTAAATTATTCGTTCTTTTCAGTGAGGTAAATGACTCTTTTACCTCAAATTAATTTTCCAAAACTGGCCTCCTTATTTTAATTCCGGTAATTATTATTAACTTACATTCAAACTTAAATCAAACTGGTCTTAAGTCAAATTTAGAATTTATTTCTTTTTCGACGGTCTTAATAGAGTCCTATGACACCCAAACCTCCAGTCATCAATTGTCATACACATATTTTCACGGGCGGGCATGTTCCACCGTATTTGGCGAAGACATTTCTACCATGGCCATTTTATCTGATTTTTCATTTAGGATTCATTGTCAGGTTATTCAGATTTTGGTACAATGGGCCATATACCTGGAGGTTCAAGCCCTGGTATAAAAAATGGACAGTCATAATGTACAGGCTCAAAATGCTGGTCAGAAGAAGTCAGCTCCATAGAATGATTGGCGCAATTATTGGAATCATTTTGGGAATACATGTATTTTTTATTTTGTTTGAATGGCTTTCCGGTTTTAAAGCAGAAACAGAACTTGTAACATTTTTAAATGAGGCAAAGACCTGGCTGATTTCCAACCACTTGCTTTTTATACCCACCGCACTTTTCGGGAAAGTATCGGTAGTCTTTCTTTTTACCCTGTTTTTTAAATCAGCCAGTAATCTGATATTTTTTGTGCTCAAAAAAATATGGTCATTTCTTGGTCTCCTACCCGGTCCGGAAAGCAAAGAGCTCGTGGACCGCTATCTCAGCATCGGCAGATTTGCTTTTCATAAAAATCAAAACACCGTATTCTCAAGGCTGAAAAGCCAATATCCAGAAGGTACAGGCTTTGTAATACTGCCGATGGACATGGCTTACATGGGGGCAGGCAAAGTAGGTGATGATTACACTTATACCAATCAAATGATCGGCCTCAAAAAATTGAAGGAGAAGAAAGCAAACAAGGGTATTTTTTTTCCTTTTGTTTTTGCAGATCCAAGGCGCATCCGTGAAGAGGGAAAATCACAACTGGATTTTAAAGTGGTGGAAGGAAGTGTTGTGCTGGAAGAATGTTTCATTAAAACTTATATTGAAGATCATCAATTCAGTGGTTTTAAAATCTATCCGGCACTGGGATATTATCCTTTTGATGAAGCACTTCTACCTCTTTGGAAATATGCTGCCGACAATGGATTGCCCATCACAAGCCATTGCATTCGAGGTACTATTTTTTACAGGGGGAACAAAAGAAGGGAATGGGATACGCATCCCATATTTGATGAGGACAATCAGGCCATGCTGTTACCGGAAATTGACAACAGGGATTTTACCAATAACTTCACTCATCCACTCAATTACCTTTGTTTGCTTGAAGAACGGATATTGAGGAAGGTAGTCAGCCAGGCAAAAGACATCAGGGTAAAAGAGTTGTTCGGCTACATTGATTTGAATACACCATTGAAACATAACCTGAGGCATCTGAAACTTTGTTTTGCGCATTTTGGTGGCGATGATGAATGGAACAGGTTTATGGAATTTGACCGCGATAACTTCAGCAGTCAATTGATGAAAAACCCTGATAGAGGCATTGCTTTTCTTCAAAATAAAAAAGGTGAATTCAGACCTGGAAAATTGCCACAAATCTGGAAATATGCGGATTGGTATACCATCATATGCAGCCTCATGTTACAATATCCAAATGTATATGCCGACGTCAGTTACATCATCCACAATGAAAGCATCCAGCTCTTATTAAAACAAACCATGACGCATGAAGGCCTGAAAAATAGGGTGCTTTTCGGCACTGATTTTTATGTGGTGAGGAATCACAAATCAGAAAAGAATATATATGCAGCCATCAATACCCATTTGGATGAAGCAGAATTTGATCAGATGGCCAGAAATAATCCTGCTGAATTTCTAAGGAGTAGTCGGTAGGGCCCTGCTCTTCCATTACCTCCCGCTAAAGCAGGAGGTAAACGAAAGCCAGCTAAAATTCACAGCCACTCAATTAGGTTGTGCTTTAGCACAACCCAATCAAAAGCAGCTAAAGTTGACAGCCACTCAATTAGGTTGTGCTTTAGCACGACCCAATCAAAAGCAGCTGTAGTCGGCCACAACTCAATTAGGTTGTGCTTTGGCTCGACCCAAAGAAAAGCTTTCAGCCCAGATCGGGCTTTAGCCCCCATCACCCCAGACCAAGGAAGTGGACTAAAGTCCGGAAAAGGTGAGGTATGTATTTTTCAATTACCTCCCGCTAAAGCAGGAGGTAAACGAAAGGCAGCTAAAGTTGGCAGCCACTCAATTGGGTTGTGCTTTGGCATATCCCAAACTTAATCGGGTAAAGTTGACGGCCACTCAATTAGGTTTTGCTTTAGCACGACCCAAAGAAAAGCTTGCAACCCAGGTCGGGCTTTAGCCCCCATCATCACATGCTAAGGCAGTGGACTAAAGTCCGGAAAAAGTGAGGTACGTACTTTTCAATTACCACCCGCTAAAGCAGGAGGTAAACCAAAAGCAGCTAAAGTTGACAGCCACTCAATTAGGTTGTGTTTTAGCACAACTCTAAATCAGGTGGATAGGAATCAGAGAAAGCTCCAAAACAGCTTTTACCACTCAAAGATTTGCTATAACCATTCAACCCGAAAATCATACCATTCAATTTTATTTGATTTTATCGGCAATGATCAGGCCATAAGTTTGTCTTATAAATCAATACTACAATTTAAAATGAAAAAAAATCTGACCCTATTTATTGCATTGATTTTATGCAATACAATCTTTGGACAAAACCAAATTCTCAAAGGTTTGGTCCAGGACAAACAATCTGAACTGCCGCTTGTAGGTGCATCGGTAGAATTACTCGACAACGATAATCTTAGCTTTATATCAGGTACTGTTACGGATGAAGATGGAAACTTTCTGATCAACGAGGTAAAGCCGGGAAGACATACGGTGCGTATTTCTTATCTGGGATACCTTACAGCAACCTTGCCCAATATTATGGTCACTTCCGGCAAAGAAGTGGTGCTCAGCATCAAGGTGGAAGAATCTGCAGAAATACTCGATGAGGTGGTGGTTACCGCCAAGGTGGACAAAGACCGTACAATCAACGATATGGCAGCAGTCAGTGCCCGCCAATTCAGCCTTGAAGAAGTCAACAGGTATTCGGGTGGAAGGGGAGACGTGGCCCGCCTCGTAGGAAACTTCGCCGGAGTATCCACAGCGGATGATTCAAGAAACGACATTGTCATTCGTGGCAATAGCCCTACTGGAGTGCTTTGGCGCCTTGAAGGCATTCCGATTCCCAACCCAAACCACTTCTCTACATTGGGAACTACCGGAGGTCCTGTCAGCGCCATGAACCCCAATATGCTGAGCAATTCAGACTTTATGACCAGTGCCTTTCCGGCAGAATACGGCAATGCACTGGCGGGGGTATTTGACCTTGGCCTGAGATCTGGCAATAAAGACAAAGCGGAATACATGGTACAGTTGGGTGCGATCAGTGGACTGGAGACCATGATAGAAGGTCCGATGCTGAAGAACGGAAGTTTTGTGGTAGCCGGCAGATATTCATTCGTAGGTTTTGCCAGCAAGCTCGGTTTGCCGATTGGGACGAACGCAACTCCCGACTACAAAGACATTACCTTCAAGCTGGATTTCGGTGGAAAGAAAAGCAAGTGGAGTTTATTTGGTATTGGAGGCCAAAGCAATATCACCTTTCTGCACAATGAGGTCGATGAAACAGACTTGTTTGCTGCAGATGATGAAGACTCGGGAGCAACATCGCTTTTTGGAGTAGCGGGGATCAAAAACAATTACCTTGTCGATGACCGCACTTATGTCAAAACAGTTTTGGCAGTTAGCACCTCTCAGAATACCTTCTACAGAGAACGCATAGATGGCCTGGATACAGAGGTAGAAACCAATTTCAGGGTATTTGATAGCGATAATGTGGATTACAGAACTACACTCTCAACATTTATCAATAGAAAATATTCGGCCAAATTGACCATGAGAGCAGGCTTTGTGGTGGAGCGATTTGACTTCGATCTCAATTTTAGTGACCGGGAAGATACGCCGGATATTGATGGTGATGGTGTGTCAGATTGGGTTCCATTGTACCAGTCCAGTGACCACAGTTACTTATTGCAACCTTATGTGCAGGGACAGTATAGATTCAACAACAGCTGGGTGCTCAACGCAGGACTGCATGGGCAATACGCCACCATCAATGAAAAAGCAGCGGTAGAACCCAGGCTTTCCATTACGCATAAGCTGGGACAGAAAAATGAACTCACTCTTGGTTATGGCTTGCACCACCAATCCCAGCCACTCCCTATGTTATTGTTGAGGGAGAGGGTGAACAATGAATTTGTTGAAACCAATAAGGATCTTGATTTTACGGGCAGTCACCATTTCGTCTTAGGTTGGAACAGCAACATTGCACAGGATTGGAGATTGAAAACGGAGGTGTATTACCAATCCATTTTTGACGTGCCTGTGGAGCCTATTCCGGGTAGTTTTTCTATGTTGAATGTTGGGGCGGAATTTGGTTTTCCTACCGATAAAACCTCGCTTGTCAATGAGGGATCAGGCCAAAACTATGGCGTGGAACTTACCCTCGAAAAATTCTATAGCAAAGGTTATTATACCCTGGTGACGGGATCTGTTTATCAAAGTAAGTATACCGGTAGTGATCAAGTAGAGCGCAATACGGCATTTAACAACAGATATGTAGTGAATGCTTTGTTAGGTAAGGAATGGGTACTTGGTAGTTCTGGTCGCAATGTACTGAGCATTGATACTAAGCTCACACATGCCGGAGGAAGACCTTATACTCCCATCGATCTTGAGGCTTCTGTCATGAGAGGTTCAGAAGTGAGGGATGTCACGCAGGCATACGCAGAAAACTATGAGGCCTATTTAAGATGGGACGTGAAACTGGGCTTCAGATTCAACAGTAAAAACAAAAAACTTTCCCAACAAATATATTTCGATGTACAAAACGTGATGAACAGGAAAAATCTTTTCGTTAAGCGGTACAACGACAGGACCAAAGCCATCAATGATGTCTATCAATCCGGATTATTCCCAGACTTCGTGTACAGGGTGCAGTTTTAAAAATAATAATAATAAGGAAGGCATGAGCCAGGTTGTTTTATAAATTTAAAGCCACCTGGTTCAATGACTTCCACATGTTTGGTAGCTTGGTCTTCAACCATTAACTTTGATATTACTTATGATCCATATGTTTCAAAAATACATTGAATCGAGAAAAAAATGGCTGGGCTTTAACGATGTCTGGCTGATCTTGCTGGGCACACCACCAGTCGGATTTATCATGTCGTACATGTTTTACGAGGAGTTCAACAGCATGCATGAAGTTGCCATCAGCAGGATGGATTGTTTTTGGATTGGTATGCTTTATACCCTGATTTATTGGATAGTTTTTACGGAATGGGCAATTTTTATGCACAAAAAATATCCATCGTTTACTGAAAATGTAAAGCGGATTGTGCTGACCGGCGTAGGAATTATTGTATTGTACTTTATTCTCGATCACCTGGTAGTACGAGCGTTCAGATCTTATTTTACAGGTCTTCCTTTTTCAGAAACTGCTATGAAGGATATTGAGCCAACCATCGGTGTGTTGTTGATTTCATTTTTATGCATCAGTATCTATGAAAACATTTATTACAATAAGCGTTTGCAAGATACCATTGTTGAAAAGGAAAAGCTGGCACAAGCCAATCTGAGATCAGAGTTGGAGGGTTTAAAAAATCAAATCAACCCCCATTTCTTTTTCAATAGCCTCAATACCCTGACCGATATTGTCAGCGACGACCCCAAACTGGCTGTAAAGTACATACAGAACCTTTCCAAACTGTTCCGATATATCCTGGAGTCCGGCAACAAAGAGCTGGTGACACTTCAGGATGAACTCAATGCCATCCAATCTTTTTCCTTCATTTTGCTGGAGAGGTTTAAAGGCAACCTAAATATCGTTATAGATATAGAAGAGGTTTGTCAGCATTGTTATCTTCCGCCCATGGGTCTGCAAATGTTGATTGAAAATTGCATCAAACACAACGTTATTTCATCATCCAATCCACTGACTATAGCCATTGTTTCAGAAAATGATGAATACATTACAGTGGCCAACAACTATCAGCCCAAAGGAGTAAAGGAGTTTTCGATTGGCCTGGGCCTGGATAACATCAAAAAGAGATATCAGTACTTTACAGACAAGCCCGTTATTTGTGTACAAGACGATAGTCAGTTTATGGTGAAATTGCCTTTGCTTAAGCTACAAACCGCTGTTGCAGTATGAGGGTTTTGATCATTGAAGACGAATTCCATGCTGCCAAAAGACTCAGAGAATTGGTGGTAGGAATCCGACCCAATTTTGAGATTATAAGTGTGCTGGACAGCATTTCATCGTGTCTCAAGTGGTTTGGAGAAAACGATGCGCCCGATCTAATTTTTCAGGACATTCAATTGGGAGATGGTTTGAGTTTTGAAATTTTCAAACACCGTGAGGTGAATGGCCCCATCGTTTTCACCACTGCTTTTGATGAATATG
>JAGQWX010000114.1 GCA_020436935.1 Saprospiraceae bacterium
TATTGTTACTTAGAGAACGTCTTTTAACCGACTTTCATGGCTGTTGGTGTTTCCCTGAACCATTTAGGTTTTATTTCAGTAACATAAGAAGTATGCTTGTCTATTATGGTTTCATGCTCCCAAGACCATAGCACATCAAATACAGTCCATGCTTAAGTAATGATGTTTTTAATGCTGGATCATCTTTCATTCCATATTCTTTGTTGTATTCGATTGCCAGCACAATTTTGGCATTAGAAGCTTGGCCGGCTTGAATTATTTCATGAAAATCACATCGCCGTAGATTTGTTTTTGTGTGCCGGATTTTAGCGTTACTGTGCCCTGATAAATGTATACACCTTCTGCTACCAAACCACCATTGGTTTTTCCATCCCAATCAAATCCTTCATGCACCAGATTTCCCCAACGGTCGTAAAACCTGAAACTTATCGCGCTGATTTCTTCCTGATCAAAATTGGGTTTGAAAATATCATTACCCCGGGAAGCTCCTGACCTGATGATGTTTGGTGCGACAATTCGCAAATATTCAAGATCAAGGACAACAAGACTGTCACAACCATATCTGTTGGACAACAATGCCATGTGTCTTCCATCCTGTTTGAAGGTGTAATTCTCAATATGATAAGTATCTCCCTTCAGAATCTTTGCCGATATGGTATCCCTGAGGTCTCCAAGAATATTTAAATTGAGATTGACAGTACTGTCACAATCATTGACTGATTTAAAAGTGTGACTGTAATTACCACTTTGAGTCAATGCTTTGCCACCGAAAGTATATGTACTTCCTTTGCAAAGTGTGACATTTACTGCATTGTTGATCCTGGGTATTTTATATTCAAACTTTTCAGAAACCATACAATCGCCGCCATCCACTATCCTTACCTGATAATTCCCTTCACCAGGTATATTTCTCATCACTCTGCCGGTTTCTCCAACCAGGGCGACTCCATTTTTATACCACTGGAACTCTACATTGCTTTTATTACTTACCTGCAAAGAATAGTCTTTACTGCAAGGATGTGCCGCGGCCGCAATTACAGGAGGGAAACTTTTAGAATCTGCCAATACCAAATTGTCGAAATAGTAATAGGTGCTTAGCAGATTGGAGGAAGGTGTGCACGCCGGACCAATGGCAACGGCCGCCATGTCTCTTTTTGGCGTTATTTCGACTCCGGTTTTTACCCAGTTGGGTCTACCTGTAGATTCAACCATCCTTGATCCTAAATATTCCCAGTTAGCACCATTGGTGGGACAACCAAATTGATCATTACCACTCCCAAATGGCAGATATTTACAATCCGCTGTGCCAAAAAAAGAAATTTCAATAGAAGGAGATCTATCTGCAGTTGAGAAGCCTAAAAAAAACTCGAAGCGATAAGTGGTATTGGCTTTTAATGGCGATATTAAACATGCTCCGGCGTATTCTTTCCAGCCGGGTTCTGAATTACCTCCATTGGCCACTCTCCCGTCTCTAAATCCAACAAATCCATCTCCATCCGGAATTGGCGTAGGAACGGCAAACTCCTCTGGTCCCATCCATCCGCAAGTATTCAGATAATCAGTTGTCGCATCAGATGCCTGAATCCAACCTACCGCACAATTGAGTTGCGACCTCGACCTGGGACAACACGTATTGTCCTCAAATGATGGGTTTGGGATCAAAGAAAGAGGAGGAGCTTGAGTACAAATACAGTCCGGGTCATTCAAATCTGTCCAACCATCCCGATCATCGTCCAAACCATTGGTACAATCTTCGATATAGATTTTCGAAACTGTCGAATACGAAAAATCCCCTTGTATTACTGAGACAAAAATACAGGCGGTCAGCAGCAAGCCAGACTTAATACCCAGGGCATCGATCATCCAAAGTCGATTGAACGATAAATATAGTCTTATTCCAATTTTTCTATCAAGCTTCCATAAAAAAATGAAATAACTCATAAGAAAATGATGCCCAAAACCATCAAAACATTGCCTGAATCTTAAATAAGCCTATTGAATATATTGAATGATTATCTAATCAAGAGCACATCGCCTGCCAATACTTTAACCGATTGATCCTTAAGTCTTATTTCAGCTTTGTAAACAAATACACCCGTCACTGGCTGACTTTTTTGTAAATCGGGATTCCAGGATTCTCCAATAAAAACAACATTGCCCCACCGGTCATATATGGTAAGAAAAATTTGTTCGATTACACTTTGATCAAAGCTGGGCTGGAAGGTTTTATTACTTCCTCTACCACCTAAAGAAAAAATATTTGGAAAAAACACATCAATAACATCCAGGTCAAGTACTACAAGACTGTCACAGCCAGTACTGCTTTTCAACACCAGGTCATAAATTCCCTCCTGATTGAATTGCTGACCACCAATGGTATAAACTTCGGTTTTCAAAATTTTCACATCAACCGTATCTACCACTTTGTCAGAAAAATTCACTGATAAGGTAACTATACTGTCACATGATGCTGTTGTCAAAAACTTCGCTTCATAATCTCCCGGAGTGGTTATGATCTGATTCCCAAAACTTAGTTCGTTCCCTTCGCAGACAACGATTTCAAAAGTATCTCTTATGGTATTACCCTGAAATAAATAAGGTTCAGTAATATAACAGGTAGCCGGATCAGTGACCATTGCCTGATAGGTATTTCCTTCTTCCAAATCATAGAGAGAGGTACTCTTTTCACCGACCAAAGCCACGCCATTTTTGTACCATTGAACATTTAGTCCAAAATCATTGATCACTTTGATAGAAAAGCTCGCCGCACATGGATTTCCCACCGGCACAATTGCAGGTTTCGTTTCCTTAACTTCGAGCAGTTGCAAATCATCCATAAAGTAATAGGTGCTGAATGGGTTTTTTGATGGTTCACAAGAAGGTCCGATTGCAATGGCGGCAATGTATTTTTTAGGAGTGATTTCAATCTTAGTCTTAACCCACCGCTTGCCCGTGCCAGCAGATATAAAAGTGGATTGCAATAATTCCCAATTGGCATCATTGGACGGACATCCAAAAAGATCAATGTTTTTACCAAAAGGCAAATTGATACAATCTGTAGTACCAAAAAAAGACAAATCTATGGAAGGTGAAATATTAGAAGATGAAAACCCAAAATAGAATTCAAAACTATAGGTTCTGTTTGCTTTCATGGGTGCCAAAAGGCAGGAACCGGCATATTCTTTCCACCCGGGTTCTATTCTACCTTCAGGGTTGATCCTTCCATCCCTAAGCCCTATGAAGCCCGCACCTGCAGGCAATGGCAACGGCACTTCAAAGTCTTCTTTTGCATAGTAACCACAAGTATTGAGATAGTCTGTAGTGGCTTGGGATGCCTGAATCCAGCCAACAGCACAATCGAGTTGTGATCGGGTGCTGGGGCAGCATGTCCTTAGCTCAAAGGAAGGATTGGGAACCAGAGAAATAGAATCTATAATATTACAAATACAATCTTTATCATTGATATCTGTCAGTCCATCACCGTCGTCGTCAATTGCATTGAAACAATCCTCAGGCATGAATTGGACAGGGCTACCTGCAGGCAAGACGTAAGAGCTCATGAAGGCAAAAAGGCTTGCCACCAAAACAAAACAAACACCTCTGATTACATCGCCTTTTGTCAACTGTAAAAAATTGATTTACACTATTGTGCTTTACAAATATAAGACGCCGAAAGCTCGGACAACTTTAGCGTTCTGTTAAAGAAAACATGAAAGTGCTTGGAAAAAGGTTAAAAGATGCAGGTATTTATTGCAAAAAGAAACTTATTTTATCAGATGAAAAAAAAAGAGATTTTTCTTTTTCCACCTACAGGTAAATTACTATCTTTGCGCTCTCAAAAATGAGAATGGCTCCGTAGCTCAGCTGGATAGAGCAACTGACTTCTAATCAGTAGGTCTCAGGTTCGAATCCTGACGGAGTCACAAAAGATAATTCGCTGTATTTCAGAAACTTACGACAAACAAAAAGGGGCTGTAAAATTACAACCCCTTTTTGTTTTGCACAGATTTTGCACTTTAAGTTACTAAGAATCCTTTTCAAGGTTTTGAAACATAGATTTACCTATCGTGTCTACTAATGGTAAATCGTACCCTTTACGCTTTGTTTCGGTATTAAAGTCATTGATCTTTTTTTCCCATGAAAGGAATTCTTTAATTAATTCATTTCGCCTACCTTTTATTGGTGCATCCTGAATTTCTTTTACTTTTTCTATTACAGTATCCATCATATTATTGTTTCTCTTGTGTGAATGAAAATTGGAGAGTTTGTTCTTCTTACATACTGGCAAATTAAGTCATTATAGTCTCGAATCAGTTTTTTTAAGTTCGAATCTAAACTATAGTCTTCTATTTTTAGCTTCACTGTATCCGTCAACTCTATTATCCCAATCGGCCTTCCATGAGAGTGCCACATTTTATTATCGCCCAAACATGTAGCAACTTCTCTTGCTCGATTTTCTTTTTGATCTTCAGTTACAGCCTCCCCGGTAGAGGAATGTGTATGCCAATTTTTGAACTTATATTTAACTAACCATCCCTTCAGCAAATCAATGGTTAGTTCTCTAGCTTGCTCATACCTTCTCAATAATGCAAGGTCGAGCTCTTTTAGCATTATCAATTCTGCGGCAGTCATTGTGTTATTTCTTGACTTTTCAATCAATTCATCAACTTTGTCAAGATATCCCAGAGCGGGGACCCAATTTTTTCCATTAAAAACCTGAGGGTCTATCGGTCCTAAAGCCGAAGAATAGTCCATAAATATCTTGTCGCCGGACATACAAAAAATAGTTCCGGCAGAATATGCCGCATCTGGGACAATAAAATAAACCTCTTTGTAGTGATGTCTGATTATCCTTACGAGTTTTTCAACTGTTTCAGCACTCCCCCCGGGGGTGTTTAATATTATGCAAATTGTATTTGACTTTGGTTTATCTCTTAACTCTTCGATTACATCTCTAAACAGCATGTCAACAGATTCTCGTATTTCACCAAAATAAAATAAAACATCTGCATTAAAGTGATTCTCTAAAGCGATTAACCTTTCAATAAGTATTTCACTAATAGTCTTATCGAAGATTGGAGTCATGATATTGAAGTTGGTGTTTTACGTATTCTCTTATTGAAAATAACGCCGAAATTTACAAATCAGTTTGTAAATCTTTGTAATTAATATAATTTTTATAAAAAAAGAGATACAATACATCTTTTTTCCATCAACCAGAAAGCAAAACACATGCTAAATCATGGCCTTAGTTTAAAAGTATCATTCACATTCACAAAAACCACTTTACCGATCTTCTTAGTGACTAACTGGTTTCCGTTTTTCCATAACCTGAATGTGCTTTCCGGGATATCAAAGTTTGTACAAAACTGTTTTTGAGTCATCCATCCGTTGGTTATCATATCCAGTCTTTTGTTCAACATTTCAAGTTGATCAGCAATCGCCTTCAATTGAGGTAGTTCTAAGCGTACTAAGTTCTCAGTCATAATCTTTTGGCCACATCTGGCAAAGTTGGTGCCAGAATCAAGATTTGCAGATAGGAAAGTCAAAAGCCCGGACCAAACAAATGGTACCGGGCAATCAATGACAACTTTTTGGATACTATGGCTTTGGGGGGTCTTCTCTGTAGGCTTCAGGATGGCATTCTTTGAACTCCTTAAAGAAATACTCTCTGATCTCGTCATAAGTTTGAGGAAAGCCAGGCTTTTGCCAATTTAGCTCTTTTCTTCGAAGCTCAGCAAAGGAAAAAGAAAACTTGATTGTACTTGCAGGTATGTTCCAAATTCTTCCATTCTGGTATAGGTTTTCAACCCGGTAGACGTCGGCAACTTTTTCAATGATTCTGCAGCAACGGATTTTTGATCCATGTTCAGAAACCGGATCTTCTTTTAGGACAAAGAAAACAATTTCTGAATGATCCATCTTTCTCCAATCATTTGGATTGAACTGTCGTACTCGGATAAGATCACCTTTAAGAATGGTCCCATGATCATAAAAGTCTTCCTGTGTCTCCAGTACTTCCATCCAGGTTGGAAAGACTGAATCCTCAGCTTTGTAATGAAAACTGTTCCCGTTTGGGAACAGTACTTTGATTTGGACAATTGCTTCAGCCGGGAAGCGTGTAAGTTTGAAATTTGTCATATGTATGTGTTTAGAATTCTATTCGTGATAACGGTACACTTAAACTTAAAATCATTGGCTGGCATTGCTGAAGTCTAAGCAGCAGTCTTGCAAAGTAATTGCCAGCCTCTAGGTAATGGTCAACTATTTCGTCAACCTTTTCTCTTTTCTTTATTGACTCGCTTAATGCCCATTGAACAAACTTCAAATGCCTCTCGGGTAAACTCGAATTTGCATCTGTAAGACATTCTATGAGGTCTTGTATATGTATAAAGTCAATCTCACTTAGAATCAAGTGAATTGGATTGTCATCATTTGAGGTGTTTAGGTTGTAGGTTCTATTTTTTAGCATGGTTGAAAATTGAGTGAGTAAGGAATTTTGATTGAGTGGTTTTTTTGGGGCTTATATCGATCAGGCGACCATCAGGCGATCTATCCGGAATGAGCGCCAGGAGTCTTTGCCATCTATGTTTTCAATGTATCTGACAAAGCCACGGTTTAAAGTGTCCAGGTTGCCAATTGATAGTGCTTTTGCCGCTCTGACTTCACCAGCCTCTTTGGCAAAGGTAATGGCCACATTGCCAGCAAGCTTGATTTTCATTATGATCCAAGCTTTTTTCAACGCTTCTGAAAAGCTGGAAGCAAGTCCAAGTTTCTTAATGGTCCAAGCGATTGAAAAGAGTTCACTGTTTGCACTTGGTTCCGGTGCGATCTCTGGAAAGAGCCCAGCAAAGTATCTGTCAATCAATTCCTGTTCTACAGTAATCATTTTTCTGGCTTCCATCAATTCTTCTGCTGTCATTTCTGAGGCTGCTTCTTTGATGGCTTTTTGTGATCTTTTTCCATTTGAATAAGTTCTGTCCGAATCTGACATTTCATAGTAATAGTCAAATGCATTGATTGAGTTTGCTAAAGTTTGTGAAGTTGTCATTGTATTGAGTTTTATAAGTGATTCTTTAATAATTGCAATACAAATATAAGTGATTCTATGATAACATTCAAGCATTACTATGATTATTTTTATATTTTTATAAGTATTTCTTATATTTTATATATTTGCAACAAAAAAAATAGAAATGAGTCTATTGAAACTGAAAGAACTTATGTCTGAAAAAGGCATAACAGGAAAAGAAATGGCAGAAAAAACGGGCATTACAGCACAATCCATTTCAAACATTGTGAATGGCACACACTTCCCTAAGCAGGAAATACTTTTGGCGATCGCGAAAACATTGGATGTGAACTTACCTGACCTTTTTATTGATACTAAAGAGCAAACCCCAAACGACATCATTACAAGTATGGAAAAGGACTTGAAGGATCTGCGCAAATTCCATCAATAATGTCTCCAGTCGACCTCATCTGCCTTCGTTGCATCCATTTCACACCCTTTGAATTAGGGTGCAAAGCCTTCAAAGAAATACCAGTAGAACGTATTGTAATGAAGGGCCATGACCATGTATATAGGGACCAAATTGGTAAGTTTGTCTTTGAGGAGGATGAGAATTTAAAGGACCAAAAAACCATAGAATGGATAGCCAGAAAAAAGAGATAACTATTTCTGATCAGGAGCTGTATGAGTTGCGCAAAAAAAACAAAAAAGTATATGAATTTAGCTACTTATCATATACTGATTACACAGGCGCAAGGTGTTGCTTTCTAAATAATTTACAATACCCAGCTTATTTGCTTTCACAACAGGCAATTGAGAAAATGGTGAAGACAACAATAATGAGTTATGACTCAAACTTTATTCCTGAGAAGTACAGCAAACACAAGATCACAGATTTGTTTAAAATTTTGCACACTTTAAGTAGAATTGATTACAGTAGGCATTTTGAATTTACAGATAATTTGTATCGTGGATATCTTGCATTTAGATACCCTGATTCAATGCATAAAGCTGACAGGAACTGGATATCTGTATCAAGTACAGATTATGAAAAACTTGATGATTTGTATTTTGATCTTTGGGAGGACTATAATGTACCCACTGATGTCAAATATGTGAATGTCGGCCTGTACTATTGCTTAGCAAGGGGGCCAATAAGAGGAAATGAATCTGAGTTCGATAATTGCTCAAGACTAAATAGAAGATACTTAGAAAGGTTCTATGATTTTAAGGCATACGGTGTTGCCATTGAGGATTTTTACCAAAGAAGAAGGGACAGGATTAAGGCAAACCAAAATGATAACATCAAGCAATAAAAAGCCTGGTCCAATGGCAGTTTAGGACCAGGCTTTTGCTTATCATTTGAACTTTTCAGCCTCTTTAATTTCTTTTTTAATAAAAACATCGAAATCGAAAGCTGCTGACTTTAGGAGGTGCAAGGCAGCATAATTGGACTTATTCTCTTCAACTGCGAACTCCAATTCTTTTTGATAATTGTGATTATACTCCCAAAGACCATTCAATGCAGCTTTGTCAAAATCAAACATTAACTCTTCTGAAAACTTAATTATGTATGTTACATAACCAAATAAAGCATATACATCTGGATTATCAAAATTGTGGCTTAAAACCCTAGAATTTATATCTAATAAAATTTGTAGTTTGTCCATCTTTGTATTTTTTCCAAAAATAATGATTCAATGGCCAAAATAGAATGGTCCAAATTAGATTTTTCAATTCAAATCAGTTTTCACCTAGTTCTTCACTGGCATAATATCGACCAATCAGATAACACAAGCTCAGCTTTATTCTTTGTGTGATCAATCTTCAATTGAATGTCACCCGGGATTGCTTTTCCAAATTCTGTAGGCAGATACACGCTCGCAGGATTGTTGATGATCTTGCCAATGTTTTCACAATTGCAAGCAACGGTCAAAGGCTCAGCTTTTAAATAAGTGTTGTTTATTCTAGGATTCCACTTATACCCAAAATCATCACACAAAGTCCCCTTTATATCCTCATCTTCATTTCTGAAGTAAAGCGGATAGTTGTACTCATAGAA
>JAGQWX010000115.1 GCA_020436935.1 Saprospiraceae bacterium
TTTTTGATTATTTTTGATACACGTTGTCGCCTATGATTTTTTGTTTTTCGAGTTTACACAATTTACTTTACAATCTCGATTTCACTAAACCTGGCATAAGTTTGATTTGATGCACAAGTTATAAAATGAATAACAAATGCATCACTTCTTAAATACAACTAAGTTTTTGGCAAAGATTTGATCTACATTTTTTTGATGCAGCGGTCCGTTGAAAGCAGATTGAACCAGGTGAAGGAAGTGCGCATCGGCCTTACCATTTCCATAGCCAAATGATCGAGCATTTGGATGTAAACGCAAGATATCCCGGATCACCTTTGCTTTATATTTTCCATGACAATTTTCACCATTGATTTTCCCCGTGTAAACTCCATCCCGGGTTTGAAAAACCGTACCCACACATTGGATCTTGTGTTTTTTGCACCATGCGCCCAACCAAATTTCAGAAGAAGCAGTGACAAGATAGACCAAATGGTTTTGAGCCTGATGCCATTGTATCAAACGCATCGCATCGGGATAAATCATTTGTGGTAATCTGCTTTCACAAAACTCCTGTCCTGACTTTTCCAAATCCTCCACTTTTACCCCCTTAAAAAAATAGGAGAAAAAATCCTCCTTGAGCCTGTCATTGGGGTACAGGTTCAGGTAATACAATAGTATAACAGGCAGGTGTTTCATCAGGCAGAGCCCCAATTGAAATGGACCTTTTGAATATAAAATAAAGGCCAAAAAAGAGTCTTTTTTACTGATGGTCCCATCAAAATCGAAGAATGCTACTCTACTTATATCATTCATAAGTCCATCTTTTTGAATACATTTTCCGGTATGGACCTGATGAACCACATGATCCGTTTCCAAATAGGCTTTACAAATACGACATTTTCTCTTTTGATATAAGCATTCCACACACAATCAGCTACTTCATCAGGCTGAGCGGTGAGCAGCTTTGGTGTGCTCATCCCAGCAATCATTTTGGTGCTGATGAAGCCGGGAATAACGGTGATGACATGAACATTGGAAGTGGCAAGACGAGCTCTGAGCCCACTTAGGAAGTTAGTTAGGGCCGCTTTGGAAGCTCCGTATATGTAATTGTTTTTTCTGCCACGCTCTCCGGCAACAGAGGAAATCCCAATGATGGTCCCTGCTTTTCGTTCTTCCATATCTTTTGCTATGATGTGCAATGCTGACAAGTTGCCTAAATAGTTGGTAGCCGTTATGCGCGCAGCTTCTTCGTAATCATCCAAAGCCAAAGTATGATCTCCTAAAATACCAAAAGCACTGATGACTACCTCTGGTTTTGTAGAAAGAGAATGGTAGAATGCATGGTGCATATCCGTTTGAAGGGCATCAAAGTATACCCACTCTGTGTTTACGCCAAAGCTTTGCGAAAGGTCATTGGCTAAAGTGCGCTGATCTTCATTTTGAACTCTGCTTGCCAGTATAATATGGAAGTCTTCTGAAGCGAATCGACTGGCGCAGGCCTTTCCCACATCAGAATTCGAGCCCAAAATGAGTAATGTTTTCATCATGTCGTTTTCAAAGGCCAAGGCGTTCAGTTTGTAAAGATTTGAATTTAGTGACATTTATTTGATCTACGGCATAGGTTGCAGCAAACATCTCTTTGCTCATTCTTGCATCTTTGGTGAGATATAAACGACCGCCGTATTTCAAAACCAATTGATCCAGTTCATCCAATAATTTAAAAATGGCATCGCTTACTTTAAAATCAACAGCCAAAGTGTAGCCTTTCATGGGAAAAGACAGCGGTGAACACATTTCTTCTGCTTCTCCCAATTGCTTCAATACGGCCAGATGAGCACCTGAATTTGATGACGATATTTTTTCAAGAATCTGTGTGAGGCCTTCCAATCCATGTTCAAGAGGCAATACAAATTGGTATTGGAGGAAGCCTTTATGGCCATAAAATTTATTCCATTGGCCGATGGCATCAAGGGGATAAAAATACTGGTCATAATGCAGGACTTGGATGGTTCTTGTCATTTTTGCTTTGAGCAAGTAGGCCTGATTAAAAAATTTTGCAACGGCCTTGCCCAAGAAAAAAGATGGAAAGGTGAATGGAAGCCTGAAGGTTGTTTTTTCATGAACGCGCAAAACATCATTTTGATACGGCAGTGGCAAGTCCTCAGGCAAAGCATGTTCTCCAAGAAATAACACAGATCTGCCAAGAGATTTACCTTTTGCCATAGCATCGATCCAGGCTACCGAATAAGATGAGTCTTGATTCGTTTCAAATTTTTCCAGGAGTTCCTTCAGACCGGGAAGACAAATTTTTTCCTGAACCATAAAGCCGGTTTCTATTTTCTTCAACCTTAGTTTAAGATGGAGGATGATGCCGCTTAGACCCATGCCTCCAATGGTAGATTTAAACAGGTCGGAATTCAGAGAGGGCGTACAGGTAATGATGTCTCCATTATCGGTCATGACGGTGATTTCATCAATATATCGTCCTATAGCTCCTCCATTGTGGTGATTTTTCCCGTGAATATTGGACGCGACAGCGCCAGCGAGTGTGACCCACTTTGTTCCCGGCGTTACAGGAAGAAAAAAGCCGTTTGGCACAATAATGTGTAAAATATCAGCCAGCATTATTCCAGCTTCTGCGTGTAAAATACCCTGGTGCACATCGAATTCTAAACATTTGTTGAGCGACAGGGTAGAGCAGATTTTCTTTTGCAAAGCACTGTCGCCATAACATCGGCCATTGCCCCTGGCTATCAATACCTGCTCAGATTTTACCAGGCTGGCCAAATCATCATAACGGTCAGTAGAGAAGACTTCAGCCTCCACTTTTGGATATCGGCCCCAGTTACAACAGCTTTCCATAAATGATCATTAAAAATGTAATGGCCCAAAGCACAATGACAATTTGCAGGAATCTGTCCTTCCACAATACTTCAATGGGTGATCCTCCACTTTGATTGATTACACCAATCTGGAGGTACCTCATGATGCCCAAAAATACAAAAACCGAGGTCAGATACAATTTCTCGGAGCCTATTCTGGCTATCACTTCGGGTGAAATGGAATAAAAGATATAAGCAATTAATGTGATTGAAAATGTGATGCTTTTTGCAAGGTCCAGGAAAGCAAGACTATATGATGGTGGAGAATTTTGGGTGTTTGTTTGCGCCAAAACTGTGATTAAGTCTTCCCTTCTTTTGGAAAATGCTATGGAGATGGTCAAAAGGAAGGTCATGATGATCATCCAATGGGATACAAATACATCTGCGGCTGCTCCCCCTGCCATTACCCGCAGCACAAAGCCGATGGCAATGCAAGACACATCGACAATTGGCAGCTGCTTCAACATAAAAACATAAGCAATATTCAGCACGAAATAAGCAAGAACATAGTATTTGGCATGACCTTGCAATAAAAGACTCAGAAGCATTCCGAGGACACACATGGATAATAGAAAAAATGCCGTTCTTTTTGAAATTCTTCCGCTCGCCAGTGGCCTCCATTTTTTGATAGGATGCAGCTGATCTTCACGCAGATCTGTCAAATCATTTAAAACATAGATGGATGAAGAGGCAAAACAAAAAGAGATGAAAAGTAGTAGGATTTCTGTGTCAGCGATCAAATCCAGTCTGCCGGCAAAAACAAGAGGTAAAAAGATGAAGCCGTTTTTTATCCAATGTTTCACCCGGATTTGATCGGCTATTGCTTTTATGGAGTTCAATTTACGCTGGAAGATTGAATGAGGTGAAATGGTCCAATATGAGTTGATGCCGGAATTTATTCACTTCCTGAGCAAGCATTCATAGTACGAATATAAACAACAATTCCAGTAAAGGACCTTTGTACACCGTATGCAGAATGTCAAAATATAGCTTGAAAGCCGAGGGTGCTGATTATTATGGTGAAAATGTCTTCGAAACTTATTTTGCTGCCTGATCGTATTGCATGGCACAAAATAAATTGCCTTCTGTATCCAGAAATTTGGCAATATACCCTACGAATGGAATGGTCGTTTTTGGCATCAGCAGATTCCCTCCATTCTGTAAAACTTTATCGATGCATTCATCCAGATTTTCAACGCCTATGGTACACTCAAAGCCCATGATTTTATCTGAAATCGCTGAATATTTTCTTGATTGTAATGCTCCAATGGGTGGGCCATCTCCGGAACCTCCTGCTGTGATTTGGGCAAAATCATCCGGGCCATAGGAATTAAATCCCCAGTCAAAAACGCCATTATAAAACTTTTTGGCGCGTTCTATATCCTCGATATGGATGGCAAAATGGGTAAGTTGATGTTTCATTTTTTGAGTATTAATTGTTGCGAAGTTTATATTTGAATATGGATGTGGTCATCATGGCGAACTGCCCTACATCCATGGTATTTGATCCTGGAGTCGGTCAGCATCATTCTATTTTTGAGGTGAGGTTCAATGAAAATTTTGGTAATTTCTTTGTTTTTCAATAGGCTGGTTATCAAATCTTTAGTATAGTCTTCTGAAAATAGCAGGTGTGTGTTAACTGTACCAAATGTAAGGTATTTTGGGTAATCATACTGGGAAAATCCTTGTTTTAAACAAGTTGAAATTTGGTCATTTTCCCCTGAAGACGGACCTTCAAAAGCACCATAACCGCTTCTGGACTTTTTATCATTAGATAAGTTGCCATGGGCATCTGAGTATACCAGACTCAGGTCCAATTTCCTTCCATCATGATGACTGAGGTGGGGTAGCAATGGAAAGTATTTTAGAAATGGAAATCCTGCATCAAGATATTTTATCTTAAGACCGCTTGTTTTAAGGTATCCTTCTGAATTTTTAAGAATCCTGTTAATTTCAGGTACAACATAATTGCGATTCAAAATGATGGTTGCATAGTTGGTTGGCTGTATCCTGTCACTATTTTTTATTTTTTCGCGTCCAAATAATGACGCCAAAGGGGGTACTATCAGAAAGGTGGTCAGACCATATAAAAATATGAAGGACAGGAATACCAAAGGAGTCCGGTTGATTTTTGCCCTTTTTATCAAATAATCATTTGATATATAAACCAGTCCTCCTATTTGTGTGAGGATGCTCAGTACTAAAAAAATGATTGATTTAAGCAGAAGCCTCATAACTTTCCTCTTTTAGTTTTGGAATACTTTTCCATTCGTGTTCTATATTTTTCATTAAGAGGCCATGATCAAATTTTACAGATCCTTTTGGGAAAATGGAAGTATCTTCAAAAAAGCTAGAGTGCACTTCTAATACCTCCAACTGGCTGACTTTCCAGTTGAAAGTCCTGAGCTCAATACCATCAAATTTACCAATTTGGCCAGTTGGCGAATATCCAAGACTGCCAACTTCAAAAAAGTCTGAGGCTGATTTCAAAGTTTCAAAAATGCTATTTGGATTCCAGGACATTGTTTCCCTGGCTTGTACAGAAACTTTTGTTCCATCTGCGCCATCCAATTTGATGTCATAAATGTTCTCGTTTTCCAAAGTTGAAAAATTGGCGTAGTGGTGAATTCCAGGAAAAAACCTCCCTCCAGCGAAAGCATTCAACAATGAAGAAGAATCCCTTCGGGGTATGTAGACACCCTGGTTTAATTTGCCATTTTGACGCCATTCAACAGCAATGCGGTGGGCAGCATTTTCAGATCCAAAACCAATTAATTTGGGGAATCCATAGGGTCTTATATGCTTGAGGCGGATAAGGCAAATACCAACTATGGCTTTGTTTTTATAAAGTCTTGGTGTAAAAGGCTTCGGTAAATAATCGTTCATCACTTCCTTTTCCACAACAAAATTGAGGAGAATGCGCCTTTCGATTATTGCATTGATTGTTGGGAGATACATTGGTTTTGAATTTATATTTTACCGATAAGAAGCACGTTAATGATCAGACTACGGGCGTCCTATCCAAATCTGAGTAGGGATAATTACCCGTTGTTTTCATCATTTCAATAAGTGCTGCACTTCCATTTTTTCTGGCAAAATTCATTTCACTTTTGAATACTTGCATGCACAACAAAAGGTGATGATGACGATGCCCGACTATAAATTTTTTGCCCTCAGGTTCATATAGGTCGAATACAATGAAAATACTTTCCTTTCCTTCCCCGGTTGGAATTTCCATCGTCTCTTTTGGATTGAGCACAGCTTGACGGGAATACAATCCGATTGTCGTTAAAATACTACAAATACTGTTGGCAATGATGTTGAATGGGTTTGCTACATCATCTCCACTACTGTAGCATTCTTTCGTAAATGCTACCAACTCATAAGTACCATATCGGTTGGGTAGTGGTCCATTTCCATCCGGGTCAAGCAATTCCATCGTTGCAAAGCCAGTACCAGGAATATGATTGAGGTAGTAATACAAATCAACTGAACCACCCAAATCAAAAGGGATCACTGAATGACCCACCAAGTTGTGCATAGGTCCTAAAACTTTTTCCAGACCAAGAGATTTAAGTTCATAATCCCTTTCGAATTCCTCGTTGCTAAATTCCCTCGGTTTGTTTTTACTTTTCTTTTGAAATAATCTTTTCAGGAAGTTCATTACATTGGTTTTATAAATGATTCATGTTTATTTGTCATAATGAAACGCCGGCCCATAACATGAATAAATCAAACATAGGTTCTTTTTTAAAGAGATAGTATTTATGTTTGAAAACATTGACCGGAAGTCCTATAAAGTTCAGGGAAGCCCAGGTGTATCTGGCATTGAAATCATTGAATTCTGCCTGGGTTTTAATATTCATTATTGTCGCAGAAGCTCCATAACCAAGAAAAACAGGACCTGAATCCACATCCATTTTGTCTGACCCATCTGCATTTTCTTTTACCAATTCTATGCCCAAAAAGCCATCGATAAAAATAGATTTGAAGTTCGCGTTGTATGAATTTGCCCCTGTATTACCCATGACGTGCAGACAATATGTAATCATGGCATTTGATGAACCTCTTATCTCCGAGGGATTACTTCCTGCATGATGTAAGAGATGTGACTCATGTCTACTTAGGCTTTGTAGATGCTTGAGCCAGTTGGCTCTATGAATTGTGTCCCGCATGGAAGCGGCTGCAACAAAGTTATCAGCCGGCCAATATGCATCAACATATGTCTCTAATGGGCGTATGCTGTCTTGTAAAGCTGTATTGATGTTAAACTCAATCTTTGAACCATGTTGCACAATTTTTTCCCTGATGGATGAATGTTTAAAGAGTTCAGATTCTAGATATTTTGAATATAAAAAGTTGGTCCATCCATTCAAAAATATACCGTATTTTGGATTTAGATGTTCGTCAAATTTATTTAATGTTGAAGTAGATTGAATGCGTTGGATGCAGCGATCTACAATATCTGCGTCTTTTTCATTTTCAATCCCATACTTTTCACTATACTCAATGATGGACAATGCTAGAAGGGCATTGCTGAATACCTTACCCTCAGGAAATTGATGTTGGAGCAAATCATCATATCCCTTATCCATGATGGCTGAAAGATAATGGATCTGATTTTTTATCGACCTGACTCTCAGTGTTTTGTTAAAAGGGGTAGCCACACAGATCAGTGTGTACAAAAGAATGGTGGCTAAAAAATATTTTAGAAATTTGAAAATCATCCGCTCGCCTGGCATATAAATACCTAACGATTGGTGCTATCAGAATTGATATGTCTCCAGCCTAAAAAGCTTTAACAGCAAAGAAATTAGAGCGAAAAATTAGAATTAAAGAACGACTAGGGCCTTTAGTGAGATGCCTTCCTGATAATCTAAATATGGAAATGAGGATCGATCAATGAAGATCAGCTTACATTCTTCTTCAAAGCATACAACTTATCAAGGTAAAGCAAACTGCTGATTGCAATACAAATCAAGCCTACTTTGATGATGTACTCCATCGGCAACACATTGTACAACTCTGGCAAAATGCTGCTGTCTGTATAAAAATACATCATCAGACCAGCTATAGAAATAAGTACTACCACATTGAATATGAGGCTGAGTTTTAATTGTTTCAGGCGGTCCAGGTGATAGACCAATATGTTTGGAGCCAGATTTTTGCTGATTCTGTTTACGAGGGAATTTGGTGCTTTGGTGACAGGCACAGAGGACAATTGCTGATGAAGCCACATCTGGTCTGTATAAAATACACGCAACTCTTCGTCCGTCAGAAGCGCCAGTTCCGCACTTCTTCTTTCTTCTGCGTTGAGCTCACCATCGATGAGTTTTAAGATCAGGTCTGTTTTTTCCTCGTTCATCATTTTACAAAACTAATTTTTCCACTTAAAAGTTTCCTGGCTCTGAAAAGTCTGCTCTTGATATTTTCTTCACTTAGTCCGGTTGCCTCAGCAACATCTTTTATTTTGTTTTCCTGCAGATAGTACATGCGCATCAGCAAAGCGTCTTCATAAGACAACAAAGATAGAAGATCATCAACAGTTTTTACGGTTTCCGATTGCACAATATCATGGTCTGCTCCCTGACCTTCTACAAAATATTCATGGTGACTTTCCTCTACCTGAACCGTTTTTTTCCGTGCCCGAATCCTGTCGATACACATTCTGTAAGTGATGGCATACAACCATGATTTGATGCTTGAAGACGTTTCTAATTGAGCAATCTTGGCAATGGCCTTCATGAAGACATCGTTGGTCACCTCTTCCGCTTCGGGTGCGTTTCCAAGGGTACGCAAAGCCAAATGGTAAATGTAGTCCACATGCTTCTTGATGAAAGCATTGGTCATTTTTTGGTCTTTGTTTTTTAAGCCCTGTATAAGATCCGAATCAGAAAGGGACATAGCACGTGTTGATATAAAGGAGTAGACGGAGTGTTTTTTTGTTTCGTTGCAAATTAGGCAAGGAATATTTTAATTACGAATTACGAATTACGAATTACGAATTACGAATTACGAATTGATTTTCATAGCTGCAATCCAAGTCCTTTGTCTGTTTAAATTATTTTCCCGCAAAAAGCTTTGAATCTTGGTTAAAAGTTAAATGTTAAAAGTTAAAGGGTGTAGATGTGACCATGCCTAACATAGGTTGACAGATTAATAATACTATTCATCCCACAATTCTAATTGATAGGGGTTTGATTTTG
>JAGQWX010000116.1 GCA_020436935.1 Saprospiraceae bacterium
TTAGCAAAAACATTTAAACAATACATCAATTTATTGAATGGAAAACCTATTAATCAAACCAAACATGCTTTGGCGGCATAATAGCTCAACACGTTAAAATAAACTGTTGCTCCTTTTGTCCAGAATTTTGGATGTATTCTATTATTCTTTTGTATGTTTTTTTTTATCAGGTTTGCAATGTCCAAATAATTGGAATAATTCGCTTCGATTAGGCTAAAAGTTACTTTTCCTGTTGTTATATATATACCATACTGTTTCAAATTGTAAAAACCAATCTGATGTTCTGTGAAAAAATGTCGAAATTTGAGGTCTTTAAAATGGTAAATATTTTTTTTAAAAAGCAAAGGCCGATGCACGGTCAACTTATCATCTCCAAAATCATAGAGTATAAAAACATTTATACATAGAATTAAAGTACCTAAAGGAATATTAAATATGAGGCAAATACCCAACACGTCCGATAAATTAAATGGAGATAGCAATACCTGGTTTAATAATATAAAACAGAAATAAAAGCCCCCAACAGAAAATAAGAGGAGTATAAACCATAAAAATTTAAACCTGAGACTTGTTTTAAGCTTCATTGAATTAATATCATCTTACGTTCAAAGATATAAAGGAAATTCAGAATTTAATCTGTTAACGGATCTGATAAATCATGGCAGAAATATACTGAACACATAATTTGATGTGCTCCTTGCGTTTAAAAATAAATGCTTATAAAGAAATGAAGAAATACTTATTTGCTATTCATCTATTGGTGTTTTCTCTTTTAATACAATTCACCTGCGTTTCAGCACAAACCGATATTAGCAAATACTATCAATTTATTCACGAAGCTGAGAGCCATGCTTTGAAAAGTCAATATGAGGAAGCTTTGTTTTTCTATGATCAGGCTGCAGCTTTTGATTTTATGTTCGGCGTGGACCAATACAATGCCCTGATATGTAGCTTAAAGAGCGGGAATGATGCCAGGAGAGATGAGTATTTGAAAAAGCTGGGATCAACAGGATTTGAAATTGGACCTGCTTTGAAAAAATATAAAATTGTGATTGACGATAGGTTATCTAAAAACTCATCTATTGATGAAACGTTGGCCCATCAAATTCAACAATTGCATGTTTTGGATCAGGAGGCCAGAAATGAAAATATGCATCAGTCATTCTATGCCTTGGATGATAAAATAAAGGTGCAATTGGACAGCATACACGCAATTCATGGCTTTCTGTCTGAATATAAACTGGGGTTTGCTTCGCTGGTAGAGAAGTATCACAAATTGATCATTCATCAGATGAAAAGAGATCCAGCAAAGTATAAGCTTTTCCTTACTGAAGCTGTACTGACAGGTCAATTAAGAAATACAAAATTTGCCTGGATGGCTTCTAATTTCGAACCTGATTCTGCCTATTGTTTTACCTGCGTACATTTTGGTTTAGGTCAGCTGCTGGAAATAGGAGGACAATTGTATGCATGTAATGAAGGGCTTAAATCGTTTATCAATTCCAATAGAAGCAGATATTTCCTCAAGCCAGTCGAAGCTGCCATTGAAGATGATGTTTACAGATATCGATCAGGCAGTGATTTGAAGATAGGCCAAAAGCCAGCGAGATATCCGGATTTACATCCGGAGAATTATGAAGCTTTCAGGAAAGAGATAGAAGGTAAGGGATTTGTGAGGTATGGAGAGTAGAAGATGATGGTTGTGTAAGCCAAAACAACCTCTACCTCAATAATCCTGCACGCATCTGCAACTGTACCCCGCTTCTTTGACGCTGTGGTAAAAATAGGGGTCCGCATTGGTAACATTTTGTTCGGAGATGCGATCCTTTCCGGTTACTTCAACGATGAGGATGGCTCCGGTTCTGGAGTCGGTCTGGGTGGTCCAGAACCTGGTCAGTTTTCCACGATTACCAAAGGCATCCCGACCGCTTCCGCGCCATGTGTAGTGCTCTCCTGCAGAGACGGCATTGAATGTGCCGGTAGCAGGGAGTGAGGCAGTTGGCCATAGAGATTCAGAAGGATATTTGATATTTTTACCTGCATTGCTTTGTCCGCCGAGGCCATTGATAAGGTCATTCCATTCTGCGATACTCGGCAGGTGCCAGCCATTGGGGCATAAACCCTGGATGCGCGAGCTCACGCCATTTGTTCCATTGAGGATTTCATCAAAGGTATACAAACGACCGTAGAGGCGATCTTCACCCACTGTTTCGGAAGGGTAGGCGGCTCCAAAATCTGTTCGGCGAAGGTTTTCAGCCATCCATGTAAGCTGGCCGATTTGAACGGTGCAATAATCATTTCCCTGGGCGTCCAATACAGTATTGGCGCAATTGCCAAAGGCTCCTGGATCGACATAATTGTCTTCAAGATAACAGCCCACCAGGCTTTTGTCAGCGATGACCAGCTTGTTGATAGGATCAGTGGGCAGGGCAGTATTTAAAGAATACAAAGTGTTGTAATTGAAGTCAGGATCACCCAGTTGGGTGAGCGCGATTTCATTGACAGAAAGATTGAAATGTCCAAGCGGTCTTTCGTTGCTTCCTACCCGCAGATCAAATAGTCCAGTATTGCGGTTGAAATTGAGGTTGACGAACGAAAAGGCAGGGCAGGGAAAATCCCTGTAGGTGTACTGCCAAAGTGCGAATTTGTAGTCTTCTGATGACCAGGAATATTCCACCCAGTCCTCAATGATATTAAAGCTGAAGAAAAATTTGATGCCCCCGCCTATCTCAAAATTGAGATCGTATTCAGGTTGCAGATTGCTGAAATCCCCCTGATGCGTGATACCTGGTTCGAGGTAATTGAATAAAAAAAGTCCTGTTTTGAAGGTTGAAGGGGCTCCAGTCAAACCCACAAAAAGGTCAACACCACCCTGAAATTCAACCGAACCTGATCCTTCAATTTGCCAACCCGGATTATCGCGCTCTTCAAGGGCCGGAGGATGGCTGATCACTGTAAATGTGGGCTCACTGTCCCAGACATTGTATGTAAGATCCAGATCATAGTCTCCAAATACTGCTTCGAGCGTAGGCGTGGTGATCTGTCCATTCAAATCGACACTATAACCGATTTTTGGCTGGAAGTATAGGGAGAACCCAGTTTCCGGGATGATGAAAATTTGGGCGGGCGGCCCAAATTCTATGTCTTTGGCAAGGGTCACTGATGCGCCGAAAGTTGCATTGCCGGTGATGGAAATTCTAAGTTTTGAAAAGTGCAGGTGAAAGGCGGGATCAATGTCATTGAGGTCATCAGCATTGGCAATGGCCGTAGAGTCGAAAAAGGAAGTGAAGTAATAATCATCAAATTTTATATTGGCTTGAAATCGGGGGGTAAACATATAATCTCCCGATATTTTAGCAAATTCCGTAGCATTTATTTCGACATTTTCATCCCAGAACAAAGACCTGGATTTTATGGTAAACTTGTCTGATCTGCTGTCGATGGCCCATTTTTCATAAGCGTCTTTCCAACTTGCATTTGCAGTATGATAAACCGTCTTGCCCTGCAATTTTTCAACCCGGACAATTCTTCTGAAAAATGAGACGGTATCTCCATCCAAACCTTTCGCCAGATTGACCAGAACTTCCCCAGCATTTTTTCCAGACATGGTCCCTTCCTCTACTGTAATGGTTTCCTCACTGACCTCCATTAAGCTTGCTTTTTCTGTTTCACCGAGCAAGCTGGTCCCTTCCCGCAAATAAATGGTATTGTCTTTTACTTCCCCTTTACCGCGATAATCGTTGGGGTCGACTTCTTCTTTTGAGCATGAGAACAACAAAAGTAAAATGGCAGCAGGAATGATCAGATGACTCTTCATATTATTTGGTTTTTGAAGTCCATGTAATGGGTGCTGAAAGGGGGCCTTGATGCCCCAAGTCGTCTTTGAAGGCAAGTCGGTAAGTGATGTTCTGATAAGCTGTATTTTTATCCTCAAATGGCAAACGATTGCTTTCTTTCAGCCTCAGCAGGGGACCATTGTCTATGGATTTATAGACCACTATTTTTCCTGATGGAGGCAGTTGATTCCTGAGTGAAAGCTGTATGGTGCCGTCAGTTGCGGAGAGTTCGGCATCAGGAATAGGCAACAAACCTGGAAGAGTTGTGAGATGTACTTCCTTGACTGCCTTGCTCTGCAGTCCGACATCGTCAATGGCAATGATGCTATAAGTGTATGCTGTCGATGGTTTGATCGACAGGTCTTCAAATGATTTTGGAATGTCGGTAAAGCTTTGATGCAGCGTGAAGCCTGAATCTCCTTCTTTTCTCCATAATTCATGCCTGACGACGTCTCTTGAACTGGAGGGAAATATGGTAAGACGGATACTCGTATCTGTCACCAAATAATTGACGATATGTGCAGGAGAAGGAGGCACAATATCGGGCCTGTTGACAATAAGGGTATCGCTACAGGCACTGATCATATAGTCATTGTCCACCGCAGTGATGTAATAATGACGCTTTTCATTCATAAGACTGAGCTTGACCGTATCCAGATAGATGTGTTGTCTGTGGATGTGGGCATTGAGTTTGATAAAATTCCGGCCATTGCCATCGGCTGCGTAAATATTGTATCCAATGACATCTTGCTCCGGGTGTTTGTCCCAATACAGTGAAATAACGCCGCTGGTGTCAGTAATGGCTGAAGGTTTTGAGGGTTTTGCAGGGGGGATGAGGTCGTAAATTTTGGTGTAAATGAAGGATCCCGGAGCTTCATTGCCAGCAGCGTCCAATGCAATCAGACGATATTTGTAAATGCCTTCAAATGGCAGCGTGTCTGTAGCTGATGCAGCTCCACCTTTTGCCCAGTTTTTGATAACTGTTGTTTGGTTGCCAATGCTTCGCTCCAGGGTATAGGATGCAACATCGGCGCCATTTTCCTGTTGGATATGGAACAATCTGGTGAGATGGGTTTTGGAAGTATCCGCAACCAAAACAGGAGGTGGAGGAGGAGTTTTGTCTCTTCCCATACCGGACTCAATGGGTGATGCCGTGCTTTCTTCTCCAAATGGATCTATTCCTACCAATCGCACAAAAGTCTTCTGGTAGTTGGTCACTGATAATCTGTATGAATAAAATTTTCGCTGGTCGGTAACCGATTGATCGATCATTTGGATGTAAGGGGCATCATTGGCCCTGGAAAACTGAATAGAGTCGGTGGAATATTCTATCCAGAATGCTGTAAAATGATAATCGTGGAGTTTTTTGTCCCAGTTGATCACCAGGTTGCCCTCTTCTTCAACCACGTCAAAAATAACAGGAATGAATTCCTTCTTCCGGAATACAACTTTGTAGTCTGAAATGATGACATTGCCGTCGGCGACAATTTTATAGGCATAAGTATCATCTGAGCTTGGCGGTGTGTCAACGTAACCAAGTCCGGCAGCTTTTGCTGCTAAAAAAGATCGGTCTGCGGCCAGATGCGTCAATGACCAGCGGTTGTGGAAGTTGTCATTTCTTTCCAAAACAGAGCCATAGTCCTTGAAAGTCGTGTTTTCCCAGTGCCGGTAAATGTTTTCAAGGGTGACCACCAGCATTTCATCGCCGGTTGTTGAGGCAAGACTTTCCATGGTGGTGGAGTCCAAAGGCATGATTTCAGCAATTTTTACATACTGACCTTTTTTGGTGACATTGCGCCTGAAGAGTGTTACTGGTTTATTAATATGGTGGTACCACAGTTGGGGATGGGTAAAACCCCAACGCAGTTTGATGGTATTTGTATCCCATTTTCCGATCAGTGATACATCACCCTCCAGGGAAAATGCGGGATCTATTTTTACCTTTTCCTGAGCCAAAAGTGGTTGGTAGGCCAGTAACAAAAGGATGAAGTATAGGTTATGGAGTTTCATCACTTGTTTTTTCTGTATCGAAAATGGCGCTTTGCTGTCCTGAAGACATACATATTTCTCGTATGGGGTGAAAATCTATGATTTCATGGAGGTTTAATACAGAAAAAGTGGTCAGACACCGGTCTGACCACTTTTTTATATTGTATTGATATTCAGATATTTAAAATAAGGGTAACTACATGTGCTACTTATGCTTCTGTTTCAAATTTTCATCACAATTTTCAACATGAGGGTGTAAGTCTTATTTGCAAAGCATGTCTAAGATTTTCTACAATACAACTGACAAAAAGCTTTTCAATGGAACAATTAAAAATCTGCCTTCAATCCCAAGTTGATGTTGAAAGGCATATTTGGACGGTATCCATTGGGAAGGTTGGCAGCTATTGATGTATTGTTTGTGATATTGCCAATGGTAGAAAAGGCAGTCAGAAATCTGTAAAACCTGTAATTCGCGGACAGGTCGAGCAGCATGAAACCTGAAATGGCATTGACATCATTGTATGCTATACCCGCCGCCGGAGTTGTAGTCTTTGTTTGTCCCGGTTTTGTTCTGGTTTCTCCCACGTATCTGCTGATCATGTTGACGCTGAACTTGTTGCTTTCAAATCCCAAACCTGCGGAGAATAAATGCGGAGTGACAAAAGGAATCATGTCATTTCTGTTGATTTGGCCGCTTCCCCAGTCGCCTCCGGCATTGATGAAGTTTTCCTTAAATCTCGCATCAGTAAAAGTGTAGGTGATGGTGAGGGGTAATCTAAGTCCCTTATCCTCAATATGACCATTGAGCAAATTGGCTTCGAAGTTCACTTCCAACCCTTGAATGAGGGCGTTTCCTGCATTGAACAAATCACCACTGCCGGCACCGCCACCGGATACATTGTCTGAGCCGAGAATGTTCTCGTAGTCACTGACAAATCCAACAATTTGGGCATTGAAGTTCCTGTTTTCATAACGGTACCCCAATTCGTAATTGATGGCCGTCTCTGCCTTTGCCTGGGCATTTGGAGATGTAAGAGACGGCATGCCTGGAGGAGAGAATCCTTTATGGACGCCTAAAAATACATTTGATGTAGCATTGAAATCGTATTTCACACCTATACCAGGCAGCGCAATATTGATATCGTTTGATGCAGTTTTTAGTGAGGTGCCGAATCTTTCTTCATCAGCATTACCATAATTTTCAATGTCGAAACCTATGTTTTCAAACCTGATGCCCGGGCTTACCTTTAGACCTTTGAAGGAAATGTCGTAGTGCACGAAGCCAGCAATGCTTTGAGCTTTCCTGATTTGGTTTTCCTGATTTCCTCTTGTACCTGCATTGTTGAGAATCATGGTTCCATTGATCATATCAAATGATGACCTGGTGGCATATCTATCTGCCTGGTCCCTATGATACCTCAGGCCCAATTGAATGTTGTGGTAAAGGCCATTTCTTCCAAACGTATACTGGGCTGTGGTTTGAATTCCGCTTGAATAAAAGTTCCGGGCAGCGCTCTGAAAGTCGATCGGACCATTTGCTTCCCCGACCATAATTTGATAAGCTTCTTGATTGGCCAAAGGATTGCCGAGGATGGTATTGAGACTTTTGCCACCAATGGTATTTACCCTTGCCCAGTCTCTAAACGTTTGTGAAAAATATCCCACTGTTTTAATGCTCAGGTTGTTGGCAGGGGTAATGGCGTGTACCAATGAAGCATGGTTGTGAGATAGATCAAGCAGGTCTTTTTGTGTGGCTGCGTATCTTCTCAAAGGGTTATTGACATAGTCTTCGTAGGTTAAACCCAAGTAGCTTTCATTTCCTTTTTCCTGGGCGTGGACTATTTTAAGTGTGAGCGATTGAGGAATGGATGCATTTTCTGAAGTATGCCAGCGCAATTTTCCCATTACGTCTCTTCGGTCGAATCCGGTATTCCCTTGATTGTCGAGTTCTTTAAAGCCATTGCTGGCCAGCCTGTTGACTTCGATGACATAGTCGAGATGGTCGGTGCTATTGCCAAGCCATAATCTTTGTTGGTTGGTGCCAAAACTGCCATAAGAGACTTTTGCATGTCCTCTAAAGCTGTCCGGAATTGGGGTGGAGATCAGGTTTACTGCCCCGCCAACGGTGTAAGGACCATATTTGATCTGGCTGCTTCCTTTCAAAACTTCAACAGCCTGCATTCTGGCAAATGTCGGAAAGTAGTATGCTGAAGGGTCTGCGTAGGTGGCAGGTGCGATCAGTATGCCGTCTTCCATCAGGGTCACTTTTGTACTTCTGTTGACTGAAGTACCTCTCATGCCAATGTTGGGTCTAAGCCCAAAACCTTCTTCGTCTCTTACATTGACGCCGGGTATGGTGCGCAATACATTATTGACATTGGGTTGATTGAGCACGGCCAATTTTTTGGCGCTGATGTACTGACCTGATCCGGGAATGGTCCTGGCTTTTTCACCGACAATGGTGACTTCAGGCAGGTGTTTGATGGAATCGAGTTCTGAGGTTTGTGCCACAAGGGCAGCGGAGACAAAACAGAGGAATAGAATAGCATATTTCATCAGTGCTATTTATTTAGACTAATTATAAACAGCTGCAAAAGTATAAAGCATTTAGAATTGATCTAAATAAAATTAGTGAAAATTTTATTTTTATTTGGTGCGCCCGGCATGTCGCACATACTTGAGGGTTAAAGTCCCTTATGCGCCCGACAAGGGGAAGCATT
>JAGQWX010000117.1:0-5859 GCA_020436935.1 Saprospiraceae bacterium
TGGACCTTGTTTTAGAAATTGTCTGACTCCTTCCCGTGCGACCAAAAACTGGCCGGTGAGGTTGACATCTATGACTCTTTTCCAGGCATCGGTGGTCATCTCATCAAAGGGAGCATCGATTTGTATGCCTGAGTTGGGTATGACAATATCTATGGTCTTAAATGCAGCCATCGCTTGTTTGAAGATATTTTGCACATCAGCTTCAGAGGACACATCTCCTTTCACAACGATGATGCTGTTGTCCTCTGAAATTTGTTCCAGATCGTCGGCGAGCTCCTCTGCGCCCTCCTTGTCACTGTAGTAATTGATGACGACGTTGGCACCTTCCATGGCCATTTTTCGGGCGATGCCTTTTCCAATGCCTGAACTGGATCCTGTAATGATGCACGTCTGATGTTTGAGCAGCATTTGATTTAATTGTGTTTGTAAGAGAATAGTTTTGCACTCAAGGGGTTGAAGTGAGTGGTAATGCTATAACTCCCATTGTCCTCTTGCTGTTCAAAATAAAATCCATCAAGTTGAGGAGTCAGCTCGGCATGATAGGCTTCCTGGCTGCTGTTAAAGATGCATTCTGCTACCAAAGGTGTATCCGGAAAGATCGAATAATTTTCGTAAGTGCCGGAAGAAAAATTATAAAAAATCATCACTCCTTCAGATAGATCTTCGAGGTGAGACCTTTGAATGCCCAGGATTTTTTTCTCCTGATCTACCAAAATGAATTTGGTATGAGCGCCAAAAAGACCTGGATATTTTTCACTTTCTCTAAGATGGCATAGGTCGCTCACCATTTGAATGATGCCACTGTTTTTTTCTGCCAATTCCCAATCCAAAGGGTCCTGATCATCAAACCATTGGTCCTCCAGCATTTCCTGGCCTTGAAACAACATGGGCATTCCAGCTGCAGTCAAAGTCAAAACCATGCCCAAAACGGATTTCCTTACCGCATAATAACTGTGCGGATTTTGATCATCAACTTCGGTTGTGATTCTGGCTTGACCGTTGGCCACCTCATCGTGAGATTCTGTATAAATAACTCTTCGGAAAGCATCGTTGGAGTATACCTTGCTCAAAGAATCAACGACTGCCTGCATGTCAATGTCTTCATCTCGTCCATTGGTGAGGATTGCCCTTACCGGGTGCACAAAGTCTGCATCCCATTGCGCAGAAAAAGCACAGCCACCGACATCTGTTCCATCGGTAATGAAATTGTTTCCATGAAGGTCTTCAGCTATGGTGATTTTTTCGGGCCATCTTTCGTGTATTTCATCATTGATCCACCGGAGCAGGGAAAATCCTTCTTCAATGTTATTGCCTTCTGATTCATCACCATAGACGTTTCTAATATAGGGCACCATGTCCATCCTGAGGCCGTCACATCTGTATTCATCGAGCCACATCATGGCATTGTCGTGTATATATTGCCTCACTTCATTCCTGCCATAATCCGGTCTGGTGTCACCCCATGGAGTGGTAGATTTCCAGTCGTTATAAAAATAAATGCCGCCTTTTCCGTTTTCTGACCAGCCATCAAACTGCCAAAGATCCAAATCAGAGGGTCCGAAGTGGTTATATACTACATCCAGAATGACGCCTATTCCTCTTTCATGACAAGCTTTTACAAAGTTTTTGAATCCATCTGGGCCTCCATAGGCAGATTCAATCGCATAAGGGAATGCAGGGTTATACCCCCAGCTCCAGTCGCCGGCAAATTCATTTACTGGCATAATTTCGACGCAATTGATGCCCATGTTTTTGAGATGATCGAGTTTTTCGATGGCTGAAGCAAAGGTGCCAGGACCATTTTCGTCTGTGCGATGGTATGTCCCGATGTGCATTTCATATATTTTCAATTGATTCATAGGAGGCATCTTAAATTCTACGCCTTGCCAGTCGAATAGGTCCTTATATATAATGGAGTTTCCTGAGCTGTTGGTTAATATCCGGGCATAAGGATCGTTTTTATGTAGTTTTTGATCATCGGCTGTTGTGATGCAGTATTTGTATTCATCTCCGATTTTTGCTTCAGGGATGAAGGCTGACCAACATCCGTTTTCCACGGCCTCGAGTGGATGACTATCTTCATTCCAATCATTAAAACTACCAAATACATGTACAGCTTTTGCATGGGGCGCCCATACCGTAAAAATGGTCTCTTCGTCAGTAACAAATGAACCATGTGCTATTTTTTCAAGATCTATAGTTTCCATTTCATTTTATTTTTAATCATATCGCATGAAACTATAGACTTGTTTTATTGTAAATAATATTTTACATATTACGAATAATATAGCATTTGATTCTTAAAAAAAATCAAAAAATTAATAAATCTCTTGAACAAAAAATTGGCAATAATCGCTTTACCTACGACACTGATTATTAGCAAACTAAAAATATATTATCATGTTAAGATTAGCGCTTTGGTTTTTCATAATAGCAATTATTGCAGCCGTATTTGGATTTGGTGGAATCGCTGCTGGTGCAGCAGGTATAGCCAAATTTGTATTCTACGTTTTCGTAGTATTACTCGTCATTTCACTGGTCGCATCATTGCTTAGGAAAGCTTAGATAGATGGTTTAATTTAGATGAGGGCTTCAATAGATTTGAAGCCCTTTTTTTGTTGGATACCGGTGATAATTCAAGAAGTAATACTGCTTTAATGATTTGTTTACTAAAATTGATACTTTTGTTTGATTGCAACCGAACTCTTTAATTAAGGTAGTGTTCTGTAAGTCAACACAATGGAAAGAATACTCAAGTAAATTTGGATGATAGAGAAAGAGATAGTAAAAAAAATAAAGGCGGGGGATGAACAGGGACTCAGGTTGCTGTATCAACATTACTCCTCGGCTTTATACGGAATTGCATTTCGTTTCCTCAATGATGAAATGTATGCCGAAGAAGTATTGCAAAATACTTACCTCAAAGTTTGGAACAAAATAGACCAATATGATCCCGAAAAAGCCGCTTTTTATACCTGGATGGTCAATATTTTGAAAAACAGCGCCATAGATATCAGTAGAACGTTAAAATTTCAGAACGAGAAAAAAACCGTTTCTTTTGATAATGACGTACATAGTGATAAGAAAGAAAATATCCTTTCATTAGGAATGGAGGCAAAACAAATGCTAAAGGATATTGATGAAAAGTATGTACAGGTACTGGATTATTTGTATTTGCGAGGTTACTCCCAAAGTGAAATGTCTGAAGAACTGGACATACCCATCGGGACTATAAAAACCAGAGTTAAAAAGGCCATTGATCTTTTGAGATCAAAGCTAGACAAAGAGACTGCATTGCTGTATGGCATTGGGGCTGTGATTGTCTTGTGGTGGCTGATAAAAAGTTTGGGTTTTTAAAAAAATGTGGTTATGACAAAGGATGAAATAAAAGATTCGGGGTTATTGGAACAGTACGTGCTTGGACTGTTGGATGCAGAGGAAACTGCATTGGTAGAAGAGCATATTGCCAGGTTTCCTGACCTCAAACAAGATATAAAGGAAATTGAGAGCGCACTGCATATGTATGCGCAAGCTATGGGCATCAATCCACGGGAAGGATTGGAAGATCAGATCATTGAGTCCGCGAGAGCTTCGGGTAGGTCAGGCTTGGGACCAAATCTGTCAAACATGGTACCAAAAGCCTGGTTGTGGGCTGCATCTATTTTTGGAATAGGCTTATTGATCTCATTATTCAGCTTGTTTTCCGTAAAGACAGAATTGAATAAGTTGCAAAGTGAGTACACTGTTTCAAAATCAGATTGTGAGACGCTTGTGGAAGATCAAAACAAAACCATCGAACTTCTTCAAAAGCTTAACAATCCAGATACGAAGAAACTCAATATGAGCGCAACACCGGGATTCCCTGAAACAGAATTGTTGTTTTACCTGAATCCGGAAAGCAAAGAAAACTTCATACAGGTGAAAAAGCTGCCATTGGTGGCTCAGGGTGAGGTCTATCAGCTGTGGTCCTTAAAAGAGGGAGAGGCACCAATACCACTTTCTACCTTCAAAGGAGAACTTGGAGACATCATACCTGTAGAATTTGTCGACAATACGCTCACGTACGCCATTACCATAGAACCTGAGGGTGGCAGTCAAAGTCCAAATCTTGCCAAATTGATATGTACCGTAGGAGTGTAATGTTTGCTATGCTTAAATTATGAAATCCAAAAATTGAAAGGATTATAATAAAAAAAGGGGGATAAGAAGTTGATTCTTGTCCCCCTTTCTATTTTCTCTTTCCAAAAAATTTAACAAGCAAGTATAAAGATGGGGTAACGGATTTTTACCTGGATTGGTGTACGGGTTTATACCCAAAATTCTTCCCAAGGGATACCCCCAATATTGCTGATTTTGATAAAATAATGCCGAAACGGAAAACCAAGCCAAGTAGGTCAAACGTATGTATGGAAATTATTTTATCATGAATCAAACACAAAATAACTATATGAAATTTAATTCAATTTTTTCGCTTTGCTTGCTATTGATGGGTCTTTTTGCTATGACTTCTTGTGATAAGGAAGAGGTAGATAATCCTGATAATGAATCAGTTACGATGTTATATACCAGCAACAATTCAGATGGTGATATAGGACAGTACGAATTTAAATCTTCAGGAGAAGTCAAGATATCAAAGTTTGTGACCCCCTCATCAGCTGCGGATGGTATCTATTATGACGAGGACGATGATGAGGTGGTACAGGCATCAAGATCATCGCTGACCTTGGAAGGATTTACAAATATTTCTAATATACTCGAAACCACCATCAACCTCAACATTGACCTGCTTGGTACGGATAAAATGATGAGTCCGCGTGAAATGGCGGTGAATGGCGATTTGTATGTGGTAGCTGACAATATGGATGTAGACGGTAATGCCGCAACACCGGACGGCAAGTTTTTTATCTATGAAAAGACAAGCCAGGGTTTTAACCTCAGAAACGTCATTACCACGGATATCAAACTTTGGGGTATCACATTTATTGGAAATGACTTGTATGCTGTTGTAGATGCCGACGATGAGCTTGCGGTATATGAAAATTTCCTTTCCAACAATTCCAATACGACACTTTCACCTACGAAAAGAGTGGTTATTGAAGGAATTGTCAGGACACATGGTATAACCTACGATGCTGCTACCGGGACGCTGGTCATGACCGATATAGGATCTGCAACAAATACGCAGGATGATGGTGGATTTCACATTATCAAAAATTTTATGACAAAGTTTAATGCAGCATCCAATGGTGGAATGATTGCCCTTGCTGACCAGATCAGGGTAGCAGGCACATCAACGTTGATGGGTAATCCCGTTGACGTTGCATACGACGGAGCCGCAGACATGGTGTATATAGCTGAGGCTGGAAATGGAGGTGGAAGAATTCTTGCTTTTGCTAATGCAAGTGCAGGAGGTAACAAAACCCCGGATTTCAACAGCAACCTTGCAGCTGCTTCGGCAGTTTACTTACATAAGAATTAATATTTCATTAGGGTTCGTTATAGTCTTTCTTTATAGGCCTGCTTTGAGAAGAGCGGGCCTTTTTCATTTCTGAATGTGTCATTCGAGGTCTCCTATTTACCGCTCATCACTGATTTTATAGGATTACGTCGAAGAATTTTGGTTTATCATCCCTGGTTCGCAATATTTGTAGATATTAAAGTAACAACAACATGCAACTCTTGGAAATCCGCGATGTGGTCAAGCAGTACGGCGACTACAAGGCCAATAATGAAATCAGTTTTAATGTAAAGGAAGGCAGTTTGTTTGGTCTTTTGGGACCCAATGGAGCCGGTAAAACCACCTTGATCAGGATCATCACTGCGATCACAAGACCGGATACAGGTACTGTGAAACTTGGC
>JAGQWX010000117.1:5957-8350 GCA_020436935.1 Saprospiraceae bacterium
GTCATTGATGATAAGATTGCATCTGTCATCGGTTATATGCCGGAGGAACGAGGGCTTTATAAAAAAATGAAGGTCGCCGATCATCTGATCTATCTGGCTCAGCTCAAAGGCCTCTCCAGAGCAGATGCCATCGCCAATATCAAAAGCTGGTTTGACAAGTTTGAAATTGCTGACTGGCGGTCAAAAAAAGTAGAGGAGCTTTCCAAGGGAATGCAGCAAAAAATACAGTTTATTGCTACGGTCATCCACAAGCCACAGTTGCTGATCCTCGATGAGCCCTTTTCCGGCCTTGACCCTGTGAATGCCAATCTGATAAAAGATGAAATTTATGGTCTCAACAAAGCTGGTGCTACCATCATATTCAGTACGCACAGGATGGAGCAGGTTGAGGAAATTTGCAAGGAAATCGTGCTGGTGAATAAAGGCAAAGTCATTCTGAGTGGCAATGTTAGTGACATCAAAGAACAATTTAAAGAGCATAAATATTTACTGAGAGTGAATGGAGAGGCCATTCAAAACCATATGCCCGGTCATTTTGAAGCTTATGACTCAACAGGAGGTGATGGCATCATCATCAAGGCTACAGGCAATGTCAGTGCTTCTGCCTTCTTGAAAGATGTCATCAATCAGGGGAACGAGATCAGGGAATTCAGAGAAATTTTGCCTACCCTTAATGAGATATTTATTAAAAAAGTAACCGAAAGAGAAAACGCCTAAATCATACGACATGGAAAAATTATGGATCATCATCAAAAGAGAGTATGTATCGCGAGTGATGAAAAAAAGCTTCTTGCTTGTCACCATTCTCGCCCCCCTGAGCATTGCCCTTATTGCCGTGTTGGGTGGCTATTTTGCAAGTAAAGGCAGCAGTGAGACCAGAGTGGCATATTATGATCCGGCGGGATTGCTCAAAAATTATGAAATGCCTGCCAAAAGTATCAAGTATTCTGAGGTCACGGGCAATTTGCAGGACCTTAAGTCCTCATATCAGGAAGACAACTTTCATGTTTTGGTTGATATTCCACCACTGGACAGCCTGGGCCAAAAATCTGTAGATGTGGAGTATTTCTCATCTGCCAAGCTGAGCATATCAACCATTTCTGACATAGAAAGAGCCATCAGGAATGGCATCGAAGAATACAAGCTGGAGAATTCAGGTATAGAAAAATCTTCTATCGAGCGTCTCAAAATTGGTGTGAATATGGAAAATGGCCTGGCAGGTTCAGAGGAAGGAACCGGTGACAGGTCTACGAAGTTGTCGAGCATGATTGCTACTGCTCTGGCATATATTATGGGCTTCCTGATGTATATGGTCATCTTTATTTTTGGTACGATGGTGATGCGGTCTGTCATGGAAGAAAAAATCAACAGGATTGTTGAAGTAATGATTTCATCTGTAAGACCATTCCAACTTTTGTTGGGAAAGGTTCTTGGAGTAGGTATGGTAGGTATCACGCAATTGCTCATCTGGATCATCCTGATCCCTGTCGTCATGTATGTGGTGACACAATTTTTGGGAGGAGACGCTTCATCGATGGCTACAGGTCCACAGGCCGACCAGGCCAAGGAAATGCTTGACCAGATCAATAATGAGTCAGGATCAGAGATCATCAACATCATCAGAGAAATCAAAAACATGAACTGGTGGACCATTCTGCCAGCCTTTGTTTTGTTTTTCTTTGGCGGATACTTTTTATACTCCTCATTGTTTGCTGCCATTGGAGCCTCGATTGGCGATGACCTTCAGGAAGGCCAGCAAATGATGTTGCCGGTTATAGTTCCGGTGATCATTGCATTCATGATGATGCCTTCCATATTGTCGGACCCCAATGGAAATGTCGCAGTTTTTGGCTCCATTTTTCCGTTGTTTTCGCCCATATTGATGCCGGCCAGGCTACCTTTTGAGCCGCCTCTGTGGCAAGTTTTGATATCTATCGTTGTCCTCATTGTCACAGTCATCCTGTTTACATGGCTGGCAGCGAGAATTTACCGTGTCGGTATATTCATGTACGGCAAAAAAGTATCTTTCAAAGAGCTGGGCAAGTGGATTTTCTATAAACCGTAGGTGTTTATGTGGAAGGAACGCATCATTGGTCAATACAGTGAAGGCAGACCAGGTCCCTTATTCTTGGTTTCGGCTGCAATACATGGAAATGAGATTGCTGGAGTAAGGGCAATAGAAAAGTTGGCTTACCTCCTTAAAATGGAAGCCATCAATAATACGGATTTTAGATTTTCGGGTAAGTTTTTGGGCTTTATTGGTAATTTGAAAGCCTATAAATCAGGGAAGAGGTATATAGATATGGACCTCAACCGGATTTGGAACAATGAAGGCTTGAATGATTCAATTGCTGAGCACATTGAAATGAAAGCCATCAAAGATCTCATCAAGG
>JAGQWX010000118.1 GCA_020436935.1 Saprospiraceae bacterium
CTACAGCCTGGAACACCAATTGTTTGAATTTCCAACTCGTTTCATCACCACCAACAGCCTGGGTTTGCTTCAATATGATGCCGATAATCTCTTCTTTGGGGTCAGCAAAATATTGGGTATTGAAATAACCTCCCCATTCAAAAGTTCCTTCGCTGCCTCTGCCTCCCTGGGCTACTCCTTTGGCATCTACAATTCCAAAAGCAAGGCCGTAGTCATTGCCTGAGTCAGCTCCCCTGAGGTCACCTACCTGGTTGGTCATCATGGTTTCAATGGTGGTTCTGCTCAAAAGGCGTCGACCATTCAAAGTACCGCCATTGAGGTACATTTGGAGAAAGGTGGCATAATCCCGGGCAGTACTCGACAATCCGGCTCCCCCGGAAAAGAAAGTCATAGCTCCCTTTTTAGGGTAATCAGTATCGTAAAATGTTACCGGATAATTGGCCCATTTGCCATCTTTTTTAGTTTGAACCGCGACGAGCCGATCCTGCTTCTCTTTTGGAAGATAAAACCAGGTATCATTCATACCAAGGGGCTGAAAAATATGGGTACGCAGGTATTGGTCAAAAGGCATTCCGGAAATGACCTCAATGAAATAACCCAGAACATCGAGTCCTTCGCTGTAAGTGTATTTTTCGCCTGGATGATGGTGGAGGGGAAGTTTTGCCAGCTTTTTGACGCTTTCTGCAATGGTGACCGGCTCAGTTGTAAAGAGGTCGGTGATGCCTGCGTCTGCATAGATTTTTTTGAATCTGGGATCTCCATCGATGACGCCATAACCAATGCCCGATGTATGTGTAATCAGGTGCCTGATGGTGATTTCTTTGTTTGCCGGAATGGTTGTATATGATCCATCAGGCAGAAGTGAGTCTAGCACCGTTGGTTTTGCGAACTCGGGAATGTATTTTGATATCGGATCATCAAGCCTGAATTTGCCTTCTTCCCACAACATCATCACCGCAGTTGAAGTGATGGCTTTGGTTTGTGATGCTATCCTGAAAATATCATTTTTATCCATTGCTCTTCCTGATTCGGCATCAGCTTTGCCGTATGCTTCGTGCATGACTATTTTGCCCTTGCGGGCAACCAAAACCACGATACCAGGCACCTGGCCAACTTCTATGGCTTTTTTACACATTTCATCAACCCTTTCCAGCCGGGCCTCTGACATTCCGACAGCAACTGGTGATGACTGAGCCAATGGCGGATAAAATTTCGGAGTTGGGGTTTGGGCTCTAATCGAGGCAATGGTAAAAAGTAAGAGCGCAGATACTAGCTTGAGCTTCATAACGAATATTTGAATTTTGTAAGGAAGAAGATTTCAAATATATCGAAAAAAAAGCAATTACCAAGGGTCTAAAGGAGCCACGAACGCACGAATATCTTTTACATTTGGCCAATTACCTGCTATTGAACAAATGTAATCAAAATGAGCCTGGGATGCTAAAACTTAGGTAATATAGTTGATACCAATATTAGAACTCAGCGCTACCCGGGAATCTTGGGAAAGGGATTACGTCTCTGATGTTGCCCATGCCTGTCACGAAGAGGACCAATCTTTCAAAGCCAAGACCAAAACCTGCGTGAGGCACCGTACCGAATCTGCGGGTATCGAGGAACCACTGCATTTCCTCAAGAGGAATGTGCATTTCTTCCATCCTCGCCATGAGGACGTCAAGTCGCTCTTCTCTTTGTGATCCACCAACAATCTCTCCGATGCCGGGGAAAAGGATGTCCATAGCCCTTACGGTGTTGTTGTCGTCGTTGAGCTTCATGTAGAAAGCCTTGATCTGCTTGGGATAGTCGGTGAGAATGACCGGTTTTTTGAAATGCTTTTCAACCAGATACCTTTCGTGCTCTGACTGAAGGTCGGCACCCCATGCTTCAATCGGATATTGAAACTTCCCTTTTTTGTTAGGGTTTGAATTTTTGAGAATGTCGATGGCTTCCGTGTAAGTGAGTCGCTGGAACTCATTTTCAAGGCAGAACATCAGTTTTTCCCTGAGCGCCATCTCACTTCTTTCATGCTGAGGTTTCTGTTTTTCTTCTTCCAGTAGCCTGGTCTCCAGGAATGCCAATTCCTCTGCACAATGTTCTATCACGTGCTTGATGGTATATTTCAACAGACCTTCAGCGAGGTCCATGTTATCGTCCAGATCATTGAAGGCCACTTCTGGTTCAATCATCCAGAATTCAGCCAGGTGTCTCGAAGTGTTGCTGTTTTCAGCGCGGAAAGTAGGTCCAAAAGTATACACCTCTCCCATAGCCAAGGCAGCTAGTTCTGCTTCCAACTGTCCAGATACTGTAAGATTGGTGCTCTTACCGAAAAAGTCTTTCTTGAAATTGATCTCTCCGTTTTCTGTTTTTGGAGGGTTTTCAAAAGGCAAGGTGGTCACCCTGAACATCTCCCCTGCTCCTTCAGCGTCACTGCCTGTGATGATGGGAGAATGGATGTAGTAAAAACCTTTCTCGTGGAAGTATTGGTGGATGGCTATTGCCAAATGGTGTCTGATTCTGAAAATGGCGCTGAAAGTATTTGTTCTGAACCTCAGGTGAGCGATTTCCCTCAAAAACTCAAGACTGTGCTTTTTGGGCTGGAGTGGATATTTCTCTGCATCGCTGTCACCAAGGATTTCAAGTTGCTCTGCAATAAGCTCTACGGTCTGCCCTCTACCCTGCGAAGCCACCAATTTTCCTGTGGCTGATATCGAAGCGCTGGTGGTAATCCTCTTGAGCTTGGCCGGATCTTCATTTTCAAAATCCACAACTATCTGCAAGTTGCTCAGGCTGGAACCATCATTCAAAGCGATGAATTGATTGTTGCGGAAGGTTCTCACCCAACCCATTACTGTTACCGTTTCTCCTACCTTGCTCCCATCGAGTAAGGCCTTGATCTTCGTACGCTTGGCCATGTCTTATTTATTTGAGGCGCAAAAATATTTATTCTTCCTCTTTGCAGATAGCTTTTGCCCATTTGTTTTTGAGAAGATCAGGATTTATTAGACATCATCATTCCCTCAGATCATTTTACGATCAGATCATTATACCATCAGGTCTATGCACCATTAGATCTTTGCACCATTAGATAATTAGTTCATCAGGTATATATACCATTAGATCATTGTACCATTAGATAATTAGATCATTAGATAATTAGATCATTACACACCTCCCTTTCCTTCCTGGGCTGGCGTGTACAGGTGTTGTTTGGTGTATCCCAGTCTATTGACTGTTTCTTCGGTGTTTTCAATCATGTCAAACAAGCGCTTTGCTTCTTTGGCGTTGACCCCCTCATCCATCATTTTCAAAGCAAAGTCCTTGGCTTTCATATAATCATCCATCCAATAGTAAGCCTGGGTAATGTTGTACAGGCAGGCATATCTGAGGAATTGTTCTTTCTCATCTGTTGATCTGTACTTTGGATATTGTTCTTCCCAAAATTCAATAGCCGGCATGATTCTTTTTTCATACTCGGCGGTACTGAAAGTACTCATGGTTTTGAATGCTGTCTCAACGGTTCTGTTGGTGGACTCAAATTTTCTGAAATCACGGTGATCTTTGTCCTTGATGGTTTTGAATTCAACATAGGATGATGTCTCCGTGTAACCGTACTTTTCATTCAGGTCCCTTCTGATTTTATCAAAAGCAGACTTTACCATTTCTGCTTTCAGGTCGTCAATGATGGCGTTGCCGTTCTTATACCACCAGTCTTCGCAGGCTTTGGCTGTTGTGAATTCTTCTGTGGAATAGGTCTGGCTCTGGTTTCTGTTCATCACTTCTACCTCGTCCAGCACTCTTCTGTCTTTGGAAAACAGGCGATAATGGGCATTATTGGAATATTCTATTTCTTTTTTATACATGTAATATTCCTTACCTTCCTTAGTTTTTCTTTTAACAGATGTAATGCCTTTATCATAAAAGTTCCCTGCCCCAACACCAATGGAGACCACCAAATCGGCGTCGTAATTTACTGATTTGTATCCATTGAGCTGCACCTGGCTCAGCAGGTTATTCACCGAAGTACCTTTGATGTAAAGACCGTCGGAATTGAATCGATCGATTTCAACCAAATAGGTCTTGATGCTTTTATCGAGTGTTTGTGTGGGAAGTTTGATGTAAGGAGCCCTGACATTGAGATCCTTGAGACCCGATTTATTGCATGCAATGAAAGTCAAAGAAATGAACATAGCAAATGCAAACAGGGTTGAATTGCGGAGCCTGAACATAGAACACATGGTGGGTAATTATTTTTGTGCCCGTAAATATAAGTAATAAGCTACAAATGTGAATACGATATTGGGCACCCAAACTCCAAGTCCTGCAGGTAGTGAAAGGTTGCTGGCAAAAGTGACGGTAAATTTTGATAAAATAACAAATGCCGCACCAATGATGATGCCTGTTGCCAGGTGAAAGCCCATTCCACCTCTTACTTTTCTGGATGCGACACTCACACCGATGATGGTAAGTATGATGATGGTGAATGGGTCGGCAGTCCTGCGGTACAGCTCGATGACATATTTTTTTGCAGTGTCCAGCCCCTTTGCCCTTTCGCCTTCAATGAATTGCCGAAGCTCATGGGTGGACAACATTTCCATTTGTTTGGCATATCTGACAAAATCATCTGGTTTGAAGGGATAGGCTATCATTTTCGATGAGTCTGTGAATATTTGAAAATGCTCTCTCAGACTGTCGATGGTATGAATTTCATAGGAAGTGGCCTTCCATTTATTGCTGTCCGGAATGTAGGTAATGCGATCTGCCTTGAATATTTTGATCAGGTCACTTCCATCAAAAGTCTCTACGCGAAAGTTGTAGGCAGTGCTGTCTCTGGAACTGAAAATCCTAAAGTAGGCCTTCTCCTGTGGAGATATAAAAAAATGCTGGTCCGAGGCAAGGGTCGACTTGTTTGTCCTTTTGATGTATTCAGACTCAAACTCGTTTTTTATCCTGTTGCTGTTTGGAATCAAAAAGTTATTGCCCAGCCAGAGCAGTACCGCAAGAAAGGTAGCGGCTATAAAAAATGGCCGCATGATTCTGTCATAAGATACACCGGCCGCCAGCATAGAAATGATTTCAGACTCTCTAGCCAGTCTGCTGGTGAAAAAGATGACTGCCAAAAGTGCAAATAAGGGCCACAAAAGTCCATTGATCCACGGTATGAAGTTGAGATAATAGTCAAGAATAATGCGCTTCACGGTGGTATCAGCAGCCTGGAACTTATCTACTTTTTCAAAAAAGTCAATACAAATGGCAATGATGGTAATCATCAATATGGTAAAAGCAAAAGTGACCAGGTATTTTTTGATGATGTACCAATCGAGCTTTGTAAGCACTTAAAAGTTTGTTTGTTGAGTGGGCAAAGTTATACCATTCAGAAATAGAATCAACCTTTTTGGCATCAACAATTCATGGGTTTGGAAAGTCTGCATTAATTCACTGAAAAAGACGCATAGGTAGACACCGAATCATAAAGCATCAATTCGTGGTAATTGTATTGGAAATATGTGGTAAGTGGCAAGCTTTCAACCAGGTCAATCAACCTGCTTTCATTTTCTGCATTAAAAACAGCCCAAAGTCTGCTTCTGTCACTCGCCAGGACATAATTGAGTATTATGCCCGCCGTAAGTAAATTGGATACTTTGGTTCGCTGCAAAGGTATAAGGCTAAACCAATCCTCGTGCTGATGCGAGGGTATATCAAATTCTACCATGTACAATTTTCCTTTAGCCATTTTTCAAATATTATAGTTGCACCAAATATCCATAATCAAGTTGTAATGTCAAACCCGGAGGTGGTGTAGCTCTGAACTGCAGCCTTATTTCAAGGTCCATGGATTCTTCCGCCATGATCTCCTCCAAATCACCCAATGAGCTAAGCATTTGCAATTCGTCATCTTCATTGAAAGGAACATCCTCCATGTAGAACATTTCCACTTGTTTCCCTCCCGGCTTTTTGCTGAGTGCTTTCACTGTCACCAACCTGATGAATGCCAGATTGTACCTGTTGAAACGTGCAGTAAAAGTACCTCTGGAAGCATTTACCCTGCTTACCGCTTCTTCGCTTATGCCCCTCGCTGCGAGATTGGCTGCATAAAATGTAGGAATGTCACGAAGTATAAAATAATGTGTTTCCAATGTATTCAGACCTGTCGGAACATCCACCAAAGATTGAAGTCGAAAATCATAAACAAGTTCTCCATCCTTGTTGCAAGACAAAAAGAACAGGCCAATTACTACTGCAAAGTGATATAACTTCATAAGCATAAAACGTTCGTGAATTCTGACTTGTTATCACAATCTTCTCAAAAGTTTTGAGTCAGAAAATTAAAACATGTTTTCCGATTTGGACCAAAGCCTTACTGAAATCAAATTAAGTCTCAATAAATGATTGTTTATCAATTTTTTATAAAATAAAAAGGCGCCTCAAACACGAATTTGGGCGCCTTTAATCATCTATTTTTCTTTTTTATTGCTTTGTACCTTTAATAGGACAATTATCAGTCAAAGCACCCGGAAGACCAGTTGCAGTGATTTGTGTATTGATGACGCCATCTAAGGTTTTTTGATCACTACCCAAGGTTCCAGTTCCAGTTGCTTTTATGGTTGCAGTCAAAGTTGTGCCATTGAATGGAATTGGTACATTAGGTATGGTTTGGTCAATGGTAAGTGTATTGCCAGAAACTGTTGCTGCCAAAATTGTTGGCGCTCCAAATACAGTAATTCCGACGCTCACCTGATTGACGTTACCACCTGCTGTCTCTGTGATGGTAAAATCATATTGCGCATTATTTATAAAGCCATTTAATGTGCCCGGGCAGATCAAACTGCCTTTGTAATTACCAATGAATTTATCCCTGGCGTAAACGCATTGACTATCATCAGATTCGTCAGCATCCGGGTTGTATGTTTCAGCGTCCGGGTCAGTACATCCCTTCACAGGATCGGTGCAAGAATTCATTGTAAATGATAATGAAAGTACCAACAAGCAAATTGGTGCAAAATTAATTAGTGTTCTAAGCTTCATGATTTAGAATTTAAGCGTTTTTATAAGATTCAAATATACAGTTTTTCAATATTTACCTTCCAATTTTCTTACCTGGTCATTGGTACCGAGGTTGATCCTGAGGTTGATACCACTGCTGCGAAACAACAACTCTTCCATTTTACAAAACAGAGGCAGTTGATTGATTTGAAAATCCATTTTTTCATGGTGCCATTGGGGTGAAAAACGCAATGCATCTTCGGATCGTTGAATTTTGACTGCGTTGAATGTATTTGTTTGGGGGATATTAAAAACAGGACTTTCAAAAACAAAACTTTGAGCCTTTCCTGAGTAAATCAGAAAAAAAACAAGACCAACGATCAGCAAATTACTTACTGCCTTCATAGATTTCAAATTTATGAAATCCCGCTTCAATTGGGCCATTCATCAGCTTAATTTTTTTGGAAGGGCGCAAACCAACAGACTTCAGGGCTTCGATATTGCCACTGAAGACCCACATTTCACTTCCTGCAATGTTGTGCTTCATCCAATCGCCAATCTGTTTGTAAAAGGCAATGTCATCCTCCAGCTTAAGCCTTTCGTCATAAGGTGGATTGGTCATCCAAAGACCTGTTGGCACTTCTTTATACGCAAAAAGGTCTCTTTTCTCCAGTTTTATAAAATGAGCAAGCCCGGCTTCAACTACATTGGTTTCAGCAGCCCTGAGCGCCTGGAGCGATTTATCCGAGCCAATGATTTCTATTGGAGCGGTTTGGAGCGACTTTTCTTCAGCATCCTGCAAGATTGAATCCCATAGTAACTTGTCGAAATTCGACCAATTCTTGAAAGAAAATGGAGCGTCAGCTCTGTGAGCAGGGCGGTTGAGTGCCATGCGTGCGGCTTCAATCAACAGTGTACCCGAACCACACATGGGGTCTATAAAATTGGTCTTATTATCCCAGCCTGAAAGCAAAATCAGTCCGGCAGCCATTACTTCGTTGAGCGGAGCTTCGACCGGATACATTCTGTACCCCCTCATATGGAGAGAGAAGCCGCTACTGTCCAGGGAAATGGTCATCTGATTTTCCCTGATGTGCAGGTCTATCTGAATATGTGCGTTGACCGGATTAACATTGGGCCTTTTGTCGTATTTGTCTCTGAAACGATCGG
>JAGQWX010000119.1 GCA_020436935.1 Saprospiraceae bacterium
TGGCATTAAAATCATTGCCTTTTATATTGGCTTTGTCCAATATCACCCCTTCGGGGTTTGATTTGATGGCGGGTCAAACCTTTCTATAATCCTTTCATCCCTTCGGGATTCTGTTTCCAATACTTGTTTGTTATTTCAACAAAATTTTAATCCCGAAGGGATGCCATGATTATAGCAAAATCATTGCAATACAGGTTTTAACCCTGAAAGGGTGACATAAAAAATATTGCCTTTTATGTTGACTTTGTCCAATACCACCCCTTCAGGGTTTGATCTTCTGACCGGTCAAATATTTCTATAATCGTTTCATCCCTTCTGGATTCTTTTATTGCTCACTTCTCATATCGGATAATTGATTTATCCATCTTTGATGACTTGGCGCATTCTTTAACCCATTCATTCCTTCAGGGTTCCATTTTTGTCCTAATGCATTTTACAAATCTCCTTTCATCCCTTCAGGATTCTTTTCAACCCCAAAATATTGATTGCACAATGGAAACATTATAGGCCTCATTTGGCAAAAAGGTCGTCCCATCTTACACATTGAGGCGATGAAAACACGCTGAATGGTCTTATTTGTCCCAAAATATAATCATGAAAAAAACCTCTTTCATCGTCATGGTCACATTGGCAATGCTGACCGCAATTGTGATCCCGTTTGCCTTCCACCGGGCCTCTATGGACGGCATCCTGGGCCTAAAAACAACGCAATTGCTCCAAAACAATTGGTATATCAACAGCTTTTACATCCACGTCTACCTGGGTGGGATGGCACTCGGAACGGGTTGGCTGGGATTCCTACCCAAAATAAGGGCGAGATACCCAATTATCCATAAGATCAGTGGCCGTATTTATGTCTTGTGTTTTTTGATCACGGCCATTACCAGCATTCCCGCAGGTCTTTATGCACAAGGCGGTTGGTTCAGCAAAACCGGATTCGTCAGTGTAGCCCTACTTTCCATCATTACCACCTCATCGGGTTTTATGGCCATTATTAATAAAAATGTAAAAAGCCACCGCAAATGGATGGCATATAGTTACGCATGCTGTTTTGCGGCAGTAAGTTTGAGATTATGGATACCAATTTTGCATTTGATTATACCTGACAAAGTATTGGTTTATAATTTTGTGGCCTGGTTCAGTTGGCTACCCAATTTATTATTTGTCCGCTTATTCGTTGTCAAAAATTGATATGGAGATATTTGTGTTCTTAGGTGTATTTTTTGCTGGCTTGCTTGCTATTCTGCTTTTTACCAAAAAAGGAAGGGTTCAGGCAGACTATGTCCTTGCAGTATGGTTGGTGGTCGTAACCATACACCTTTTTGCTTATTTCAGTTATGTTTCGGGCATTATATTCAAACACGATTGGCTGATCAACTTGGCCTTGCCCTACCCCTTTTTCCATGGACCATTTCTTTACTTATATGTGCGGTCGTTGAGCTCCGAAGAGCCTTTGGAATTAAAACATTTTTTGACCCACTTTTTACTGCCTTTTGGCCTGATCATGTCTGAAATTCCAATTTTGACTTTACCACCCGAGCTCAAAAAGGCATTGATGCTTGGAAATGACAAGACCTTCGATATCTATTTCACCTTTCAGAGTATTTTGCTCAACATCTCCGGTATATTTTATGTGATAGTCACCTACTTATTGCTGAGAAAGCACAAGAAAAACGTGTTGCAAAAGTTTTCGGCCAAAGAAAAAATCACACTCGACTGGCTGCAGTTTTTGTACTATTCGATGACGGGGTTATGGGTCCTCATCATCTTCATTCAAAGAGATGAACTCATTTTTGGAGGCGCATCACTTTTTGTGCTTTTTATGGGCTACTTTGGTTTGCGGCAGCCAAGTATTTTCAGAGGACATAATGACACCAATCTTGTAGAGGAGGTGATAGAAACGCTTACCGTTCCGGACTCCAAGTATTCAAAATCGGGTCTAAGCCCTGAAATGTCGCTCAGCATCCACCAGTCCCTTGTTGAACTTATGAAGGAAGAAAAACCATTTCTACAACCGGAACTAAGTCTCAAAGAACTCAGTGGCTTGCTCGATGTCAACCCGAATTATTTATCCCAGGTCATCAACGAAAGAGAAGGACTCAATTTTTATGACTACATCAATGGCCAGCGGGCAGAACATTTTAAAGCGCTCATCCGGCAGGGGAAGGGAGAAAATTACACCCTACTGGCATTGGCTTACGAGTCAGGCTTCAACTCAAAAGCTACTTTCAACCGCTTTTTTAAGAAGCACTCTGGGCTGTCGCCAAGTGAGTTTTTGAATAATGCAACTCAAGAGTAATGGTAGGCTTCGAGGCATATGTACATCCATTTTTGTATGCAGAATTTCACACCATAATCATTTCCAGAAACAAACTTCCTCAAAAAAAACATCATTTTTTTATGCAGAATTCCTGTGCAGTTTCGTTTTACTAAAAAGATGATGTATCGTCCACTATAATTTGATCAATGATGTATTGATTCTATTTCTCAAAAAGAAAATGCATTTTTCGATCTTCATTTGAAATTTTAAACTATGAAAAAAATATTTTTTGCTTTCTGTATTTTAACCCTTGCTGCTTGTACAACAGACAATGACGATGATACACCTATCGAGCCTTCGGCAGAAGTTCAGGCTATTCTGGATAAAGGAGTTACTCTGGATACGATTGTCCTGGATTATGCAACGATGTATTTAAGCCAGGATAATTTCCCTATAATAAAACCAAATCCTATAGATCAATTTGTCAGCAAAAACGAGGTTTTAGTCTATTTTGAATTTGTTTCAAAGAGTCGTGAAGTTGTAGAGGAGTATTTCAGAAAGTTAGATGAACAAGATTTTAAAAATGGCTTTATTTCCGAATATTTGGCACCCTATTATGATGTTTTAGAAAGTCTTTCTATTGAGATAAAAAAGAACGATGATGAGTTCATAAAAATCGATAATGATCAAAGTTCGGTTAAAATTTTCCCTACTGCTCCAATTAAAAGTCAACTCACCTTTGGAAAACACGAGATGAATATTGATAGCTTTATAGAACGTTATCAATGGACTTTTCCTGACTATTTTGTAATATCTTTTAATGGGAAAGAGACCACAGTGAATACATATACTTTTAGAACAACTTTTGAATTTAACAACAATAAAAAGTTTGTACTAACTACAGATTCAATCAGTTTTTAATTCATAATTCGATATTGATCTAATCTCTTTTCAAGACATCGAAACAATCATTCGTGAGCTGGATAATGGCAAGTAGGTTAAAGACTGTTCTTACAACTCATGATAACAATATGTTGATACATTTATAAGCTGCAGTTTGAAAAAAAATGTTCAAATTTGGCTTGCTTTGCAGACATCTGTCTTCAAAAAATAAAACGCAAACAAATATTCGCAGATGAAAATTGTATTGACTTGCTGCTTGTTGATGACGAGCTTATGGGTGTCCTCACAGGAAATCCATAAAGAATATACCGCCACCAAATTCCCTGACAGAGTCATCCTTGGATGGAATGGAGGAGATGTCTCCAAAAGCCAATCCGTCAACTGGAGGACCGACTCGAGCGTCACAGTAGCCATTGCTGAAATCGCCCTCTCCACAGGAAGTCCCGATTTTACCAAAAATGCTACAAAAGTCAACGCCTCAACAGAAGCTCTGATCGTCAACGGACAAACAGTACATTACCACCAGGTGCACTTCACAGAGTTGAAGCCCAATACCATGTATGATTACCGTGTCGGCGATGGCACTTATTGGAGCGAATGGTTTCAATTCACCACTGCAAGCGACAAAGCCGATCCATTCAGCTTTTTATACTTCGGCGATGCCCAGAACGACCTCAGGTCTATGTGGTCACGCACCATCAGGAATGCCTATTCCAAAATGCCAGAGATCAGTTTTATGGTCCATGCAGGAGATTTGATCAACAACGCCAACTATGATTTTCAATGGGGCGAGTGGTTTGAAGCCGGAGGCTGGTTGAATGGCATGGTCCCATCGCTGGCATCTCCGGGCAATCACGAATATGCCAGAAACACCACTACCAAAAACATCGAATTATCAGAACACTGGAAACCGTCCTTTGTCCATCCTCAAAATGGACCACAAGGTCTGGAAGAAACCGTTTACAGCGTCGTTCACCAGGGCGTTTTGTTTGTATCACTGGACTCACAAGCTGCAATGCTGGACTCCTCCAAAATGGAATCCCAGGCCCAATGGCTCGAAAAATTGCTCACATCGAATAAAAACAAATGGGTCGTTGTTTTCCATCACCACCCCGTCTATTCCACCAAAGCAGGGAGAAACAATGAAGAATGGCGAAATGTCATGGAAGCCATATATAAAAAATACAAGGTCGACATCGTCCTTCAGGGACACGACCATACCTATGGCAGAGGCATCAATATGCCTTTGGGCTCATCGCGCAAACATCCCTACGGTCCCATCTATGTGGTATCTGTGAGCGGGCCTAAAATGTACGACATAGGTCTCCAGGACTGGATGGACAGGGCGGCCTCCAATGTGCAACTGTACCAGTTGATTTCAATCGACAACAACAACCTCAGCTACAAAGCCTATGAAGCCACAGGAACTTTGTATGATGCCTTTGACCTCATCAAAGACAATGCAGGAAAAAATGAATTGGTAGACCGCAGTGCTGACTTGCCCAAAGAACAGCTGGACTTGCCCCCTGCCGTCAAAGAAAAATTTACCGAAGAACAAATGAAGGAGTACGAAAGCAGAATTGAGGCTTATAAGAAGCGAAAGGGTCTGAAATGAATGGTGAATAATAGGTCATACAATATTGAATGTGTCAATGTTCGAAAACAATACTTTACCACTTGAAAATATAATGATTATCAAAACTTTTAAGGTCCGCAGCTAATTGGTCTTCAGCATGAAGTTGACCCAAATTGAGCTTCATCCCTTAAAAGTCAATTACTATTACATGGCGCTAACCTCAACCTTGTGTTGTAATTAAGATTGATTTAGAATTTATTCTTGAATAATTTTCTCTAAGCTACTTTGAAAGCTTATATTTGGTAATACAACAAGTTAGATAATCAACATGAACGGATTTCAAATCAGGCCAGCACTGACCTTTACGGTCATTTCTCTTGGTATTTTATTTTCTGAAAAAAGCTATTCTCAAGTAAGTGTATCCTTTGGTTACTCAGGATCAACAACTTCATGGGTTGTCCCTTCTGGTGTAAATAGCATTACACTTGAAGTTTGGGGAGCTCAGGGTGCCCAAGCTATAGATAGGCTTCCCACCAATGGTGAAGGCGGACTAGGTGGTTACGCAAAAGGTGACCTAGCGGTAACTCCTGGTCAGACAATTTACATCACAGTTGGAGGTCAGGGAGGCACCAATGGCGCTGGCGGATTTAATGGTGGCGGCGCTGGAGGAATAGGTCAGGCTGGTAGTGAATGCACAGGTGGACCTGCAGGAGGTGGCGGCGGTGCAAGTGATGTCAGAATTAATGGCACAACTTTAGCCGATAGAATACTTGTCGGAGCCGGCGGTGGCGGTGGCGGTAGAGATTATTGTAATGGTTCTTGTCAACCATGTGGATGCGGTGGTGGTGCAGGAGGCGGTGGAGGTTTGACTGGCCAGGATGGAAATGCAGCATTTGACTGCGGCTTTTATTATCCCGGAACTAATATTAATTTTGGAATGGGTGCCAGCCAATCAGCCGGAGGTACCGGGGGGCCTGCGGATAATAGCATGATTAATATGGGTAATCCTGGTGTTTTAGGACTTGGTGGAGCTGGAAGTAATGGTTTTTATGACGTTGCTGGCGGTGGCGGCGGTGGCGGCTTGTACGGTGGCGGCGGCGGTGGCGGAGCCTCAGATGGTTCCGGAGTTGGTGCTGGTGGTGGTGGCGGCGGTTCGAGCTATTTGAGTCCAATGTTGTCAAATACCGAAACACTGACTAATGTAAGATCGGGTGACGGTGAAATCATCATTACTTATGAATCTAACGAGCCTATTCCTACCCTCGATCAATGGGGAATATTAGCTCTTGTTTTGATTTTGGTGATAATAGGAGTTACCTATGTTCAAAATATGGGTGTTCAAACTAAACAAATTGTCTAAATAATTTAGCGCGCTTCTTGGAAGAACATATTTAAGAACTTTTCTGTCATTAAGAAGGAATAAAAGTTTATTATGGTAAAACATATAAAGTTCAAATCCAATAAGAATGAGAATTGGCCACCATGTATATAGATCAAACAAAAACTGTGATTTTAAAAACATTCTCATGTAAGGGGTATTAGAAAAGCCACTATTTACGACATAGACCTCCAGGACTGGATGGACAGGGCGGCCTCCAATGTGCAACTGTACCAGTTGATTTCGATCGACAACAACAAACTCAGCTACAAAGCCTATGAAGCCACCGGAACTTTGTACGATGCCTTTGACCTCATCAAAGACAATGCAGGAAAAAATGAATTGGTAGACCGCAGTGCTGACCTGCCCAAAGAACAGCTGGACTTGCCCCCTGCCGTCAAAGAAAAATTTACCGACGAACAAATGAAGGAGTACGAAAGCAGATTTGAGGCTTATAAAAAAAGAAAGGGATAGGGAAATTTGTTTGAAATTGCTGGGGAGAATAAGGAAATGTTTAGCGTGAAGCGTTTAGGGTTTATTTGGTTAAATTGGTTATTTGGTTAAACTGGTTATTCGGTTAAACTGGTTATTCCGTTAAACTGGTTATTCGGTTAATCTTTTTTGACAGACCATTCAAAGACAAAGTGCTGAAATGCGACCAATTGCAGGAAAGTTTGAAAATGATCATAAATAGAAGAGGTTTATGACCTTTTGTGAAAAATGTTTCAAAGACCCATAAAGCGAGTTAACGCATATTGACATTTACGTATAAAATATTTATTTTTGTACGTAAAACTTATTGCATGGACAAAAAACTCACACTGAGTTTAGACCAGGAAGTTATCGATGAGGCAAAAGTATATGCCAAAACACATGGCACCAGTTTATCTAAACTTGTCGAGAATTATCTTGAGACCTTAACGATCAAAGGAAAAGAAGTGAACACAATAGAAACAACACCTTTAGTGGAAAGTCTTTGTGGCATTATTGAATTGCCCGATTCATTTGATTATAAAAGCGAAATAAGGGATTATCTGAGTGAAAAATACAAATGACTAAAATTCTGGTTGACACCAATATCATTTTGGACTTGTTGGCAAAACGAGAAAAATTTTATTTTGAAGCGCAGCAAATATTTTCCTTAGCTGATACAAATAAAATAGAGCTATACATATCTGCACTCAGCATTGCCAATACAGTCTACATATTAAGCAATACGCTTAAAAAGGAAAATTCGAGAAATATTCTGGGAAAATTTAAAGTGCTGGTAAAGACCATAACATTAAGTGACAAAATCATTGAATTGGCACTGAATGATTTTGATTTTGGTGATTTCGAAGATGGTATACAGTATTACTCAGCTTGTGAAGTGGGATGTGATTTAATCATCACCAGAAATGTCAAGGATTTTAAAAATTCCAAAATACCGATAATGACCCCAAAAGAATATCTGGCTCACACAGATATATCTTCTTAACGCAAAAATAAACGTCGCTCACTTAAAAATATAAGGCGTGGGATTTGCCAATAATACTCAAGAAGATGCATTATAAAACTTCATTTGCCTTAATTTAAAGACAATGCCGAAAAATAGGGTTCAGATTTCAGTGATAGTGAGCGAAGCAACGTAATGCCGGCTTTTGACATCGTAAATAATAAAACTAAATCCCAAGAGTAAAAACTTGTGCACAAAAATCCAAGAAAGAGTTATTGTCAAAAGACATAGGCTATGACTGAAGGGTGCGCAGCATTGGAGTGATACGGAATCACTCCAAACTGAAGGAACTTCGAGCTACAGCATCGCAGCGTATCCTCATGATCGAGAAGACGATTAAAGTAAATTATACTAGTAATGCTTGTTTAAACCAGAGTGAGCGGTCCCTAAGTGGAGACATTAGATGCAATCAATGTCTCCACTTAGGGAATCACCTTAATCTGAACCAAGCCTTTTTTGT
>JAGQWX010000011.1 GCA_020436935.1 Saprospiraceae bacterium
GCGATGCGGTAGCTCGCAGTTCCTTCAGTTTGGAGTGATTCCGTATCACTCCAATGCTGCGCACCCTTCAGTCATAGCCTTTGTCTTTTGACCATAACTCTGTTTTGGGTTTCTGTGCACATGTTTTTATCAAATGCTCCATTGTTACTAATTACGATGTCAAAAGCCGGCATTCCGTTGCTTCGCTCACTATCACTGAAATCTGAACCCTCTTTTTTAACATGGTCTTGAAGTTTGGCTATGTGCGATTATAAAGGCATACTTTTTGGCACAGTCGGCAGATCCTGCGCTTTGTTTTTATAAGGAGTATTATGTCGTTTCTACCTCGGTGGTTGAGCGGAGTCGAAACCAAAGGCTGAGAATTAAGACTATTACTTTTGTGGGCTTTGTCGGGAGCTCATCCTACATTTAAATCATATTACTCGAGCTCTATGCAAACTCAATAACTAAAATTATAAGGCAATATATTATTTAAATAATTGATAATCAAATAAATACATATTAGAGTGGTCAGACGACCCTCTGACCGCTTTTCAGAAGTTGGACAGTTCGTGGTACGCCATGAGGGCACTCAAGGCGTGCTGGTTGTAATCGATTCTGAATTCGGTGGTTTTGGATGAGTTTTTGGGAGCTTCCTGACCTTCTCCTGGCATGAATTGGAGGGAGGTGGACATAAATGCTCCTTTGTGTGGTTCGGTCCTCAGCGGGGCATTCAACAAAAATCGGGTGCCGTAGTCAAGGCAGGTTTTGATTTGTGCTTTGAGTGGGTCCTCATTGGGTATGATGCTGTACATGGCGCTAAGTCCTTCCAGGCGGGTGGCAGTAGGTGTGGTTCTTCCGTCTTTGGTGAAGCAGCCGGCGAGGTGGTTTTTGATGATGTTTTTGCGTGCATTTTTCACCATAATGCCGGCAATCTGACATCCATGGTCGTACAATAATCGAATGGTGGTACTGTCGTAATTTTCTTTTTTCAGTTTAGGCAGGAGCTTTGAGGTGGCAATGAGGGCCCAGTGGTCTTCTTCTATTTGAGTTTTGCCCTTGCGCTTTTCTGCCAGGTGACTGAGGGCTTTGACAGCGCCATCCCGCCATTGTTGCTGGTGGTCGTATTGGTAAAGCATGGTCAGACCAAGAGCTGCCTCACCCGGGTAATAAAGTGAATTGAATGCGGTATTGAATCCGGTTTTTACATCGAACTTTGAATAAAATGATCCATCGGGCTTTTGCATATAGAGCATCATTTTGCCCAATCCACGGATGATGTCCTGGTGTTCGCGCATAGAAATGAGGGGGTCGGCACTCAGGATGGCCACCGTAGCCAGCCCAAGGCCTCCAAGTTTGACCTCAATGTTTTCCTGATTTTCAACGGGTTCTTTGATGCCGAATGTCTGAAGATGGTCTATTTTAAAAATAGCGTCTTCCATCATGTAATCGATGGCTTTTTTGATGTCGCTGACACCTTCCCCCCGACCATGGTTTTTTTCATACGCACTCATGGCATAAATCGTTCCGGCATGGCGCAAAATGTTGTAGGATTTGGTATGTTCAGGCAGGTCGGATCGTGTGTCAAAACTATAAATGAATCTCCCGCTTTCTGTAACCATTTTGCGAAGAAATTGATGGTTTTCTGCCATGATTGTGCGAAGATCCTCCTTTTTGATTGGGCCAAATTTATTGACCTGGTGGAGTAAACTGTCATTCACATCCGGACTCACGTCTTCAGTCATGACATTTGAAGCAACAACGGCATCCGATTGAGCAACATTTTGATTAAGACCGGAGGATAGCGATCCCGATTTTAATCCCCACAACATGCCCACAGCACCGAGAAGAACACCCAACTTCAGGAAGAAACGGAACATATTTGATGTCTTATTGAAGTTGTGAAACTATGGAAATTTGTAGGAATTAAAAAGTGAGGCGTTTCTTCTGCTTTGGGTTAATTTTATTGCCTTGACGATTTCCAAATCATTTTTCGAAAGTGATCCAATTGAAAATAATTCATTTAAATTTATCTCACAAATGTATTGGATATGGCTTATAATGAACATCTGGCCGAACGAATAGCCAGTGTCTTGCAGAAGAAGAAAGTGAAACATGAGGTCAAAAATATGATGGGTGGCCTATGTTATATGGTGGATGACAAGATGTGTTTTGGAATCCATTTTGATAAAAAAAGACAAACAGACCTATTGATGGCTCGTGTAGGTGAAGCGGCTTACCCTGATTTGCTCAAAAAGGAAGGCTGTGAACCCATGGATTTTACCGGACGCCCTATGAAAGGATATGTTTTCGTAAGACCTGAAGGTTTTGATATGGACGATGATCTCGAAGAATGGTTGCAGCATGCGCTGGACTTCAATCCTCAGGCGCCCAGGAGTAAAAAGAAATAGAATTTCTATGTCGAGTAATTTGCTATTGATCTGATTTGCATGTTATTATAAAATACATTCAAAATAAAAAACAACCCTAAATGGCATTGTTGAAAAGATTGAAAGAAGCCGACGGTGGCTTCCGCAACAATTTTAAACTAAGGAACTATCTGAAATATGCTTTTGGCGAAATTCTCCTCATTGTCATTGGTATTTTCGTAGCCATGCAGATCAACAACTGGAATGAAGCCAGAAAAACTAAGATGGCCAATGATCAGCTTTTGGAGCAGGTTCGCGAAGAGTTGACCCAGATTTCCGAAATCTTTACCAGGGATAAAGAATACCGGGACACACTACCGAAGCTCTACACACAGTTTGTCGAAGAATTGGCTAAGCCGGATTCAGAAGAAAACAAAGAAAAATTGGAATCAATAGTTAGGACATTGTTTCGAACCACTGCCTACACATTCGCTACGAACAGCACGTCTGCCTATATAGCCAATAACAAAAACTACAACACAGCGCTTACCAAAGAAATTCTAAGGCTCTATACGAATCTCACGGATCTGGAACTCATTTCAAAACGGGGTTTTGATTTGAAATTTGAAAACTTTTACAATGGTTTTGGTGAGGATGTGAATGTCTCCAATATGAAAGTACTTGGTTATAAAACCATCAAGTCACTGGATTTCAGAAATAAGATGACCATGAATAGTTATGTTGAGGAAGAGATTACTACCAAGTTTGATATGACCCGAAAGCAATATGTTTTGGTGGATTCGATCATAGGGGAATACCTGAAGTAAAGTGGATTTGTTCAATCCACATAAGGTTATTATGATTTCAGCTGGTAAGCTTTATTTCCATTACAAGAGCGGAGTACCATCCCCCAAAGTATCCCCCACAAGCTGATTTGTCCATTAAATTTTATATTATATCTTTGATTTCAATAAATTGCCATTTGAAATAATCACTTATGATTGGAAGAATAAAGTTACAGCTGCTTTTCTCACTTTTACTGGCTTGCATATACGGGAATTCCCAGGACATTCACTTCACTTATTTTGAATTTGCACCCCAATCCGTCAATCCCGCATTGAATGGTTTGTTCGCCGGGTCATACAGGGCCTCAGGAATTTTCAGGGATCAATACCAGAATACAGGAGTGCAGGGATACCGCACGATAGAAGCAGCCATAGATGCTCCGGTCATCAGAGGATTCAGAAAGCAAGACTGGATTGGCATTGGTGCTTCATTCGATAAAGATACAAGGGGTGCTTTTAAATTTTCAGATACGTATTCCAGAATGGGGCTGACTTACCACCTGGCCCTCGATGCAAAGCAAACCAGGATATTGTCCATTGGTGCGCAGAGAAATGGCGTCAACAGAAGACTCAACATTCCCACAGGCAGCGAAAATACCTTTGTACAACTCAGTGGTCAAAACAGTGATCCTGACCTTAATAATCTTCAGCAAATGGCTGAAACCGGCGGGTCCGGAGCTCCTGCAGTCCAGGGCAGTTACAGTGACTGGGTAGGAGGGCTGAGCTTTACCAACAGAACCAAACAAGGACAAATGATGCTGGGCGTTGCGGCAACCCATTTTTTAAAAGAAAACGCAGCATTTACCGGCACATACAATATTCCATTGCGCATCACAGGATTTTTCACATACGAAGGTTCCATCAACCCTAAAACAAGTCTTGAGCCGGGTCTGATTGTCCAAAGTCAGGGAGATGCATTTGAACTGTCAGCGCACATGGTAACCGGCTATAAAATCAGTCAAACCAGTCCTTTGGTCGTCAAGGGTGGTCTTGGATTCAGAACAGGAACTGCTTCAGCTCAGGTACTTCTGGGTGCAGAATACAAAAATATAAAGGCAGGTTTTGCTTACGATATTCCATTGTCGGGATATGCCAACGCCTCCGGCATTCAAAACTCCATAGAACTGGGCGTGAGCTTTATTGGCATCATCAAAAAGACTCCAAAGCCCGATCCTATCGTTACATGTCCAAGACTGTAAGTATTGCAACATGAATTATTTTAAAGAAATATCAACCATGAAGGTTTATCATAGCTTAATAGCACTTTTTTTCGTCACTGGTCTTTTTGCACAACCCGTTACCCAGGTCACTTATGAGACCAAACTCAGGGTTGCGGATGAGCGCGCCAAGGCCGGGGATTATTACAATGCCATTGAATGGTTTGATAAGGCCTATGATGAGAGCCGTGATGTCAATTTGCAGGTCGCTATTGCAGATTTGTACATGAGGGCCAGAGATTACAAACGTGCAGAGCAAACCTACGTTCGGGTTTTGAAAAGGGATAAGGACGGAGAGTTTAATGATATAAGGCCTTCATTGGGCGATGCTTACAAATACCAGGGAAAATACCAGGAAGCGCTCGAGCAGTACAATCTGGTGCTCAACAATGCAGAAACTCCGGACAGTGTCAAAAAGGTAGTAAGCCTTCAGAAGGAGGGTATAGATTTGCTGGACAAGTACGAAAACAATCTGGAAGTAGGAGTTGGGTTGGTGGAAGGTAAAGTAAATTCCGGATCTGCAGAGTCCTCACCAGCCATTGGGCCCGATGGTCAGCTTTATTATTCATCGTTCAATAGCCGTAAAGAAATCATTCTCGATGGTAAGGAGGGAGACTATGAAGCCAAGCTCTACGCTGCTACGCTCAATGATAAAGGAGAATATGACAAGACGCAGGCGCTGGCCGAAGCCATCAACAGACCGGGCTTTCACAGCGGTGGTGTTTCGTTCAGCGCGGATGGAAGGAAAATGTATTTCACCAGAGCTCAAATGGAGGCCAATGGAATTGAAACTTCAAGAATATACGTATCGTATTTCAGGGATCGTGCATGGGGAGCGGCCCAGGATGTTGCTGCATTGAATGGGACATTTTTGAACAAACATCCCATGGAAGGCGAGCTTTTTGGAAAAAAAGTCCTCTATTTCTCTTCTGACAGACCAGGAGGTGAGGGTGGTTTTGACCTGTATTATGCGGACATCAATGGGGATGAATTTGGTACGCCGGTCAATTTGGGCCCTGTGCTGAATACTTCGAAAGATGAAATATCTCCATTTTACAAAGATGGAACCTTGTATTACAGCACCGATGGTCGCGCAGGCCTAGGTGGGTATGATGTATTCTATTCAACATGGAATGGCACAGCGTGGAGTACACCTGAGAACATGGGCTTCCAATACAACTCCTCCTATGACGATATGTTCTTGAGATTTGACCCCAGCGGCACAAGAGGTTTTCTGGTATCCAACAGACCTTTTAAAGGTAAAATCAAGATGAAGACCAGCGAAACTTGTTGTGATGATATATACGGCTTTGCCATCAAAGAATTGGTGGTAGATCTGTTTACTCAAGTGGCTGATGACAAGGGAGCGCTTGAAGGTGCAACCGTGGAAGTATATGACCTGACACTGGGTGGCTATCCTGATTCAAAAACCAATCCGAAGGCGAGTGATTATTCCTTCCAGCTGGAACCCGAAAGAGAATATCGTGTAATTGTAAGCAAGGACGGTTTCTATCCTGATACTGCATCATTTAACACCAGAGGAATTATTGATGACTATACCGTCAGAAAAAAATTCACTTTGAAAACCAAGCCTGTTGACAGCGACGTGACGATTGTAGAAACCAATCAACCCATCCGACTCAACAACATCTATTTTGATCTGGATAAGGCGGAAATCCTTCCTGACGCAGAGCAGGATTTGACCTATCTGGCAGAATTGATGGAGGAGTATCCTACCATGGTCATCGAGTTGGGCTCCCATACGGATGCACAGGGACAAGATGCATACAACGTCAAACTTTCTCAAAGAAGGGCAGAGTCATCTAAAGACTGGCTCGTTAAAGAAGGCGTTGATGAAAAAAGAATCGTTGCCAAGGGATACGGGGAAACCCAAATCCTCAACAGATGTAAAAATGGGGTCAGGTGTTCTGATGACGAGCACAGACAAAACAGACGAACTGAATTTAAAATCATAAGCGGTCCGACGAGCATCAGGATCAAAAAATCCAACTTTGACAACGGTGAAGGCGGCGGCAATGAGGTAATGCCTCCGTCAAGCGGAACAGGAGGTAGAAGCAATAATGCTACACCCCCGGCCAATAAACCGGCACCGGCATCATCTGGCACCACTAAACCAGCTACGACTACTCCAGCATCATCCGGAACAACAAAGCCAGTGACGACAACTCCCGCAACGACTGATTCTACAAGTACAGTGCCTGCAGCAACTACTCCAAGACCGAGCAGAAGCACGAAAGGAAGTCAGAACAATCAGTCGAAAGAAACGGAAGCCAGACCGAGCAGAAGTACCAAAGGTTCTCAATCTAAGGAGCCTGAGACCAAAGAAAGAAAAAGAAAGAAAAGAAAAGATTAAGCCTATCTGATAGATAGGTCTATCAAACGAAGGCGATATCTGCTTCCTATTTTGTGGGTTCTTTTATAGAAGAATTTGTTGAGTGTGTACCCGAGCAGGAGCCCTGCACCTCCAATTACAAGGGTTTGCGTATTGAGCTGCCTGCCTGGCTGATACAATTCGTCCACTACGGCGAATGCCAACCATCCCGCGCCAAAAGTGCCAAAGGTTATGGATGCAGCGCCTACGGCAGGCCTCTTGGTTTGTATGGCATCAAAATCGCTGAGGCGCATATAACCGTCATAAAAGAGGACCAATGAGTCTGCAATCATGAGCTTTTCGATTTTTCTGGTTTGCCACTCCGGTAGCGTTTTCGACATGTAAGTAATTTTTTGGTTCTCAACATATTTGAGGGTCAGAGGATCGTTGATGGTTTCAAGCTGCAAATACCTTTGGGCTGATCCGGCCAAAGTCAGAAACAAAAAAAGGATGGACAAAAAGATTTTCATGACCCTGAGATATGATTTGTCTACAATAATAAGGATTGTCAGACGATGGGGTGGACATTGCCCTCAATTTTTGAATTATTTAAAACTTACAAAGGGTATGTAATGGCTTATATGGATGTGGAAATATGGTTTTGCGTTTGGGTTTGAAGTAGAGTGGTTAGGTAGATGTACGTAGGGTGGGGAGTTATAAATTTAAGTAGAACATGGCTTCTGTTAGTGGGCTGTCCGACAACTCTCCGACCGGAATTTGGAGGAGGTACTTAATTTGGGCGAATCATAAGTACAAATACTTAGATTAAAATGTAGTTGAAATTTAATGGAGCAGAAAAAGCACAAATCAACAAAACGAATCTGCGCTGAGCATCAATTCAAATAATTTCTTTGAAAAAGTATGCCTTTTCGGGCGTCATAATTGACTGAAATGTAAGATTTGAAAAGCTCGGATTTTAAAGGGTTTTGATAACCATCAACGAAGTAAATCTTGCAACCAATGGCATTGCTGAGCTCATGGTTGGCTTGTTGCCAGAGATAAGCTATCTCTGCAGCGATGGCAGCATAACTACGCATTCTCTTTCTGGACAATAAAACCTCGACGTGAAGGGTGAGATTTTCAAATTTGACCAGTCGGGAAGAAATGCCATAGTTGCTTCGATAATACATATCGATCTCCTGTGAATGTCTTCTGTTGATATGCTCAAGATTCATGCTTAAAGCATAGCATAAATTATGCCATTTTAACAATAAAAGCAACTAAGTATTGTGATTTGTTCATCCCTAAAACACGAAGTACCTACCCTCCTACCAGGGTAAGTACTTTGCAAAATTCATAGGGCATGGCCTCTATGGGGAAAAATCCATTTCGGATTATACTAATAATGATACATCAACAAATGTAAAACAAATTTCGATATCACAAAGCAAGCTACTTAAAAAGTATTTACAAGTTAATCTTAAAGATTAAATTATTGAGGCTTCATCCTTTCTACTCCGGGTAAAAAGGGGACGAATTTAAAGTTTCCGAAATTTTCTTCCGAGAACGAGTTTGGAGAAGTTTTGGTGATCCTTTTCATTTTGAGCACGTCATTGTGGTCGCCAACTGGAATGATCATTCTTCCGCCTACAGCAAGCTGCTCCAACAGCTTTTGCGGGACAGATTCTGCACCCGCCGTAACAATGATTTTGTCAAAGGGCGCAAATCTGGGAGAGCCTTCAAAACCATCACCCAAAAGCAGTCTGATCTGATCAAAGCCTAATTTGTGCAATAGCTTTCCTGTTTTGATGTACAGTGCTTCCTGCCGCTCAATGGTGTACGTTTTAGCACCCATAAAAGCCAGCAAAGCAGCCTGAAATCCCGAGCCCGTGCCAATTTCAAGGATTTTGTCGCCGATCTTCACATCAAGCAGATGAGTCATAAATGCAACCGTGTATGGCTGGGAAATGGTCTGGTCGGCATCTATTTTGAAAGGTACATCTTTATATGCCCATTCTGCAAAAGCCTGATCGATAAAAAAGTGCCTGGGAATGCGCTCAAAACCATCAAGAATCCTTTGATCGGTAATCCCTTTATTTTGTAAAAGTTTTACCAATTGTTTTCTCAAACCTTTATGAATATAACTATCTTGCATGTAGCATACTTAAGATTATGGCATTACACCGTGCGCACTTATCGGGGCAAATATGCAAATTAAAATAGGATAAAACAAAGACCAAATATGACTGCAATCAAGTTTGGCACAGACGGTTGGTGTGCCATAATTGCAAAAGAATTTACCGTTGACAATGTAGAAAGAGTATCAGAGGCGACGGCCAAATGGATGCTCAAGAGAAAAATGACAAAGGCCGTGGTGGGCTACGACAGCAGATTTGGTGGTCAGATGTTTTCTGAAGTTACAGCAAAAGTTCTGGGTGACCATGGCATCAAAGTATACTTATCCCCTGGGTTTATTTCTACACCAATGGTTTCATTGGCCGTAGTAAAAACGGGTAGTGACATGGGAGTAGTCATAACTGCTTCTCACAATCCCCCATCTTATAATGGCTATAATTTGAAATCCGCATATGGTGGGCCCGCTTTTTCCTCCGTAATGGAAGAGGTGGAAGCTATTGTTCCCGAAAGTGCTATTTCTAATCTGCCGAGCCTCCAGGAATTGGAAGAACAAGGCCTGCTTGACTACCTGGATATGGAGGCGATGTATATCGACCATGTGGAGCAAAGTTTTGACCTCGAAGCTATCAAAAAATCAGGTTTTAAGTTGGCATATGACGGCATGTACGGTACAGGTCAAAATGTGATCAGGAGATTGTTTCCTGAAGCATTCATGTTGCACTGTGACTACAATCCGTCATTCAAGGGGAGAACACCGGAGCCAATTTTGGTAAATTTACCTGAGCTCTCAGAAATAATGCACAATGATCCAAGTCTCAATCTCGGTCTTGCCAATGATGGAGATGCAGAGAGAATCGGCTTGTTGGATGAAGATGGTAATTTTCTTGATGCCAGTCATATCCTTTTGTTGGTGTTGTATTACCTGTTTGAATATAAGAAGGAGATCGGTAAGCTATTCATACCAAATACCACAACAGAAAAAGTGAAGAAATTAGCCGATATCTATGGTCTTGAGTGCGAAATTGCAAAGTCAGGAATCATTAACATGGCTGAAATTATGACCAGGGAGGATGTACTTATTGGTGCGGAAGAATCGGGTGGCCTGATGGTTAAAGGGCATATTCCTGAAAGCGATGGAATATGGGTAGGTCTTATGCTGCTGGAGTTTATGGCAAAGACCGGAAAATCTATCAAACAATTGGCTCATGAAGTGGATGACAAGCTTGCAAACATTTCAATTTAAGGAGATGGGATGAGGCAAGAAAAGCTTAGAAAAATAAGAAAGGAATAAGGGGTGGCCTGCTGTGCAAGTCACCCCTTATTGCTAAATGAATGTACTAGATTTATATAGAACGACTGTCGTGTGCTTGTTACCCTTCTAAAGCGTTTTAATTTGGATTTTAGTTTGCTGATTTGGTCAAATTCGTGGAAAACCATGATACAATTGGGGGCAAGCCATGAAGATTTTATAGGCCAAAAAACTTAAGATTTGTATTTTAAATGTAAACTTTGATGGCGGCGCACAAATGATTTGGGTAATTTGAAGCCCAGGGTTCTCAAAACAAATCTTGATGATGCATCTTCTATTGGGTGGTTTGATGATGCTAAGCCCCATCATGATTATGAACATATGGAACAACAATTCGTTATTGACGAGCACGAATGCCATATTTGTTGCCGGCAAATATTCAAAACTTCAGAAGTAGAAAACTGAATAGTTACCTTGAAGGTAAAAAACAAATGTTATTGATATGAAGATCTTCCAATGTCCGCAATGCAGTCATCCGGTGTATTTTGAGAATACACTCTGTCTGAAGTGTGGCAGCAGCCTTGGCTTTCTGGGCAGTCGACAGGAAATGATACTGATCGATGGCAATTCTTACGCGGCAGATCCCAATTACAGATATTGCTCCAATTATTACCAAAACGCCTGCAATTGGATGGTAAGGAAGGATGACCCTATCGAACTGTGTCAGGCTTGCAATCTCAACAGAACCATTCCGGACCTTTCTATACCTGAGCACGTTGGAAAGTGGCAAAAGCTGGAAGTAGCCAAACATAGATTGGTGTATAGCTTACTCAAATTGAATGTGGATTTGAATGCAGCAAACAATTCAAGAGTACCAGGACTGGCTTTTGATTTTTTATCCCACCACTCCGGCAATCAGCATAAAAAGGTGATGACCGGTTATCTCAATGGCCTCATTACCATCAATCTCGATGAGGCTGACAATGTGCATCGGGAATACATCAGAGAAAAGTTTTCAGAACCCTATCGCACGTTGATCGGTCACTTTCGTCATGAAACCGGCCATTATTTTTGGGAGAAAATCATTCGGGAAAATGATCAAAAGCTTTCACAATTCAGGTGGCTATTTGGAGACGATACCCAGGATTACAACCAGGCATTGCAAGCTTATTATAATCGTAAAGCAGGCTTTCAATGGCAGCATCAGTACATCAGCGAGTATGCCTCATCCCACCCTTTGGAAGACTGGGCAGAAACCTGGGCGCACTACCTACATGTGATGGACACTTTGGAAACTGCCTTTTATTTCGGAATGGTCCTACAGCCGAAACTCGATGACAACGCTTCAATGAGTATGAGCTCAGATTTTGACCCTTACACAGAAAAAGATTTCAAACGCATTATAGATGCCTGGCTTCCTATGACTTATGCCGTCAATAGCATCAACAGGAGCATGGGCCTGCAGGACTTGTATCCTTTTGTCATATCGGAGCAGGTATTGAACAAGCTAAAATTCGTTCACGAATCACTTTTTGAATTTAGGCTTTAAGGCATGCTTCCATTTGAAACAGTCCCTTCATGGAGCATAAAAGTTTGTATTTTCATCCTGCAATTGGATCACATCATCATGTTATTTTTTTTGAATGTAAATCGCAATACTTTTGTATTTGATGAAAAAAGTGCTTTTATATGAAGACAACAATGAACTTGCAGAAAGCATTTCATTGTATTTGGAGATGAACTCGGGATTTTTGCTCCTTTCCAGATTTCAGCACCCGATGGATGTACTTTTTCAGACTGCAGAATTACAACCTGACATTGTACTTATGGATATTGATATGCCTATGATGGATGGAATATCGGCTGTAAAAAGCATGAGGAAAGCTGGCCTGCAAACCCCGGTACTTATGCTTACTGTTTTTGAAGATGACCAAAATATTATTGATGCCATTTGTGCTGGAGCAAATGGATATATTTTGAAAAAAAACCTGGATCTTCTCGAAACATACATAGAAGAAGCATACAATGGAGGTGCACCACTATCGGGAACAGTTGCAACAAGAGTGCTTCAGCTTTTTGCAAACCAGAATAAAAAGGAACGTAATAATTCTGACATGCTTACTGAAAGGGAGAAGGAGGTTTTAGCCCTTTTGTCAAAAGGCTACAGTTATAAAATGATTGCTGCTGAACTTTACCTTTCTATTGATACGATAAGGGTACACATAAAAAAGATATATCAAAAATTGGGTGTAAATAGCGCGACTGAAGCACTCAATTGGTTGTATACCAAATAAAACATCAGGAAGTCAAGGGAAATATAATAATGCAAGCTGGTCCCTGAATCTGAAATGATTCTATTAAAACCTGCTCCGATTTTTGAAGCCCTGTTTTCCATGTTTTTCATTCCTGTGCCACTGCCTTTTTGTACGCTTTGGTCATTCCATTTGCCATCATCGCTTATAATAAAGTGGTTAGTTCCGGCAATATTTGCTTTCCAATCAATGTATACATTGCTTGCTCCACTGTGTTTTACAACGTTATGAATGGCTTCTTTTGAAATCAACAAAAGTTCTTTCAAAGCGAATTCATCAATTCCGGTCAATTTTTCAATGTTATCGCTGATTTGCAGTTTTATACCAGAAAGGTCAAGAATTGTTGCAGATTGTTCTCGTATTCTGGCTGTTAAAGATTTACCATTCTGATGGTCAGGTTTTAAGGCCCAGACAATATCGCTGAGTGTTTGTTGTATGGTCTTGCTTTGGTCTTCAATTTTACCAAACATGTGTGTGGTTTTATTTTCTTCTCCTTTCACAGATGCCTGAATGCCTGCCTTACTGAGCAAATTGATACTTGTGAGTGTGCTTCCGACCTCATCATGTAATTCTCTGGATAAATGATTTCTTATTTCCAACAGGTGTTCTTTTTCAAGTAATGTTCCCTTTAAATTAAACCTGTTGAATAGGAGCCAGAAGAGTAGTGCCAACAAAATAGCACCAGAAATCAAAGCGAATTGTATTGTTTTTTGTTGGCGTATGATTTGTGATTGAATGACTTTTTCGTTTTCAAGAGCTTGCTGCCTAAGCATAAAAGATTCTTCTTTTTGTTTGGCCGAACTTCTCTCAAAATTGATCATTGATGTTGACCATTCATTTTCCTTATTAAGTATCAAAATTTGTTCGTTCTGTAATTTGGACTCAAGGCTTTTCTTTAACAAAAGTTGGTGTTGGTTTGCAAGAGACAGGGCAGTTATTTCTGAAGCTGATTTTAATCTAATTATTTCATTCTCCTTTTTCTCTGTCTCATATTTGCTTTCCAGGTCAAGGATGTATTGTTTGTTTTTATCTGAGCTGATAGAATCTTTCCATGCATAGTACTGCTCAAGTTCACGTAGCGCTAAATCATATTTTTGAATCGACTTGAGATAGTTGGATTTGGTGAGGTAGAAACTTTCATTGAGAGGCTTATTGTTGAGATGAGTAAGTTTACCCTCTACTTCCCCAAGATAAGCTTCAGCACTCAGAGTGTCACCATTGAGGATAGAAAGGCTTACCATTGACAATTTTCTGTTTGCAACCCTTAGCATATCCCCAAGGCGGGTGTAATAATCAATGGCTTTCAGTTCATATCGGATTGCTTCATTGATTTTATTTTGTTTTGCCAGAATTTGGGCAGCATTCATATTGGCTTGAGCTATTGTGTTGAGCACTCCTGTTTTTTCAGCATTTTGCACGGCTTTTTTCTGGTAAAGTATTGCAGAGTCCAGAGAAATTGACTGGTAAGCAGTTGACAAATTGCCATAGATTGCAGCCAGACCTTTAACGTCAGTTATTTTTTCTCTTATTTCAGCCGATTGTTTAAATAATTCAATTGCTTTTGATTTATCGCCCATTCGATAGTAAACAATGGCCATATTGCCAATTGTATTTGCTGCCTCCTTTTCAAAACCCGATTTTTCAAAAATCTTGATGGCTTGAATGAAGTATTCAAAAGATTGATCGTAGTTACCAGTTCTGGAATAAATGTGTCCTATGTCGTTGTATACCAGGCCCTTATAATCAGGAAATCTATTTTCATCATAATAGGTTGATGCAATTTTCAGTTGCTCTATAGCTTTTTCAAATTCGTTTTTGTCTCGAAAAAACTGAGATAGTTGGTGGTGGCTAAGTCCAACAATAAAATAATCCTCAAGTTTTTGTGCAATTTTTAGCGCCTGTTCACATAAGAATTTAACCTCATCTACTGAACCATACTTTTTGAGCATTAGGTCTGCTTTTTTTAGATAAGCGTATGCTCTTGCTGCAGGATACATCTTTTCAGAGGCACAATCCAAGACCAATTGAATAATTAGTAGAGCACTGTCTGTTGCTCCTGTGTAATCGAGTTGATCCGAATTTTCCAGCAACATAAATAAACCTGCACTATCTATGGGACAGTCTTTTTGAGCGTGCACTATTAGCCACATATGAATGGTCAAAATGATGGTGCATAAAACCCTAATATTCAGATACATAACCAAATTTATAGCTCAATCAAATTTATGATTTCTAAAGAATAACATCATCATGTGATGACCAAAATTTGCTTTTATAAGCCAAGCCAAACCATTTTTGTCTTATCATTTTTCACGCTAAATACAACAATCATGAGATACTTATTGAGTCGAATTTTTCTGATAGTTTTAATGACCAAGTCTATTTCAGGGTTTTCTTTGGAATGTATTGGTCTTTTGAATGTTTCGCTTCCAGAAACAGGTACTGTAACACTTACTTCATCTGCTTTCTTATCAGGGGAACCTTGCACCAGCTGCCGCTATTGGCTGAGCCCTATACCAACTTTCGATTGCAGTGATTTGGGCGATAGTATTCTTATCCAAATTACAGAATCGAATTATATTACAGGTGCATCTTTAAGTTGCCAAACACTGGTTGTTGTTCAAAACAAACTACCTGTAAACCCATGTGATGGTGTCCCAATTGCTTGTAGGTCTGATATAAATATATATCTCAATGCCGAAGGATATGCACAACTCCGCCCGGAGGATGTTCTTGTAGGCCCAGTTCCTGGAATAACTTACAGGGTTGAGCCTTCAAGATTTGAATGTTATGATGCCGGCCAGACATTTGTGGCAAGGGTTTATGGAACAACCGGAGCTGGTGTAGAAAATTATTGTACATTCAATGTAAATGTCCGAGATAACAGAAAAAACCCTGGGCCGTGCATCAGGATCATTGATGTGGATGAAAATTTTTATCCCGCAGGTGATATCGATTTGCCTATTCCAGCCGGAACTGATGTAAGCTTTCTAAATACAATTCAAGCTTTTAGTTCTCAAAATACGAACATCAATTTCAGGTACTATTTATCATCAAAACCCGTTTTATTCAACAATGAAGCTGCCTTATATAAAAGAAATCTAGTATTGAAAAAGGGATTGAATAATCTGCAAGTCAAGGGTTTTTTTAAATTGCCCGTCAACCTTATCCCAGGTAAATATTTTCTAATAGGTAGTCTCTCTATCACTAACGGTAAATCAGAGATTGCATATCAAAGTCTTGTCAGAGAAATCATCGTCATGCCTGTCGATCAGGGGATGAACAATTCTCAATTGCAAAAACCAGTGTCAATTATTTACCCAAATCCTATTGTCAATCAATTGAATGTTAACAATTATAACCTGTCCTTCTATAAGGTTTGCCTATATGATAAATATGGTCGGTTGAGACGCAGTATCAATACTGAAGATCAAGCTTTGATTAGTATAGACGTAGACCAATTGGAACAAGGTCTTTATTTCTTATGTTTTTATGGCAAAGATGGGAGTAGTAATCAACAAAGTTTTATAAAGGGGCTATAGCAGTGGATTGTTTGATGATAGCAATCATTGTCCATGATTAAGCTCGCCGTAATATAGGATGTTTGACAAAAGTGCACTGGACAAATTTATTTTCTACGGGTATATTTCATTAAATGAATCGAAAAGTCACAAAATAAAAAAAAGCGACCCGCCAAACTTGACGGGTCGCTTTTTTTGAATTTCGGGCTTTGGATTATGCCCTCATTTTTTCCTTATGTCTCTTTAACTGCCTTACAATTATATCATTTGCTTCGTCTAAGGACGCTTCGAATGTTTTTCCTGTTGCGGTTACAACTATTGTGTTTCCCGGGATGGCGGCTTTCAATTCGACGATTTTATCCCGAACCTGCCCCGAGTTCTCAAGCTTTAAGAATACATCCACATTCAGAATCTCGTTGTAAAATTTGACCAATTTAGACAGTTTTTGGTTGATCAATTCTTTCAACTTAATGTCTGCATCAAAGTGCACTGCTTGAATTGTAATGTTCATAATTAAACAGTTTTAATATGTCAAAAAATATATTTAGAAAACTTCCTTTGAAGTTCTGGTTATGCAGTCAAGTTACAAAATTTATCCTTCGGGGTCAAGTGTTTTATAAATTTTTTTCGAAAAATAGACCATCTAAAACCTTGCCCGGACATAAGTCGCTGGCTTATAAGGAGTGGTGTTTTCAGATCATAAATCTTATGAAAGAAAAGAAAGGAGAAGTTCCTGGAAAAACCCAATAGGGGAAAAATATGGTCAGCGATACTCTTAATGATACATCAATCTTTGAGTTCATGCCGAAAAGAGCTATTTTTAGCCTTGATGACTTTTCTGACTGGACTCATTTGTGCATTTTTTTTGTGTAATAGCCATGAAGAGGGACTTATACTCGTCCAAAAGATCAGGGTATTCGGCATGAATCTTTTCAAAGAGGAGCATCTTTTTGTCTTCCAGAGCATGCAAATTGTTTTTGACCAGGTGAAGTCTTGAAACCATTTCCCGATCTGTTTTTTCTACTATATCCAAAGATTGTTTTAGGGAATCTCCAAAGGTTTGATACGATTCAAACATCTTAATGAGGGGTACATTTTTTACGCCCAACATATTTTTAATTTCGTCCGGTTTCATAGTTGTGGGAAGATTCTCAGATAATTTTTGATTCATTTCAACCCACATCAAGTCAAACGAGTCCTGCATCATGTTTAGACGACAATTCAAAACTGCCATTTCTTCGGCCAGGACTTTGACCTTTTGATAAGGGGCAGAAACATTGTTTTTGCAGGCGACAAACGCAAAAACTGCAGACAAAAGGCAGAGGCTTTTTAGGAAAATCTGAGTAATTTGCATAAGCATAAGACGATGAATATAGGAGTTAATTCAGCAGTTTTGACAAGACTTTTTGGGTGATCATGCTGCATCTTTCACCACCAATGGTGTACAACAAATCAAAAGAAGCATTTTCAGAGATTCTCTTCTTAAGCATGGCTTTTGATCTGGTCAATCTCATCCTTACATTTCCAGGATCTATATCAAGAATGGATGCAATCTCTTCTGAAGTCATTTTTTCAATGACAGACAGGATAAATACTTGTTTGTATATCTGCGGAAGATCATCAATGATTTGTTCAATCTGACCTTTGTTTTCCAAAGTAATGAGTTGATATTCCGGATTGTTGTTGGTCAATGAGGAAGTGAAGATTGAAATCGGGCGCCTTGCTGCGTAATCAGAAATTTTTTTCATCAGTGTATTTTTTTGTCTTACATTTTGAAGTGCACAGTTGACAGCGATGCGGGTCAACCAGGTTGAAAATTTAGAATTGTGCTTAAAGTTTTTGAGATTGTTAAAACAGGAGATATATGCTTCTTGCATGACATCCTCAACTTCTGTTTCATTTTTGATGATGGTTTTCACGACACGATACAGTCTTTGGTTGTATCTGCTGAGCAAAATAGAAAATTTGTGTGTTTTTCCGGAAATTATCTCATTGATGATATCAGCATCATTCTCATCCATTGTCATTAATTTTTAATTTCAGATTAGGCCTCCAATATTTTTTTCAATTCCAGGGCAACTTTAGCACATTATCACCAATTCTTGATCCAAGATCATACCCGCCTTCGGAATCAAAACGAAAATGAACGCCTAAAGGCAATCTGCTGTATCCATTTTCCAAAGCCATTTCTTTAAATGAATAAAACGTACGGGGAGTTCCATTAAACTCAGTTCTTCCTTCATGACTTCTATCCGTAAATCGGTAGTTAGCGCCGAAAATCGAGGAAAGGACCACAGATGCGGCACCAGAAAAACTAGCATGTCCAGAAGGGTATGTCGGGAAAGGGGGGGTATAGTAGCCACCCGAACCGTCAGGGCACATGATGGTATTCCATTCCTTATCGTCCATATATTGACGGATATAGTCGACCGGCCTCAGATAATTATACTTGTACTTTTCAGACCAGCAACGCACCCCGGCATCAGATAATGCCATGGATACTTTAACATAGGCAACCACACTTTCCATGAGATTGAAGTTTTCTGTCGAAAGTAACTGATTGGTGATGCTAATCCACCTTGCAGCAGGACTAAAGGTGAGTATAGGACAATCATCGCTCCAAAATTCTGCAATCCACTTATCTTCACTATGCTTTCCTGCTTTAATCTCATTTACCATTTTCCAAATCTCCTCTGCTTCCTGGTAAAATGCAGAATTTTTGTCTTTATTTATGGCTGGAGGTACTTGGGCCCAAACTTTTTCTGAGCGGCTGAATGTCCTCACTTTTCCCCAATGAGGAAGAAGTGCAGGGGCATAATCAGGATAGGTAGGCTTCCAAAGATATTCACCATTTGGCGGAAGGTAGTTGGGGTCATTGTTTTTAAGAAATGCTTTATGTCCCCAATAATCAGTTTCAGACCAGGTATAAATTGCTTGCGCTACAGCTTCTCCATAGGCAACAGACTTTCTGAATACTTCAGGGCTACAATCTATTTGCATTCTTTCCCTAAGATCAGAACCCAATTGGATCATCTGGAATTGCGTATTTGATGGGGCAATGGGGAAAAATAGTTCAAAACTCCTTTCATAAGCAGAACTCAAAACCACTTCCCAATCCAGGTCCATTATATCTCCTGTTTCAGGTAATTTCAAATCGGTAAAATAGTTGGTAAGACTTTTATATTTTCCATTACTGCCGGCAACAATTGATTCATATGCAGCTAAATTTATATATGCAATGTTTCTTGCAGAAACGGGAGGCCTGTATCCAGGGGTAAATCTTTCGATCTCCAGGTAAAATTTGTTCCAGATGAGTGGAATCTGAGCATTGTATTGATCTGAGTTTTTATAATTTTCATTGATTTCATCTTTTGAACATGAGGCCCAAAAAAAGGCCAGAATAACAATAGGGTAGAAGTACTTACGCATTGGATATTTTAGTTTTAAAAATTACAATCTGCCTGCAGATCCATGATCTGACCTTTTTTGCTACAAATTTTTTACTATACGGCGTTGCTCATTGGAGTTGCCAGTATGGTATACAGTTGAGGTTTGACTCAGAGGTCATGGCCAGCTCACATCATGACTTGTAAAAAAAACCTACACAAATAGTCCGGTCAAACCAGAATATGACTGGTGGAAAAAACTTTGCGGAGATCGTCAATATCTCCTAAAATCTATTGGATGAATTTGATGACCTGAGTGCAACAATATTTGCAAAAAATATTTTTACTTCACCGTGTTTGTGGCAAAATTAATGCTCCCTGGGGTGGGTATCTTTATAAATGCCAATCAGGCGTTCGATGGAGTTGTGGGTATAAATCTGAGTGGCTGCCAGCGATGCATGACCAAGCAGTTCCTTGATGGCATTGATGTCGGCCCCATTGTTGAGCAGGTGGGTGGCAAAACTGTGCCTCAAAACGTGTGGGCTTTTTTTATCTGAAGAGGGCAGGGGCGAGGTGTATTTCTTGACAATGGCATACACTGTACGAGGATCAAGTTTTTTGCCTGTATTGGATAACAACAAATGATTGGAAGGGCTTTCCCATTCTGCAGCTTTCTCATTGCGGTATTGCTTGTATTCCTCAATGGCCTGGAGGAGAGAAGGACTAATGGGAACAATGCGTTCTTTGTTGCCTTTTCCAAGGATGCGGACTTCAAGGCGGGATTTGTCGAAGTCTGTGTCCCGGAGGTTGAGTAATTCGCTTTTACGCATGCCTGTGTTGTAAAACAGATTGATGATCAGACGGTCTCTGAGCATTTCAAACATCTCTCCTTCGTTGTAGATGGGCATTTTGGCTTCCATCAAATCCGATTCAGAAAAAAAGGATGGCAACCTCTCCGGCGTTTTGAGCTGAGAGATCTTTTTCATAGGATTTTCCGTGGTCAGGTTTCTAATTCGTAAAAATTTATAAAATCCATTGAGCGAGGAAATTTTTCTGTTGACAGATCTGGCAGCAATACCTCTTTTGGTCAGATCAACTATCCATGACCTGATGAGGTGGTGTTTGAGCCCTTTGTCGCCAAGACCTATCTGATAATTGGTCCTCAGATAGTCTTCACATTCCATCAGATCTGTTGAATACGAACGACTTGTGTGTTCAGAACATCTCTTTTCGTATTTCAGATGATCGATGTATTTGGCGATATGTTCGTTTTCTATGCCTTCCACTTTTTACTTAACGACGGTTTTGTAAGCTTATTGATCGGATAGTATCATTTTGCCCAATTTTCTTTCTCCTTCAAAAATGACTTCGTACAGATATACACCGGAGCCAGACAGCTGTGATGCTTCAACTGTGATGACGTTGTTGCCGCTCATGGCTTTGGTGTTTTCTTTGATCAATATTCTTCCCAGACCATCAAAGACCCTGAAACTCATAATGCCTTCTCTCGGAAGATATACCTCAATATTTGATGTTTGACTGAATGGGTTGGGAGCATTCTGGCCTACGGACCATGGTTTTTCACTTACCGTATTGGTGCGAAGTATCAGCTCACGTACTGCCATGTCTTCGTCATACAATTCATTGCCATATTCCTCTACCAGGCGTAGATTTTCCAAGTTGACCTCATCTGAGGTTTCTATGTATAATATGGGTTCATCCGGATTTATATTTCTTCCATTGCCATCAAACCAGGACAAGTTCAAAATACCCCTATTGGTGAAAACATAGGCGTCATGGGCAATATTAAGCTGACCTGGGAGGAGTACTACACCATCTTTTTTATTGATGCCGGCCAGTGAGAACTGCATGCCATACAACATGGATACGTCATCCACATATACCGCCAGTCTTCCGTCATCCATGGTCTTTATCATCAAATCAACAACATTCTCATTTCTGTTGTTTGTATTTTGGCCCAAAGATGTTTTGGTCGCGCTGTCGTCTACATCCCCAAGTCTGACTCCAACAAACTTCAGATCTGACCTGCTTCCTTCTCCTTTGTACAAGGTGATCTTTTCTTCATAGGTCATGGATGATAAGTCGTTGCCTTTGATAGACGCTTCATTGAAAAACCTCCAGGGCTTTCCATTGTCTGGCATGCTTGCCTCTACGCCAAGAATGATTTTTCTGATCGAAACCAGGTCCTGCACATTGGTACGGCCGTCCTTATTGAAGTCGGAAGCCAACATCTGATGGGTGTTCTTGAATCGGTCAATGGCCAGAATGTGTTTTTGTATCATTACCAGGTCAAGGGTATTGAGCCCGTTTCTGATTTTATCATCTTTTGACGCTGATAGTATAAGGTCACTTTCCATTCTCACATTGCCAAAGTCAAATAGACCGTCTGAAAGAGTGGTGATTTTTTTGGTAAGATTGGTGCCTGAAAGTTCAATTGCAACCTCAGCAATGGGCTGACCTTTGAGCGAGAATACATTGCCTGCAAAGTGCAATTGAGGATTGTTGTTGTCCGGGCAAATATTTCCTGTATTGTCCTGGATGATGACGCTCACGTCGCAATATTCCTGGTTGCCTGCTTCGTCTGTAACCCACATGCGCAACGGCAAAACCAGAGACTTGCCATCGGGGATGTCTGCACAAGTAATGATGCGGCCGGTGTCCAGGACATCTGCTGAGAAAGAGAATTTCAACTTGTTTTTTGGCGTACAGTTGTCACTGCTGCCAAAATCGAAGTCTTTGGCCCAGATGCCAATGCTTCCTGTAGATGGCATCACCACCGTCGTTACGCTGCTCAGACAGTATGGAGTAGGTTTTTTGCCGTCCCTCACCGTAAGGTAATACGTACAAGCTCCTATGTTTCCACAGAGGTCGTCGGCTGTCCACTTGATTTTGTGTTTGCCAACCGGCAGGATGCGATCAAAGCTGTCTCCGTTGCCAAATAAGTTGTCGTTGATACCGTCGCTGTATAAATCTATGGTATAATAGTATTTTATTTTATTGGAAGGCGTACAATCGTCTTCTGCTGATTTGCTCTGTACAACCCTGCCCTTACAATTGTCAAAAACATCGATGGTGACATCTTTACATTCTACAAACTCAGGCGCTACATCGTTTGAAATTTTCAGGATTTGGACATATTCATATATGCCTGTATGATAACGCTCATTGTAGTTACACCAATCAATGACCGTCCATTTCCGTAAAATCTTCACACAAGATCCCGGTGCGTACTCGAAGACCTGATCTTTCCAATTGACCGCGGTGAGGCTGCAATCGTTGTGGGATATCATAGGCCGGTTATAAGGTTTACTCAGTGAGTCCGGATGCAGATTGGCATTGCATACCATCGTGTCAACATTCTCAGGCCACATGATGTAATCTTCATCAAAAGGATGGGTATTGATGATTTGGATGTGCTGTTTGCAAGTGCTGGTGTAGCCACGTTTGTCGGTCACAGACCAGGTCCTGATGACCCATCCTCTGCCACACTGATCGATATTGACAGAATCTTTGAATGTTGGCGGTCCTTTCACGCCACAGTTGTCACCATAAATGGGCGTACCTGTGATGGTGGTATCTTTGTAATCTACTGTACAATCCAGTGTAATGTCGTCCGGGCAGTAAATGTAAGGAGGCAATTTATCTTCTACCTTGACCTCTACCATACAGGTATTGCTGTTTCCCGAAGCATCGGTGACCCTAAATGCCACCATAACGGTTTTGCCCACTTCTTCACAACAAAATCTTATTTTTTCGCTGTATTGCCTGGTCCCACCACATGCATCGGTCATTTTTAGCGCTTCATATTTTACAATCTCGCAATTGTCGTAGCTGTTGTCGTCAAAACTTTTGGCGTCTACTTCTGCACCTCCTGCGGCACCAATGGAAACCGTAGTATACAAACGACAAACCGCAACTGGAGTGATCTGATCATTGACAATGACCTTAGTAATGCACTCTGTTGTATTAAAGCACTCATCTATGACGGTCCATTGTATGTAATACACGCCAAAGGACAAATCGAGGATCACGGAATCACCAACAACGCCATCTCTGGTGAATAGTGCGTCTTCTGGCAAAGGCATTTCATCATAATCAGGCACATAATAAGCCAATATGTAATGGAGGCTGTCTGAGCACTCTTCCAAAACAGTGGGCTTCTTCGGTTTGAGATTCACTGCACACTCGTCGTAATCTGCAGAAACGGTAATCTCATCCGGACAATCGAGGACTGGTCCTTCATGATCAGCAACCTTGATGATCTGGTCATGATATAAGATCCTGCCGGTGCACCAGTCCGAAACTGTCCATCGTCTCAAGATCTTGTAACTGTTGCCACAGGTTCTGAAAATATGGTCTTCATAAGGAAACACCTGTACATTGCTGCAGTATTCTCCATGTGGTTTCCCGGTAACCTCAGGCCCCGGTATGCTATCACCCCAAATGAGGCAAGAAAGTACCGTTGTATCTATATCGTCGAAATTTTTTGGCCAAATCAGGGTAGATATGTCATTTCTGTAAACGAAGATGGGTTGAGTACAAGATTGAGCCTGATTGCCAAAGGCATCTACTCCCCTCCATGTTCTGTATATTTTTTTTTCATAGGCGCTGGCACAATCCTGAGTGACTATGCTGTCCTTAAAGTGGAGAATGGCTTCCGTACAATTGTCTATGCCGTAAACTATAAAGGATGCACTGTCTCTTTTTGTGTAAGTAATCTCATTGTCTGTCGGAAATGGTATGGTGCCACCCGTTTGTGACATGATGATTTGGAGTGCATTGACCTTGCCACCGTCGGAAGAAGAATTATCAGCAATGACAATTTTCCATACACCTTCCATAAAACCACCTTCGACACCTGACAGGTTTTGGATAGCCTTAAATCTGCCCATTTTCGCAGGGCCTGTTGCAAAACAACTGTCTGCAAATGCGCTTGCGGCCATCGTAGCTTCATCGTCAAAAAATGCGTAAATGTCATCTCCTGTACAAGAACCTGCAGCGTTGAAAAGCTGGATCATTGTTCCTGATGGAGATACCAATTGCGCTGAAAGTTGATTGACGCTGGTATGGGAAAGATCCATAAAAACATCAATGTCAAATATGGATGCGCTGTTGATGCCAAAAACCGGGATATTGAATTCTTTGGTAAAGGTACTTCCGGCAGGCAGGCTTTTATCAGCACCCTGATAAGCGTAGGTGATTTTGGTCGGTAGTGGGGCTCCTGGCCTGAAATCTCCAGAGCATGTCGTGTAAACAGAATCACAGAGGAGTTCAGGGCCAGTTTTATCTTCCGGAGTAACCCATCCCCAGCATCTGTTGCCATCGGGAGAAAGTACTTCGGTTTTCAGCTTTTGATTGATGTGCTCTATGCCAACTGTATTGCCCAATGGCCTGTTGGCAGCGTCATAAATGGTAACAATATAGTCGTCGAGGCAGCTGTATGGACCTCCTTCCAGCATCATTTGCGGGGTGATAAGCGCAAAACAATCTGGCCCAACAGTAACATTGATGTCTTTATAACAAGTTACTGAGGTGACTCGGTTGGGAACACCGACTACAGTCAGCGACATGGTACAGCTGCTGGAATTACCGGCTCTGTCTGTTGCTATGTATGATAAATTGTAGGTGCCTGGTCTAAACTCGTGGTCTATACTGTATGGGTTGCCTGCTGCAGGACTGATCGTGATGCCACTTGGTGTATCGCAATTGTCGATCACACTTATAAAAGAAAATGCATTAGGACCGCATTCTCCGGAGCCCAGATTTACTGTTACAGGTTCACAGGACGGGAACATCGGACCTTCGGTATCCAATACAGTGACAACTACCACACAGGAGCCATTGGGGCAGGTGAAAGGTACGTTGTGCGTTCCTACGGTGTAAAAGCTTGTTTGAGCTTGTCCACCGCTGCAGGGGCTGGGTATGGTGATGGTGGCACCACATAAGCCCGGTTGTGAACCTACCGTGATGTTGGAGCAGGAAATCTCTCCCTGACCCAGGACTGCACCGCTGAAAATTATTGAAAAGAAAATAATCGCCATTGCTATTATTGACTTTCCAAACCGGTAAATGATCGAATATCCAATATCCATCGGACCTGATTTTTGTTAAATTATTATCGTGGTTGTGTCATAAAGCATTCATAATCAATATATTATTACATATTATTAAAAAATGTAATATGACTACTTACCATAGTGCAATAATTGTGCCGATTTCGTACAAATAAGTGGATATTTAATTATTACCAATTGATTTACATAGATTTAAACATGGTTATAAATTTTAATTTGAAATGTTGGTTGGCAAAAAAATGTCATAAAAAGCTGGAAATTCCTCTTTAACTTTGTGGTGATCGTAAAACAGGACGTCAAACAACAAAGCAATAGGCGATGCCGGATACCCAAAACAAAAACTACTGCCTCAACTGCGAAAAGCAATTCCAGGCCAGCGAGGAATACTGCATGCATTGCGGTCAGCACAGACTAAGCCACGACCTGTCAGCCAGAGTAGTAATAAGAGAGTTGTTCCACAACTTTTTCAATATTGACTCCAGGTTTTTCCATACAGTAAGAAATATTTGGCGACCCTACTTCCTCACAAGGGCATATATTGCCGGCAAACGCAAGTCGTATCTTTTGCCGACCCAGACTTTTTTATTCACCTTGTTTTTAGCTTTTACACTGATCATATTTTTTCTTCCTTCGCTCAATAATATGACCAAAAGAAGTGCACTGGTCAGAGGGGAGTTGGCCGCCCATGAATCCAGCTTTGATACGATTGCACCCAAGTATATTGCAGATACGACAGTCATAAAAAAACTGAGGGCAGACCTATATGCGGATGTAGATTCGATGAATAACTTTTTACCAACACTATTCTCATTTGCCGAAAAGCACAACATCACGTTAAGTGATGTGTACAACAAATCTGTTGACAGCATCATTATTGAAAAGAAATTAGACAAGTGGTACCAAAAACTCATTTTAAGGCAATCTGTCAATATGCTGTACAATCCCATAGGCAGTACCAAGTTTCTTATCGGTAATACCTCCTGGGTTTTTGTGCTCACTGTTTTGCTCACGGCTATTTTTGCAAAACTGGTCTACATGAGGGGAGGGTTTTATCTGCTGGAACATCTGACCTTCAACATGTATATGCACAGCACTATATTTTTATTGATCAGTATTGGTATCCTGATCAACAATCTTTTGGAAGGTGTTGCGGATGTAGATACATTCAATGCAGTGCTTGGTTTTATGGGGCTGGCTCTCATCATATGGAATATCCACAAGTACTATCAGGGAGGTAAGTTTCGCAGCTTTGTGAAAATGAGCCTGATGTTTACATTTTATATCCTCACTTTTTCCTTCTGTCTGCTGCTGGTATTGGGAATCAGTCTTGTCTTTATTTGATACTTTGCATGAGGAAAATAGCATCATCTAATCTTTAGCATATCAGCCGGATGGATTACAACAAAATATTTGAAAAGACCATCTTAGCCATGCTTTCAGCTTGAAAAATGCTTAGTTTTGGGCCTTTCAAAAAAGAAGCAAAAGAGCTAAGCATCATTTTTATCTAAAATTTTGAATAGCCAGGTATTAATAAATAAAATTCTTGCATGCAGCAGTTTGAAACAGTCATTGGTTTGGAGGTGCATATCCAGTTGAATACGAATGCCAAAGCTTTTGGTCCGGAGAAAAATGAATTCAGCCTTGAGCCCAATACACACATCAGCCCGGTGACGCTTGCCCTTCCCGGGACATTGCCAGTAGCCAATAAGGCCCATCTGGAAAAGGCCGTCAAACTTGGACTGGCTTTTGGCTGCCACATCAATGAATATTGTTATTTCGACCGCAAAAACTATTTCTACCCTGACCTTCCTAAAGGATATCAGATCACGCAGGACGGCAGACCCATATGTGTTGGAGGTAAAATTACTTTTCCGGTAGAAGGAGGTGAAAAAACGATCAGGATCCACCACATCCACATGGAAGAAGATGCGGGAAAATCGAGCCATGATCAGTCAGATCACTACTCACTCCTGGATTACAACAGGGCAGGAACCCCTCTGCTGGAGCTGGTTACCGAGCCCGACTTCAGGTCTGGTCAGGATGTGCACGACTTCATCGCCTACCTCCAGAAAGTCGTGCAATACCTCGAGGTTTCTGACGGGAATATGGAAGAGGGGTCCATCCGTTGCGATTGCAATGTGAGCGTCAGACCTATGGGCCAGGAAGCCTATGGAGAACGTCGGGAAGTCAAAAACGTCAACTCCAAGAAGTTTGCTAAAGCTGCTGTTGAATTTGAATCTCAGGCTCAGATCAAAATGATTGAAAAGGGAGAACGCATCTATAAAACCACGATGCTGTTTGATCCTGAAAATGGGGAAACCAGACCCATGCGCAAGAAAGAGACAGAAAATGACTATAGGTATTTTCCTGAGCCTGACCTTGCACCCATCAAAATAACACAACAACAAATTGAAGCCATCAGGGCTACTATTGATCACCTGCCGGAGACACTGGCAAAGGAACTCAGCGAAGAACATCATGTGCCGGAACAATATCTGGAAGTATTGACCGAACAAAAAAGTTTCGGCCAGCAATATCTTGCACTCAGCAAAAAGATCGGAGGCAGCCGGGAGCTATCTGACCTGGTCGTACTCAAATTGCTTCCGGAAGCAAAAGCCAAAAATATCAGCCTGGAAGAAGTATTAAGTGCAGACACTGTAAAGGCTGTTATTGATTTGATCAACAGTGGCAAAGCCGCCAAATCTGCTGTCTTTCAAAGCCTCATTCCTGCGCTTTTTGAGCAATCGAATGCCAGTGTAATTGACCTCGCTGCGGATCTCAATCTCATCAAAAGTGAAAATCAGGATTTTGTCGACGAAATCATTGCCAAAGTAATGAGTGCTTTTCCAGATAAAGTGAAGGAATACAAATCGGGCAAAAAGGGACTTATAGGCTTTTTTGTCGGACAGGTCCAGAGAGAATCCGGAGGGAAAGCCGATCCCAAGCTGGTCAATGAAAAATTAGCTAAAGTGTTGAATGGCTGATCGTAACATATTGATTGTTCCCACCGTTTAATACTGTACAATTAGGTATCGTTGCATGGGCCACCTTTACATGTCCGGAAAGAATCCATTTAGACCATTTTTGGATGCTAATTTTGTTGAAACCATTTTACGACGGGTTTTTGCGCGACGCATTTCCGCATTTGCATTTCAAGACCTCTTACTCATTTCCCTATTCTTCCTGTTGTCACAATCGGTCAAGGCCAATGAACCAAAATTGGTGGACCTGTACATTCCGGTTACAACATTGAGCGCTGAAGGCAGTTTTATCGTTCCCTTTCAAATCAAAGACGGCCTGGTCCTCATCAGCGGAAAAGTTGAGGGTGAAGAAGGCTGGCTGGTCCTGGACAGCGGTGCCAGGCGACTGGTGCTCAACAGCCAATACTTTCAGGGAACGGGTGATGCAAGCAGTGTTGCCTATGGCCTTGGAGGAAACATTTCAACCCTTTCAAAAATAAAAAACGCAGCCCTCGAATTTGAAGAAGTGAAATTTGAGCGCATTGGTGCTGATATCATCGATCTTCAGGCCATTGAGAACAGTAAAAAAGTGAGACTTATCGGTTTGCTCGGGTATGAGGTGCTCAATCAATTTGAAATCATGTACAATTACCGGGAAGGTTATTTGACATTTTCGGCCCTTGACGATAAAGGAGAGATGATCAATCCAATGCCCCATACCCAGCTCAAAGTTGACAGCATGTCATTTTCTTTAGGGAATTTTATTCCCGTGCTGACTGTTAGCATCAATGGCATAGAAAAGAAAATGGGACTGGATACCGGTGCCGAAATCAATTTATTGCACATCAACAACAATGACGATATTTTAGGTGAATTCAATGTCATGCGCAGCATTAAGATTACCGGTTCGGATGGGAGGAAAAAAGAAGCGCTTGCAGGAAAGTTATACAGGCTTAAGGTCTTTGATAAGTATACCTGTGCTGCCATGTCAACCATGCTGAGTAACCTCGAAAATTTTCATACCATTTACAATACTAAAATCGACGGTATTCTGGGATTTGAATTTTTGTCACCCTGGATCACCAGCATCAATTATAAAAAGAAAATGTTTTATCTGCACAGTTTTAAAACCGAGCGGCCATGATCAGGAAAGTTGTTTTTATTAATTTGATATCATTGATGTCAATTTTGAGTCATATCACAGCTCAGGATCAGGTTGGGGCGTCATACGTCATCAGAAACGGTGAAGTCATTTTTACTTTTCACAGCAAATGCCTTGACAGCAAAAGTGAAGATTGTATCGCTATGGCAGATTTTGAGGGCCTCAATCTAAAACAAGCCATAGCCAACAACAATTTTGATGCCTGTCTTAAAGAAGGCTGGGTCGTCAAAAAGGTAGGAAAAGACATGTATGAGATGCATAAGTCGCTGGATGATTATAAAGAAAAACTGGATTATGGTGATGTTTTTATGATCGACGCACATTACTGGAAAGCACCATTTTCACAACCCGACAAATCCAATAAAAACTATAAACCTGCAGATATCATCAGCCAGGCCAGAGTTAGCGCCAGGGGCAATGTAACTTTTTATTTGAAAGGGCACACAAAAGCCAAAGATGTCATTCTCAGCGGCAGTTTTAATCAATGGAAAGAAAATGACATCAAAATGGTGAGAGCCGGCACTGACGGCTGGCAAATCAAAATGAGTATACCACCAGGTTTGTACGAATATAAGTTTATCGTAGATGGAGAATGGATGCATGACCCTGCCAACAAAGCTACAGTACGCAATCAGTACCATACCTTAAACAGTATTCTGAGTGTCGGCCAGAAGGTCAATTTTACCCTGCCGGGGTATACTTCTGCTAAAAAGGTTATCCTGGCAGGCAGTTTCAACAATTGGAACGAACAGGCCATGAAGATGACCAAAACCTCCCAGGGTTGGAAGTACAGCATTGAGCTTCCTCCGGGTAAACATTTTTATAAGTTCATCGTCGATGGCATGTGGATCACGGACCCTACCAATATTCTAAAGGAGGTAAATGACGGCAATGAGAACTCGGTGCTGGTGGTGAGGCTTTATTAAATTTGAAAATCGAAATTTGAAAATCGAAACTTGAAATTTGAGCATCGAAATTTGAGCATTGAGATTTGAAAGACGGTCACCTGCTTTGTGATTTTTCCGATTAGTTGTTTTGATTAAACCTTTTATCGCAGATCCATTTTAAAGTTTATTTGTTGAAATCTATTTTAACGCTTACCACCGTATATGGCAGGTGAAGTATAGGGTGACCTTTGTACTTGAGAAGTAGGTCATTTACAAACATGTTTGGTAATCATTAATAAACACGATTTGATGAGCAAAATACATTACATCGAAGAACAGATCTCTGCATTAAGAGAAAACCTCAGGAACCACGAACTATATCATCACCTTTCTGATGTGGATGACATCAAGGTCTTTATGGAACATCATGTTTTTGCTGTTTGGGATTTTATGTCACTGCTCAAGGCACTCCAGCAACGATTGACTTGTATTTCGTTGCCATGGAAGCCTGCTGCGAATGCAAAAATTGCGAGATTTGTCAACGAAATAGTGCTGGGTGAAGAGACCGATTTGAATGAATTGGGAGTTCCTAAAAGCCATTTTGAAATGTATTTGGACGCGATGGCAGAGGTTGGTGCTTCAACAAATGAAGTACTCCAGCTGGTCCAATCAGCCGACACTGTGGAGGAAGTGCTTGAACAAATACAAAGTGCGGGCTTAAAACCAGGTGTGAAGGAATTTTTAGCCTATACTTTTACCATCATTCAATCCGGGCAAACGCACAAGATTGCAGCTGCCTTTACTTTCGGCAGAGAAGACCTCATTCCTGATATGTTTCTCGCCATCATTGAGCACTCAAAGCATGAGCAAAATAATACATTTCCAAAGCTCTCGTATTACCTCAACAGACATATAGAATTGGACGGAGACGAACACGGACCCCTCTCTCTGGAGATGATATCGGCTTTGTGTGGAGATGATGAAGGCAAGTGGAACGATGTGCTTGAGGTCTCCATCGAAGCTCTGGAGAAGAGAATAAACTTATGGGATGAGATCAGTACCCAGATCAAACAAAACAAGTCAGCCTTACATTTTGTATAAGCTTTAGTGAAGTAGGAGCATTTGCAGCCGATCGGACTGTTTAATGTTTGGATAAGACTATTTGACCGTACTTACATTTATTGTCCTGGAACCGTCGCCATTGCGCAGGATTTTGACTTCCATGTATTCGTCCAGCAATGGGTAGATGATTTGAGGCCATTCTATCCACGTCATGTTGCCCGAATCGAGGTATTCTTCGATGCCCATATCCAGTGCTTCCTCGATGGTTTCGAGCCTGTATAAGTCCATGTGATAAATGGTCTGATTGTTTGCGGCTCGGTATTCGTTCACCAAAGAAAAAGTGGGGCTGCTGGTTTCGGCAATGCCTGATTGTTTGGCCATGGCTTTGATGAAGGTGGTTTTTCCGGCACCAAGGTCTCCAATGAAGGCCAGTGTTCTTTGGTCGGAATTATTGGCAAACAACAATATTTTCTGAGCAATATCATCGAGGTCGAGCAGAGAATGTGCTATAAACTCCTGGCCTTGAATGTCAATCGATTTTTGATCAGCAGTAAGGCTGGCCAATTCTGAAGGATGCCAGAATACGTTTTTGAAATCCACGACTTTATGGTCTTTGATTTTCACACCCTCGCTTTCCAGTCTTTCCTGCATGAGGGTGGGCGTGGGGAACATGAGCCTTCCTGACAGCTCACCAATCCGGTTGACCACTCTGTGGGCAGGAACATCTACAGCGCCATGGCACTGGTTGAGTGCCCAACCCACCATTCGGGAAGACCCCAAAGACAAGTAGTCAGCTATGGCTCCATAATTGGTCACTCTCCCTCTGGGGATGGCTGCCACCACCTCATAGACCTTTTCGTAATAAGTTTTGTGTTCTGTTTTCCCGCTCATTATCGTGATTGCTTACCTTAGCCCGGTAAACGAGCAACAAAGATATATGCAAAGACCAAAGATTTATGCCTCCGACGTTTCAAACTTATCTGACGCCAGATACTTTGCAGCCATGGGTGTTGACCTTATAGGGTTTGAACTCTCAGAACAAACAGATGTGCAGAAGATAGCAGAGATCATTTCATGGGTGGAAGGACCGGCCATCGCTGTGGAAATAACTGAGGATTCCTGGACACCCAAAGTACTTGAAGGAATAGATGTCCTGAAGCCGGCTTACCTTGTGCTTCCCATCTACTGGAACGATATTCCCCACTTTGGAGAAAAGGAGGTGTTGACTAAAAAATATATGGACGAAGTGGCAGAGGAAGATGCTGCCATCATCAGGATTTGTGATGTGAGTCTGGCTTCATTGAGTGAGGCACAACTTGCAGCGCTGAAATCCGAACAAAATGTCTATCTTGAAGCGGCCTGGACCGGAGATGATGTTGATTTTGCAGTGACCCATTTTCCAAAATTGGGTATGGTGATCAGGGGAGGAGAAGAGGAGGCTCCGGGCATTAAGTCGTTTGATGAATTGGATGAATTTTTTGAGCGGGTTGAGAGCTTCTAGCTATTAGTCTTTAGTCTTTGGTCTTTGGTCTTTTGTTTTCTCGCAGAGGCGCAAAGAAGTTTTGAAATTAAAGATCGCAGAGGTTTTCACGGCTTGCTCACCAACTACATTCTATAACTAAAAAAGAAAATCAATTGATACCACTGTTTACTTTATCGCCCACGGCCATTATCTCCATCATTCTTGGATATTTTGTCATTTTGATCGTGATATCATTGCTCACATCGGGGAAGAGCGATAACCAGACTTTTTTCTCAGCCAATCAAAACAGTCCATGGTTGTTGGTAGCCATAGGTATGATCGGGGCTTCTTTGAGTGGGGTGACTTTTATTTCCATTCCGGGCGTAGTCGGTGCCGGAGGAGGTAACCAGCAATTTTCCTATATGCAAATGGTATTTGGATACCTGGTTGGTTATTTTGTGATTGCGGCGGTTTTGATGCCCATATATTACAAATACAAACTCACCTCCATTTACGGCTATCTTGAAGAAAGGCTGGGGAAGACTTCCTATAAGACGGGGGCGGCATTTTTCCTTTTGTCGAGGCTTGTGGGTTCGGCCTTCAGGATGTATCTGGTAGCTCTTGTATTTGACCGGTTTGTTTTGGGGCCTTTGGGCATTCCTTTCTGGCTTACGGTGCTGATTTCCATTTTTCTTATTTGGGTGTATACTTTCAGAGGTGGCATCAAAACCATTGTGGTGACGGACGTTTTCCAAACGGTTTCTATGCTCACAGCTTTGATTCTTACCATAGTGACCATATTGAATTCACTGGACATCAGCATTGCCATTACTTTTGAGACCATCAGCAATGCAGGCTTGAGCAAGCTTTGGTTTTTTGACAAAGGGTGGAACGACCCCAATAATTTTTTCAAACAATTCATTTCCGGGGCGCTCATTGCCCTGGTTATGACAGGCCTCGATCAGGACATGATGCAAAAAAACCTCACCTGCCGAAGCCTGAAAGATGCCCAGAAAAACATGTTCTTGTTCACCATCATCCTGGTTTTTGCCAACCTGTTGTTTCTGACACTTGGAGCGCTGATGTATGTGTACATCGATCACATGGGCATCACTCCACCGGAAAAGTCAGACTACCTATTCCCGATGTTGGCGCTGGAACACCTCAGCCCTATTGTAGGCGTATGTTTTATTGTTGGAATTACGGCAGCCAATTATGCCAGTGCAGACAGCGCACTGACTTCTTTGACTACATCCTTCTGCATCGATTTCCTCAATCTCAATAAATCTACCAAGCCTGAAGAAGAAAAAACCAAGGTGCGCACCTATGTGCATATAGGGTTTTCAGTCCTTATTTTTCTGACCATTATGCTTTTTGCCATCATCAACAACGACGCCGTGGTCAACAATGTCTTTAAAGCTGCCGGTTACACCTATGGTCCCCTGCTTGGGCTTTTTGCCTTCAGCATTCTCACCAAAAGAGCAGTGTTGGACAAATGGGTTTGGTTGGTATGTATCTTATCGGTGGTCCTGAGTTATGTACTCGATATGTACAGCGAGCAACTTTTCTTTGGCCTCAAACTCGGTTACCTCAATCTGGCATTGAACGGATTTCTGACTTTTGTGGGCCTTTGGCTGATATCGGGAGCACGAGCATTGGAGCAAAGAGTTGAATAGTATTATTGGATATAAATCCAAACGCGCAAATTTATAATTACATATCTTTGCAGTATGAGTTCAGCTGTCAAAATTCTTCCAAATTATACATACGAAGACTACCTGCGATGGGAAGGTCGATGGGAAGTCATTGATGGCATCGCCTATGACATGAGTCCAATGGCCTCTCCAAAACATCAAAAAATTGCAGTAAAATTGAGCATCATTCTGCAGAATGCTTTGGATAAAAACGATTGTGGATGTCAAGTATACCAGCCTATTGATCTTTTGATTACAGAAAATACTATTGTCAACCCTGATTTGCTGATAGTTTGCGAAGAAATCAGTGGCCAATATTATGACAAGCCACCATTTTTAATTTCAGAGATCCTATCACCTTCTTCCAGAATGAAGGACACGATTACAAAATTTGATTTGTATTCGAAGTTTGGGGTAAAGTATTACCTCATTGTAGATCCAGATGCAGAAAGTATCACGATGAATGAATTGGTAAACGGCAATTATGTTGTGATGGATCAGCCATATGAACTTACGATGAATGAAAAATGCAGGACAAATCCAGATTTTAGCCAACTTTTCTATTGATCATTTATTTCCGTAAAAAGCCGGCATAGAACAGTTAAATTTAAGTCTTGCACTCATTTTCCAAAGATTTCTACCTCTTGATAGCTTCTAAACTCGCACCTCTAAATATTAGAGATAAAATTATTTAACTATACCCATACTAAAATATTTACTTACCCGTTTTCATGATATATTAGTGCAAAAGTTTATTATTCACCCGAATGAAAGTGTATCATACACGTCATCTCAAAAAATTATATCATGAAGTCATTGTTTCTATTTGTGTTTATTGCAGGTTCGCTTTTTGGACAAGGGGTTGAGGTTATTTATGAGGCCAAAACATTGTATCCTGAAGAAGTATTAAAGCTGGCACCCGCCATTGCCAATACAGATGTTTTGTACAGATACAAGTTGCAGATCAACGACAACAAGTCTGTCTTCAACAAAGAAAGCTTTTATGTGAAAAAGATGGACGGGCAAATGGGCGGTGGAATTATGGCGGAGACCATTTACAAAGATTTCAGCAACAATGTTGTCATCACCAGCAGTGCAAAATATAAAGAAGGAAAATGCCTCGGCGAGACCATAGACGATTGGAAAGATAAAAGTGTGTATACCAACAAGTGGGAACTTTCTGATGAAGAAAAGACCATAAGTGGTATTAGCTGTAAGAAAGCTACCAGAGGGTCAACTACAGTATGGTATTCTACCAATCACCCTTTCCAGGATGGTCCGGGCAATGTCATCTACCCTGTACCCGGCCTGGTACTAGAAGTCATAAATCCGGGGTATCACTATGTGGCTATTGATTTCAAAGAGTTTGACGGAGAGATTTTTATGCCCGCCGACCTCGATCGCTCAGAAAATGAAGCAGAGATCACGTCGGACTACCTCAGCACCAATTACTTAGTTGGGAAAGACAATTGTATGAGCTTTAAGGAGGCACCTGTGGGCACATGGGTGAGTCTGAACAAACGCTAATTTAATGATTGTACCAATTTGGTCAGCGTAGAATAGAACATTTGGCATATGCCGCAAAATATTAGAAAATGTTAACTCCAGATCATGGTTTACATGCTTATTTTATAACTCACAAGCTTGCTGTATTATGAGCTATAAAAGTTGTTTTTATAACTCATGGCGCATTAAAAGCCGATATTTATGTGTTGGGGACATAAAAATGATCAATGAATTAAAGCATAGGAGGAGTATGGTTTACTTCTCCCGGATACTCCAGATTTCATAAATGGGATCGCCCTTGCTCGATAAACCTGAGTGGTGCCATTTTCCGTCCACCAGTTTGTAATCGAATACCAGACTGGCACCCACTCTGCTATCGTCTCTTGAGAAAAATTCTATATTTTCTGTGTATTTCCCGTCGATGGTGGTGTAATTGCCTCCTCCTGTACCATTGAATTGTTTGGTCTCGGTATTGTAGGCAATCCATTGGAATCGCGTTCCTGACAATATCTTCATCGTTTTTCTGGACCCGGAGGTGTCTCTGGATTGTACTTCACCGTCTTGAATCCGGCCCGACATCAGCCATGCTCCTGAAAGCTTGCCGGGAGTTCCATCATCCATGCGGTCAAATTTTCTGTCGGTGCCAACTATAGATAAATGATCTTCACTCAATTCAATTTTGAACGTTACTTCTTCACCAACTCTCTCGGGCTTTTTTGAGTCGAATTCAACCTTTTCAGTCATCACATCTCCTACCAGCTTCCAGGTGCCGCCATTGCAGCTGATGAACTTACCCGTTTTGGCGTCGAAACTTGCAATGGCCTGATAACCATCTGCAAATATGACCACGCTCCTCAGGTCGATGCCATCCGGAGATTTATGATAAGATTCCCAGCCTCCAATGACGCTTTGTGTTGAAATAGATGAGTATACAAGGAGACCGACAAGTAACAATAAATATTTATTCATGATGAGCTATTTGTATATTTTTTAAAAATAATGAAAATTTGGATTGAATGGGGATTTTCTGAACATTCTGTGAATGTCTTGACTTAAAGGCCATTTTCGTAAACTGAGCTCTTTGTGAAATACTGGTAAAATGATAATATCTTACATAAATTCTGTGGTCTTTAAAGCGTTTTCATTACCTGTGCATTTACTCTTAGGTAATAGATTTAAGCATTTTATTACAGTAAATTTAATGGAAATCTTCATCGTTTAATCTCGCCATAGCCCAGGTTAAGCTTCGATTTCTCTCTTCGATCTCCTTCAAATTTTCAGTGCAACAATGCTGATCAATCCATATTCCGATGAGTATATTTGCCCCAATTATTTCACCAACCCTTAGCAATTATTTGTCCTCCAGCGATAAGCCAATAACTAAGTGCTAAAAGCTATGGACTAATAGCTAAGGGGCTAAAAGCTAACAGCTAAGTATGATCAAAACCACGGAACAAAGCTCTCTTTACCAGAACCTCGAGCAAAAATCAGCCCTGGAAATCCTTACAGACATCAACCGCGAAGACCAGAAAGTGGCACTCGCTGTGGAGAAAGTCATTCCCAATATCGAGAGACTTGTGGTCCATGTTGCGGAAAAAATGAAGCAGGGAGGACGATTATTTTATGTAGGAGCAGGAACCAGTGGAAGATTGGGCATCCTCGATGCCAGTGAATGTCCTCCAACTTTTGGTGTTCCACATGACTGGGTGGTGGGATTGATTGCCGGGGGTGACCAGGCCATCAGAAAAGCTGTGGAAAATGCTGAAGATTCTGAGAGCCAGTGTTGGGAAGACCTCAAAGCCTACGGCATAAATGAAGGTGATGTCGTGGTTGGCATTGCTGCGTCAGGAACTACTCCTTATGTCATTCATGGCTTAAAAAAGTGTCGTGAAGAAGGCATCACTACCGGGTGCATCGTTTGTAACTCCGGATCACCGGTTGCAGCTCAGGCTGACTTCCCTATTGAAGTTGTGGTAGGCCCGGAATACGTGACCGGTTCTACCAGGATGAAATCCGGCACCGCCCAAAAGCTGGTTCTCAACATGTTATCGACTTCCTGCATGATTTTGCTTGGCAGGGTCAAAGGCAATAAAATGGTGGACATGCAATTGTCCAACAATAAGCTCGTCGACAGAGGCACAAAAATCATAGCAGAGCAATTGTCCATCCCTTATGAACAAGCCAAATCCTTATTGCTGGAGAAGGGTAGTGTGAGAGCGGCTATTGAGGGGTTTGAATGATTTAATGATCTAATTATCTAATTATCTAATGATCTAATGGTATAATGATCTGATGCTGCAATAATTATATTGTCTGAACAATTTGGCATTACAGGATTTTGGTATTGTTGAATTTTAGCGATACAGCATTGCAATATCAAATGGAATTTTAACATTAAAACTTCTTTTTATTAATCTTGCCGAAGGAGGAATCTTCCGTAAAACAGCGTTGCGCTGGCAACAAGCAGGCAAGGGAAAAGGGCAGTCACGAATCCAACTGCGAAGCCATGCATTATTAGAACCAGAATGAAATGAATGAAAAAACCGGTACCGTATCTCATCAATCGCTGTATGCCGTTCAGTTCGGGGGTATAATATACAATGAAGGAAGGTATAAAAAAGGACAACAACAATCCTCCAAACCTGCTGATATGGTTTGCTTCAGCATCAAATGTGAGGTAACCAAAAATCGCCATGAGAATGAGGTTGAGGCATACGAGGAAAAAATAATTGAATAGGGTGTAACCCATCGATGGCTTTTGATCTAAGTCATCATTCTGTAAATCTTCCAAACGTATTTCCATAGCCTCGCATATAAGCTGAAGTGTCTTTCCTCTGGGAGTATTTTCATCGTTTTCTATCCTTTGTAGTGTGCGCAGGCTGATATTTGATTTTCCGGCCAACTCTTCCTGAGTAAGTCCTTTTAGTTTTCTGTGCTCGACAATTTTGTCTGAAATTTTCATAGATATAATTTTAGCCTAAAATAGGAGGATTGTTGCTCCTGGTCAAATGCAATGATGGACATTTTTATGACATTTGATTTGTCGTTTTAATGATCTAATGCCACAATGATCTGATGATCTAATGTTGCAATTTTTTAATGTCCTAACAATTTAGCTTTATAGGATTTTAGTAATGTTGAATTATAGCATTACAGCATTTTAGGATTGCAGCATTATAGATTGCTAAACTCAAATTTCCTTCTGAATCAAATAAACCGTATATCCCACAAAAACCAGCAAAAGAAGGCCGGCTTCCCACCTGTCGAGTTTTTTCTTTTTGCCTGTAAACATGGCAACAAACAAAAATATTGTTCCTGCAATAAGCAAATAGATATCGGTATTAAAAGCCGTATTGAATTCAATCGGGGAAATAAGGGTGCTGACAGGGAGGATCAGCAATATGTTGAAAATATTTGAGCCAATGACGTTGCCTATTGCGATATCGCTGTTCTTTTTGAGTGCCGCCACTACCGAGGTAACAAGTTCCGGCAATGAAGTCCCGGCTGCTACGATGGTCAGGCCGATGATTTTTTTGCTTACTCCAAATTGTGTGGCAAGATCAACAGCGTTGTCTACCACCAGTTTGCCGCCAATGATGAGTCCCGCGAGCCCAATGACAATAAAGGTCCAAATCTTTTGATTGGATAAGTTTTTGGCTACTTCCATATCATCCGGGGCTTCAGATTTTAGCTGTTGTGCAACGTAGTATAAAAACATGCCAAAGAACAATAGCATCAGCATGCCATCTATTCTGGAAATCAGCTTGTCTCCCTGAAATAAAAAACCGTTGGCAAAAACATATAGGCAGAGCACCGCAAACAATGAAATGGGGATTTCTTTCCAGACGGTACTGTGCTGGACTGCAATCGGGGCAATCAATCCGACAATGCCGAGAATGACGAATAGATTGAAGTTGTTGCTTCCTATGACGTTGCCCAGGACAATGTCAGGTTGCTGATCTATGGCTGCGAAGGTGTTTACTACGAGTTCAGGCGCTGATGTACCGAAGGCTACGATGGTCAGACCTATGGCCAGATCGGATATATTGTTCTTTTTTGCAAGGGCAGAAGACCCGGTAACCATCCAGTCCGCACCTTTGATGAGTGCCAAAAACCCTAGTATAATTAAGCCAGCTGGAATTAATAGTGACATTTGCCCTTCTTGATTTACAGGTTGAATGTAATATTTTCTTGACAAAAGTTGCATGGTCATACTCCATCCCCCTATGATTTTTCACAATTCTATAAACCAGTTGAGACTCACCCAAAATGTATGTCTTGCATTTCCTCGTAGGAAAGAATTCACCCGGTAGTCCAGACCTCCTTCCAGTTTATTTTTTTCATCGATGATATAACCAAGTAAAGGGAGGCCCCTGATCTCCAGATCATAGCTCCCATCCTGCAGACTGTTGAGGTATTCGTTGCCCACCTTGAGATAGAATTCTTTTGGGTCTGCGGATTGGCCGTTCAATGGAATTTCTGTTACCCATCGGTATCTGAGTCTGAATTCCGGCAATTCATCCCGGGAAAAGGTCTGGTCGGTCACAAGCCGGTGCGCAATTCTTAAGCCTGATAATTTTTGAGTCATGGCGAATTGCTGGATAAACCGATGGATGGCCTTATCATCGGTGATTCTTATGAGATAACCACCAGAAGCCCTTGCATTCAAACCTACTTTTCTGGCTGCAATCAAAGAGATGTCGGTCAATACATAATCAAAATCAGCTTGCCCATCCATGTTGAATGTGCCACTGCTCAGCCTTTGCCGGGACTCCAGTTTTGAGTTCAGCGACCAATCGCCTGCCAGTTTGTAATTGAAGTTTACCGCAGGCAACAGGCCAGTCTGATAAGTAAGCTGTGCCTTCGATTCTCCCAAAATAAACACCATGAATAATGCGGTGTAATAAAATAAAAGCTTAGTATTCAAGGTGACTGGAGTTTTTAAATACGATTTCTGAAACAGCCAGTTTTTCGCCACTTTCGCTGAATAAGTATTCGAGGAGGCTTGAGTTGTTGCCTGATTTGCACTTTACCACCAGCTCATACTTGATCGTTACCGCATCGCTGCGGGAAGCTTTTGTTATGGTCGAAAGTACAGCTGACTTATCACCAGAGTATTGGGTCTGGACCTTTTGAATTTTGAATTTCCCGCAGTCCAGGGAAAGTTGGCTTTTGATTTTCTCCAGCGTACTTTCAGGAATTTCCTTCTTTCTGATTTCAATTTCTACATCTTCAAATTGTCCCAGAGCATCAAACTCAATGCTGTATTTTTGGCGGTTGAGTTTGAACTTAGCTTCAATACTTTTTCGGTCAAGTCCTTCTTCCAGATACCAGCGCACTTTTCTTTTGTTCTGAAAAGCATCCAAAAAATGCATGGCTTCTGTGGGTACTTCTTCGGATCTCATCCGGCTTTCACTTTCATATTTTTGTTGTCCGGATAAAAGATCCGGGCAAAGTAAAAAGCTCAGAATAAATAGAATGGCAATAAAATGATTACCCATGGGAATGCTGTTTTATCATCTTTTGAACAAATACATTGCTTGGTATCGTGACACGTTCGCCATCCATCGTTTTGATGACCACAAAAAACAATCCAATATCGCTCACCCTTCCACGAATTTCATAATCCTTATCCATGATACTGATGGTGTCATCCAATTTGACTGGGTGATTGAAAAATATGATGATACCGGAGGTGATGTTGGATAGGATGGACCACTGTGCAAACATCGCTATGCCGAGGATGGCAATAAAGGAGCTCAGGAAAAGGACCAATTCAGATTGATCGACACCCCAAATGAAAAATAGTGTCGACAGCATGATGACGAGTAATATAAAATTGACTCCTTTTTTTATGACTTTGGCCCTGGTTTTCTGCATCAGGCTGTTTTCCACGGTTTTGTCAATGGTCTTGCCAGAAGCATACAGCAGTAAGACATAGGTTGGAATAAGTATGATGGTTTCTATGATTTTTGGTTCCATAAAGTATGTTTGTTTTAATCTAATTGGAGTTGAAAATGATCACTTTCTTTGAGATTATGAATGATACCTATTTTGGTGGTTTATTGTTCTGCTTATTATAATCAAGGCCAATTAAATCTTTGTTAAACACTTCTGCCTTTGCTAGATAATGCATAAGAGGTAAATGAATACTCCATTTATGTAATTTTTACCTCAATTTTCAAAAAAAATTAAAAACATTTTGCATATACCTTATATATATATATATATTCGTTGTAGACAAGAATAACTGTATCTCAGATTGCAGTGAGCCCCAAAACTGAACTCCCTATAATCTGACTTGTTTAGGTATCATCCAAATAGATTTGTGTTTTAATGGGCTAAAGTGAATTATGCTTTGGTCTAAAAAGTATTATTGAATTATTCCTTCAATCCGGAGTGAAGGTTTAAGATATGATGGAAAAGGCAACCGATACGTCCTTTGGCCAGGCGTGTATCGATTGCCGGAATTTTAATAACAATGTAAATTTAGTAAAATGAAAATGATTTTAAAAACCACCTTGCTTTTTATGGCAATCGTTTTAACGCAATCTTGCTCCACAAAAGAAGAAGAATTAACCGAATCGTCTCCTGAGTTTTTTCGGAAGTATTTAAAAATCGAAGATGAATTTGGTAATATGGCAAATATTGAAGTTTATAGTTTAGATGAGGAAAACGTTAACAATATTACCTCAGAAAATCTAAAATTAGTAACGACAAGGAAGAAATTGGATAAATCAATATTAAGTCCTAAAGAGACAAATTCTACCGTGTCAAAGAAGGATGATAAAAGTAAAATTTTTATTGATGTATTAAATTATAGTATTGATGATGATATTACTGGCTTTCGTGTTGAAGTGGTTTCAGATTTAGAGCTACGAAGTTCATTTTATTATAGTTATGGATCTCAAGGTACAAGAGGAGTTTTTGTTTCTGGTACAGTCACGCCACTTGCAGGTGCTTCTTGCTGGATTCACTACGATCTTGAAAAGCTTACAAACTCAGGAAGTTGGTGGTATTCAGGACTTCAAGAATGGAATATCTTTTCAGGTCAAAGTGGTTCGTGGTGTTATAGTGGAGCTTATTATAAATATCGCTTAGAAATGGAATATAATATTGCTGGACCTGGTTTTTGTTCTGATTGGGATGAAGAATGGTATTGGTTAACTTCATGCTCGTAAATATGGTAAGACCTGAGAGGCTGAATACATTCCTCTCAGGTCTTAAAAAAGGACACATTTATGTACAAAATAATTCTAATCTTACTAATATTTACAGGGCTTGAACTTAGCGGTCAATTGGAAGTAAAGGGAAGGATTGAACCGAAACCTACTATTGAACTTTTGATAAATGATGTTATCTCAAATAATATTACTATTTGTTCTGCTGATGGCCATTTTTCTTTATATGTTCCTTCATTTCAGGACAGTATTGATTTATTGATAATTGAGGACGGAGTTGTAATCTCTAGGTTTTCAAAAAAGCTAAAGGGGATAAAAAACATAGTTATTTCATTAAATGATTCCAGGTTGAAATTCGATGAAGTTATTGTTTTTGGAAATCGAAGCAGTAAAGCGAACATTGCGGCAGAATTGGATATCTCATTACTACAAAAGAGACCAGGTTTGCTTGGAGAAACAGATATTTTGAAAGGAATTCAGCGTTTACGAGGTGTCAAATTTAATTTGGAAGGATCAAGCGATTTTGTTGTCCGAGGTGGCAACGTAGGTGAAAATCAAATTCTATTGGATGGAATGCCGACTTATGTGAATGGGCATGTTTTTGGTATGTTATCTCATATACAATCTGATCCAATCAAAAAAGTGCAATTTTATAATAGCGCTTTTCCTGCATCCTATAGTGGAAAACTTTCCTCTATTGTTGATATGAAGACCAAAGATTTGGAAGAAATGAAAGACACATTTAAAATAAATATAGGTTTAACAACAAGTTCTATTTATGTAGAGAAAAAAGCTTCAAAAAAAATCGGAGTATTAGTTGGTGCAAGAACGTCTCCATTACCCTTATATCACCAATTAATAAAATTAACCAACAATCCACCTCCATATGCTGCGTTTTATGATGTATTGGGGAAGGCTAGTTTTTATTTAAATCCAAAAAGTAGTATTCATTTTAGTGGTATTTACGGAACCGATTGGCTTGAAGATCCATTTAGTTTCAATAAAGACGTTTCTTTTACAAACTCAATAACCTCGGCACCTTTTACTAGCGCGAGTTATAAATACAGATCAGGAAAATTTGAAATAGAAAGTAGTTTTTCCATGGCCTTGTATAACAATAAATTTCGAAATTACCACAGTGCAAATGAATTCGAATACGATTACCGATACAATCATAGACTTCAGCAAAATTTTGGAAAATCAACTTTCAAATACTTTTTTACAAATGATATAAACATTGCCGGAGGTTTAAGCTATGACAAAGAGCAGTTTACATATAGTCTTTACCCAAATTACTTTCAAACTAACAATACTTCGAATGACTCTTTTAGCTTAGGAAATAAAATTGTTAGATCTCATTTTAGTCTTGAATATTACCGGCCTAATTTTTTACTAAATATCGGAGCCGTTTATATTAAAAATTTAGCTGGTGAAAACGACTTTATTGAACCCAGAATAAAAGCGTCTTACATATCTGAATATTTTGATATTTATACTTCTTTTTCAAATGTTAATCAGTTTAATACTTTGATTTCAAACAGATCCTTGGGCAATTACATCAAGATTTGGGTGCCAGCTAATGCTGAAACGCCTTTACAAAGTAACGATTTGTCATTGGGTATAAAAAATTCAAATCACCCAAAATTTTCGTTTGGATTTGAGATTTATAAGAAATGGAGGACCAATTTGGCGCACCTTAGCGAGGGAAGTAGAATTCATATCACCTCCAAGGAGGTGGCTCAAATTAAATATCAAGGTAATGGAAACAGCTTTGGTTTGGAAACTTGGTTTAATGCTAAGTTTAAAGGATTCAAAATTAACTCAAATTTGACGTTATCGCGTTCCTTTCTACAGTTTAACGAGATAAATGAAGGTCATTCATTTCCTGATTACAACGACCGTCTTGTAACTGCTAATATTGATATGGATTTTGAAATTACAAAAAGGTGGGAACTACTTATTGCTTTTACTTTTTATTCGGGTAATCCTTATACTTACTCCAGTGGAAGTTTTCCATCAACTGATGGTGTTGAAACTGGAACTACGAGATTAGTAGGTTCGATTGGTGGTAATGGCAGATATTTTCCAGTGGGTTTAAACTTTGCAATTGATGAGCTCAATAATAGAAGATTGCCGGCACATCATAGGCTGGATTTCAATTTACAACGTAAAGGTATGTTCCTCAAAAAATTTTCTTCAAATCTTAGTTTAGGAGTTTATAATGCATATTTTAGAAATAATCCATTATATGTGAAATTCGATCCTGTATTTGAAATTGTTGATACTAGAGCCGTATTTAAAGGAATTAAATACACTTATGTGTCTTATTTTATATTTATCCCATCAATAAGTTATTCAATTCATTTTTAACATTTGAAAAATTTCTTCTTCATATTTGCTTGTTCGATCTTATTATTGCAGCAGTCTTGCACTTCAGATTTGTCAGTTGAGCCAATAGATCAAGATTTGTATTATGTTAATGGTGTAATATCCAATAATGACAATTCTATTGTTGATGTAGGTCTTATAGATAATTCTAATTTAACAGATTTTCAGAGATTTTGTAATACTGACAACTTGGTTGAAGTTATAGAAATCAAGGATAATTTGAAATCGAAATTGCAATTGAATGAATTGTGTAGATATGAAGGTGGACCTTTCGCAGAAAGTAAAAGTTATAATCTACATTTAGATGTCAATGGTTTCAAAATTTCAGCAGACAACATTCTGCTTCCGAAGATCCAAGCACCACTGAACATTGAACCTAAAGCAAGACTTGAATTTATTAATAGTAGAAAGAAAGGCTATACTCTAGAATTTAAAATATTATTTCCTGAAGACCTATCAGTAAAAACGTTTGCAGCGGTTAGTGTCGCAATTTTAGATTCTATTATTTTACTCGAACAGCCATTCATTAATGGATCCTCCAAACTAATAGATTTTCCTTTCAAATCAACTTTGATTGAAACGGATCTGTCTAATTTGACTTTAGTGAATTGCAGTACATCTATTAATGTTGAAACAGAAGTCAAAAGTGTCAAAGTTAAATTAATCATTTATTTTGCCAATGAAAAATCTTTTTTGTATGCTAAAAAGCTCAATGAGCAGGTGCTCTCATTAATCGATCCTTTTGCAGTACCTGTAGTTGTTGAAGGAAATGTAAAGGGAGCATACGGATTTGTCTATGGAATCTCAGCTTATGAGCAAATTTTTGAAATTAGTATACCAGAATAGTTGGCACTATGTTTTGATTTATTGACTTCATTCTTGTATGTTAGGGATTCGTATAGCTGAAAGAGTTTCAGTGAAGATCCCACATCACCTCGGATATTCCCACTCCCCCCGATAATCTCTCTTCAATAGCCCATTGGCTTCTTCATCGCCAACGATGCGGTTTTTATCGCCATCCCATATGATGCTGCGGCCCAATTTGTAGGAGGCCATTCCGAGTAGGCTGACGTTGGTGGCGAGCATGCCGTTTTCTATATCACAGGCAGGTCTGACGTCTTTGTCGATGGCCTGTCTGAAGTCAGCCCAGGCTTCTTTGATGTTTTGTGCGTCTGGTTGGTGCAAAGTGGGATCTACATGGATTTTGGATTCGTTTCTATTGCGTGGATAGAATGTCCAGCCGTCAATCCAGCCGAGGTGGAAGGTACCTTCGGTGCCATAAAAGTAGCAGCCCAGGTTGTGCCCTTCGTTTTGTCCCACTGCAAAAAGGCGGTGTTCCCAATCGAGGGTAAAGGACTCAAACTCGAAGCTGGCAGACTGGAAATCAGGTGCATTGGTGCCGTCCTGTTTGACATAGCGGCTGCCTGTGGAATATATTTTTTTAGGATATTTTTCTTCTGTCCACCACAGCACCTGGTCAAACCAGTGGATGCCCCAATCTCCAATGGTCCCGTTGGCAAGATCGAGGTGATTTCTGAAGCCTTTGGGGTGGATGCCTGGATTGTAATCCATCTTCGGTGCAGGGCCGAGGTACATGTCCCAGTTGAGGTGGTCTGGAGCTTCCTGAGCCATTGGAGCTGTCCCGGGCCCCTGGTTATAATTGACAAATGTTTTGACATGATGGATCTTTCCCACTTTGCCTGAACGAAGGAATTCCATCGCCGAGATGTTGTGGGGAGACAACCTTCGATGCGTATCTACCTGTACTACCCGCTCGTATTTTCGGGCAGCATTAAAGATGGCAATACCCTCATTGATGGTGTGGCATATGGGTTTTTCCATGAATACGTGCGCGCCTGATTTGATGGCTTCAATGGCCTGAAGAGCATGCCAGTGGTCGGGGCTGGCCACGATAACAAGGTCGGGTTTTTCTTTGCTGATGAGCTCGCGATAGTCCTCGTATATTCTGGCATCATCGCCTTTTGCTTTTTTGACTTCATCTCTGGCTGCTTCCAATGCTTTGCGGTCAACGTCGCAAAGACCTACAACGGTACAATCTCCAAAGGCCATTGCTTCTCTCAGTATATTCATGCCCCACCAACCTGTGCCGATGATGGCCAGACTTTTAGGTTTGTTTTGAAAGGTGATGCCGTACAAAGGCATTGCAGAAATGGCCAGTGCCGATGTGGTGATGAAGTCTCTTCGCTGCATATGATTTGAATTTGGAATGGAAGATAGAAAGATAAAATTAATTTTTTAAATCGACTTTTTGAGTAATCTTAAAATTTGAGTATGGTATTATTACTTATAAATAAAGGTTGAAAATTAGGTATTAGGCTGGCCTTTGCATAAACTGGTCGGACAAGTCTCCGACCAGTTGTCCTATTGGACAACATTTTACTGCTATAAATTACGTATTTATACTCGATAATAAACATTTTATAGTGTAATGAACTTTTACCACTTTTTTATCTTGCTGGTTGATCCGAGCCGAAACCACCAAGACAAAAAAAGCCCGGCAGAATTGCTTCTGTCGGGCTTGTCAGTTCTCAAACCAGTGTTACTAGTTTGATCCTAATTGTTGTACTTTATACTCGGCACTTGCCTTGTATTTTTCGTCTGTAATTTTCTTTAAAACCTCGATGGCTTTGTCTTTGATGCCTGCAGACTCATAAACAAGTCCGAGTGCGTAGTAGACTTTGTCATCGATCGCTTCGCCGGCTGCGGTGCTGATGTCAATGCTGGCATTGAGTTTCTCGATGGCTTTTTCCTTATTACCCAACTCGTCATATGCCTTACCTACCAAATAGGCTGCATCAGCGTTTTTATCATTTTCAAGGATGACTTCTCCCACTTTGGTGACTTCCTCGTATTTTTTATCGTTGTAAGTCCTGACCAACATATTCTTGGATCTTGCAAAAGCGTCACCAACTTTTTTCTCATCAGCTTCTTCTTTAGCAAGGCTTGCATACATCATCATGGCATCGATGGCTCCCGCAACATCTTCTTTTTCCTCGAGTGCCTTTCCTTTGACCATATACAATGAACTATATTTTGGATTGATTTCAAGGCCTTTCAATGCTACCTCAAGCGCTCCATCATTGTTCTTGTCTTTCAACAAATCCAGACCTCTTTTGTAGGCCGCAATGGCACCATTTTTTTCTGCAAGAGACAATACTTTGTCGTTCTTCTCTTCTTTGGCTTTTTCCCATGCTGCTACCATCTTGAGGTAACCATTTTCATTGTCCTTTTCTTTGAGGGCTGCAAGGCCTTCATTGTACAAAGAGGTTGCTGTGGCGTCAGCAGGTGCTGCATCCTGTGCAAAAGCCTGTGTTGAAGCGAAGCTCACCAAAATCATCAATAAAATACTCAGCTGCTTAAATGGTCTTAAAATTTCCTTTTTTACAATCATCTTAATCATGTTTTTCAATATATCGTTACAAATAATTCATTCAATGAAATACGGCAATAAATAGATTTTATATAGCTATTACGCTTTTTTAAGGTCGCTAATCTATAAAATTCTTCTATATTTCAAAGAATGTGCCAGTTTACAAACAAGAATTTTTTCCCATTTAAATCCCGAAAAGCCCTTAAAAAACCAATTTTTAATATAACTTTTAGTGTTTCTTAAGAAAGTAAAACTTTGAGCACGTGTTTTTTAAACTCCATTTTCGGGGTAAGTTTTGCCTTTAAATCAAAGTAAACATCGCAATTGCCCTTATTGTTTGAGGTTTGTAAAGGATCAATTTTGATTTGTGTCATAAAGCCAATCTTTTGTCGCTGCCACAAAACCTGCCTCGGGATGTCTCCATCAAAAACTGATCGCAAAGGCCATTTTTTTATTCCCTTTTTGAATTTTATATCATTTTCCAGGTGCAATGCATAATCAACAAGACTGCTTTCCAGAAAGGGCATTCTGACTTCAAGTCCGTACATCATCGCATTGATGTCTGCATAACGCAGTAAGGTGACCAAACGCCCATTGGTAAAATCAGTTTTTTCTGTAGGCTTATGGATTTTGTCCTTAAAAGAGTGCACAAAATCTGGATGTAAACCGTCTGCGCCTGAACTTTCAAACAAACCGCCTGAAAGAAGTCTGGATTGCAACCAGTGAAAAAAGTGATATGCAGCATTGACCTTACGGCCACTTTCCCACAATGTTTTGATGAAAGCCCGTTGCGTATAAAAATAACCACCAAAAATTTCATCAGCACCCTGTCCTTCGAGCAGTACTTTGTGCCCATGTTCACGCACTCTTTTATAAAGGAAGTTTTGCGCAAACATGCTCTGGTGGATGATGGGCCATTCGTGATGGCGAACTGTGGCAATGAAGTCGTCTTCAGATACAAACTCGTGATAGGGAAATTGGGTATGTCTGGTTTTGAGCCTGGTATGCAACAGGTCTTGTTGGTCAGCCTCATTGTAGGGCTTTCCGGGATAGATGAGGCCATAGGTTTGAGGGTCTTTCTCCACCTGGCTTGATGCAAATACATTGATGGCGCTGTCAACACCACCCGACATGGTCAGGGCATATCCAACATCAGAAACCAACCTGGATTGAACGGCTTTCTGTATCAGACCCCTCAAATGATCACCATCCCATATGGAAGTAGATGCAGCATTGATTTCATAGTAGGATTTTACCCGGATCGCCAGTAGATTATGTTCGAAATTTATCTTTATAAAGTGGCCGGGCGGAATGGTTTTGATGCCTTTATAAAACGGTGCACTTTCATCAACCCCATCATTGGCCAAAAAATGGTAGATGCCCTCTTCTGATATTTCTTTTTTGATACCGGCTGCCCACAAGGCCTTGAGTTCTGATGCAAAATGGAAGCTCTGGAAATCCGCATGATAATAGAAGGGTTTTTCACCATATCTGTCTCTGGCACAAAACAATTCGCCATTGACCTTGTCATAGATGGCAAAGGCAAACATGCCATCCAGCTCTTCCAGGAACACCTCTCCTTTTTGGTGGTACAACGCCAGTATCACTTCTGTGTCAGATGTTGAGGTAAATCCAATGCCTGTTTTTTTGCATTCTTCCCGAAGCTGTCTGTAATTATAAATCTCTCCATTGTAGGTGATCACATATCTGTCGAGATAATGCATGGGCTGAGCGCCTGAAGGAGAAGTATCAATGACTGCCAGTCTATTGTGCCCCAGTCCCAATTTTCCATCATCGCTGATCCAAGTGCCTGAGCCGTCAGGGCCCCGGTGTTTCATACTGACCACCATCTTGTCCAATAATTTTGGATCGAAACTTTGCGTTGGAGAATAAATACCGGAAATGCCGCACATAGATGATGAGGAAAGGTGATTTTGATCAAATTTGATATAAAATGGTCAAATTGAGGGGAAACAATCCAATATTTTTTGCATTTGACCAGAATTGAATCGGCATAGGAACAAAATGAGTGCAGTAACAATCATTTCTATAAGTTGCTACAAGATTTTACAATCAGCAATCGACTTGTTTAATGGGGAGTTGATTGGAAAGAAAGATTCTCTGCCTTCTTTAAATCATCAATTTGGCCGCCTGGTTATCAAATAAAGCTGCCTCGCAAATATTAACGAGGTGGTCAAACCATTAATGTGGTCGCGCTTTTTATATTTATGTGAAAATTAAAATACTTCAATCTCCATTCAATATGAGACACCAAAAACTTCTTTTTCTGAGCTTCATAGCCTTGTTCTTATTCGGATGTAAAAAAGGAAATGACTCGGGCGAAATGATGGATGTAAAGCTGGAAGCTGACATGCTCTCAGAATACTTCGACGCAGCGACCACTGGTTTTATTTCTACTCACGACGAACTCAGGTATATCCTGTCAAAGCCGATCACCAATCAGGTATCGGATGAAGATTTGCAGAAACTCATCAGCCTGAAGCCTGCTGTTGAGGGCAGGGTGTCTCTCACGGATGGCAATGTGCTCAGTTTTGTTCCGGCTCAACCATTGGCGGCCAATACTGCCTATGCTGTGCAAATCAATTTGTCTGAGTTTGGCAGCAATTACAAAGACCTTTCCTATACGATTCATACCTTCAAACAAGACATTTTGGTTGAAGAACAGGGTTTTCTGATCAAAGAAAACGGTAAGGCGATATTGCAAGCCATTGTTTCTACTGCGGACAAAGCCACTGAGGAAGATGTCAGGAAGTGTTTCACCACCAATGCCACCAATCTTACCATCACAGCTCAGGATGCGCGCAGATTTTTACTTGGATTTGAATTTCCGGTCAACCAATTTTCTGACGCAAAAATTACTTACGATGCTACAGCAATAGGCGGCGAATCCAAAGGTGAACTCAAGGGCTTCAAAGTCAATACCTCTGTATTTGAAGTCGTGCATTCTCATCATGATGTTGCTGCGAAAGAATTCAGGATCTATTTTTCACAACGCCTCAATCCATCTGTTGATCTCACAGGTCTGGTTCTGGCAGCAGGTGCAAATGCAAAATACGGCGTCAGCGACAATGTCCTGACCATATATTTGGGAGACTACAATGTGGATCAGCAATTATTGATAGACCTGAAAAAAGGTATTGCCGGACAAGGGGGAAAAACCTTGATGGCGGACGAACAGTTTTCCATCAGCATTGCGGTCGAAAAGCCGGAAATTGCATTTCTGGATGATGGATATTATTTTCCCTCCAAAGGTGATTTCAAAATTCCCGTCAAAGCCAGAGGCCTTGAATCTGTCAACGTGATGGTCCTGGAAATAAAGCCTCAGAATGTGAGCAGTTTTCTGACCTGGCAATCTACACAGTATACCGACTATTACACCATGCGCATGTATGCCAAGCCGGTATTTCATAAAAATGTAAAACTGGACAAAGGTATAGCTGATGCTGACGGTTGGAGAACATACGGTATAGATCTCAGCAATCAGCTTCGCAAAAACCCTGGAAGCATTTACCACATAGCGCTTGACTTTACGCCTGAAGATATCAGTCTTACCTGCAAAAACGACCTCATCAAAAGAGACCTCAAAAGCAAACTGCCGGGGGAAGATTATTTCTATAATTGGGAGGCCTATTACAGAGAATACTATTACTTCAGTGATTACAGCTGGGAGGAACGAGACAATCCATGCAACATTTCTTTTTACGCTGAAAAATATCCCGTCAACAGGACATTCATCTGCAGCAATTTTGGCATCATAGCCAAACAATCAGCCAAAGGTTACTTTTTTGCGGTCAACAATCTGATGGATCTTGCAGTGGTAGGTGATGCAAATGTCACTTTGTTCGACCTGCAAGGCGAGACTCTGGCTACAGGCAAAACCAATGCCTCAGGATTTTGCGATATCACCAATCTAAGCAGGGAGGCCGGGGTAGCAAAAGTAGAAAAGGGGGGAGAAGTGACATACATCAAACTCAATCCGGCCGAAAGCAATACGCTGACAGAATTTGCGGTACAAGGCAGCCGGGTAGCTCAAGATGCTGAAATGTTTTTGTACACAGAAAGAGATGTGTGGAGACCTGGTGACAGTATTTACCTGGATGTCATGCTCAACAAATCCAACCTCAGTGTTCCGGACGGCATTCCATTGGTTTGTTCATTTTATAATCCTGACAATTTGCTGCTGAGCAGAAAAGTCATGACTTTGAGATCTGCAAATCAATTGATTTACAGTTTTGTAGAAAGTACACCGTCAAATGCGAAGACGGGCGCTTACAGATTTGTAGTTGAAGCAGGGCCGCGTCAATTCAGCAAGAGGATCAGAATAGAGACCATCAAGCCGAATACCGCAGAAGTCAATTATAGTTTTTCAGGAAAGGACGGAGACTTTGTTTATTCTGATAAGATTTCAGGAAGCGCAACGGTCCGCTTCCTCACCGGATTTGAGGTTGTCGGGGCAGCTGTCAACGTCACTGCGAGGCCTTCAGGAATAGGTGTGCCTTTCCCCAAATTTAAAGATTATCATTTTGGCTTGTACCAACGACCTGAGACGCAGTCTTTCCCATTGGCATCGTTCACTACCAATGCTCAGGGTCAGGCATCATTTTCTTCCAACGCAGACCTTAAATTGTTCAATGCGCCCATCGTATTGTCCATGGAGACAGAAACTACACTCAAGGGAGGAGGCAGCAACAAACAGGGCAACAGCATCAAGGTTTCACCTTTTGCTTCATATGTGGGCGTGCAAAAGACAGACGGACAAGGCTGGTCGGGCAATCATCTCGTTGGTGAAGCTGTAAAATTCAATCTTATTGCTCTTGACCAGAAAGGCAACATCAGCTCCCTAAGCAAAAAGATCAATGTGACGATAGAGAAACGACTGCAGTCCTGGTGGATCGACAAGTACATGTTGAGATCCAATGGATATTATTATGATGCAGGAAGCTGGCAGGTCTATAAAAATGAAAACATCAATATATCCGGTGGAAAGTCGAGTTACAGCATAGCTGGAAATCTTGGAGAGGGAGCTTATCACGTGGTATTTACCGATGAAAATTCCGGTCAACAATCCGACGCATTTTTTACAGTGTATAAATCAGGTGACAATATTCCCGGAAGCCAGCCTTACATCATACAGTTTGATGTGGACAAAGAAGAAGTTGAAGCGGGTTCAGAAGTCAAACTGAGATTCCCTGATATTGCTGGAGCAAGAGCTCTGGTGAGCATCGAGCGTGCCAATACGGTGGTCGACAAGTTTTGGGTAGATCTGAGCCAGAATGGCGGTGAAGTATCTGTCAAGACGAGTGCAGAATGGTCGCCAAACGTATACATCCACGCCACTGTGGTGCAACCTTACATGCAGGACAATAATGACCTTCCTATCAGGATGTACGGCATCAAACCACTGCAGGTCAATTCTACCAGCAAGGAACTTCAACCTGTTGCCAGCCTTGGAGAAAAACTGGAATCCAATAAGACTTACAATTTTACAGTCAGTGAGGCCAAAGGCAGAAGCATGGAATACACCATCGCATTGGTGGATGAAGGATTGCTCAATCTTACCGGTTTTGCAAGCCCAGACCCTTACAAACATTTCAATGGTGACTTTCCCCTCCTGGTCAAAACTTGGGACATTTATCAGTGGCTGATGCGTTATTTCAAAGGCAAGTTTGCCGGTATCCTCGCCATTGGTGGTGACGATGCATACAATCCTGACGCCATTGCAGAAATATCACGGTTCAAACCCGTCGTCATCCATCAGGGATCATTCAAACTCACAGCGGGAGGTAAAAACAACCATACCATTGCTATCCCTAATTATGTCGGAAAGCTCAGACTGATGATCGTTGCGGCCAACAATACCGACTTTGGTAAATTGTCCAGATCGGTAAGTATCATCAATCCACTGATGGTGCAGTCCCAGCTCCCAAGGGCATTGAATGTCACGGATAAGGTGCAACTCCCGGTCAACGTCATGCGGGATGACAAAGGCATCAGCAAGGTGACGCTGGAAACCAAAACCAATGCCAATATGGTGAAAGGCATCACGCCTTCTGTCAGTTTGGGCTTCAGTGGAGGAGACCAGGTGACGCAGGATTTTCAGGCAGAAGTACTCAATCAGCCAGGCAAGCTCAGTTTTGACTTTATGGTGAAAGGAGGGGGTAAAGAAATGACAGAACACACCGATATTCTGGTAAACTACCCCAATTCCTATGAAAGCGATGATCAAACTACAGTGATAGCTCCGGGGCAAAGCAAAACATTTACCATCACACCAAAGGGCTACAAGGCTGCATTCCAATCGGCATTTGTCATCAGTGGTCAGAAGATTCCTGCCTTTGCCAAATATGCAGACGACCTGGTAGAATATCCATATGGTTGTCTCGAACAGACGGTATCCACAGCTATATCTCAATTGTATCTGGATAAGCTGGTCCAGCTCGATCCGGAACAAAATCAAAAAAGACTCGCGAATCTGGATGCAGCCATCAACAAACTGAGCCGGTATCAGCACAGCGACGGCAAGTTTTACTATTGGGACAACAATTACTACCACGCCTGGTCGGACATTTATGCCGGCGACTTCCTCATTGAGCAAAGCAGTGTCGGAAATGCGGGACGCACTGCCTCCATGCGCGATGCCTGGATAAAAGCCCAAACCAATGTAGCCAATACCTGGTCCGCTGAATCACTTTCCAACCAATGGACCTATGAATATGAATCTGCAGTACAGGCTTATAGATTGTATGTTTTAGCCAAAAGCGGCAAACCTGCAAAGTCAGCCATGAACCGTTTTGTTTCATCCAATAAGTCTACACAAGCCGTTGTATGGTGGCTCATGGCGGGGGCACATAAATGGTCTTCATACGATAGCAAGGCCACAGAGTTTGTCACGAAGGCTGAGTCGATGCAGATATCTGACAACAACTATAACACTTTCGGCAGTGAGGCGAGAAATCTGGCGCTGGCAGTCGAAGTACTTTCCAGCATGCCCGAACTCAAAAAGAAAGCCGATCAGTATTACGATCAAATGGTGGATGCCTACAACAAGTCCAATTGGCTGAGCACGCAGGACAAAGGGGCTGCATTCAAAGCTGCACTTTCATACTACGGGGATAAAATAAGTACAGCGGCAAAGGTTTCCTATTCAGTCAACGGACCATCGGGAAACAAGACATTTGACCATTCTTCCTTTGAAGGAAAAAAGATCATACACGCATCATCTGATTTTGGCAAGACTTATACCGTTTCCAATAAGGGCAAAAGTGATTTGTATGTCAGGCACAATACGCGTTTCATCAGCTCAGAAATTATGAATCCGGCCACACAGCAGGACCTTGGTCTTTCTGTCCTTTACAATGGAAGTGCAAATGCATCGGCCGTCAAACTGGGTGAAGATATCGCAATTGCAGTCACGGTTTCCAATCCATTGGCACTCGAACAAAAAGACCTTGCCCTCAACGTAAAAATGCCTTCAGGCTGGGAATTGATGAATCCGCGCATTTACGCCACAGAAAGCGGTGCGACTGCCCAGGGTGCGACTTATCAGGATTACAGAGACGACAGGGTATATACATTTTTCGCACTTGGAGCCGGCGACAGTAAAACCTTTACCTTCAAGGCGAAGGCAGCATTTATTGGAAACTTTTTACTGCCTTCTGTTTCTGTTGAAAACATGTACAAAGGTGATCATTATGCCCGGAGCCCGGCAGGTCGTGCAACGGTAACGCAATAATTTGCAGAAAGTGTGGTCAAATTGGAGGCCTAAATACAAATGGTTTTTTGGAGCTGTTGTAGCTTTCATTTTGGCGATGCTGCTGGTGCCCATTCCAAAAGACGAGACCGCTTACAGTAGGGCAGTTTACGACAGTATGGGCCAACTTTTGTCTGCGACCACTTCAAGAGATGGCCAGTGGGCTTTGCCAATATCAGAAGAAATTCCCAAAGATTTTTCGTCGGCGATCGTCCTTTATGAAGACGAATATTTTGGATGGCATCCCGGGGTGAATCCTGTTTCACTCGTCAAGGCGGCACTTACCAATGCTAAGGCCGGGAAGATCAAAAGAGGTGCAAGTACCCTCGCCATGCAGGTCATGAGGATGCGGAATAAGCACGTCAAAAGAAGTATTGGAAATAAACTGCTGGAAATCGTGGGTGCTGTAAAGTATACCATCGTGCGTTCTCAGACCGGAATAGTGAGAGATTGGGTGGCCATGGCGCCTTTTGGTGGGAATACTGTAGGTGCAGAGGCAGCAGCACTGAGATATTATGGCCGTAACCTGAGTAAACTTTCCTGGGCAGAATATGCACTCCTCGCCGTATTACCCAACAATCCAACGGGCGTCAATGTCTTCAGACAAAAGGAAAAACTAAAGGCTAAAAGAGACCAATTGCTGACCAAGCTGGCCGATCATGGCCATTTTTCCCCTGGAGATCTTGAAGTCTACAAGGATGAAGATCTGCCATCAGACCTGTTCGCCATTCCACAGAGGGCGTACCATTTCCTCAGGTTTTGTGCACTGCAAAATACCAAACAATTCAGATTTGAGTCTTCCATTGATGGAGACTTGCAGGATCGATTGACCACCCTGGTCCAGAATGAATCTACTTTCCTGCAATCTCAGGACATCAACAATGCCGCCGCTGTAGTCATAGACATTACAGACAACTCATTGAAGGCGTACATTGGAAATGTAGGTCGCAGTGGCAGTGGTTTTGCCTACAATGATCTGGTTCAGGCCAAAAGGAGTTACGGCAGTCTGCTCAAACCTTTGTTGTACGCCTTTGCCTTAGAGCAGTCTTACCGCCTCCCGGGCGAGATGCTTGCAGATATTCCCACAAGCATCGGCGACTTCAGGCCCGAAAACTTTGATAAAAAATACAGGGGAGCGGTACCCTTTGACGAAGCGCTGATCCAATCGCTCAATGTACCCATGGTACGCCAGCTCAATGAAATGGGTTACTATGAATTCTATAAACTCCTGAATGATGATTTGAAAATTGCCGGCCTCGACAAAGGCGCCGACCACTATGGATTGTCCATCATTCTCGGAGGAGGAGAAACAAGCCTGTGGGAATTGTCCAGGGTGTATAAAGGCCTGGCAAGAAACTATGCCGGATTGGTTGGTCCTTTTGATAACATCAGATATCTGAAAAAAGAAGCTGAGTCAAATATAGAGAACAGATTTTCATTTGGAGCTTATGGCGTCTCTCACCTTGTCAAAGCCATGACCGACCTCACCAGGCCCAGGGAAGAAAAATCGTGGGAGCTTTATGCGGGCCAGAAAAAAATCGCCTGGAAAACCGGCACCAGTTTTGGACACCGGGACGCCTGGGCCATTGGTTTTTCGGGAAAATATATGGTAGGGGTCTGGGTAGGAAACGAGACAGGAGCTTCGAGGCCCGACCTCACCGGTGTGCTCAAAGCCGCACCGATCATGTTCAATATATTCAATCAATTGTCGGATGACCAGTGGTTTGATGTGCAGCCATCCTGGAAGCGAGCAGCTTTGGTGTCCTATTGCAAGGACTCAGGAATGCTCGCAGGAAAGTGGTGCAAACACACGGCCCAATTGATACTGCCTTCTACCTCCTACCGGCTCAACACCTGCTCATATCATGAGGTCCATAGGGTCGACGAGGAGGGATTCCTGGTTTCAGAAGCTTGTGAAGCAGCCACTGTTCGCACAGATACCATCTTTACCTTGCCGCCACTGATGGCCTATTTTTATGAACAAGCCCACGATGATTACAGCTTCAGCCACCGCCAAAAGCCCGGATGTGCGACCAATGTGTCAGCCATCAAAATCATCTATCCGACCCAAAACCTGAAAATCTTCCTTCCAAGAGAAAGCCGGGAAAGGAAGCCACTTTTTGCACAGGCCTATCAGGAAGAAAAAAGCGGAGAGCTATACTGGTTTCTGGACGGGAAACATATCGCAGAAGGTACCGCCGGCCAGAATGCCATGTGCCGACTGGATCCGGGGGAAGGCAGGCATCACCTGCTGGTCACCGACAGCCGGGGCAACAAGAGTGAGGTTTATTTTGATGTTCTGGGTATAGACGCGACGCCTCGCGTCTATACACCCGAACATTGATATTTTTTATTTTTTTTCTGCTAATTCTATCAAACTAGTATATTTTTGTGAACCGAACGAAAACACCATTGTTGTTTTCCTCGTCAAATTGCCGAAAATCAGCAGGAACGGACCAGAATCCATGCCTTTTGATGCACAAGCAAGAGATGATCCCCATCAGACCTGCAATTTTGCAATAAAATATCCAAATAGGATAGTATGAGTATTTTACAAGGGCCGTGGCATTGGTCCATAGTGGGCATCATCATCGGATTGACAGTTCCCGCACTGCTGATCATCGACAACAAGAGATTTGGCATTTCCCTCACGCTGAGGCATTTGTGCGCCATGTGCGTGCCCATGAAAATCAAGTTTTTTGATTATGACTGGAAACCTTACAAATGGTTGCTGCTATTTGTTGTGGGCACCATGGTTGGTGGTTTTATTGGCAACCAGATATTTCCCAACCCCAACGACATCATTGTAGCGGAAGATACAAAGTCTTTTCTGGCCCAGTACGGCATCAATGATTACTCAGGCCTGGTGCCTTCAGAGATTTTTTCTGTGGATAAAATTTTGTCCTTAAGTGGATTGATCTTTTTGGCCATTGGCGGATTCCTCGTTGGATTTGGCACCAGATATGCAGACGGCTGTACGAGCGGGCATTCCATTTTTGGGCTGGCGACATTGCAGCGCACTTCATTGATTGCAACCATATCATTTATGGCCGGCGGATTTTTCTGCACCCATTTGATCCTTCCTTACCTTCTTAAAGTCATTATGCCATGAGGTCATTTTTAATATTTCTAGTTGGACTTATTTTCGGATTTGCCTTTGTAAAAGGTGAAATCATTTCATGGTTCAGAATGGTAGAGATGTTCCAGCTCAAATCATTCCATATGTACGGTGTCATTGGTACAGGTGTGGTTGTAGGACTCATTGCCATGCAGATCATCAAAAGATTCAACGTCAAAACCATCGACGGTGAGCCCATCACTTACGAAAAGAAAAAATTTACCAAAGGCACGATCATAGGGGGCTTTATTTTCGGTCTTGGATGGTGTATCACAGGAGCATGCCCGGGCCCGATATTTATACAAGTAGGCGCAGGTTTGATTCCAGTTGCTGTGACACTTCTGTTTGCCTTGTTCGGTACCTGGGTGTACGGAGCGACGAGGGAGAAATTGCCTCATTGATGCAATCTTGATGTAAAAAACAAAAATTTAGCGTTTTAGGCTGATGAAGTTTTAGGTGAAAGTTTGGTGAGACATTCTCGGTAGCTATTATTTTACGCACTCCGGAAACTTTGATTCGGTTCGAAGTTTCAAAATATTTATACTTGGCCTTCATTTTACAATGAATGTTTGATTTTAATTATTTTGAAAAATTCTTTAATTTGTAACAATAGAGTTCACTTTTCAGGATGAAAAACCGGATAAAACTTACAGAGGAACAAATCAATGAAGTGGTTGACAACCTCGAAATTGGCATGAAAAGTTTTTATAACCTTACTTCAGGAGAAATCATCGCAATTCCAGATTTTGATTTTGATGCATTTGACAGAGATAATATTTGGCAAGAGTCAATAGATGAAATTGACGAAAACCCAAACCAATTTTTTGAGTTTGAAATGTTGGAATCACAAGACTCATTTCAGATAATGGCTGATTTTGCTGAACAGGTAGATAACCCAAGATTGCAAAGTAAATTGATCAAGGTTTTAGATAGCAAAAAACCTTTTCAGAAGTTCAAATGGGAAATTGATAATTCGGGACCATACAGGCAACAGTGGTTTGAGTTCAGAAAAGTGCGTTATATAAAATGGGTGTTGGATCAATTGGATGACTGAGCTTGGCATCTGAAACACGCCCTCAGTGTTTTTCAACCACAGCAAAAGATTCTAACCCAGAAGTCAAAACCATTGCCGTGGTTGAATATACCAATATCAAAACTCCAGCTTGTATGAAAGCACCGGCACAAAAGGCATAGTTGCCCATTCTGTTTCTTTATCGTTGTGGATGTCGTAGGTGAGACCGCCTACATTTTTGTGGTTGGTCGCATTCATCAGGTCAAGGGCCAATGTAGAGGTCAGTCTCTTTTTGTTGACTTTATACCTGAATCCAACATCCAGCTTGTAAAAGCTACTCAGCCTCTGAGAAAATGGTCGGCTTTCATCCCTTACTTCTACTTTTTGGGCCTGAGAAGCTTGTCGGTCAATAGGAGTATCCCACTGCCCTCCAACCATCGCATTTTTAATGTTGAGACCCAGGACGTTTTGTTTTGACCTGCCCACATTCCATTCCTTACCAAAGCTGATAACACTGGTATAGCCTACATTAAAACGGGTATTGATCCAGTCAGATGTAGGTGTTTTGTATTTCGAATCGAAAACTGATCCTGTCACCAGGTAGTACCAATTGTTGTGCAGGAAACGCTCCAATGTGAGTTCTATGCCGGTATTTCTTCCCTTTCCTTCACTCACCAACTGGAAGTCTTCAAAAAAGAACTGCTGATTGATTTGAGAATAATTTGAGTTGGCCCCCTGACCAACCGGTATGCTGCTCAATGCCTGATGATAAATCTCCGTTTTCAATCGGGTATGGCGATTGATGTTGAGGTTGTGGGTCAAGACAAAGTGCTGTGCCCTGCTCAGGTCAAGGTCTTTGTTGAGCGCTGCGCCATCCTGTGATTTGACATAATAAATGATCAAAGGCTGTACCTGGCTGTGGCCGCCATACGCGAATGCAATGTCTGATCGCTCGTTGATTTTATACAATATATTTCCTCTGAACTCAAGCGCCTGGGTATTGTTGAGCAAAAAGTTGGTGTAGTGCAGACCCAGGTTGGTTTCCCACTTTTTACTCAGCGCATATTGGAGCTGTGCAAATCCTCTGGCCAGGTTGGCCTGGTCCCGATTGTTGATCAGATTGTAAAAGGTATTGCTGTCGCTGTACCTGTCATAAGACATATTGTAACCCAGCCTATCCATATAAATGCCTGTCCTCAAGGTCATCCCTGGTTTTAGTTTTTGGGTGTAATTGAGAGCCAGGCTGATTTTGTCCGTGGTGTTCTGCACATCAAACTTGCTGAAATATTCATATTCCGGGTAAGTGGTAAGGATGTCTTCATTGTATCCTGAAACTGTTGTGCCGTATGCAGCAATGGCAGACAGGTAACCGTTCTTTTTGACAGGCATCAAATATTTGACACCATTGATGGACATATCACTCAGAAATTCTCCAGAATAGGAATGATTGAGTGCTCCACCAAGATCTTCGTTGTCTTCGAGCCCTTCATCCACCTCTTGTGAACTCCAGCCATTGACTCCAAAAAAGGACAAGGTACTGTTGTTCTTCATCGGGAGAAATATGTTGTATGAAAGGTCGCTGTAATTGAGCACACCTGCAAGGTCGACGCCCAGTTTGTCGATCAGTGATAAGGTAGAATATCTGTAGTTGACCAGGTAAGAACCCTTATAATTTTTGCTGAAAGGTCCTTCTATGGCTGCCTCAAGGCCCAAAAATCCAGCTTTAAAAGTATACTCGGTTTTTGAGTTATTGCCTTTTCTGAGCTTCAGATCAAAAACCCCGCCCAGTGCATTGCTATATTCTGCAGAGAATGCCCCTGTGGAGAAGTCTGAATTGGAAAGCATCTGGGAAGAAAGCACGGATACACCTCCTCCAGAGGATGCCACATCTCCAAAGTGGTTCGGATTGGGGATGTCTATGCCCTCCATTCTGTACAATAAAACCGAAGGGTGATTGCCCCTGATAGAGATGTAGTTGTTACCATCGTTGGTAGGGATGACTCCTGCAAAGGACTGTGCCATCCTTGCGGGATCGTCGACGGCACCGGCAAATCGACTGCTCTCCTCCACAGAAAAGGTCCGGGTACTCGCGTATGACAAGGCATTCAATGCTTTGGTTTTATCTGAATGTGCGGTGACTACCACTTCGTCTAATTGCTCAATGCTTTCGTGAAGGCCTATCTGTAAAATGAGTTCTTTTCCACTTTTGACTTCAAACGTAGTAGAATATGACTCGTAGCCCAGGTAGGTGACTACAAGGGTATTCCTGCCAAGTGGTATGCCCTGGATGACGAAGTCTCCGAGTTCATCAGTGACTGTGGCGGAGGATTCATACCCTACAACGTGGACTAAGGCATTGAAAATGGGCTGATTGATGTCCTGATCAATCACGTTACCTCTGATGGAGTAGGTCACACCGGATTGAGCATTGAGTGAATACAGGCAAATCAACATCATGGTAGTCAGGGATAATTTTAGTAAATTCATAGCAATGTTTTTACTATCTGACAACAGCAATTGGATTCACCCCTATGTGGGCCATTAAAAAATTGTAAAGACCTGCATTCTTAATTTTCCCTTTACATTGTTCTCACTCCGTTAACCTACTCTTTAGTTTTCCTTCATACTAAACATATTTTGACGTAACACTGATTGATTCTCTTTGCGCTAAGAAAAAGACAAAACAAATGAAGAAAATCAATTTGTGTAAGTGGATGTCAATGATGATTTTATGTATTTCATCTTTGACCATTTACGCTCAGAAAGTAGTAGATGGCGTAGTCGTCGATGATAAAAACAACCCCATCATTGGCGCTACCATTCTTGAAAAAGGAACCAACAATGGTTCTGTAACCGACATCAACGGTCAGTACAACCTCAAGCTCATGAACGAAAACAATGTGCTTTTGGTGACCTACATTGGTTATAATCCGCTTGAAATCGACGCAAAAAATGCCTCAAAGGTGGTATTGACTGAAGCCAGTCAGCTGCTGCAGGAAGTTACTGTTACCGCCCTCGGCATCAAAAGAGAAAAGAAAGCCCTGGGTTATGCAGTCCAGGATGTAAGTGGAGATGATCTGGTCAAAGCGAGAGAAACCAACCTGCTCTCCGGTCTGGCCGGAAAGGTAGCCGGAGTAACGATCGTTGGCAACCCATCGGGCATTGGTTCTTCTGCACGTGTAAGCATCAGAGGAGAAAGATCGCTCAACATCAACAACAACCAACCACTTTTTGTAGTGGATGGTGTGCCCATTACGAATTCTTTCAATGGATCAAGCGGCAGAAGTTTTCAGGACGTAGACTACGGAAATGGTGCGGGATTTGTCAATCCTGATGATATCGAAACCATTTCTGTGCTAAAAGGTCCAAGTGCTACGGCGCTGTATGGTTCTAGAGCTTCAAATGGTGTGATCGTCATCAAAACAAAGACCGGAAAAGCCAACAGAGGGCTTGGTGTCAGCATCAATTCTACGGTTTCATTTGAAGATGCGCTGGTTTTACCGGAGTATCAAAATGTCTACGGTCAGGGATTGAATGGTGAATTCAGCTTTGTGGACGGCAACGGAGGTGGTTTGAGAGACGGTGTTGATGAAAGCTGGGGCCCTAAAATGGAAGGCCAGCCCATCGCTCAGTACAATTCACCAACTTCCAATGGCAGAAGAGCCGGAGATATCGGTAACGTATTTGGTGTTATAGGACCTGTGGATCTTGCGGCTCAACTCAATGAAAGGGGTAGCATTACACCAATTCCATTTTCACCGCAACCAGACAACATCAAAAATTTCTTCCAGACAGGAAGCACCTATACCAACAACATTGCTATTGCAGGAAGCAATGACAAATCTGACTTCAGAGTGTCATTCACAGCCCTCAATCAGACAGGCATAGTACCCAATACAGACCTCAACAGATATACCACATCACTTACCGGAGGCTATAATCTTACAGACAAATTTAAAGTAAGAGTGAATGCCAACCTGATGAATAACAAAAGTGGCAACAGACCCAACCTCAGTTATGGCACAGAAAACATCATGTACCTTTTCAATTGTTGGTTCCCGCGAAACAACAATATTGAAGCCATGAGAGATTATTGGCAGCTTGGAAGAGAAGGCCTCAATCAGTATGGCTTCAACTACAATTACCATGATAATCCATACTTCAACGTATACGAAAACACCAACGGCCAGGACCTCACCAGAGTATTTGGTAATGTTTCTTTGAATTATCAGTTTACTCCGGCACTGAGCCTGATGTTGAGAAGTGGTACAGACATCAACAACGATTTCAGAGACCGCAAGCGTGCATACAGTACTCAAAGATTCAAACTAGGCTCATACCGGGAAGAAAAGATTTTCAATTCAGAAAGCAACTCAGACTTCCTTTTGACCTACAATCCTGAGCAAAGCGGAAATGCATTTACTTACTCTGTATCTCTTGGTGGCAACAGGCTCAATTCAAGATATAAATTATCAGATGTCAGCGCTCCTGAACTTGCAGTACCGGGCATCTATTCACTCAACAACAGCAGAGTAGCGCTACAGTCTTACACCTTCGAATCCAGAAAAAGGATCAACAGCTTGTATGCCTTCACCAACCTGGCCTACAACAACTACCTCTACCTTGACCTATCCCTCAGAAATGACTGGTCGAGTACCCTGCCTGCCGACAACAACAGCTACCTGTATTACAGTGCGAGTTCCAGCTTTGTCTTCAGCGAAGCATTCAACATCAAAAACGACGTTTTGTCCTTTGGTAAACTCAGACTTGGATATGCTCAGGTGGGCAATGACACCGACCCTTACCAATTGCTGGCCACCTATGCGGCTCAGACACCTGCTCAGGGTCTGCCTACTTTTACAGAATCTTCCAACCTGCCCAATGCAGAACTCAAGCCGGAAATTTCCTCATCACTCGAAGTAGGTACCGAACTCAAGTTCTGGCTCAACAGGATTGGCCTTGACCTTACCTATTACAACTCAGACAGCCGAAATCAAATCCTTCCAATCCAACTCAGTTCGACTACAGGATATTCCAGAAGAATCATCAACGCAGGTCTGATCCAAAACAGGGGCTTTGAAGCCGTTCTCCACCTGTCACCATTTGTAAGCAAAAATCGTGGATTCAGCTGGGACATCGATTTCAACTGGTCAACCAATCGCAGCCAGGTCAAGGAACTTTTCACCGATCCTGTATCTGGTCAGGAGATCAAGAGTTATGTGATGGCCGACAGGTATGTAACGGTTGAAGCCAGAGTTGGTGAACGCATGGGCGATATGTATGGCATCGGTTTTGAGCGCGTTTCTGCTGATCCAAATGATAAATACTACGACAAAACAGGCCAATATGTGGGCCAGATTGTCTATTCAGCCAATGGCAAGCCGGTTCCCACTACAGAAAGAATAAAACTCGGAAATTACAATCCCGATTGGTTGGGAGGAGTCAGAAACACCTTCGGATTTAAAGGTGTACAGATGAGTGTTTTGTTCGATACCAGACAAGGAGGAAAACTCTATTCTCACACACAAACCGTTGGTAGAGAAGGTGGTATCATCGTAGAAACCCTTGAGGGTAGAGCTGATGGATACGACCTCACCAAACCAGGCAATGGTGTTGTGGGTGAGGGTGTTGTATTGCAGGCCGATGGAAGTTTTGCACCCAATGCCACCAAACTTTCTGCTAGAGAATGGCACACCAGTTATACTTTGGGAAGAAGGCTCATTGAAGGAGTGATGTACGACGCCAGTTTTACTAAGTTGCGTGAAATCACCCTTTCATACACCATACCAAACAGGCTTACTCAGAGATCAGGCATCAGCAATATTACCATTTCAGCGGTGGGCAGAAACCTGGCACTTTGGTCTAAAGTACCACATGTTGATCCTGAGACTGCATCAACATCCGGTGGTACCATCATCCCGGGTGTAGAATCAGTAGCCATTCCTTCGACCAGAAGTTTTGGTTTCAACGTAGGATTGAATTTTTAAGTTTTACCCATTCAAAATAGAAAAAATGAGCACTATAAAATATATAACGGCGCTTGCCTTCGCAGCCATACTTTTGACCATCGTGTCCTGCACCAAGGACTTTGATGTCATCAATACCAACAACAATGCACCTGAGACGGTCACCGCACAACTCCTGCTGCCTGGCATCCAGAGAGACATGATGGGAGCCGTACTTGGTGAGGCCTGGGGTATCGGCAACATCGTGGTACAGCACACTGCTAAAAACCAGTTCGTCAACGAAGACAGGTACCTCTGGGGTGAAATCAACTCCATCTGGAACAACGTTTACGACAACATGAGGGATGTATACAACATCATCCAGCTGGCCGATAACAACGGTGACAAAGCCACAAAAGGACTTGCGTTGACCATGAAGTCATGGATGTATTCATTGGCCACAGATTGTTATGGCGATATTCCGTATACCGAAGCGATCCAGGCAAAACAAGGCGTTTTTTACGCCAAATACGATACACAGGAAGACATATATGAAGGCATCCTGAAAGACCTTGAAGAAGCCAATACACTTTTGGCATCGAGCAGTGCAAAGATCGGTGGTGACCTGATTTACGGTGGCGACCCTGCCAAGTGGCGAAAATTGGCCAATTCACTCAGGGTAAGATATTTGATGAGAATTTCCGGTAAAAAAGATGTCAAAGCCAGACTGGCGACCATCATCAATGATCCGGTCAACCACCCGGTATTTAAGTCAGTGGCCGACAATGCCACTTACACTTACAAAGCTGCTTCACCCGACCAGTTTCCTCTATTTTCTACAAGGATAGGCTCTTTCAACGAATTCAGAGCCTCCAAAACTTTGCTGGACACCCTGCAAAGCCTGAATGACCCGCGATTGAGTGTCTTTTTCAGACCCACACCTAAATCTGAAGGAACAGCCAATCCAGTGTACATTGGTATTCCAAACGGTATGGACGATGTTACTGCATTGACATATGCGGGAGGTGCCGAAAATCACTCCAGAATCAGTGCATTTTATTTTGAAAATGCCAACACTGCAGAAGGCCTTGCTATAGCTAAAGGTGTCATCATGACTTACGCAGAATTGCAATTTTTACTGGCAGAAGCGGCAGCAAAATCCCTGATCACCGGTGATGTCAATCAATTCTACAGTGAAGGTATCAAGGCTTCATATGCTTTTTATGGCCTTGCGCCTACGAGTGAATACCTCAACCAGACTGAAGTGAAACTACTGGGCAATGCTACAGATTTACAGAAGATTGGTTTTCAGAAATGGATTTCATTTTTCTATCAGGGGCTGGAAGCCTGGTTTGACTGGAGAAGAACAGGCATACCAGCTTTGAAACCAGCTGTCAGTAACCAGAATGGAAATAAGATTCCGGTAAGATTCATTTACCCCATTATCGAGCAAGGGTTGAATGGTGACAACAGGGCGCAGGCTGTAGCCAGACAAGGAGAAGACGACATCAATACCAAGATGTGGTCGATTAAGTAATACTATTTTAACGATTTGACGATGAATATTGATTGGAAGGCAGGTTTCATTTTTCTGGAACAATGAAACTTGCTTCCTTTCAGTATTCCCTGAAGGGCCCGGTTAAAGAATTGCGTCCTTCTTTTTAAATTTACAGAAAAAGAGATGAAGAAATACTTTGTTTTATTGGTGGTGTGCTTAGCCTCATTGAAAGCCATTGGTCAGGATGCTGAAAATGTCTTTTTGATTACCCTTGATGGAATGAGGTGGCAGGAAGTTTTTGGTGGAGCCGTAGACAGCATGATGTCCAATAAAGACATGTGCGAAGATTCTTCATCGGTATTCAATCTGTATCACGACATTGATCCAAAGGTAGCACGAAGGAAACTTATGCCGTTTTTCTGGGATACCATCGCAAGCAAGGGTTTTCTTCTGGGCAATAGATCTTTGGCCAACACCGTAGACGTCACCAACAGATTTTGGTTCTCCTACCCCGGATATGGGGAAATCCTCACAGGATACAGCGATCCGCGCATCAGCTCCAATGCCAAAATCAACAATCCGGACACCACCGTCCTGGAGTGGTTGCACATGAAGCCGGAATTCAAAGGGAAGATAGCAGCTTTTGGATCGTGGGACGTATTTGACTACATCATCAATGAAGAGCGCAGTGGCATCCCAGTCAATTGCGGATATGAAGCAGCTTCGGGTAAAAACCTCACAACTGCAGAAAAGATGACCAACAGGATGCAACAGGAAGTACCTAAAAAGTGGGGAAGCGTCCGCTTTGATGCCTTCACCCATCAGTTCATGATGGAATATGTAAAGAAGCACCACCCGCGTGTAGTTTATATTTCATATGGCGAAACGGATGACTTTGCCCATGGTGGTGAATATGACCAATACCTCCATTCGGCGAGAAGGTCCGACGACTTCATTCATGAGCTGTGGAATTTCATCCAGTCTGATCCACAATACCGCGGGAAAACAAGTCTTGTCATTACCACAGACCATGGCAGGGGGCATTCACCGATGACAGAGTGGAAAAATCACGGGACAAAAACCATCGACTCCAATCAAATATGGATTGCGGGATTAGGCGCTGGTATTTCTGCCAAAGGCGAGGTTTCCAGAGGTAAAAGAAGCTTTCAAAACCAGGTCGCGGCAACAGTTGCCCACCTCCTGGGATACGATTTTACAGTTTTTAACCAAGAAATAGGCCCCGCCCTGGAAAACATCAAATGATGAATACTCAAAACATAGTAGAACAGGTTACATTCCTCTTCAGGCAGTTTGGCAATGAGACCTATGGCGAAGGCATGAGCGTGCTCTCACATTCCGTCCAGTCAGCTGAGATTGCCGAGGCATCCGGGCTTGATGATGAGCTGGTCATGGCCGCATTGCTTCACGATATAGGACACATTTATCCACTGGCCAAGGACGAACATGTAGAAATGATGGATCTTTTTGGAACGAGACATCATGAAGACATTGCCAAGTCCTTTTTAGGCTCTTATTTTTTGCCGGAAAGGCTGATTGAACCCATCGCCATGCACGTTGATGCCAAACGATATTTGTGTGCAGCAGATCAAAACTATATCAACGACTTATCAGAAGCGAGCAGGACAACGCTGATGTACCAGGGTGGCCCCATGAATGAAGAAGAACAGCATGCATTTAAAAACCATGAGTTTTTTAATGAGGCCATTGAAATCAGAAAAATTGACGATGCCGCCAAACAGGAGAATTATTTTGTGGGGGACAGCAAACTCAATTACTGGATGTGGAGACTGGAAGAATACATCGCCTCTCTGAAAACCATATCATGATGCCAAAGAAAAAATGGGGATGGGTATACTTCATCTGTTTGGGGTTTTTGTCCCTGCAAAGTCAGATCATTCCTCCTTATTGGTCATCGGTCGAAGACTTGGACCGGTCGTACTTCATGGAAAAATTTATTAAAAGAGAGCTAGACAGCCTCCTCAAGGCTGCCATTGTATTGGATGTTAACTGGGGATATCAAAATCAAGACGGAGATATTGAAAAGATAAAACTTCCACACCGGGTGTTGAGGCCCAATACCAAATTGGTCTACGAGGCTCAGATCCAGGCTCAGGCAGCTTATCTGAAAATCAGCGCTGATGACGGAGCCAGACTTTTTATTGATGGAAAGTTTGTAGCACAGGACCCATACGGTTTTCATCTAATACCAGATGGAAAATCAAAAGCGACCATCAAAGTAGAAGTTCTCAACAATGCGATGTTTGGGGGCTTAAATAACATCCGGATTTTTGATCAAAAGCAATACCAGACCATTGTCGGTTTGACGGAAAAAAGCCTTGCCTTTCGGGGGACTTTCCCTCATTTTGAAGGTGAACCGGGAAAGATCAATCACATCAAAAGGCTTGCCTTCTGGGGAGACAGTCAGGGCGGATGGGATACTTTTTATCAGATCGCTGCCCGAATTCAGGAAGAAAAACCCGACTTGTACATCGGCCTGGGTGATCTCGTCAGCCATGGAATTGAGTCATCAGAATGGTACTCTCTCCACACCTGCCTTCGCCAAATGAAAGCCCCGGGATTGCTGGTGGTGGGAAACCATGATTATGACGGCTATGCAGACGAGCTAAACCCTTTGAATTATAAAAAGTATATGGGCACAGACCATCAGGACCCTACCTACTTTTCCTATTATACAGACAATGCGGCGTTTATCGCACTTGACCCTAACCGGAATTTTCCACTGGCCATCGATGCAGATCAATACCGTTGGTTTTTGAATGAAGTAAGTTCTGATCATTGGAAGAAAGCAAGGTGGCATTTTGTTCTTACTCACCAGCCTCCCTATGGTCAGGGTTGGCAGGGATATCATGGGGAAGATTATCTGGCCGATCTCGTTGCAAAACATGCAGAAACCACAGGAATTGATTTTTTCCTCAGCGGCCATGTCCATGATTATGAGCGCACCACCCGAAAATTTGGAAGTCAGAAAACCCATTTTATTGTGACCGGCGGTGGAGGCGGAAGCCTTGAACCTGTTGCCAACAGTGATTATCCCATCATGGATGTCATCCACAAAAAGCACCACTTTGTCCTCCTGGATCTGGGTGAAAATGAGGCCAGACTCGTAGTCAAAGACCTGTCAGGCCAAATCATTGATGAATATAAATTTGAAAAATAATGCAGGCAGCCAACTATGACTATATCATTGTAGGAGGAGGAATCATCGGACTTTCTTTTGCTTACCACCTCATCCGGGAAGGGAGAAGTGTCTTGTTGTTGGAAAAGGACTCGCCGCCCGTCAGCGCCTCGGTGAGGAATTTCGGACAGATTGTTCCATCAGGTTTTGGTCCGACCTTCCAAAAGTTTGGCCGCAGAAGTACCGAAATATATTTGCAACTCCGTGATGACGCCGGACTTCCTGTAAGACAACAAGGATCTATTTATATAGCCTCTGATGAAGAAGAAGGACAGCTCCTGATAGAGATGAACCATCTCAATGTCAAAAACGGATATTACTCTGATATTCTTACTCCCGAAGATTGCCTGGACATCTACCCCGACCTGCATCCTGAATACGCCCATGCTGCCTTGTTTTATCCTTCAGAGATTCAGGTAGACCCGGTTGCTACCAACGCAGCTTTGTTGAAATATCTGCAATCGTACCAGAATTTCCAATATCGTCCCGATCAGGCAGTGGTCAAAGTCAGATCCAACAGATTTGGTGTACACGGAAAAACAAGTTCTGGCTTTCGGTTTTCCGGTGACAAAATGCTCATTTGCAATGGCTCAGACTACCAGTTGTTGTATCCGGGGGAATTCGACAACGATGACTTGAGTCTCGTAAAGTTGCAAATGCTGGAAGTATCAACATCGACGCAAGTGATGATTCCGGGTTCTGTACTGACAGGCTGGTCCATCCGCAGATACGAATGTTTTGAAAACTGTCCATCCTATACAGCAATCAAAGCCCAGGAAGACAAGTCCAACTATCAGCATCAAAACGGTGTCCACATATTGTTTAAGCAAAAAGAAAATGGCAACATCATCATCGGTGATTCACACCATTATGCAAACATCGCTGACAGATCAACACTCGGCTATGAGCTGGATGAGGCACTCAATGACTTTATGCTGTCTGAAGCATTAAAAATCTTCAATCTTCCTGGTGTGAAAGTCGTGAAATCATGGGCAGGCTTTTATTCCCAAATGAAGGATAAACCCTATTTCTACAAAGAAGTAGATGAAAATATACACATCATTACCGCCATTGGGGGCAAGGGAATGACAGCTTCTTTTGGCTTTACAGAACATTTATTAGAAACCAAAATCAACATCTGAAAATCATGATCCGATGCATCATTTTTGACATGGCAGGTACTACCATAGACGAAGACAATCTGGTATACAAAACCATGCACCAAACTCTGGTCAACGAGGAAATCAACGTCAGTCTTGAAGAGGTGTTGAGTTTTGCTGCAGGTAAAGAAAAAAAGCAGGCATTGTATGATGTGATGGACTATCTGGGACTGCCCTGCACTGTCGACGACATCATCAGGCTTTACAACGATTTCAACACCAGACTGATAGAGAATTACCACAATTTTCAACCCTCTTACTGTGATGGCGCCAAAGCATTGTTTCAATACCTCACAGAGCGGAACATCAAAGTAGCCTTCAATACAGGTTATGGACGGCACATTGTAGATATACTCATCAACAAAGTACCCATCGAAATCGACACAGAAGTGGATTTGATCGTTTGTGCCGACGATGTAAGCAAACAAAGGCCAAACCCGGACATGATCTTCCTTATTTGTGAGCAACTGGGCATTGCACCATCAGAAACCATCAAAATTGGTGATTCTGCAGTTGACATTCAGGAAGGCCACAATGCCGGCGTTCACCTGAGCATTGGCATCACTACCGGCGCACACGACAGATCAAAATTGCAGGAAGCAAAAGCAGACTTTGTCATTGACCACCTCAGTGAAATGATCCATATCCTGGAGCATGAAGACAGCCTCGACCAGTCAAAGTAAGTATACCGCCTTTGGCATTGCGCTCTGTGTCGGGCTGATCTATATGATCATGTACATGCTCAGAAAACCATTCACCGGATCCACCTATGAAGGCATGCAGTGGTTCGGTTTGGACTATAAAACGACACTCATTATCGCCCAGGTCATAGGATATGCCTCTTCCAAGTTTATGGGCATAAGCACGATTCCGGCCATGCGTGGAGACCAAAGAATCAAATGGCTGGTGTTACTCTTTGGCACTGCTATATTTTCATTGTGTGGGTTTTGGTTGTTTCCTCCCCGCTGGGGTCCGTTTTGGATGCTCATCAATGGCCTGCCGCTGGGAATGGTCTGGGGTGTAGTGTTTAAATATTGCGAGGGGAGAAAACTTACTGAAGTGCTGACCATCGTACTGGCCTCCAATTTTATCATTTCCTCAGGGCTGGCGAAGTCGTTTTCGAGGTACTTATTGGATAAAGGCTTCGACCAGATGCAGGTACCCTTTCTCATTGCCCTTTTTTGTCTGCCGTTACTGGGAGTGTTGTTGTACGGACTGACAAAAATACCTGAACCCAATGCAGAGGACATCAGGCTTAGGAAAAAAAGGGTTCCGATGACGGCCAGGGACAGGAGAATTTTCTTCAATGCTCATAAATACATCATCTTCGGTTTTATCTTGATGTATGCCCTACTTTCCGTGCTCCGGGATATCCGGGATAATTTTGCCATTGAAGTATGGAGCGGTCTTGTAGGTGCCAAAAGCCCCGCTTTTTTTACCTGGGTGGAACTTCCAGCCACCATTGTATGCCTGATCAGCATCGGCTTTTTATATAAGATCAAAGACAACAACAAAGCCTTGTCGGTTATGACTTCCCTGATGGCATATTGCATGTTGTTTCTGATGGCATCTTCCCTGATTTTCAGTCTGACCCGCTCATTGCCCATGATTTGGATGGTGGCCACAGGAATCACCCTGTTCATACCATACATCCTCATGAACGGTATTGTGTTTGATCGCTACATTGCGGTCCACGACTCAGGAGGCAATGGTGGCTACCTGATGTATATGTGTGATGCTTTTGGTTATGCAGTTAGCGTTCTCGTGCTCATTTCAAAAAACATTTGGAGCGATCAGGTCACCTGGGAAAATTTTTATGTCGTCTTATGTGTGCTTTTTGGCCTCGGAGTAAGTGTCATTTGTTTGTGGCTCCTGGCACAATGTAAATCCGAAAAAGTTGCTCCCAACTTGTCCTTCAGACCTCTTCGCTGATTCCTGATTTTTAGCTTTTCGTAAGCACATTGTGCAGCTCCGTTAAAATATCCACATTTATTTGATAAATGTGTGTGTTCCTTCATGACCAACTTCGGTATTTACACAAATTTTCTATATTTGCCATCCTCAATATTTTGGCTCAATTTAGAGCCCGAACAGCAACTAGAATCCATGTTTTTCATCAATTTTTTTAAAAAACTTATGAGCGCAGAAGCCAGGAAAAACGATAAAATTAACCTCATTTTGTTTGGCCCTCCGGGTTCCGGTAAAGGTACACAGGCAGCCAAATTGATTGAAAAGTACGACTTGCTACACATCTCTACAGGCGATTTGTTCCGATACGAGATGGGCAACAATACGCCACTGGGCCTAAAAGCCAAAGAGTATATGGCCGCAGGCGAGTTGGTGCCGGATGAGGTGACCATCGGCATGTTGCGCAATAAAGTAGAGGCAAATCTTGATGTGAAAGGTTACATATTCGATGGATTTCCGCGCACCATACCACAGGCTGAAGCTTTGGACAAGCTCCTCAACGAGATGAATCAGAAAGTTTCTGCTCTCATTGCACTGGATGTTGATGACGAAGAAATTGTTCAGCGCATCCTTCAGCGGGGCAAGTCCAGTGGCAGACCAGACGACAATGATGAGGAGGTGATCAGGAAGAGAATTGCTGTTTACAATGCGGAAACAAGTCAGGTCTTTGACTACTATGACATGCAGAAGATCTCATACAAACTTCCTGGTGTTGGCTCTATTGAAGAAATATTTGCATCTTTGTGCGGCCTTATCGATAGCTTGTAAGGTATTAGGGGTTTAGGTATTAGGGCTAAGGTGTTAGGTTTTAGTCTTTATTATAAGGGCACAGTTTTATAAACCTTTAACAAAGACCAGGCTTCGACTCCGCTCAGCCACCTGAGTCAGACCTAAGACCAGGCCTTGTCTGCACTTGGGCACCTGTAACTAACCAAAAGTCAAAAGGCTAAGAGCTAAAGGCTAACAGCTAATAACATAAAAAATAAAAATGGCAGATCAGAATTTTGTTGACTACGTCAAAATATGTTGTCGCAGTGGGGACGGCGGCGCAGGATCTGCCCATTTTCACAGAGATAAAATGACAGCCAAGGGTGGTCCCGACGGAGGCAATGGCGGCCGTGGTGGCCACATCATCCTGCGGGGAAATGCCCAAATGTGGACCTTGCTGCATTTGAAATATAGAAAGCACGTCATCGCCGGAAGTGGTGGAAGTGGAAGTGCCAACAGGAGTACAGGAGCTGACGGTGAGGACATCATTCTCGAAGTGCCGCTCGGTACTGTAGCAAGAGACGAGGAGACCGGAGAGATCGACTTTGAGATCAATGAAGACGGTGAAACCAAGGTCCTTGCACAGGGCGGAAGAGGAGGTATGGGCAATGAATTTTTCAAAACTTCTACCCATCAGACGCCAAGATTTGCACAGCCGGGTGAGTCAGGAGAAACCAAATGGAAAATCCTTGAGCTCAAATTGCTCGCCGATGTTGGTCTGGTGGGATTCCCGAATGCAGGTAAGTCTACACTCTTGTCTTCGATGACAGCGGCAAAACCCAAAATTGCAGATTACGCCTTTACGACGCTCGTACCCAACCTGGGCATAGTTTCCTACAGAGACGGACGGTCATTTGTCATGGCGGATATCCCGGGAATTATTGAAGATGCACACAAAGGAAGAGGACTTGGGGTTCGATTCCTTCGCCATATTGAAAGGAATGCCGTGCTCTTGTTCATGGTTCCCGCCGATAGCAATGACATCAACAAAGACTATCACATCCTGCTTAAAGAGCTCATGCTCTACAACCCTCAGCTGATGGACAAAGACAGGATACTTGCGATTACAAAAACTGACCTGGTCGACCAGGAGTTGCAGGACCTTATAGAAAAAGACCTCAAAGTGGATATTCCATATGTCTTCGTTTCCGCAGTCACAGGCAAAGGACTACAACAACTCAAAGATTTGTTGTGGACAACCATCAATAAATAAAGTTTTATAGACCATATGGTTCCTACGATCAATACCATGCTGGACCCAATTCTGAGGTCCGAAATCATTCAAAGAGCGCATCAGTTGAATGCCGAAAGCAAACCTTTATGGGGAGTCATGAATGTCTTTCAAATGGTGAGGCATTGCAGGATGTTTGAAGCCTGGATTCATGGCATTGGCGATTGGGATTATTCCATGTCTCGAAGCACGCCTGAGGTCGCTGCTGCTGCCCTTTTGGACATTACTGCCGACAATACGCCTATGATGAGATTCGCCCCAAGTGCCGAAATGCTGATCATTCCCGAAATCCAAGGAGATTTTGAAGAGGAGAAAAAGCTTTGGATCGATCATCTCCATCAATTCGCCAACTACAAAAACGACCTATTTATCCATGACTTCTTTGGCAAGATGACCCCGGAACAAGTCGGCATCCTGGCCTATAAGCACAGCGATCACCACCTCAGACAATTTGGGGTGTAAGGAAAAAGGGCTTGGATTGCCGTTATTAAGGTTTTACTCATTTATATGTGAGGCTTTTAGCCCTTAGCTTTTAGCTGTTAGCTTTTTTGGACTTTAGTCATTTTCATGTCAACCAATACTATGAGGTATCACACTCACCAAAGACCAACCCCAGCTTCGACTCCGCTCAGCCACCATTTTTTTAATTAAGAATCTTCAATTACCAATTTCCCATCTCCCATCTCCCATCTCCCTCCTCCCATCTCCCATCTCCCATCTCCCATCTCCCTCCTCCCATGTCTATGTCAACCAAAACCATGAGGTCGCACATTCACTACTCACCACTCACCAAAAACCACACACCACCCACCACCCATCACCCACCACTCACTACTCACCAAAGACCAAAAACCAAAGACCAAAGACCAAAGACCAAAGACCACTCACCAAAGACCTCCCCACCCAAATTCAAAAAATCCCTATATTTACCCATTCACTAATCATTTTGAAAAACTCAATATGGCAACCATTCTTCCCGTTAACGGCGTTAGCCCAAACATAGATCCAACAGCCCGCATAGCCGATAATGCCACCATTACCGGAGATGTGACCATAGGCAAAGACTGCAGCATTTGGTTTCAGGTCGTCATTCGCGGAGATGTCAACAAAATCATCATCGGCGACAGGGTCAATATCCAGGATGGAGCAGTCGTGCATGGCACCAACGGGAGGGGAGATACTTACCTGGGCAATGATGTTTCCATTGGACATCGCGCCATTGTCCACGGATGCCACATCAAGGGCCGAGCGCTTATTGGTATGGGAGCCATAGTCCTCGACGATGCAGTCATTGAGGAAGATGTGATCATCGCAGCCGGTGCTGTAGTGGTTCAGGACATGGTATGTGAGTCAGGTCATATTTATGCAGGCATTCCCGCCAAGGCCATCAAAAAGATTGAAGGGGAGAAAATCAAATATTATATAGACGGGACAGCTGCTGCCTATGTAGAATATTCGTCGTGGTACGAGTCATTCAAATCAAAGTAAGAAGGATACAAGATATTATTTGGGCAGCCTCATCACGTGTATCAGGCGTTTGACGCTGTAATTTCCGGCTCCATTGGCAATCAGCAGGAGTAAGCCTCCGCACAAAGCCATATTTCTCATAAAGTACAATGAGTTAATCCGCTGAAGAGATGGAGGATCATTCCAAAAGGAATACACTGTAAGCGTAAATGTCAGCCAATACACCAATAACATAAAGGCGCCTACGCGGGCATAATATCCTATCAAAACCAAAATGCTGCCTATGAAAACCAGCAATATCATAAAGCCCAGCAAAATATTGGGGTGATAAGTTATGCCATAATCAGTTAGGGTCTTTTTCGTATTGTCGAAGAAAAATACCGTATCCAGCGACTCAAATATAAAGAGCAGCGAAATAAATATCCTCCCCAGCAAATCAGCAACATCTTTCATACCTCAAATTTAAAACAAGCCAATGGACAAATCTATTTTCAAACTGTGAAAAAGAAGACCAGCAAGGCATGTTAATATTTACATTTTGCCGGCTCTTTGGTTTCTGATGGGGATCTTAAAATATTTATTTAAAATAAATCAACATATTACTTGTTTATGTAATATGTATCTTGCTATATTTGTGTATCAAAACAAAAAAGTTTGTTTGAGATCCTAGTTTGTAAGACTGTGCATCCGAATAAAAAAGATACAATTTAAAGTAATCATCCCAATTTCCGACTTAACCTAGGACGATTCCCAAAAATGAGTATGTTTAGGTGCATGGTCTTTTTTTGTCCTGGTACCCACAAACTTCAATCATCTCTTAAATTTCAAGCCTCTTCCTTTCCATGGCAGTCTGAAAAACAATAACTCCCAAAAAGAAACCAAGTTTCTGAACCTATAATTAACCTCAAATTTCAATTTTCAAATTTCAAGTTTCGATTTTGGAAGTTCAAATTTATTTCTTCCCTGCAATGAGTTCATCAACGATCTCCGGATTAAGCAAAGTTGACGTATCTCCAAGCGTATCCAGCTCATTGCACGCCACTTTTCTTAGGATCCTTCTCATGATTTTTCCCGACCTGGTTTTTGGCAGGCCGCTGACAAACTGGATTTCATCCGGCTTGGCAATCGGACCAATGATCCTGGAAACAGTCATCAGTATATCTCTTTTGGTCAGCTCGGCATCGTGGTCAGATTTTTCAAGAATCACATAAGCATAGATGCCCTGACCTTTGATGTCGTGCGGATAACCTACGACCGCAGATTCAACAACACCGGTGTGCATATTGATGGCGTTTTCAACTTCTGCAGTACCTATCCTGTGACCGGATACATTGATCACATCATCGACCCTTCCCGTGATGCGGTAAAATCCGTCTTCATCCCGCTGACAACCGTCGCCGGTAAAGTACAAACCTTTGTATGCAGAAAAGTACGTTTTTTTACACCGCTCGTGGTCGCCCCAGGTCGTCCTGATCATGCCCGGCCATGGAAACTTGATGCACAAGTTGCCGTTCACACCATTGCCATCGATTTCATTGCCCTGGTCATCTACCAGGATGGGTTGAATGCCCGGCAGTGGCAAGGTGGCGAAGGAAGGCTTTGTTTTGGTAATATTGGGCAGGGGAGCTATCATGATACCTCCTGTTTCTGTTTGCCACCAGGTGTCGGTGATGGGGCAATTGCCCTTGCCGATTTCCTGATGATACCAATGCCATGCTTCTTCATTGATGGGCTCGCCAACCGAACCCAAAATCCTCAGCGATGACAAATCTTTGTCTTTATAGTATTCATCACCAAAACCCATCAAAGACCTGATGGCTGTTGGAGCGGTATAAAAAGTATTGACCCGGTGTTTTTCAATGATGTCCCAGAACCTGCCCGCATCGGGGTAGGTGGGAATACCTTCAAACATCATCGTCGTAGCGCCACATGCCAGTGGGCCATATATGATATAGGAATGTCCTGTGATCCAGCCTATATCTGCAGTACAAAAATAAATGTCTCCGGGATGGTACTGGAACACATTGAGGAAGGTGTATGCTGTATAAACCATATACCCTCCAATGGTATGAACCACACCTTTTGGCTTTCCTGTAGAACCCGAGGTGTATAAAATGAATAAAGGATCTTCGGCATCCATGACTTCAGGAGGACACTCATTGGTCACTTTTTTGATTTCTTCTTCCCACCATACGTCGCGCCCTTTGATCATAGAAATGGGCGTTCTTGTCCTGGTGGAAACGATTACTTTTTTCACGGATGGACAATTCATCAGGGCATCATCCACAGTATCCTTCATTGGAATGAGTTTCGCTCCTCTGTGTGCGCCATCGGTAGTGATGACTACCTTACAGGCACTGTCATTGATTCTGTCCGAAATGCTTTGTGCAGAAAACCCTCCAAAAACGACAGAATGTATGGCCCCGATTCTTGCACAAGCCAAAACAGCTATTGCCAACTCGGGAATCATTGGCATGTAGATGCACACTCGGTCGCCCTTTTCTACTCCATTCATCTTCAGAACATTGGCAAATCGACATACTCGGTCATGAAGGACTTTATAGGTCAGCACCTGCACATCTTCATTGGGATCATTGGGTTCCCAAATGATGGCAGGCTGTTCCGGCTTATGTTCTACGTGGCGGTCCAGACAATTTTCGGTAATGTTGAGTTTACCTCCTTTAAACCATGAGACCTGCAGGTCATTGAAATCCCATTCCAATAACTTTTTCCATGGCTTTATCCACTTAAACTCCTGTGCTATTTCTGCCCAGAAATTTTCCGGGTCTTCGATACTTTTTTGGTAGGCATCCTGATAATCCTCCCAAGTTTTCATCTGAAAGTTCATACAATGTTGACTTTTTATTATTCACACCTTCAATTTTTCATTTTTAAAGAAAGAAACCGGTTTGCCCCATCGAGGCAAAAAGTTGTTCCTTGTTATATTTGAAAAATCTCATCGTGTTCTAATGAAACGATTTTAAAAACAAATCAGAAAATGGATTAAACCCTATTTCCAATTGGTATTACCAACAACACTTCGTTGTCAATTTGGGCTTCAAACTTAAAACTCTATTTATGAATGACATAAATTATATGCAATAATGAACAAAAATACTGGTCGGATGATGGTTTGACCAGTTTACTTGTGCTCGACTTTTTAGAAAGTGCTTGCAATGATGCCGCTTCTGACTTTCGGGTAAAACCAGGTGCTTTTGGGCGGAAAAACGGCGCCTCTTGAAGTGGTTTCCATGATGGCTGCAGCTGTGATGGGATAAAACATCAGCACCAATTCATTTTCTTCGACTTTGCTTTCCAATTTTTCCACCGTTTCATCAGGGCTAAGAAATTGAAAGGTGAAAGGCCTTGGACGGACATAAGCCTCAAAAATCATTTTATTCAGATAGTCGATGTCGGCGATCTCTTCGCTTTCCTGATGCAATATATATGATGTAGTTTGTGTCTCACCCACAATCACTACTTCACCTTTTTGCTGTGGTACATATCCTGATGGGTATATTTTTACTTCACTTGAGATATCCTCCATTTTTGAAGAAAAACGCTCCAGCTCTTCCTGACTTTCAAAATGAACACTGCGATTGTAGGGTTTCACATATACCATGGACGCATCATAGATAAAACTGAATATTCCAGGCGGTCCAAAGGGCGAAGTGGTCAGTTCCGCCAATGCCTGATAACGGTGGTGACCGTCTGCGATATAAAGACTTTGAATGTCTAAGCCCAGGTTTTGGATGGTCTCTGCACCTTCATCGGGCACTTTGAAAACCTGATGATGCTCTTCACCAATGTGTATCTCAAAAATCAAATTTTCATTGGTTGCCAAAGCGGAAATGAATTGTGTAAATTTTTCTTGTGTAGGGTAAAAGGCCATAATGGGCTTGATCACAGCACCTGCTTTCTCTATCAAACTGGCAATGAATTTTGATTTGGCCGGAATCACCGTTTCATGTTTGATGATGTTGGATTCATCCACAACCTGACAAACCAAACCCGTAATAATGACATCTGCAGCAGTAATGCGGTAAATAAAAAATGAAGTACCAGGAATTTTGAGGTAATCTGTTGGATCGAAATCTTCCTTGGTTTTTTCTATGAACTGTTCTATTTCCGGGGAACCCTGTAGCTTTGGTATACAGCCATCAAATGGTATCAGCCTCATGCAAAAGGTTTGTTGATAACAAATGTAACAAATCTTGTTCTTTGGAAATGCCTAAAGGATCACATTTTCCAACTGCAAAATTTGCAGAGTTAGCATCTGGTACCATGATTACACATGAATTAATTTTTACATCAGGTTAAAAAATTATTATGAAGAATTTTATTGAAACATTACCTTGCAAGGACCAAATGGTTCATAACATTATTTTGCACAATATACTGATTGAAATATGGAATGTCCATTTTACATGTGATGATAAAATGAATCAGATCGAGACACAAAGCGCAGCTGGAGTGGTGCCTCCAGCGAGTATTTGTAACGATGAGATGATTTATTTTAGCTGCATGGAAGTGGACAATTCAATTTTCAATCAGTATTAAAAAAAGATACAATTTATGAAGTTGTTCACCACTGGAATGGCCCTCTTATGTTTATTGGTCATTTCATGCAAACCGGATTTCAAAGAAAGCGTTTCTCATTCCAAACACATCGAAAATGGCTATGAGGTCATACAGGAAATGTTGTTGGATGCTATTCCCGGCAGCGTGGTTGAAATTCCTGAAGGCATGTACATGCTCGACAGGTCTATTTCCCTGGACGGCATCAATGGTGTCACCATTCGCGGCATGGGAAAAGACAAAACCATATTGTCATTTAAAGGCCAGTCCTCCGGCGCAGAAGGTTTGAGGGTGACAGCAGATTCTGTGACCTTGATGGATTTTACCATTGCGGATGCAAAAGGTGATGCCATCAAATTGCAGGACTGCCATGGTGTAATGATCAAAGGTGTCAAAACCACATGGACCGACGGAGCAAAAGCAACAAATGGAGCTTACGGTTTGTATCCTGTTCAGTGCGAAGGTGTGACCATCGACAGTTGCGAAGCTTCATTTGCCTCAGATGCTGGCATTTATGTTGGCCAATCGAGGAATGTGGTGGTCAAAAATTCCTATGCTCATCACAATGTCGCAGGCATCGAAATTGAGAATTGTGTGGACGCTCAGGTATTCAATTGTCTGACCGAAGAGAATACCGGAGGATTGCTCGTCTTTGACCTGCCTGACCTTGAACTGGTCAACGGCAACAACTGCAAGCTGTACAACAACATCATACGCAACAACAACTTTTCCAATTTTGCTTCTGAGGGCAATATGGTAGCCATAGTACCTCCGGGCACGGGCATTATACTGCTTGCGGCCAAAAATGTTGAAGTTTACGACAACCTCATCGAGGGCCACAAAACCATGGGCATAGGCATTACCAGCTTTCACATTACCCAGCTGCCATGGAAAGACGAGCGCTACGACCCCTATACTTATGACATCAACATTCACAACAATACCATCAAAAGAAAATCAGCCATTCCTGACTTGAGCAAGGACTTTGGTAAAATGGTCAATATGTTGTTTCCCGGAAAACCACAGGACATTTTGTATGACGGCATATTGAAGAAAGACGCAGTAGGTACAAATCCCATGAACATCTGCATCAAAGACAACGATGCTGACGAACTGAGGTTTGCCAACATTGACGCCTCAAATGATTTTGATAATGTCAACAAATCTTTGGAACCATATGCGTGTCTGTAGTTGGAGCTTCCTTGCAATTGCTTTGTTTTTTAGCTCTTGTGAGGCAAAAAAAATGGAGGCCATCAGGGTGCCAGAAGCCGGGACATTTTTCAATACACTGGAGGAGTATCATTTGTTTGAGGTTAATTCACAAGGACTAAGGCCCAGTGAAGCATTGGTGGGTTATGATGTCATCAATGCACTTTTTACTGATTATGCCATGAAGGATAGATTCGTCTACCTGCCTGAAGGACAGAAGGCGCACTTATCTGAAGACGGCACTTTTGTATTTCCGGAGGGATCAATGTTGGTCAAGAATTTTTATTATGATGAAAAACAAACCAAAGATGCCGGCATACTTGAAACCCGTTTGCTGATCAGAGATCAAAAGGAATGGAAGGCCATCTCCTATGTATGGAACCAGGAAAAAACATCAGCCAAAATATCGAAAGTAGGTGCAATTATTCCTCACAGCTTATTTGGTGAAAATGGCAAAGAAAAAAAATTTGACTACGTTGTTCCAAATAAAAATCAATGCAAAAGCTGTCACAACTTCGACGATAAAATAGATCCCCTGGGATTTAAATACGCCAACCTCAATAAAGACATTTTAATCAATGGCACAAAAGTCAATCAGATCTCTTATCTCGCAGAGCGAGGTTTAGTAGAGCTCTCTGGGGTGGCTGTAGACTCTTTAGTCACGATGAAGTCCTATGCGGACGAATCCAATCCAATCGATGCCAGAGCCATGGCTTACCTCGATGTCAATTGTGGCCATTGTCACCGACCCAACGGACCCGGAAATACCTCCGGATTGTTTTTGCAACACAACGAGATCAGGAGCAATCACCTGGGTTTTTGTAAAGGTCCGGTGGCAGCAGGCAAAGGTTCGGGCGGTAGAAAATTTGATATAAGCCCCGGCAGCGCCGACTCATCTATTCTGGTGTACAGGATATCGTCTTTGGATCCCGGAGTGATGATGCCGGAAGTTGGGAGGTCGCTCGTACACGAGGAAGGGGTTCAATTGGTGAAAGACTGGATCAACAGCTTGCAATTTGACTGTTATGAATAGTGCAAAGTTTTCATGGGTGGTTTTGTTTTTGATGGGCTTCACAATGTTGGGGCAGTCCCAGATGATAACCATACGCGGATTTGTTTTTGATAAAGCCAGTCAGCAACCACTGCCTGGAGTGAATGTTACGGTTGTGGGCGGCGATGCATTGCTGGGTACCAATACCGATGAAAATGGAAATTTCGAACTCTCCGGCCCCCTGACAGGAAGAAAACAATTTGAGTTTTCTTATGTAGGATACCAAACCCAGATTACCGATGGAATCATCATCACTGCCCAGCGTATACCCTTTTTGGAAATAGGTCTTGAAGAAGGCGTTCTTCTGGAAGGGGTGCAAATAGTAGCCGACGGCAATGCAAATGCGCCCATCAATGAATTGGCCACGGTGAGTGCCCGATCATTCAGCGTAGAAGAAACCGAAAGAATTGCTGCTTCAGTCAATGATATGGGAAGAATGGCATTGTCATTTCCCGGAGTTCAGCAAGGCGGAGACGATACCGAAAATGATATCATCATTCGGGGCAACTCCAGTGTTGGAATGCTTTGGCGCCTGGAAGGCATCGATATTCCCAATCCCAACCATTTTGCCAGACCGGGTACCAGTGGTGGAGGCATCACTGTCTTTTCGTCGCAGTTGCTCAGCAAATCTGACTTCTATACAGGTGGCATGCCGGCGGAATTTGGCAATGCCATCTCAGGTGCATTTGATGTACACTTCAGGAAAGGCAATATGCTCGACAGACAACACCGGGTCAGGATCGGTTTGCTGGGTCTCGATTTTGCTACAGAAGGCCCCTTATCAAAGGGGAAATCTTCGTATCTGATCAATTACCGGTATTCTACTTTGGGCTTGCTCAATAAGATGGGCTTTCACCTGGTGGGAGAAAGAGTCAGCAACGACTTTCAGGATTTGTCCTTCAACCTTGCCTTTGACGGCAAAAAACAAGGAGTGAAATGGACCCTTTTCGGAATTGGAGGTTTATCAACAGAACACTATACACCAGTAGAATTGGCGGAAGAGCGCGATCCCGGTATCGCCAACCACTGGGAAGACAGGGTGCAGGGAAGCAACATGGCTTGTATTGGCGCGACCTACACCCAATTGTTTGGTGATAAATCTTATCTGAAGGGCACAGTTGCTGTCATGTCCTCCTACATTTTCAGGCAATACGATACTTTGTCACTTACAGACGCAAGGTTCAGATACAATACCCAGGACTACAACGATTCCAGGATTTCGACATCGTGGTCATACAGAAAAGAATTCACCGATCAATGGATGATGAAGGCCGGAGCAATAGTCCATGGGGTGGATTATACTTTTTTCAAAGAGACTGCTGCAAGAGCGTCGGTCTCCGATATCACCGGGGAAAACCGGGACAGAAACCTCGATGGAGAAGGCTTGTCTATGATAGGCCAGGTATATGCCCTTGCACAATACGCTCCTGTACGCGGACTCGATATCAATGCAGGCTGGCACGCTTTGTATTTGGGCATCAACAACAATGTGGCACTTGATCCCCGTCTATCCATGAAATACAGCTTTGGTACAGGGCATCAATTGGGACTGGCAATAGGAAAATACAGCCAAACCCTACCACTCGCCGCGTATTTTTATGAGGAAAAGACTCCAGGTGGAAGCAATGTCCAGCCCAACTTTGAAGCTCCATTTTTACGGTCCGACCATTACATTTTGAGTTACACCTATGTCACCAAAAATTTGTTGAAGTTCAATTCAGAGGTGTATTTCCAAAAGTTGGGCAATGTCCCGGTGCTTGCCAATGATACCGAAGGTTATTGGATGCTCAACAATCAGGCTGATTTCCCCGAGCAGGAGATCGTAAGTGAGGGCAAGGGTGAAAATTACGGTATAGATCTCGACGTTGAAAAATTCTTCTCCAACAACTTTTATTTCCTGCTGACAGCCTCATTTTTTGATTCTGATTTTATCCTGGCCAATAAAGAGCGCTATCCTTCAAAATTTGCCACCCGATGGGTTTCAGGCTTAACCATGGGCAGAGAGTTCCCATTCAAAAACAAATCCGTACTCCAGGTAGGTGGCCGTGTAATGTACAACGGAGGTTTCCGCTACACCCCGTTCGATCCTGTACTGTCAGCTGCTGCCGGCAAGTATGTACCACAAGCAGGAGCCTACTGGACCAGTCAGGTTTCACCATATTTTAGAATCGATGCGCGATTGTCGTACCGATACAGCAAGAAAAAGTGGAGTGGCAACATCAGCCTCGATATCCAAAATGTGACGTCTCATAAGAACCAAAACCGCGCCGACTACAATGCGACAACAAATGAGTTGCGCATTTCCCACTATGCCGGCGGAGACTTCATCCCTGTCCTGGCTTTTACTTTCGATTTCTAAGACCACTTCTTAGTGAGTAGTGAGTGCTTGCCTTTGGCATAGTGAGTAGTGAGTATGTGCCTTTGGCATAGTGAGTATTTAGTCTTTGACATGGATTTAGGCGAACTATGATCCCTATGCCTTTAGGCCACCCATGTTCCTATGCCTCCATGCAATCCATGCAACCTATGCCACTCTTGCCACCCATGCATTTAGTGAGTAGTGAGTGAGTGCCTTTGGCATAGTAAGTATTTGAGTCTTTGACTGGGATTTAGGCGAGCAATGTCACATACTCTATGCAATCTATACCACCCTTGCAATCTATGCACTCAAACCCCAATGATACCGATCACCATTTTCAAATTTTAGACGGAGATATGGAATACACATAAAACCTTTCATATATTTGAGCTAAATTTTAATCACCCAATCTAAACTTAAAAAGCAAGATGAAAAAAATAATTATCGCATTGACCATGATACTTTGCTTTGCTGGTATCAACAATATGCAAGCCCAAAATTATAAAAGCGCAGTAGGAGCAAAACTCGGCTGGGGTCTTATTGGATCTTATAAAACATTTCTCAGCGAAAGCAATGCCATTGAAGTTTTCGCAGGATTCAGATGGAGCGGACTTGGAGCAGGTGCTTTTTATCAAATCCACAAGGACATCAATGAAGTAGACAACCTTCAGTGGTTCATCGGTGGTGGAGCAAGCGTCACTACCTGGTCGTATGGACTTACAGGATTGGGAAGCTATGCAGAAGTTGGTCTTCACTTTGACATTGGATTGGAATACACCTTTACCGACATTCCACTCAATGTGAGCTTGGATTATGCACCGGGATTTGTAGTTTTTGATACCTATGATTATACAGGAACACTAGGTAGATTGAGACTGGGCTACGGATCATTGACCGCCAGATACATTTTGAAAAGATAATCATCTAAGCAAAATATAAAAAAGGGCTTCAAACTAGTTTTGGAGCCCTTTTTTTTACGACAATACCATCAAATGCGAGTTTTATGAGCTTAAGTACAAATGATCAAAAAAATCTTAAGCTTTTATTAATACGCAATTGAGTTGCTTCGGGCGTTATCTTCTCCGTAAACATAATTATTTGACCATTCCTGAATTTCTACATTAAAACGATGGCTCAATGAAGCTTCTAAACTTCTAAAACCTTTATAAAATCGTCAGAATGTGAGAAGTATGAATGGAATATTTACCTTTGCGGCACTTTATTATAAAATCATAAGATGAGGTATTTAGCGACTCTGGCTTTTGTTTTGTTTTTTTCAGCTTTTGCTGTATCACAGTCCATTGGTGTTAGGGCTGGGATCAACCTTTCAAAATTTTCAGGTCCGCTTGAATTAGGAGAAAGCTATTCCTTCTCTAATGGTTTCCATTTCGGAGTCAATTATGGATATCGCGTAACCAACAACTTTATGATCAGAGCAGAAGTTGTGTACGCTCAGACCGGAACCAAACAATCATTTAACGGAGACAGTTATTATCTGATTTATAAACCCGACCAGTCAACGGTTTTCGAGAGTGTTAAATCAGACATGAAGCTCGACATTTCCAATGGTAATATTTGTGTGCCAATTGTTGCAGCCTACGAAATACACCCTAAAATTGAATTGTTTGGAGGCTTTAGCTTCAACTTTTTGGTCAACCCTATTGGTCGCGGACAGATCAGAGTCGAATCAATTGATCATCCCGAAGGAATTACGTTCAGGCAATCACTGGACTATCGCTATTATGAAGACGTGAGCAAGGGGCCATCACAATTGTCTTCTTTCGGATCTGCACGACCAATCACCCTCCTCGTTGACGGAGACAGGGTAGCTATTCCAAAATATGCCGGAGCATATTATCAGGAGCTCAATGATGTCCCAAGCAGGTTTAAATGGTTTGATGTTACGCTGACAGGAGGAGCCAATTATTTCCTCAACAAAGGCTTTTATGTCGGAGCAAGGTACAACCTTGGCCTGGTTGATCTTACCAGATCCGCATCTGACAGGGCTCTTGGTTCGCTTAATGACGACCTGACTTATAAGCGCAGGAACGATAAGGACGTATCCACCAGCATCGAATTATCTATAGGTTTCCGCTTTTAATCTGATAAATAAGAGGGATTTATAGTCTTTTCTATTTGCCCATTCAGAAAACTTGTTGGGTAAAATCACAGAAACATAATGAATTATTATTCAGTTTCCTGTGCATTTGCATATACTCAGTTGAGAGTTGGTAATACAGAAAACTGAGCTTATCAATGAACGTAGAGTGCTCGTTGCTCAGCATTTATCAAAAGAAAAGTTCGTGAGATGTATTAAACGGTCAGCATCATTCCATCATAGGCCATAAAAACACCGTCGGGCAGTGTTGCCTGCACTTCATCGTGCAAACCCATCTGATGACTGATGTGGGTGATCAGGGCTTTTTCTGGCTGGATTTTTTTGATGTAGGCAAGAGCGTCATCCAAAGAGAGATGGGAATAATGGGGTTCTTTTCTCAAAGCACTGATGACCAGAATTTCGAGGTCTCTTAGTTTCTGCATTTCACTTTCGGGAATCTCTTTTACATCGGTCAGGTATGCGGTGTTTTCAATTCGAAATCCTAAAATGGGCAAGCCGCCATGTTGCACTCTGATGCACTGGACTTTGGTTTGGTTGACATAGAAAACATCATCAGGCCCAAGTGGATGGAGATTGGCCCTGGGTGCCCCCGGATACGGATTTTCAGAAAATATATAGGCAAACCTGGTTTTCAATTCCTTGCAGACCCGCTCTTCCGCAAAAATGTCAACGGGTTTTTGTGTCATAAAGTTGAAAGGACGAATCTCATCCATGCCCGCAACATGATCGGCGTGTTCATGGGTGATCAGTATGGCATCGCACTTCGTTTTTTGCGCTCTGAGCATTTGCTGTCTGAAGTCGGGTCCAATATCTATACAAATATGGGCGTCTTCAGTTTCAATGTATGCCGCGCTTCGTAGTCTTTGATCTTTTGGATCCGGGGACGAACAAACCTCACAATTGCACCCAATGATGGGAACACCCTGAGAAGTACCTGATCCAAGTATGGTCAATTTCACTCTCCGGAATTTTCGAGTTGGATCTCCTTGAGCATTTGCCTGAATATGGTCAGGGACTCTTTTGACATCAGCTGCTCATCCACAGGAATGTTTGACAAAATGTCCAGCAGTACATTGATTCGCGCTTCTGTATCAAAAAACTTATTGATGACTGCTATCTTTTTGTTCTCCACCAGGCAATACCCTGAATTGAAATGTCCCTTTTCGTAACGGATCGTATATTCCTGTTCTGAAAAAAGTTGCTCCAACTTATCAAGCACTGATTTTGTATACTTCATTTTACTGCTGTACTACTTTTCCTTTTTCAGGTGGTCAAACATCTCATCAATTCTGTACATCTCGTCGAGCGTGTCGTCGATGTAGACCGCGAGCGTAGGAATTCTCCTGACGTGCTTTCTGATCCTGTGTACCAGATCTGCTTTGAGTTGAGGCATGTGCTCTTCTATTTTGGCAAGAATTTCTTCTTTTTCTTCAGTACCATACACACTCAGATATATTTTGGCGAACGACAAGTCAGGCGCCATTACAGCCTTTGTGACAGACACCAAAATGTCTCCGTAAATAAATGATCCCTGACTCTGTAAAACGTAGCTAAAATTTCTTTTGATCAGCTCCCCTATTTGCAATTGCCGCTTTGATTCCATTCTGCCTCAGTTTAGTTATTGCAAATATAAACGATGTAAAATGAAATGGGTTCCCAACTTGATATAAACTTGAAATTTGAGCATTGAAATTCGGGCCATGAAATTTGAATCCTGGGACACTTTTGATGATTTTAAAAAACCTGATCTTCATTTTGATTGATCTTTCCGGATGATCATAAAAACCGTACTATGTTTTCAAATTTCAAATTTCATTTTTCTGTTTTGTGGCTGCGTTTTCAATTTTCGCTTTTATTTCATACCATTGCTTGTGAAAACGATACCAAGCGGAATAGGTTTGACCATTTTAGTTGTGTCGAGAAAAAATTTGAGTTCAAGGCAGAAAACACAGACAGAGTGGGTACTCTGGCGAGGCTTTCTAACGCAGTCCCTACACAATGTAGGGATTCGCAGCAAATAATTGGACATTTCCTATTTCGGTTGGTATAATCAAAATCAACTCCAAAGCATTCATTCTTGAGCTTTCTATTTAGTGACATAGAATTTTTAAAAGGAGTAGGCCCCGTAAAAGGGGAGGCCCTTCGAAATGAACTGGGGGTCAAAACTCCAATGGATTTGCTGGAAATCTATCCCTTCCGCTATGTGGACAAAACAAGATTCCAAAAAATCAAGGACCTCAAGCCCAATGGAGACATTGCATTGATCAAGGCTCAGCTCATCTCTTTAGAAAAGATCAAAGGCAAAACCAACCGCCAGAGATTGAGCGGATTGGTAAAAGACGAAAGTGGCTTGCTGGAATTGGTATGGTTCCAAAAAATCAAAATCATTGAGGAAATTCTTGTTCCCGGGAAAGAATACATCATTTATGGCCGAACGAACACCTATGGCGGCAAAGCTTCCATTGCACATCCGGAAATAGAGGAGTATCAGCAGGACATAGCCATGCACCAAACCCTTGATCCGGTGTACAGTTCTACAGAAAAACTAGATGGACTTGGTCTGGATTCAAAGGGTCGACGCAGGCTCATCAAAGCCATTTTAGAAAAAATAAGCGAGCGCGATATCGGGGAAAACCTGCCGGACGAATTGCTTACCACACTCAAGCTGCCCTCCAGATATCAATCGATGGTCTGGGCCCATTTTCCCTCAAACGAAAACGAGAAAAATCTTTCACACAACCGCATCAAATTTGAAGAGTTCTTTTTCCTCCAGGTGCAGATGCTCTACACCAAAGCAACAAGAAAACAAAACCTCAAAGGACTCACCTTCGGAACGGTGGGCGAAATTTTCAACCAGTTCTACGGAAAATACTTGCCTTTTGAGCTCACCGGTGCCCAGAAAAGGGTGATCAGAGAGATCAGAACTGACATGGGCGGGGGCAAACAAATGAACAGACTCCTCCAGGGAGATGTAGGCAGTGGCAAGACCATCGTGGCACTTTTGTGTATGCTGCTGGCCATTGACAATGGATTCCAGTCATGCCTGGTAGCTCCAACAGAAATTCTGGCCCAGCAACATTATACCACCATTACCGGCCTGGTCAAAGATCTGCCGGTTAAGGTAGCGTTTCTTTCAGGAAGCGTCAAAGGGAAACAGAGAAGAGAAGTACTCGAACAACTGGAGTCAGGAGAAATCCACATCCTGATTGGAACCCACGCAGTGTTTGAAGAAAAAGTGGTTTTTGCCGCTCTGGGCTTATCCATTACAGACGAACAACATAGGTTTGGCGTGGCTCAAAGGGCCAAAATGTGGATGAAAACGGATGCTCTTCCACCCCACATCCTGGTCATGACGGCTACACCCATACCCCGCACCCTGGCCATGACCATGTATGGAGATCTTGACGTGAGTGTTATAGACGAACTTCCTCCAGGCAGAAAAGACATCATCACCGTGCATCGCTACGAATCCCATCGCATGCAGGTCATTGGTTTCATGAAAGAGCAAATTGCCGCCGGCCACCAGATTTATGTGGTCTATCCCCTGATCGAAGAATCTGAAGCACTCGATCTCAAAGACCTACAACAAGGCTATGAACGTCTACTGCAATATTTTCCCCGCCCTGTATATCAGATTTCAGTGGTGCATGGCAGAATGAAACAAGCCGAAAAAGATTTTGAGATGGACCGCTTCATCAAAAAAATCACCCACATCATGGTCGCTACAACGGTGATTGAAGTTGGTGTAAATGTGCCCAATGCCACGACGATGATCATAGAAAATTGCGAAAGATTTGGCCTCTCCCAATTGCATCAGCTGCGGGGCAGGGTAGGCCGTGGTGCGCAGCAATCCTATTGTCTTCTGATGTCAGGGGATAAGCTGTCACACGATGCCAGAAAACGTATCAAAACCATGTGTGAAACCAACAACGGATTTGTTATAGCCGAGGTAGATCTAGAACTCAGAGGCCCTGGTGAAATCGACGGCACCCGTCAAAGCGGCGTCACATCCTTCAAAATGCTCAACCTCATCAAAGACCAGAAAATCATGGTCGCCGCCCGCAATATCGCACAGCAGGTATTGGATGAAGACCCTGAACTCCTCCATCCAAAAAACATTCGGATCAGAAACTACCTCAAAAGCATACAGAAACCAGGGTCAAACTGGGCGTTGATCAGCTAGTCCACAAAAGCGCTCCCAAAAATCTATTCATGAATTCGTGGCAATCTCTGTCCCAAAAACAATTCGTGAATTCGTGGCAATCCCTTTCCAAAAAATTAATTCGTGAATTCGTGGCATATCATGATCCTTCTTTAAATCTTTCTTAATTTTCTACCTTTGATTAAACGACCTTTGATAAAAAGCATCAAAGCACTTGTAACCGATTAATAAATTATCTCACCAAAAAATGTATTGATCATGAAAAACAAATTGATATTATTCACATTGCTCACTTCATTCGTACTTGGTTCAGCTTTCATGGTTGACGCAGACAGATGGGTCATCATAGGCCAGAAAGAAGCCAATTTCGGAACTGACCTTGATATCCTTAGAGTAAACGGCAATGATATTTTTAAAGCCGTAAAATTGAAGGTGGTAGACTCCGGACTCAATATGAAAGACTTTAACATCGTATTTGAAAATGGAGAACGGATGAATGTTCCCATCCAAAAGAATTTTTCTCAGGGTGAAGAAAGCAGGGTCATTGACCTTCCGGGAAAGCGAAGAAGGATAGACCGTTTTGAGTTCATTTACGACACAAAAGGCGTCTTGAGAGGCAAAGCCAATGTCATTGTTTTTGGAAGAAAATAAATCAACGGACAAAACATTGTCTGAAGATTGTACAATAGAAAAGGGAAGTAATATGGGGATCAAAAAATGTCTTTGATCCCCTTTTTTATGTTTTAAAGTAAGTAAAATCTTCTTATTTCCCGGGCTTCAGTATCACCATCTCGTAGGCATCCAGCCTGTCCAAAGTAAAGTGGGTAAATCCATCTTTGTAGGTAATGCCCCGGATCTGAGACTTATCTGATCCTTTCACAACAGTTTTAAAATCACCTTTGATGCGCACATCAATGCCTTGCATCGGTACAATTTTACTTGAGGAACCATGCAACTGGCCTGTGTGATTGATCAGGTGAATATAGTACTTGCCATTTTCCTTATTGTGCATCACTGATGTTTCAACCAGGGGATGTGCATTGGTCTCAAAATCAATCTTGGTTTGTCCCAATATCACATCTAGGAGGAAGTCATGGATGCCGGCATTGGCATGCAGGTGGTAATGGGTGCCGGCATTCCAGGGTATCCAGGTGATTTTACCCCTCCCTTTAGCAACTTCAGCAATGCCAGCAATGTTCGTTTGCCTTACATCATTCCAGACCTTCTCAGGTGGTCCTGTCATCGCTGGCGGTATCAGATGTAGGCCTGCTTCCTTGTTTTCTTTCAATTGGACATATGCTCCGAGATTGGGAATGTGCCGATGTGCCGATGCCCGTGGATATTTTACAGCATCATCTACCGACCAGTATGACTTCATGGCATCAGCATCTTCCATGTGTGCGACTGCGAAGCCTTGAAAACCTTCAGGTATTTTGTTGCCTATCACCAATAGCTTGCTTCCTGCGTTTACCCATTTTTGCATTTCATCATTGACAAAACCTGTAGTTATCATCAACTCCGGTGCCAGCTTCTGGTCCTTTATTTTATCGGTATGAATGAGTTTATAGGGTATATGATTTTCGGACAATACATTGATGATGCCTTTCATTTGATCTGACAAATGATCGTCGATCACATAAATCGTAGCCATATTTTCCTGATGCACGAACTCCTCTTCGATATTTTCGTGAAATGCATAGGGCTCATAAATGGCCTCAGCCCCGCTTACATCATGTTCTTTGGGCATGCCTATCATGTAAATGCCTGGAAAGCTGCCATGTGCCATGCTTTGGTAGATCCTCGCCTGATTGACTGATTTTCTATGAGGCCCAAAGCGAAAGTTGAAATTGATAAAATTGACCACTGTATTGAATGTAGCCTTGTCTGGATAGGAATTCCTGTACAAGTTCATATAATAAGTTGATTCATACAGCCACCATTCATTTGTTGCGTTTCCTGTCCGAGTCTCAACGGTGAAGCCTTCGATCTGGTCCCTGCCCCCTGTGAGATGGAATAGCACCAGGGCAAGATCCGGATGGTATTTATCTGCGAGATTTTGAATGCGTTGTTCCAGTTTTCTTCTGATCTGGTCATGCCATTTGGTATATTCATCCGTAAACTCATTGGGAAGTGGATGGTCATGACTTTCTGCCCATTGCTCTATACAGTGCTCACAATGACAGATGCCATTGGGCTTATCGACATAACTGTTGTTGGCATGATTGCCCCACCAATTGATGAGTATGCCATGAAAGCGGTATCTGATGAATGCCTCCTCCAGTATATTGAATGCATATTGCTGATAATAGGGAGAGTTGATGCAGGAATTGGTCAGACCATTAAAGCTGACCACAGATCCATCGTTTCTTCTGAAGCACCATTCCGGATGTTTTGCCGCAAGTTCATTGGTGAAAAGACTGAAATCAAATCTCCCCATGACCCTGATATTGTGCTTTTGGGCCTCCGTGATGAGTTCACCAACAAAATCACGCCCCGGCTGCATAAAAGGGTTGATGGTCTGGTATTCCAGCTTCGTTGGATAATAAGCGTAAATTCCCCCAACATTGAATAGCCAGGTATTGGCTTTTGCCTCAACCACCTGGGCAACAAGATCTTTAGCCTTGTATTCGGGTACCTGATGGAGCGGGAGATTGGTCTGCAAAAATCTTACGGGTTCGTCGAGGTACCATTGAGCATGTGTAACATCGGCCATCACCAGCACTAAAAGACATATCAATGTCCTTAAAAACTTTGATTTTTTCATGTAGCTGTATTGATTTGAAATGGTTGTTCAATGCGGTGGCAATACAAATATAATTTTAACCTGAAGAAATTGACGCAGTAAAATAGGATGCACGATACTGGCTATGAAATTTAAATATTTGAAGGGAAATAATTCTGTTATTGAATCCAGGTTATATATTTACTTTTTCAATATATCATTTGAAAACTTATGTCAAATTCATTCACAAGACCATTTAAATTTTACGGAGCAGGTAGCAGCTTTTTCGGCATCAGCCTGATCAACGGCTTGCTCACCATTTTGACCCTTGGGCTTTACAGGCCCTGGGCGATTACCTCCATCAGAAAATTTCTCTGGGACAATACCCACATCTACGACTCCAACCTCAAATACCACGGCAAGGGAATCGAAATCTTCAGAGGCTTTATGTTGATCTACATTACGCTGATTATAGTTTTCATTTCCTCTATGGCGAGCCCTGCATTTTATATGGTTATTCTGGGAGTGGTCTGGATATTCGGCGTTTTGTTTTTACTGCCATTTGCTGCATTCTCTGCATATCGGTACAGGGTGACCAGGACATCTTGGAGGGGTATTTTCTTCAGTTTCGATGGGTCTTTTAAGGAATACTACATCGGTGTGGTCAAAAACATGCTGTTGATGGCAGGAGGCTACATCGTTTTGGTGCTATCCTTTATGATGTTGAATCCAATTTTGATTATGGTTGCCGGTATTTTGTTTTTGGGCTTGTTTCTTTTTGCTGTGACCTGGTATATGGTTTATACCCAGACTTACCTGATCAATCATACACGCATTGGCAATCACCGCCTGAACTTCGTTGGAGACATTTCTGAATTGCTCCTGATCAACATCATGGCCATTTTCAGCTTTGCAATTGTTTTCATTCCAATGATGCTAAAAATGCGCACTCAGTTTTTGGTCAACAATACCAGCATCCACAGCCCCGAAGGCAAGGTTTCAAGGATGGCTTTTACCTTATCCACCGGGCAGGCATATTCAAAATACATCCTCAATTTTCTGCTGACAATATTTACAGGTGGTTTGGGAGGTGCATGGGCATACATCAATATTTTGGAAATGAACCTGACCAACATTGCCATAGAATCCAATTTTGATCCTTCTGAGCTGACCCAGGATTATACGAGAAAGGCCAATGGTGAAGGTTTGGGTGAAGCACTTGGCAGTTCAATGGAAACTGATTTTGGAATAGATTTAGGGCTGTAAAATGTCACCATGATCAGCGCTCAATTTTTTGACGGCCAAACCTCACAAGCAAAGCAATCCTATTTCTCAAAAGAGGGTGAATATTATGTCGTGAAATCCGCTGAAGATGGTTTGACTTTACACCAACAATTGCTCAGTCCTGCGATTGCTTCCTACAAAGAGGGCATATTTCTTGAATTAGAATTGGAGCACGGAAGGAAGCTGCCATTCCAAAGACATAACAGTACGAACGCATTTCACATACTGAGCGATAAAAAGCTCGAACTCAAAGACAGGGTCAGGAAATTGTTCAGCCCGCTAAATGCGCTTTTGATATTTAGCGTGTTTTTATTGTTGTGTTTTGGTGTATACAAATTGATGACCTCGGATGTTTTCGTGGAAAGAGTAGTTGCAGCCATCCCAGTAGAGACGGAGTCAAAGATGGGTCAGACCTTGGCCGATCAGTACAAGGCTTCAGTGCTCATGGACTCTGTAAAGACAGAACAATTGTCAAATTTCTATCGCGAGCTTAACTTTCATTCGCATTTCACCATGCACATCACTTATGTCGACGACAGTACCGTCAATGCTTTTGCATTGCCCGGAGGTCATATTTTCGTCCATCGTGGACTAGTGGAGCGGATGGACACTTACGAAGAGCTGGCTGCAGTTTTGGCCCATGAGAGCATCCACATTACCCGTCGCCATTCGCTCAAGTCATTGGTACGAAGCGTAATGGGCTATGCCATCATAAGTTTTTTGATAGGTGATGTATCCGGCCTGAGCGCTGTAGTTGTGGAAAACGCCAGTGTGATTACCAATTTGTCATTCTCAAGAAAGTTTGAAGAAGAGGCCGATCAAATGGGCCTCGATTTGTTGTGTCAAAACAGCATCCCAACCTATGGAATGGGAGACCTCTTTGCCCATCTTGAAGCATATGAAAAAGAAATTACAGGAGGAGTATCAGAGGATGACAGATTAGCATTCCTTCGCACCCATCCACTCAATAAGTCAAGAATGGAACGCGTCTCAGCGTTTAATGAAAGTGCTGACTGTAAAGAAAATGATGAAAGGATCGGATCGTTGAAAGATTGGTATGATTTGATAAAAGGTGATTAGCTGTTTCGAAAGCAGGCGGCCATCACGCAAAAAATAAGATTCACTGTATTGTGAATATGCATCTACGGTTTTTATGATGTAAAATTTTCATCTGGCGTTGCGAGCATTCCAGTATTCACTACGTAATGAAAAAATTTATTTTACAATAAGTACCGACCAAATTGTGTAAACACCAAAAATCAGCAAATAAATGGCAGCAATTCTTTTCTTGTTTTTGTATTTGCCAGACTGATATAAGAGTACCATACCCCATGCAAGTATGGCTGACAATAATATCCAATTTATGATTTCAGCAGATGTATAATCAAAAATTCGTTCAACGATTTTTGTCAATGGTTTGTACACCAGGAAGAACGCCATTAAATACCAAAAAGGACCTATATTATCTTTTTTCATTTTCTACCGTTTTGTACTGCCACTGTCACAAGCTTTACCCTCAATTAAAGAGAAATCAAAAGTACTTTTGACTACTTATAAGTGCAATGTAAATGTATAATAAACTACATGCATTATCATAGCAGCATAAAACATTTCATAAAAATAGATTCACACAAAAAAAAGAGGATTCACAGTGTCCTCACTATAAATCCTCTCGTTCGATAGGAAACCATCTCCTCTTTTGCTTTTCCTACATAGCTGCCCGGTGATTCAACTCGAATACCTCCGTATAAAGAATCGGGTTTCGGTATTCGCGCTTGAATTCGTACCTCAGCACATCATAAGAGGTAATGATGCCCACCAATTTTCCATCATCTACTACCGGTAAAGCATGAAATCTTCGGTCCAATAACAGTTCTGCAGCTGTACCTACCTTGTCGGTAGATTCGATTTTGACAATCCTTTTCTGCATGACGTCTTCGATTTTGACGTTTTCAGGATCAGTGACCCTACCAAGGTGTTCACTGATTTCATAACTACTGATCAGACCTACCAATTGATCATTGTCGATAACGGGTAAATGATGCAATTTTTTTGAGGCAATAATACGAACGGCATCCGCCAATGAATCTTTAGCATTAATAGACACAGGATTCCGTGTCATGATGGTGTGTACAAGTTCGTTCATCATATGCGGAGGATTTTTGTTCGTTATAAAGATAATTAATATTTCGTTAAAAGTCAATAGGGTACAATAAATAATTTGTAATTGCGTATACTTCTTTTTTTGATTATCCTGAATTATCCAAAGAAACAGAATATATTTTCGCCACATCGGTCGTTCGCCGGGCCGCATACATCGAAAAATCGGCCTTTTCAAAGGATTTAAACTTTTCATAGCCCTTTGGATATCAATATAAAATGTACCTTTGCCAGATTTTTAAGCACAATATTGACACAACCATAAATGGATAGGAATCAGATCATCGGTTTCATACTGATTTTTGCAACACTGCTCATCTGGACCATGACTTCATCACCCTCTAAAGAGGAGCTCCAGCAGAGACAACGCATGAAGGACTCAATAGCCCAGATAAGTGTCCAGGATACTTTTGAAGAAATTACCACAACCGTATATGTCGACACCATTGGTGACAGCACCGGAACCGTTGTCCTGAACGAAGAAATCGTCAGCCTGGAAAACGATCTGATCAAAGTCGATATCTCCACTAAAGGTGGCCGAATCGTAGGAAGCACTTTGAAACAATATCAGCGATCAGATTTAGAACACAGGGATGAGCTCGTTGTCCTCAATGCAGATCCTAAGAACAGATTTGAATTCGTTTTCCCTATCGGCAACCAAAATATAGGCACTTCTTCCATCTTTTTTGCACCAGAAAAAAGTGGAAATAAACTAACACTCAGAGGTGTAATGCCATCAGGTAAGCCCATCGTACAGACTTATGAATTGATAGGGGACTATACCATTGACTATAAAGTATCTCACGGCGAGACCCTGAGCGATGCACCTCAGTTGATCTGGAACGAAACCCTGCCTAAACTTGAGAAAAGTGATGTTTACGAACAACGTTACAGTACCGTATATTTCAAGGAAGCAGATGACAACAGCGCAGATTATTGCAGTTGTACAGGAGATGACGTAGAAGAGTTGACAGGTAAACCACTGGATTGGTTTTCTCACAGCAATCAGTTTTTCAACACTTCTTTGATGGCCAAAAACTTCAAGTTTGGCGATGCAAGGTTTGAAACTGTAATGACAGATCTGAAGCAAAACAAAAGCCTGAAGTCGATTAAATCAAAAGTGACGCTTCCTCAGGACCAAAAGTCATATGACATGACTTACTATATCGGACCGAACGAGTTTACCAATCTTAAAGCCTTTGACAATGGCCTTGAGCAAATCATTCCATTTGGTTCAAGCATTTTTGGTACCATCAACAGATATGTGGTCAGGCCCGCATTTGATTTCCTTTCAGGATTTATCAATAGCAAAGGTGTAGTTATCATTGTTTTGATTTTTGTGATCAAGATGTTGCTATATCCGCTTTTGTATAAAATGTTGCACTCCCAGGCAAAAATGGCGGCACTTAAGCCGGAATTGGAGGTCATCAAGAGCAAACACAAAGACGACTTACAGAAGCAACAAATGGAAAGCATGAAGGTCTATCAGGAGTTTGGTGTGAGTCCGCTGAGCGGCTGTATGCCCATGTTGCTCCAAATGCCCATCTGGATTGCCCTGTATCGATTTTTCCCGGCATCCATCACTTTCCGAAGAGAGCCTTTCCTTTGGGCTGAAGACTTGTCGAGTTATGACTCCATCATGAACCTTGGTTTTGAAATACCTTTCTTTGGCAGCCACCTGAGTTTGTTTACCTTACTTTGGGCCATCAGTACGGTCATTTATACCTATTACAGTACCAAGAACGTGGACATGTCTGCCAACCCTGCAATGAAATATGTGCAGTATTTCATGCCGTTGATGTTCCTCGGATTTTTCAACAGTTATGCTTCAGGTCTTACAGCATACATGTTCTTTAGTAACCTGATCAACATCATTCAGATCATAGTCACTAAAAACTTTATTCTGGACAATGATAAAATCAGAAAGGAACTCGAGATCAAAAAGTTGAAGCCAAAGAAAAAAGGTGGTTTCCAGTCTCGTTTGGAAAATGCGCTCAAACAACAACAAGAATTGTCAGCTCAAAAAGCTAAGAAAAAATAATTCTGCTTCCTGAATAAATTAAGATAAAGCATTTTGTTTCTGAAAGAAATGCCGATAGTTATATTCGCTTAAAATTTGTTGATCATGGCGAGTAACTTTTATCTGTATTTCATTTCTGCAATCATTCCGCTTTTGGTGGGCTTCATCTATTATCATCCTAAGGTATTTGGTAATACCTGGATGAAATCTGCAGGCCTGACGTCAGAGTCTCTAAGCAAAGGCAATATGGGAATTATCTTTGGATTGACTTATTTCTTTAGTCTGGTCTTGAGTATCATGTTGCCTTCTGTTATAATACATCAAAGCCATTTAGCATCGCTATTTATGCCTGAAATCATGGACAAGACTTCACCCGAATATGGTGAGTTGACGGCACTTATGACGAAGTTGGGTGGAAAATTCAGAACTGCAGGACATGGTGTAACCCATGCAGCAATTTTTTCAATTTTGATTGTGGGCCCCATTTTATCAATCAACGCTTTATTCGAGCGCAGAGGCTGGAAGTATGTGATCCTGCATCTCGGGTACTGGACCATAACCTTTATGTTGATGGGAGCATTGCTGTGTCATTACCTTGTATTTACAATGTAATGGTTTATTGTTCTTCCTCTCCGGCCAGCTGGTCCAGCCATCGCTGATATCGTGTCTTTACAAAAGTATCACGGGGCAGAAAGTATTGTCTTGCCACTGGTTCTGTGATAGGTGTATCACTGTAATCTTCGAAGTTTTCCTTGACACCTTTTAATAGAAATGCGATCACTAAGCCTACTGCGGAACCCAGCATATGGCTTTCCCAGGATACTCCTTCCTCTTGCTGAAAGCCAACAAAGTAACTGCTATAAATGGCGAGCATCAAAAGAGACAGCATAGTAGACAAGGAGTTTCTTTTAAATAAACCAGATCCCAGAATAAAAGCTATTAAGGCATATACTACACCACTTGCCCCAATGTGATAGGAGGGTCGTGCAAACATCCACACCAAAAACCCGGTAAGAACCCAGGAAACTACTACTACCGAAAGTGCAACTCTTTTGTAAAAAGTGAATATTAAAACCAAGGTTACGACCAATGGAAACGTGTTGCTGATCAGATGGTCCCAGGAACCATGAATGAATGGGCCTGTAAAAATTCCACCCCAGCCATCAGCAGCACGGGGGTATATGCCAAATCTTGTCAGCCTGAAGCCACTGTTGACTTCATAAAGCTTGACCAACCACAAAATGGATACAAACAATAATGTTGAAATCACGGTCAGATAAAAAGACCGCCACGCTTTTTGTTGTTCAGACATCTATTGATACCTTCTGGAAATAAGCCTGACAAATTGATGGGCTTTGTTCCATTTTTGGTCGCTATCCCATCGCATATCTTTTGCAACTCCAGTGATGAGATGAGCTCTTGCTTCAGTAAATGAACTCATGCTGTTCAGTTTTGTAATGGTATTGTTGAACAATTCCATATTACCTCCAAAAAGCTCATTGAGATTGAAGAGACGTTCATTGATGCCCATAGCTTTGGATATGTCTTCTATTTTGCTCATAGCAAGTTTATCAGAAAGGTCCACCGCTTTGTTGATGATGAATAACCTTTCCATTTCAAGGCTGATATCGCCGGGTACTTCTATTTTTGGAGCTTCCCTTACAGGCTCGAAGACAAGCTCCTCAATAACTTCAGTTTTAACCTGTGAAGACATCGAACTTCCATTTGATGAAGGGGTAACAGTCAGCACAGGTTCACTCATAGGTTCAGGAACCTGAACAACTGGAGCCTCATAGGTGACCTCAGCCACTTTAGTTTCTACAACAAATTCCTGAATAGGAGGCAAGGTCTCTTTTGGAAGCTGTATGACCGGAGTTGGAGATTCCGATTTTAACAGTTCCGATACATTTGCAGGACCGGGACTTGCGTCTGACTCCTTCACTAATTCATAAAGATCCCGGATATATCCGAGCAATAAGTCCTTTTCAATATTGCTGATTTTACCGTCTTCTTTAAATGCGTCAAAAACAGTAATTATTTTTTTGAGTCTTCGCTCGACTTTTTCGATGTCCATGATATAACATTTAGCACTAAGGTTCAACAAACAAAAATCTTCGCAACACATGTCGGGAATGTGTTATGAATACAACAATTTTCGTGGCTCGATTATTTTATGTCGAGTATATTATTTAAATAAATTTTCAACTATTGTGCTGTCTATCCGCTGTTTAAAGCCTTCAGTAAGGTAATATTTGAAGTCTGACTTATCCTCATTTGCAAAAATGAAACAAGCATCCAAATCCGGGTGCGCCTGAATCAGCTTTATTGATTTCTCAAGTCCAAGTACCATACACGCAGTAGCATAAGCATCCGCTGTGAGACAATCATTGGCTATTACAGACGCACTGAGTATATCGCTGGGATATGACAAGCCTGTTTTGGGGTTGACAATATGTGCGTATACAATTTCGCCACTTTCATAAAAATTTCTGTAATTGCCACTTGTAGCCATTGCCTTTTCACTAAGATTTACCGGCAATTGCACTTCATCAAGCCCTGCGCCCATGGTCGGTTTATTGATGCCAATTACCCAGGCATCACCTTTTTCGTTGACCCCACTGGTAACAATTTCTCCACCTATTTCAACCATATAATTTTCAATACCCAAACTGGCCAACATCGATGCAACCACATCAACTCCATGACCTTTCGCAGAGGCACTCAAGTCTATTTGCATTCCTGGCCTCTCCTTGAATATGCAGATCGAATCATTTTTCCCAAGGATACCAATGCCTTTATAGTTGACGAGAGATTTGAGAGAGTCCAATACGTTTTGATCAGGTTGTTGCACTTGTTTTCTTTCACCATAACCAAAACCCCAGTAGTTGACCAAAGGCATAACAGTAGGGTCAAAATACCCGTCTGTTTCCTTGGCGATTTCAAGGGCACGGCTCAGAGACTCAATAAAGAACTGGTCTTCTGTTCTGGGATAACAATAGGAAGTCGCACTCTTATTGGATTTTGAGATAGTAGATGTTGGTATATAGGTAGAAACACTATTGTTGAATTTCACCAGTAGGGAATCAATTTCATCCTTCAGTGAAGCAGGAGCATCATACACAATGTGATAAGTAGTACCCATAGTCTGGCCTTCGACCCGTGAGTACTGTTGTAATGTCTCCTTTATTTCTTGTTTGCAGGAAACCAAAGAAAATGTCAAAATCAATAATGGGGCGAAATAGATTCTTTTCATGGTGTTGTTTATAATAATCCTTTTCCTTCAGCATCCTCGGAGGCGCCATGCAATTTTACAGGAACTTGTTTTTTGCGCAACTTCATATTGAGTACTTCCACCAGCAATGAAAATGCTATTGCAAAATAGAGATAACCTTTTGGTACGGCACCAACTTCAGAGTCAAATAATTTGAAATGCGCAAGGTGGGCACCCTCTATAATAAGCATAAACCCAATCAATATCAAAAACGCAAGACCCAACATTTGAATTGTCGGGTGTTTACTCACGAACCGACCAACAGGGACTGCAAATAGCATCATCAGCAAAACAGAGAGTACAACTGCAATGATCATGATGATGAGTGCACCATAAAGTCCATTCGTCATACCTACTGCTGTAAGTATACTATCAAATGAAAAAACTATATTGATCAATGTAATTTGAATGATGGCTGCCTGTAAGCTGGATTTTTTTGGTGCACTTTCATCCACACCGGAACCTTCGAGTTTGTGATGAATTTCCGTAACACTCTTATACAATAAGAATATACCCCCTAAAACGAGGATGATGCTTTGTCCCGAAATTCCAAATTCAAGATATTCTCCATGGAAAGAAAACCATGGTTCACTCATACCTATAAGAATCGAGATTCCAAAAAGGAGAATGATCCTGAAAACCATAGCCAGTAGGAGACCAATATTGGTAGCCTTTTTCTGGTCTTTTTCATCCAGTTTTGAACTGGCAATTGAAATGAATATGATGTTATCCACTCCCAGGACAATTTCCAAGAAAGTCAGCGTAAGCAAGCTCAAGATGACTGCACCACTCAAAAAGTTGGGTATTTCAAGAGACAACAATGACATGAAATGACTCATAAGCATGATGAAATTTAAAGGTCTTAATTTGATATGCTAAGGTACGTTCTACAAATGCTTTGAGGAAGAAATTATTGGCAAATCCCGTATTTGAAGAGACGAATTATTTCAGAACTTATTGAAAATTTAAAATTTTCTTAAATTATAATTGAGAGTCAGGGACCTATATTTGCCGCGCATATAATTTTTGCAACAAAGAAACTTAATTAAAGATGAAAAAATCGTTATTCACACTCCTGGTTGGAGTGATTTTTATGACCACAAACCTGATGGCACAAATCCAAACACCTTCTGCCAGCCCTGCAGCAACTGTATCTCAAAGATTTGGTCTTACTGATGTTAAAGTAGAATACTCAAGACCTGCTATGAAGGGAAGGACAATTTTCGCAAAAGATGGTCTCGTAAGTTTTGACAATATCTGGAGAACTGGAGCCAATAATGCAACAAAGATTGACTTTAGCACAGATGTTACTGTCGAGGGAAAGCCTTTGAAGAGGGGATCATACGCCATACTTACCAAACCATCAACAGCAAGCTGGGAGGTTTATTTTTACGATTACACCGATGGCAATTGGGGAGGATATGTTGAAAAGACGCCGGCAGTAAGTGTAAAAGTTGTACCTGCAATGGTTTCTCCTAAGGTAGAATCCTTTTCTATTGGTTTTGACAACATCACCAGCTCAGGCGCAACTTTGCAGATGGCATGGGATAAAACCCTGGTACCTGTAAAAATTGAGACAGAAGTTGATAAAGCGGTTATGGCGAGCATCAACAGAGTTATGGGAGGACCAAGCTCAAATGACTACTATGCAGCTGCAACCTATTACCATGAATCCGGCAAAGACCTCAAACAAGCTTTGGAATGGATCAAAAAAGCAAACGAAGGCAGCAATAAAATGTACTGGCAAGTAAGGAGAGAAGCACTTATCCTTGCCGACCTGGGTATGAAAAAAGAGGCCATTGCGGCAGCAAAACTTTCAGGAGAACTTGCAAAGACAGCGGGCAATGCGGAATACGTCAAAATGAATGAGCAGTCTGTTAAGGACTGGAGCATGTAATCGCTGCAAAGAAGGAAAAGATAAGGTGGATGTGGAATTTCCTCATCCACCTTACCCAAAAGAAATAAAAAAATTATTTTTTATAAAAGTGCTTTGAATGTTCCAGAAATGTAATATTTTTGCACCACTTTTAGGAAAAGCATCTAAAAGTTAATTGAAATAATTGGTTTTGCCGGTGTAGCTCAGTTGGCCAGAGCAGCTGATTTGTAATCAGCTGGTCGGGGGTTCGAATCCCTCCACCGGCTCAAAATGGAAGACTCCATAGCGGAGTTTTATAAGGGGGTGCGCCGAAGTTGGAGAGACGGGGCAGACTGTAAATCTGTTGCTTAGGCTGAGTAGGTTCGAATCCCACCACCCCCACCATTATTTGAAATTTTGATTTCAAAAGAAGAAATAGCAGGCGGGAGTAGCTCAGTTGGTAGAGCATCAGCCTTCCAAGCTGAGGGTCGCGAGTTCGAGTCTCGTCTCCCGCTCTAATTACTTCTAATGAGAGACTA
>JAGQWX010000120.1 GCA_020436935.1 Saprospiraceae bacterium
CTAACAGCTAACAGCTAACAGCTAACAGCTAACAGCTAACAGCTAACAGCTAACAGCTAACAGCTAACAGCTAACACTTAACACCAACAAAATGATAAAAAATTACATCACCATTGCCTGGAGAAATTTGCTCCGAAATAAATCCTTCTCAATCATCAACATCGTCGGACTGGCATTCAGCATGTCTGTATGTCTGCTCATTATACTCATCATCCGGGATCAGTATTCTTATGATGATTTTCATCAAAATAAAGAGCGGATTTATAGAATCCAGACCAGGGGTGCCAATGGTGGATTTCTGACTGCAAGTTCGGCACTACCGCTTGCAGAAAAGCTCAAGGCTGAATATCCGGGCATTGAAGCCGCCTTTGGGTTGAATAAAGATATGGGTGGAGACATCGTGTATGGGGAAGAGTTTGCATCCGGAGGTGGTTATTTTGCAGGTGAGGACTTTTTTAAAGTACTGGACTTTGACCTAATTGAGGGAAATCCTGAGAAGGCATTGGTAGCACCTTATTCATTGGTGGTTTCTAAAAAAATTGCGGAAGTTTTGTTCCCGAGAGAAAGCGCCATTGGCAAGTCCGTCAAATTCAATCAAAGGGGACTGCAGGCGAGTGGATTGGAGGAAGGCAATATTGAGACTGATTATGGCAATTTTACCATTACAGGTGTGATGGAGGAACCTAAAGGTAAAACACACCTTCCTTTTGAAATTCTGGCTTCTCAAAGTACAATGGTCCAATTGGCGAAAGACTCCATCATTCAATTTGCTGAAAATGACTGGAGCAATGTCTGGACCAATTACACCTATGTGCTCCTCAAGGAGAACCAGACCAGACAGCAACTTGACCAGGCGCTGGCCGATATCTCCAAAAGACAATATACCGACCCAGAAAGCGACAGATACGAATTTATGTCTGCGCCACTCAGCAGCTTGACCCCCGGATCGTTTATTGGCAATATGACCAGTCTTACTTTGCCAAAGCCTGTGCTGATGGTACTGTTGATACTGTGCCTTGTTGTCATGTTGTCTGCTTGTCTCAACTATACCAATCTGTCGATAGCAAAAATGTTGACGAGATCGCGTGAAGTGGGCATACGAAAAGTTGCAGGTGCCAATAGGGGGCAGGTCTTCGGTCAGTTCATTACAGAAGCCGTGGTCATAGCATTGATTGCGCTTGTAGGAGCTTATCTATTGCTGTTTTTTATTCAAAATGCCTTTACTTCTCTATGGCTCAACCAGACTTTTTTAAAAATATCGCTGGATCAGGACCTCGGAGCTATAGGCATTTTCATAGGTTTCAGTGTATTGGTTGGATTGGTGGCAGGCGCTCTCCCAGCTTTATATGTCTCAAAAATGAGCCCGCTGGCAGTGTTCCGCGATCTCGGTAAAATCAAGTTTATGAAGAGGCTGGGACTGAGAAAGGTATTGTTGGTGCTGCAATTTACCGTTTCGCTGATCTTTATCGTATCGGTTTACGTGCTTTATTCACAGACCAAAAAAACCCTCAATTTTGATTACGGTTTCACCAAGGAAAATGTGATCAACATCAAAACCAGAAAAACGGATTATTATGATCGTTTGTCCAATTTGCTGACTTCCAATAAAAATGTCATCAGTTATGGCGGGAGTTCCATCATTCCAGCAGAGGGTGTACAAATGTCAAGTGATTTTTACCTCATCGGTGAAACGACCGATACCATCCATTCCAATTATTTTGACGTGGACCAGAAAGCGCTGGATGTTTGGGATATAGACCTCGTCGCCGGCCAGGCTCTACCGGAATTTTCTGCCGGGAATTCTGAAAAATATGCGCTCGTGAATGAAAACCTGGTCAAAGATCTGGGCTATGCAGACCCTAAACAGATCATCGGCCAGATCATCAGCACTGAAGAAAGCAATGTAGAAATCAGAGGGGTTGTGAAAAATTTCCAGTTCCTACTTCCTAATCAGGAGGCAGGAAATCTCATCCTCAGGAACAGGAAAGATGAATTTACCTACACCACAGTGAGGCTTTCAGGGATCAATACAAGCGAAGCACTTGCAAGCCTGGAGGCCGACTGGAAAAAAGCAAATCCGGAATCCAGATTTGAATATAAGTTTATGGACGACCAGTTGTTGTTTATGCACAATGTGTTGTACAATGTTACATCGGTCATTGGGTTTATATCCCTGCTCGCCATTTTCATTTCTTGTTTGGGATTGCTGGGCATGGCTGCCTACAATGCCGAGTCCAGAACCAAAGAAATAGGCGTGCGTCTTGTACTGGGTTCATCAGTCGGACAGGTCATTTTACTCATGTCCAAAAGCTTTATGATTTTACTTGGAGTGGCCACTGTGATTGCCTTGCCCATTGCATATTTCATCAACAATATGTGGTTGCAGGGATTTGCCAACAGGGTGACTGTCAGCCCGGGAATCATGATCCTTGGCGTTGCTTCGATGGCCATTTTATCCCTCGCCATGGTATTCTCACAATCTTATAAAACCGCCATAAAGAATCCTGTGGATGCGTTAAGGAATGATTGATTTAATGATTTAATGATCTAATTTTCTAATGATCTAATTATCTAATGGTTTAATGATTTAATGATTTGGGTTTTAATTGAAAAAGTTATAAAAAATTGATATTTAATATATTATATATAAAAATAATAAATAATCTAACAACTAACAGCTAACAGCTAACAGCTAAAACAGATAAACATGTTAAGCAACTATTTCAAAATCGCGAGGAGAAACATACTGAAGCAGAAAGGCTTCTCTTTTATCAACATCATAGGACTTTCTATGGGAATGACGGTTGCTATTTTGATAGGTTTGTGGGTATACGATGAAATTTCTTTTGATGGAACCAATGAAAAAAAGGATCGCATAGTACAAGTGATGCAACATGTTTTGCGCAATGGGTACAAAGACACCCAGGTGTGGAACCCCTACCTAATGGCCGAAGAGTTGCGTAATAATTATGGTTCTGATTTTGAATATGTTGTACAAACAATGGAAAGCTATGACGTATTGAAAAACGGTGAAAAGAAAATACAATCAGAAGGATGGTTTTCCGAAAAAGAAATTAAGGAATTACTCACTTTTGATATGATTGCAGGAAGTGCTGAAGGTCTGTCTGAACCCTATTCCATCATGTTGTCATCTTCAGTTGCCACCGGCCTGTTTGATAAAGGTCAGGCTATTGATAAATCTATAAATGTCAATGATGAGTTTGAGGTAAAAGTTGTTGGTGTGTACAAGGATTTCCCCACAAATTCTAGTTTTAACAAGCTGGCATATGTGATGCCCTGGCAATTATATCTGACAAGAAACAGTGAAAACCTCAGGAGCATGGAAGATCCATGGCGACCTAACTTCACTAAAACCTATGCTTTACTCCCTGAAAATGCTGACTTAAGTGCGATTTCTGCGAAAATAAAGGATACACGTTTACGGCATCTGGGTCCAAATCTCGCCATTCAAAAACCGGAAGTCTTTCTACACCCAATGAGGAAATGGCATTTGTATGAGAAATTCGAAAATGGAGTAAACACAGGAGGAAGTATTGCTTATGTATGGCTGTTCGGCCTTGTCGGGCTTTTCGTTTTGGCTTTGGCCAGTATCAACTTTATGAATCTATATACGGCTCAGGCAGATAAGAAGGCAAAGGAAGTTGGTGTTAGAAAGGCCATTGGATCTAAAAGGAGTCAATTGATTTTTCAATACTTGAGTGAATCGGTCCTGACAACTTTTCTGGCTTTGATTATCTCTATCATCTTGTCCATTGCGTTTCTCAATATCTTTAATGAAGTTGCGGGTAAGACCATCCAATTTCCTTATTCCAAACCTTTATTTTGGGTGTGTCTTGTAGGCTTTATGGCCATTGTAGGTCTGATTTCGGGAAGTTATCCTGCAGTTTATTTGTCTTCTTTCGCACCAATTAAGGTATTGAAAGGCACATTTAAGGCAGGGAAATATGCATCCCTACCCAGAAAAGCATTGGTTGTTTTGCAATTTACGGTGAGTATTTCTCTGGTCATAGGTACTTTGGTAGTTTATCAGCAGATCAAACATGCACAACAAAGGCCGCTGGGTTATGAGCAAGGTGAGCTCATATTTACGGCCAGCACCAATACTATCCACAACAGTTTTGACGCTGTAAAACGAGCTTTAATGGAAAAAGGTTTAATAGAAGACATGGCTGAAGCCTCAGCGGGTCCAACCTGGACTGCAAGCTCAACTACCGGTATTACTTGGCAGGGCAGAGATAAGTCCACTTCTGTAGAAGTTCCTTTTTTTGCAGTTTCTGTAGATTATGGGAACACCATCGGCTGGAATTTAAAAACTGGACGTGATTTCTCCAGGGACTTTGATGACGTAGGTAAAAGTTTTGTAGTCAATGAAGCAGCGGTCCGTTTGATGGGCTTTACCGATCCGGTTGGTCAAATGCTGGATTGGGATGGCGATAAATTCACACTGGTTGGCGTCGTAGAAGATATGGTTGTTGGTTCACCTTTTCAGGAAATTCAACCCATGTTTTACTATTTAGATCAGGATAAACAAAATATTTTGGACATCAAACTTGCAGGTGGAAGACCGATGACAGAATTACTCGAAGGGGTGAAAAATGTGCTCTCAAAATTTGACCCTGAGCATCCATTCGACGTTCAGTTTGTCGATGAGTCCTATGCTCAAAAGTTTGATTTACTCGACCGCTTGAATCGCCTCATCAATATTTTCGCTTTTCTTGCAATCTTAATAAGCTGCATGGGTTTATTTGGCCTGGCCAGTTTTATGAGCAAACAAAGGGCAAAGGAAATAGGTGTCCGAAAAGTGCTGGGAGCTACCATTACCAATCTTTGGGCACTCTTATCCAGGGATTTTATAGTGCTGGTCATAATTTCATTGCTTATTGCCGCACCAATCGCCACCTATTTTATGTCAGACTGGCTCCTTTCCTTCGATTATAAAACAGAGATTTCGTGGTGGACCTATGCCTTAACAGGACTCGGTGCAATCCTGGTCACATTGGTTACAGTCAGCTATCAAAGTATTAAAGCTGCATTGCTTAATCCGGTAAAAAGCTTGAAAAGTGAATGAAAAGCAATTAATGATTTTAAATATAATATAGATGATAGGTAATAGTTTAAAAATTGCCTTTAGGAGTTTGTTGAAGAACAAGACTGTTTTTGGCATCAACATCATAGGTCTGGCGATAGGTATTGCTACCTGTCTGACCATCAGTCTCTATGTTGGTAAAGAACTGAACTATGATACTTTTCATAAAAAAGCAAATGACATTGTGCGCGTAGTGCTCCACGCAAAAATGGCTGAAGAAAACATCGATGAGGCAGGGATTATGGCTCCGGTGGCGTCTACTTTAAGAAGAGAATTGCCTGAGGTGCAGGATGCAACTCGAATTTATAAATTGACGGATGCCGCAAAGGTGACTTATGGAGAGACCAGCTTAAGAAAAGGAAATCTGGTTTTGGCAGATCAAAGCATTTTTAACATATTCAGTTTTAAGTTTTTAATAGGTGATATCAACTCAGCACTTTCCAAACCCAATGCCATTGTTTTGAGCAACGAACAGGCGAAAGTCTTTTTTGGGAATGCCAGTCCCTTGCATCAGACCATCAATCTGAAAGATGTTGGGATCTACAATGAAAATGGATACAATGACCTGTCTGGAAACTATGAAGTTACCGGAGTATATGAAGCCTTACCGGAAAACTCCCACTTCCACTTTGATATGATGATGTCCATGCAAACATTTTCAGCATCAGAAAGCCAATCATGGTTACAGGGACAATATCATACCTATCTGTTGCTGAACCCCGGAACCGACAGAATCCAACTCCAGAAAAAGATCGATGCCATAGCTGACAAAAATTTTGGTCCTCAAATCCAGGAGGCCATGGGCTTGAGTTTAACAGAGTTCAGATCAAAAGGAAACAAAGTAGGTATCGCCATTGAAGAATTGACAGACATCCATCTCAATTCTAATTTAAGGGGTGATTTCGAAGCAGGTGGAGATATAAAAACGGTACAAATTTTTGCAGCAATTGCACTTTTTATGCTGCTGATTGCATGTATCAATTTTATGAATCTCAGCACGGCCTCTGCCTCAGAAAGGATGAAAGAAATTGGAATCAGAAAGGTTTTAGGGTCTGAAAAAAGCCAACTGATTTCACACTTTCTGACCGATTCTTTCATTTCAACTGCCATTGCAATGTTGGTTGGCATATCCTTGTTTTGGGCTGCATTGCCAATGTTCAATCATTTGGCCGACTCCAATATATCATTTGGTAGTTTACTCCAGTTAAAATACGTCGGAATGGTTCTTGGCTTTACCTTAGCCATTGGTTTATTGGCGGGGGCATATCCGGCTTTTTTCATGTCGTCCTTCCAGCCCATAGCTTCTCTCAAAAACAAATTCAGTACCGGGAGCAGCAAAGGCATTAGAAGTGGTCTGGTGGTTTTCCAGTTTATGATTTCTACGGCTTTGATCCTTGGGACTATTGTTGTCAGGCAACAAATGTTGTACATTCAAAACAAAGACATCGGCTATGACAGGAGCGCACTGGTGGTGGTCAGGGATGCCGGGTATCTGGGCAATAAACTGGAGTCATTTAAAGATGAAATGATCAAGGATCCGAGGATCAGCAACATCACAACCTCAGCTTATGTTCCGGCAGGACCTACCGACAGCAACATGTCTGCTGTGTTAAAAGACGGGGATCCCAAACAAAGACACCGTGTAAGAATTTACGACGTTGATGCAGCTTATATACCAACGCTCGGTATGAGGGTAATTGCAGGCAGGAATTTTGATAAAAATAGCGACCAGCAATCTGACAATGTCATCTTGAACGAAACTGCGGCCAGATCATTCGGTTTACACGATGACCCGATCGGACATACGCTTGTGATGGCCGGAGATGAAAAACAACTGAAGACTGTTGTCGGAGTCGTCAAGGATTTTCATGCCAGATCACTGCGTGAACCCATAGAACCGCTCATGATGAAATACAATCCATATTACGGACTTATCATGAAAGTAACAGGCGAAGATGTTTCGGGACTCCTGAACAAAATGGAAAAAACATGGAATGACTTCGGCACCGAAGAGGCTTTCCAATACGCATTTCTTGACGACATGTACAATGAAACTTACGTAAAGGAAAGTCACATGTTCACCATTCTGGAAGCCTTCAGTCTGCTGACCATTTTTGTGGCATGTCTGGGTTTGTATGGCTTGATAACTTTCAACACCCAGCAGCGTGTCAAAGAAATTGGCATCAGAAAGACCTTGGGTTCGTCAGTTACCGGCATCGTCACGCTATTATCAAAAGATTACATCCGACTGATTTCCATTGCACTTGCCATCGGCTTGCCATTGGGATATTTTGTGATGAGTAACTGGCTGCACGACTTTGAATATCGTGTAGAAATCAACATTTGGATTTTTGTTTTTGCATCCATTGCAACCTTACTCATTGCCCTTGTTACGATGAGTGGTAAAAGCATCAAAGCTGCTCTTGCAAACCCTGTGGATAGTTTGAAAAGTGAATGATTTTTTAATTATCCAATTATCTAATGGTTTAATGATTCAATGATATGGATTTTAATTTAAAAAGTTATAATAAAATGATATTTAATATATTATATATAAAAATAATAAATAATTTAACAGCTAACAGCTAACAGCTAACAGCTAAC
>JAGQWX010000121.1 GCA_020436935.1 Saprospiraceae bacterium
TACCCGATTGCGCAGGAATTACATCAATCTTTGGAAGGTATAAGTCATTTCCGCTTCCTGAAACCAACTTGAATGTAAGTTGAGTCGCGGGTCCGGCATAGGTAAATTCGAAGACATCCGATAAGTCATTTTGAACTTTTGTATTTAACGTGCCCAGGTCTCCTGCTGTACCGGCGCTCCCTTCCATTTTTAGTCCTGAGTATTGAGAACCCAGGAATCTAATGGTTGAGCTACCTGCAACATCAAGTTTGATTTCTCCATTGACTTTCATGTTGAGGCCATAATTGGCACTGTGGAAGGAATAATTTCCTGAAAGCTTGAGCTTCCCGTCAGGGCTTTGGCCGGCGCTGATGATGCTGCCATCCCTGAAGTCATACGTTGTAGTTCCTGTAATTTGAGCGCCCAACAGTGAAACTGTGGCACAAAAAATCAGCATCAAAATGTGCTTGATCATGTGGTGTGATTTGAATTTTAATAATTTGTGTAAATATTACACCTAAAATGTGACAAGCTAAGTTGATGATTCCGTTGTCTGTGACAAAAGAAAGTCCGGGATATATTTACGCAAACGTTGCCGGAATAGAATAAGATGGTTTATTGAGACCAGCTCAAGCCAAATTTTTTAAGCATGGAATACCCCCAATTTTTAATGAATCGGCCTTTTCGGTCCTCATTTCTACCGTTTCGGTTCATTTATTGTTGGCACAAAAAAGAAATTTTCTAATTTACGTTTCACTATTTACGAACAACAAAGCCTTAAGGCAAACCTCTATGTCTAAAACAGCGCATAAACTGTTTATTGCCGCTATGGTATTCACTGTAGTTTTGGTAATGATTTATCTTTCCTTTACAGGGCTCAGTTATTACAATCTTCCTATTGAAGAGCGTTTTTATCATCCAAGGCATGCGTGGTTTAAACCAAGTGGGGCTTTTGGTCACGGACTGGGAATTCTTGGGACTTTAATGATTCTCTTTGGTGTGGCCATTTACATCGCAAGAAAACGGTATGGGTTTTTAGAAAAACAGATTCGTTTGAAGTACTTGCTGGAGTTTCATATCTTTTTGTGTACGCTTGGGCCTGTACTCATATTATTCCACACGGCATTCAAATTTGGGGGCATCGTATCTATTGCCTTCTGGAGCATGGTTGCAGTAGTCCTCAGTGGTGTCGCGGGGAGGTTTATCTACGTGCAAATACCGCGAAGTATTGAAGGAAAAGAATTGAACAGAAGTGAACTTCAAAACCTCAGCATAAAACTGATCAGCGATCTCAAATCTGAAATGTTGGAAGGGTTTGATGTAAGTCGGTGGATTGTTGAAACTTTACAGGCACAACCTGGCGGCATCATATCTGCATGGATGTATAATTTGAAACATATAAACGGTTTGGGTTCTGCGCTGGGCCAGCAAAAAATAGACAAACAGAAAAGAGAAAAAATCCTTGAGCTTGCCAAACAGCAACTGTACATCAACAGCAGAATCAGCAGGCTGGAAAATATGCAGTCTCTTTTCAAATACTGGCACGTCGCTCACCTACCTTTTGCCCTGATCATGCTGATCATTGTCATCATACATGTTGGCGTCACACTTGCGTTTGGATATAAATGGGTATTCTGAAATTATTGAGAATTAAACCATTGCTATGGAAGTCTTTTTAGAACAAATAATTATTTATGGCACGGTTGCATTGCTGTGTGGTGTAACTGTGTTTTTTTACCTCAGACATCAAAAAAAGATTTCTAAACTTACTACCGTCAAGGTTGAAAAAGCAAAAGAGGAAGGTCTTTTTGAGCCGGTTTCATTGCATCCCTATGTTGATTTAAATATGTGTATTGGCAGTGGAGCGTGTATCAAAGCCTGCCCCGAAAAAGACATCCTCGGAATCATTGACAATAAAGCGACTGTCATCAATGCCTCTCATTGTGTCGGCCATGGAGCATGTTTTCATGCTTGTCCGGTAGAGGCAATTTCACTGAGGATTGGCACAGAAACAAGAGGCGTGGAATTGCCCCACGTCAATGAAAACTTTGAGACCAATGTCAAAGGCATTTTTCTGGCTGGAGAATTGGGAGGAATGGGTTTGATCAAAAACAGCATTGAGCAAGGGGCACAGGCTATTGAGAATTTATCAAAGACCTTGTCCCGTAAAAAGCCGGGACATTATGATGTTGTAATTATAGGCGCAGGGCCCGCAGGTATTTCAGGAAGCCTTACAGCAAAAAAACTTGGCTTATCCAGCATCACTTTTGAACAAAACTCTCTTGGAGGTACTGTTTTTACATTTCCCCGGGCCAAAATCGTCATGACAGCTCCTGTTAATCTACCCTTATATGGCCAGGTAAAATTGTTTGACACCCATAAGCAGGAATTGCTCGATTTGTGGAAAACAGTGATCAAAGACAATGCACTCACTGTAGTAGAAAATACTAAGGTTGAAAAAATCATTCCACAGCAGGAAGGGGGATTTAAAATCATCACTTTGTCGGGAGAGTCTTATCTATGTCATGGTGTGCTGATCGCTATTGGTCGGAGAGGTTCCCCCAGAAAATTGGGGGTTTTTGGAGAGGAGTTGCCCAAAGTAGCCTATCGCTTGCTGGAACCGGAAAGAATAACAGGCAAAAAAATAATGGTTGTTGGAGGAGGTGACTCTGCTGTGGAGTCTGCCATGTTGTTGATGGACCAAAATGAGGTGAGTCTGTCTTATCGAAGTGAAAAGTTTTCCAGACTAAAGCCAAAAAACAAGTCAAACATTGAAGAAGCCATCTCTACAGGCAAAATAAAAATGTATTACAACAGCAATCTTCTGTCCATATCAGAAGACGAACTCATCATCCAGGTTGCAGGCGAAGAGGAAGCCAGAGTGCTAAAAAATGACCTTGTTTACATCTTTGCAGGCGGGGAACTTCCGACGCAGTTTCTCAAAAATGCGGGAATTGAGATCCAAAAGAGATTTGGCTACATCATGAAAAAACATGGCTAGACTTCAAAATATATGGACCAATTCCGGTAATGACCATTTACATAAAAAAATGTGTCACTTTAAGCCTGGCATATTGTCTTTTACAAAAGTACGCCTCGGATGTTTTTTGTTCCCATCCCTGTTTCTTTGGTGTAGCATGGCTTACGGACAGCTTTCTCCGGGCCCTTTAAGCAATGCGCACAGCAAACTGGAAGGCTTGAGCAACTGCACCAAATGTCACGAAATTGGCAACAAAGTCACGAATCAAAAATGTCTTAATTGCCATGACGAAATCAAAAGGCTCATTGATCAGAAAAAAGGATACCACTCGTCCATTGAGGTCAGAGGCAAGGATTGTTTCCAATGCCACAGTGACCATCATGGATTGAAATTTGACATGGTGAGGTTTGATGAGGAAAAATTCAATCACAATCTCGCCGGATATAAACTTGAGGGCGCACATGCACAAACGGATTGCAGATCTTGCCACGCACCGGCCAATATCACCAATACTAACCTCAAAAAAAAGTCATCTACATTTCTTGGTCTGAAAACCAATTGCACTGCCTGTCATGAAGATTTCCATGAAAACAACCTGAGTCAGAACTGTCTGGAATGTCACGACTTCAATGATTTCAAAAAAGCTTCAAAGTTTCGGCACGATAAAACTGATTTCCCTTTGAAGGGTGCCCACATCGATCTTGAATGCAATACCTGCCACAAAGAAACTTTTAAAAATGGGCAAAAACACCAACTCTTTGCCAAAATTCCTTTCAAGGATTGCAACGATTGCCACAGTGATCCTCACAATGGTCACATCAACACTTCATGTTCAGTTTGTCATTCTGAAACATCCTTTTCCAATCGTTCAAAACTGAGTTCATTCAATCACAACTCAACGCCATTTCCACTCAATGGTAAACACAAAAGCATTGGATGCTTTGATTGTCATACCTACACTTCAAAGCCGGGTGGAATTTTTCAGGATCGATTAGGAACCACAACAAACAATTGTGCTGCATGCCATAAAGATGTACATGAACAAAAGTTTGGCAATGACTGTGCCTCCTGCCATTCAGAGCAGGGATTCAGGCGCATGAAAAATCCAGACCTGATCAATCACGACAAGACTGATTTTCCCCTGGTTGGAAGCCATACAAAGGTTGATTGTAAATCCTGCCACACCAAAAACCTACTTGATCCCATTCAACACGATAAGTGCAGTCAGTGTCATAAGGACTATCATGAAGGTGTTTTTGTTAGAAAAAATCCGGAAAATGACTGCAGCGCCTGTCACTCCATCAATTCTCCGTTTACTGAGACCACATATAACGAACTCAACCACGCGCGCTCATCTTTTCCGCTCGAGGGCAGTCACCTCGCGATCCCATGTCTTGCTTGCCATTTTAAAACCGACAAATGGGTTTTCGAAGGTCTAGGTACTGACTGCAAGTCTTGCCATGAAGATGTGCACAAAGAAGACCTGGATAAAAAGTACAGGGTTGATAAAAGTTGTAAATTTTGCCACAATGCAGAATCATGGCAGAACATCCAATTTGATCACAAGGAAACCGGTTGGCCTTTGGATGGAGCACACGAAGCCACTCTTTGTGGTGCTTGCCACAAAACCAATCACACCATACGCTTAAAACTATCCGCTCATAATTGCCAAAACTGCCACAACAGTATACACGGAGATCAATTTGAAGAAAATGGTCAAACTACCTGTGTAGCATGTCATCAGTCCATATCATGGCTTCCCTCCATTTTCAACCATGCGACGACTGATTTCCCTCTTGTGGGAAAACACAAAGAAATATCCTGCAATGATTGCCATAAATCGATTATAAATGATATAAGAATTTATAGTATTCCGAAACACGATTGTAAAGATTGTCACAGCCAATAATGCCACGAATACTTAAAATTAAATTATGATGATATAGGTCATGTTTTAATAATTATGGGGTAAACCACTATTGTTAACAAAATTTTTGAACCTAGTTTTGGTCCAGTTTTGAATGGTCTGGCAAAACTCAAAATAAGAGAAAGACAAATACACCGATTGAAAGCTTCTTTTAAAATATTATTCTTTTTTCTTTTTAAAACAATGCTCCTTTTTGGCCAAAATCCCCATGGTCAAAACTTTAAGATCGATTGTGCTTTGTGTCATACACCCAATGGCTGGCAGATCAATTTTGACAGTTTGAAATTTGATCACAGCCACACAACATTTCCATTGAAAGGGGCGCACCTGGATACAAAGTGCCTGGATTGTCACAGTGACCTTATTTTTTCTGAAGCACCAACAGATTGTTTTTCCTGTCACCAGGATATGCACAAAAATACTGTGGGTAATGATTGCGCCCGCTGTCACAATGAGTCTTCTTGGATCGTCGACAATGTTCCCGAACTACATGAGTTGAATGGTTTTCCATTGACAGGTATGCACAATGGCTTGTCGTGTATGGAATGTCACAGTAGCGCTTCAAGACTTGAGTTCCAAAGATTGGGCAACGATTGTAAGAACTGCCACCTGGAAGATTTTGCCGGTACTACAAGTCCTGACCACGAAAAAAACAATTACTCCAAAGATTGCATTGATTGTCATAGTCCTTTTGTGCCGGATTGGAGGACCGAGAATGTTGATCATATTTTTTTCCCTCTGGAGCAAGGCCATGACCTTGCAGATTGTAAGGCTTGTCATACGACAGGTGTTTTCCAGGGTTTGTCGAACCAGTGTGTTTCTTGTCATCTTGAAAATTTTACCTCAACCACTATGCCTGACCACCAGGCCGCAAATTTTGACAATGATTGCTCAAAGTGTCATGGCTTGCAGGCAGGCTGGAATCCAGCGACTTTTTCTGAACATGATGGGGCGTTTTTCCCAATTTATTCCGGTGCTCATCAGGGAAGCTGGGAGAATTGTGCAAGCTGTCACCAATTATCTGGTGATTATTCAATGTTTGACTGCCTGTCGTGTCATACCAATCCTGAAACCAATAACAATCACCAGACAATCAATGGATATGTGTATGCATCAAACGCCTGCCTATCGTGTCATCCCCAGGGTCTGAAAACGGATGGCTTTGATCATAGTATCACTGGCTTTGAATTGACCGGAGGCCACCTGGGCGTCAATTGTCTGGAGTGCCATGCCAATGGTTATCAGAATACGCCCAACACTTGTGTGGGTTGTCATTTGGAGGACTTTACTGGTACGACAAATCCTGACCATGAAGAAGTCGGTTTCCCACAGGACTGCGCTCAATGCCATCAAACTTCTGCGTGGGAGGGTGCTATATTTGACCATAATACCGTTTATCCTTTGCTCGGGGCTCATGCTCAGATTGCGGCTCAGTGTCTGGAATGTCATGCCAATGGTTACCAGAACACGCCCAACACTT
>JAGQWX010000122.1 GCA_020436935.1 Saprospiraceae bacterium
CATTGATTTCATCTAATGTCTCCACTTAGGGACCGTTCGCTCTTGCAATTCCAGGCTATGTCTTTTGACCTTTCTTCGCTATTTGATAGAAGCAAAATTATGTTGAGTGGAGCTCCACTTTGACAATTTACTTTGTCAAAATCCGCCATTCCATTGCACCGCTCTCTATCACTGAAATCTGAACCGCAAGAAATAAATATTAGTTATTTGTTGAAAGTTTTTCTAGTCCTCGTTCTACAAAATTTGCATTTAAAAATTATTGATTTCTAGTCAATACCAGCGTCAATTAAAAACCAAAACCCGACCCAAATCCATACCAGTCGATCAGCAAGCCGAATGTATTTCTTTTGGGTCGGGTCAATGTTATCAGTTATAGCCTGTGTAGGCTTTTGCAAATTCTGATTGCCTCTTCCACTGCAACGTGATCATCATCAAAAAAGGTGATAATCACAAAGAAATTTGTGTCAGAATCAGGGTCGATCAGACCCATAACAAACAAACGGGTATCATCAGACGCGCCCAAAGCATAACCTCCTACAAAACCATTGAGTCTGATTTTGCTGATGGCGTCCGTTCTTGTAATGTCCAATTCGTCAAAAATGGAGATCGTATAAGCAGTAAGATCATTTTCATCGAGTTCTTCATTGCTGAACGGAACGATAGAAAATGACATGCCATCACCGTCTGCAGAAAATTCATCCTCGTCATTGGTGACTTCAACGAAATCATCGGCAAGTGTAAAACCAATCCCATAAGCATCCCAAACGTATTCTTGTTGTGCTTGGAGTGTAATGCCCCCCAACAGGCAGCAAATTGAAAAAAGTAAGTACTTCATTTTATATGATTTTTATTTTAGTACAGCTTATAGGAAAAGTATAACCTGTGTGTTGATTCCCACTTAAAGGTATGACAATTGGACTGGATTGTTGAGAAATATATTTCAGCTTGTAGATCTGAAATCAGCTTGATTACCCCCAATTCCCGGTGGGGTTGAATTTAATAAGTCTGTGCTTAAGAAGTTCAATTTATTGAACTCAAACGAAGGTAAAATTATACAACCTTGACTAGGGTTGAATATGAAAAAGGTATGCAAACGAAGTGCACCTCAGGGAAACCAAATGCACCTGTTTTTTTGCCCTAACCCCAACCGCGGTTGAACATTAATAAGGTATGCAAACGAAGTGCAGCTTAGGGAACTCAAACCCACCTGTTTTTTTGTCACAACCCAGAAGAGGGTTGAATCTGAATAAGGTATGCAAACGCAGAGCAGCTTAGGGAACTCAAACCCATCAGTTTTGCCACAACCCTGACCAGGGTTGAATATGATTAAGGTATGCAAACGCAGTGAAGCTTAAGGAACTGTGACATCAGAGACCCTCTCCAAGCCGACAGGGGTTGAATGTAAAAGCCTATGCCTTATCCTACTAAAAGAATGCTATAAAACGAACAAAACCATTGCTGTAATAAACAAGCCCGGCCTTTGAAACCACTATCAACCCTACCAGAGAAAATCAATCACAATCCCCTCTCGTCAGCGGCATATTGGAATTGTACGCAATCTTACTTTTATCAACAAAGGCAGTGCCATCAGCATTCAGTTCTCCATAACCTTCGATCAGCTGATTCTTATTGATAAGAAAAGCAACTTCCCTTGAGCTTTCCATGCCTTCAGACCTGAAAGTATAGGTGCCAAAAAGATGATCACCGTTTACACTTCCGGAGAATGTACCCGTATTTTTGTCTTTCTCAAAAAAGTCATAAATCAAAGTGCCGACGACACCATTATCTACCCCGGTGATTTCAAATCGGATGGTATTTTTATCACTGATGTATTCATAGCAACCGGTTAACAAACCGGAAGCACTGGTTGTACTTACTGGTGGTTGAGTCGCTTCAGGACTTTCTGTTGTGGTTTTATTGTCGGCACTGTTTTTGCAAGCTATAAAGCCCAGGGCTATAATGAACAATACGATATACTTTTTCATGTTTGTTGAATTTTTTGGTCAATCAATTTTTTTAAATACCAGCAGAAGTCCGTCAATATTGGACAACTGCAAGCGGTTGTTTTCTATAAAATAGGTGGTGCTGCTTCTCAGCGCAGCTAGAAATTCTGATTCTTTATTCCCTTGTGGACACATCATTTTTGTGGTGGAAATATTTGTAAACCTCAACAATGATTTTTCGGAAAATAATTTACCGTTCATCTGGTTGCATCCGGCAAAACCCATAAAGGTGTTTTCGGCTGAATTTATTTCAAGCATAGGGAGAGACTTTTGAAAATTGTTTTCACTCACTTTCTCCCCGTTCATACTTTCCAATACCCAGATATCGTGCAATCTGTAATCGGTGAGGTATTGGCCGCATCCTTCCAAAATTTCGGGCGTTGCAGAACTGGTAGCGGACTTCGTAATTTTCACACTATACGGTAATTCAATTCCTGACATAGAATTTGTACAAACTGACTGTTGTATTTGCACATCCATATTCAATCGCAGGGATTTAAGCCTGTATAATTTCACATTTGCATCTGCGGCAATGATGGGCTCAAAACTTGTAAACAGGATGGAATCATCAGGCGTTTTGTATAAGATTTCAGCCTCAGAAATTTCAACCATCCAAAAAGGCTCATTGCCTGTAGCCCGAAAATATACATCCTCAGAAAGGTTTGGGTCCCTGGATGGCGACTGCTCTATGTATGAGGTATTTATGGTCTCAGAATTCACCACAGATTTTGAAGGTGGATTACAAGCCAGAATAAATCCGACATATATATATATTAAATTCTTCCAAGTTGTTTTTTTCACTGCGATACTTTTTTAAATCTCATCATAGGCACATCACCAATCATCAGGTTCAATTTTCCATCGGTGTCGAGACTAAATTGATTCACCTTCTCCATGGTACTTAAGAAGAACTTTTCGCCTTCACCGCAATACATCATCGTTGTAGGTCCGGGTTCTCCAAATGAAATGCTTTTTCCATTGATGGTATATGGTGCGGTGTAGCCATTGCAGCTGTTGTTTCCTTCCACTTTTTTTGCATCTTTATTGAAGCTGATGACCGGTTTTTTATCCGGATAAAGTCCTTCGAAAGCAATTTTTGGCCCTGATAAATATTCCAGTTCCCATTGCGTACCGAACAATTCTGCAGGAGGCATATTTTTGGTGGTATTGCAGGCCAGGACTGAAACCAGTAAAATCAAGCCGAGGAAAAATATTTTTGAAGATTTCATATGCGAGGTTTGAAAGGTGAAATCAGTGTTTATTGTTTTAAATGACCAGATGGTTGTGATTTACTGTATTGTCCTACAGCAACCAGGCAGGCCTAACAATGAATATGTTTGTCGGCCGGAAATGTTCAATGTAAAGCATCAAAATCAATGAATAGAAGATGTAAAATTGTTATTGCTCAATGTCCCTCCATTTTATCCAGGTCAGAACAATGTTGTATATCTTTTTTTCTCAGATTTATTTCTTCTATGTTTTTCAATTTCACAGACCTGCCTTCTTTGCCATCGCCTTCAAACAAACCAACAATAAAGTATTAGCGTCGTATAGCCAAAAATCTTTATTTATTGCTGTACTGCAACTCAAATTCGCCGCTGATGTCTACCTGTTTTTTTGGATTACAAGTGGAGCAGGTGATTTTTCCCGTGATAAAGCCGTGGATCCGACTTTCATTGTCTTTGTCTATTTCTACCGACAATCTGTGCCATTCGCCATGGTTTGCTGAGTACGTTTCAGGATAGTTGTTGATGTAAGATTGTAAATTCATCCAACTGATGAGCGGATTCGGATAAAGCATACCATGACGGTAAGTTTTTTTAAGGGAATGGATGGAGTTGAGATAGAACGACAGATAGGTATTGGACGCGGTTTGGGCAAAAGTAATTTCAGTGCCATAATTGATGTCCACATGAGATACTCTGGCTTCAAGTTTGTCGAAGGAAAACTCCTTGCCATCCACGGTTATTTCAGCAAAATTGGTGCGTTCCTGGACGGGCTCTTTTGAACAACTGATGATCAGCGTAAGCAGGAGTGCAAGGACATATGGGTAGCGCAAATACGTCATAGTGGCTGAATTGATGCTTTAAATATAAGGGGGTTTTTTATTCAAACCTTAGATTTTTTATTTCAAAAATTTCAAGTTAGTGTATGCCATGGCATTGATCAATTGTACCTATTTGAATAAGATGGCAAACGATGACGGCTGAAATTTAAACCTTGATACCACCACATACCGATAGACTTAATTAACGAGAGTTATATTACAACCTCTCAGCTGGTTGTATAAACCTATTCTTGGTTTTTAATCCAAAAATGATCCATAACCAGCCTATTAAACCAATGATCAAACCCAATACAGCATCCTTCTTAAATGCACTTATTATCTGCTCATCATTTTGTAGCATTGAAATAAATTCACTTCTGGTCACACCATATCCGCTCAACTGATAATAAATTGTTGACAAGTTCGCCAGTAAAATAGAAATAATGGTAACTACTATCAATATCCATTTTGTTAAAGGTCCTAACTTGCCTTTAAATTTCTCATAGCCAAAATAGGCTGCAAAAGCCATGATGAATCCAAAACCTGTGGATAACATTTCTAAAAAAATGGCAAACAATACCCATAAAATGATGCCAGGGATAGAAAATAAAACTGCTCCAACAAAGCCTTTTAGATAACTTGACCTTTCAACTTCTTCCTTTCCATCTACTTGTTGAATTTCTGATCTTATTCTTTTGAAGTCGTCATTATTGAGTACAACTCCTTCTCCTGAATGATTGTAAAAGCCATAATCTGAACTTGATATGTTTTCACTTTCAATCAATCTTCCCACATTTTGATGGATCAATTGTTCTGTACAATTTTCAATAAAAGCTTCGAGTTTCGATATCTTGGTCATCTTTAGGTTTTCATAAAATGTTACTCTTATGAAATTTTGACCGATCTCAAAGACATTATATCCGAATTTAGATTTATTAGAACTTAGATATTGTTGCATATTTTTTACCTGTCCTTCATCGAGTGCCCCAGTCCTACATAGAATGATCTTATATCCCGGGCTACTCATAATACCACTTTGAAAGATATTATAACAGAAACCTTTGTACAGCCCAAATACAGAATCTTCCGTTCTGTACCAATTTTTGTCCTGCCCATACTTCTTTAAACTTTTGTATATCATAAGAATCCCTTTTATACTTTCATTGTAATTTTATTATTACACAATATCCAGCATATTTAACGCTACTGATTATGCCTAAGTTGCCTACTGCTTTTTCTAACCCAGTAAATATTAAAATTGTGTACATTGTTAGTCATAGTGCTTTTTATTCGCTTTTAGTTTTATTTACAAGGCTATTTCTAATTCAGGAAATAATTTATTAAACATCCCAATTGCTTTAGGCCATCCACCACAACATTCAGGGCTGAGGGCAATTATTATTAGTTCGAATCTATCCTTATTATTTGTAAACCAATTTTGAAATTCTTCTAAATACTTTTCACTAAAGGCTTCACAAATATCTCCTTCTTTAGTTTGATGGAAGAAAAAATCAATATCAAGATTGAAGATAATTCCTTTTTCATCATATGGGTGATGGTTTATCAATTGGAATGGGGTTAATTCTTGGAAGTTATCCCAATCCCAAAAGAACTGAGTTGTTTGATGAGTAATGAAGTATGTTTCTTTAACTTTTTCATCAAATCTACTGTAAAATAGATGTATGTAGTTATCCCACAAAAATATATTGCAACCTCTAATGGATTTTACAGAATCTAGTTGTTTAATTTCTGGAATCTGTTTTTGCCCTAGAAAATATTCCTCATGATAATCATTCAGACCACCAAGGTCATAATGTCGATCTATGTGATAAAAGATCATTTCTTTCAATTTATTCCCAAACTCATACAAAGGAGCGATTGCACCAAGGTGATTATCCATTATGTGAATATTGCCTTCAATCGCATAATAGTTTAAATAGGAACTTAAAGATTTATTTCTTCCTTTATTTAACAAGATTTTCATTTCTATTATTGTAGGTATATATGGTGGTTTTCATTATGACTAAGTTTAGTACATGCGGCGTGCGACGTTAGGAGCATGATCGTCATGTACATTGTTGTACTAAACACCTATCGGTGTAGCTAAAAAGCCATAACTCACCAGAATTGTAACTTAAGTTTTTTTCACTTT
>JAGQWX010000123.1 GCA_020436935.1 Saprospiraceae bacterium
CAGAGCTGGCCCAATTCAGACAGGTCGTCATTGACTTTCTGGCCTTCTTGAAGATAATCAGGAAATACAGAAAGAATCCTTGCCGCCAATGAAATGTCTCTGGTTTCCACCTCTACACCGGCCACTGAAGTAAAAGCCTTGATGATGGGCAGGAAAGAATACGTGGCCAAAGCCGGTGCCTCATCTGTTATGGTGTAAAGGATTTTTTTAGTATCACTCATCTCTTGATTTTTTATAGTAATTCTTTGAAAATGGCTTTTTTCAAAGCCATGGCAAAAATAGCAGAATATTTAAAGTGTTGGTGTTGATTTGAAATGATTTGAATCCTCTTTGAGAGAAAATTTTAACAATTGAGTGGGTTTGCAAAATTTGACATAGGAGACTTGGGGATCAAGGCTGGAAATGAAAATCGAATTTGGCCAATAAGATGCTATTTGTCTTTGGTCTTTGGTCTTTGGTGAATTTGAGAAATGAAGACACTGCATACTGGAATGGAATAAAACAATATTTAATGTTGTTGGATCTTGAGGAATACGCCTTATTATCTTAAGTAATTATCAGCCTATAATGTTGCCGGATAATCGATTCAAATCCACACCGGCTCACCAAATATTCACCAAAAAAAGAATCCCATGATTCCAAAGAATTCATGGGATTTCCGGGGGGAAAATGTACAAATTTCAGGTCCCCAAAAGGTGTAGTCAGAATTGCTCTATTTTATGGTCATATACACTTTATAAGGTCCGTCGTCGGTTGGAGTGACCGGGTGAGGAGTGATAGAATCCACTTTAAACTCATATCCAAGCATGGTCAATTTATTGGGCTCACCTTCCTGATAGGTCACCGTAGTGTCTATGGAGTTATCGAATTTCAAGTGAACGATAGCATTTCCTTCCCATACACACGTGACCGTGAGTGGGCATCGGCTGTCGTTGATCTCTGTAATGGTCATATCATGGTCTTTGTCCAGGCAATAAGTTTCACCGGGCTCAAAGTACAATGCATCGGCCGCATCATTTTCGCAGGTGCCGGACTTGTCGCATGAAGCAAATAGAAGCAGTGAAAACAAGAATAAACTCAATTTGTAATACATGTGGGAAATTTAATTTTTTAACAATAATCTTAGTTTGATCAATGTTGTTGTTGTTTGATAAGACGTGTGAGTGATTGGATTGGTTGGGCTTACGTTTGATTTTTTGCAAATGCTTAACATTGCCTGACAGGTATTCCTCCATCGATGCTTATCTTCACCCATCAAAAATTTTTTAATTATGAAGAGCAGGCCATTAATTTTGGTAACTAACGACGATGGCATTGTTGCTCCAGGCATCAAGGCCCTCATTGAAGTGGCCCGCAAACATGGAGAAGTTGTGGTTGTAGCTCCCGACCAGCCTCAGTCGGGCAAAGGTCATGCGATCACCCTTAACAATCCCATCAGGCTGAGACAGGTGCATTTGTTTGATGGCATTGAGGCCCACGAATGCTCAGGAACTCCCGTTGACTGTGTGAAACTTGCAAAGAATGTGCTTTACCGCGACAGGGAAATCGCATTGTGTGTAAGCGGTATCAACCACGGGTCGAACGCTTCCATCAACATCATATATTCCGGAACGATGTCAGCAGCAATGGAGGCCAGCCTTGAGCAAGTGGACTCTATAGGCTTCTCTCTCCTTGATTTTTCTTTCGAGGCCGACTTCACCGCAGCTCAACATTTCGCTGACCAAATCATCGGAGAAGTACTCGCCAAAGGATTACAAAATTGTCGCTTATTGAATGTAAATATCCCCAGAGGAAAGAAGGAAGACATCCATGGAGTAAGGGTTTGCAAGCAGGCTGAGGGAGTTTGGGTGGAAGAATTTAAAGAAGGTATCGATCCAAGAGGTGAAAAGTACTACTGGCTCACCGGAGCATTCGTCAACCTCGACAAAAGTGATGATACCGATATTGCATGGCTGGGCAAAGGTTATGTTTCTGTGGTTCCTTCGGGCCACGATTTGACCCAATACAATGCCCTGGAAGCCATGGATTACCTCAATTTATAAGCTGGAAGTATGGATAAGGATTCGAGATTATTTGGCTTTGTCATAGGTTGTGTGGTTCCTGTTTTATCCTATGTTGTTTTAGAACAGGTGTTTGATATGATGACGGATGTTGGTCTTTTGGCCAACCCCTCAGGTGAAGGTATCAACAGAAGACTAAGGACAGTTGGTTTATTGGCCATTTGTGCCAACCTGATAGGTTTCAACTGGGCAAAGAAAAACAGATATGATTACACCATGCAGGGTATCATCTATCCCACCTTGATTTACGTGGTAGCCTGGATATACATGCATTACCGGGTCTTATTTTAGAGGCTGGTGGGCGCTTAGTGAGCAAGTGTCCGGAATTTTCTTTTTCTTATTTATCAGACCCGAATACAACTTTTGTGTTCGCCGGATGGTTTTGTAAAGTATCTCTTGATTTGCATTGTATTCTGATAAAATTATTACCATTGACGCATGGATCAAACGCTGCAGCATAAGAAAAAAGTTGTTATTGTCGGATCGGGCATTGCAGGGCTGGCATGCGCTGTCCGGCTTGCTGCCAAGGGACATGAAGTAATTGTTTTTGAAGCAGGAGACGGTCCGGGCGGTAAGCTGCACGAATTCAGACTCGGGCCATATCGCTTTGATTTTGGTCCATCTCTTTTCACCATGCCTCACCTCGTCGATGACTTATTCAGGCTGGCGGGGAAATCACCATCAGATTATTTCAAATACAGCCAATTGGACATATTGTGTCAGTATTTCTGGGATGATGGTACAAAAACCCACACTTATGCTGACCTCGACCGAACCATTCAGCGGTTGAGCGCAGACCTTGGAGAAGACGCAGAAAAACTGAGGTCCCATTTTGAAGACAGCAAGTCAAAGTATGAGGCAGTTGGTAAAATATTCCTTGAAAAGTCATTACACGACTTGAGTACATGGATGACCAGAGGCGTAGTAAAGGCTTTGTTTAAAATACCTTCTCTCCACTTATTTTCCACCATGCACGATGTCAATGCGCGCACTTTTCAAAACAAAAAAACCATCCAGCTTTTCGACAGATACGCCACTTACAATGGAAGCAATCCCTACAAAGCCCCCGGTTTGCTCAACATCATTCCACATTTTGAATATGGATTTGGAGCCTTCATCCCTCAGAATGGCATGAACGATATCAGCAATGCTTTGTACCATCTGGCGTCAGACCTGGGAGTTAGCTTTCAATTCAACACAAAAATCAAAACCATTACTGCTCAGCAAAACAAGGTCGGTGGAGTAGTAACAGAACGCGGAGAAAAAATTGAAGCCGACATTGTCGTCAGCAATATGGATGCATATTATACTTATAAACACCTGCTCACCAATGAGAACAGGGCCCAAAATATACTAAAACAGGAACGCAGTTCATCAGCGATGATCTTTTACTGGGGCATTGCAGATACCTTCAAAGAACTCGATTTGCACAACATCTTCTTTTCTGCCGACTATCAAAAGGAGTACCAGCACATTTCAGAAGGCACCATCAGCGATGACCCAACTGTTTACATCAACATCACTTCAAAATATGTAGAAGGCGACGCACCGGAAGACCATGAAAACTGGTTCACCATGATCAATGTGCCCTATGACAGAGGGCAGGATTGGCAAATGATGGCGCAGATAGCACGTACGCACGTTTTGAGAAAACTGTCTTTCATTTTGAAGAGAGACATAGCCACGCTCATTCACCAGGAAAGAATTGTGACCCCCGACATCATCGATAAAAAAACCTTGTCCTACACCGGCAGTCTCTACGGCACCTCTTCCAATGACAGGATGGCAGCATTTGCCAGACACCCCAATAAATCGCCGGACTTTGACAACCTGTTTTTCCTCGGCGGAAGCGTGCACCCCGGTGGTGGAATACCTCTTTGTCTGTTCTCTGCCTCCATCGTTGACGATATGATTCCTTGATATGAAAGTAAACGCCTACTCCATTTTTACATTCCTCATCGTCAGCTCATATGCCTTTGGTTTTATCTGTATACAACTGGGATATTGGCCATACCTGGTAGAATTTACCTGGTTCCAAATGCTCCTCACTGCCGCGGCGCTGATATGGTATCATGGGTATGAAAAGCCGGAACAACGCCGAAATTTTTTGGCTTTTTTCGCAGCATCCGCCTTGATCGGTTACTTCATTGAAGTCCTTGGCGTCAACACGGGTAAGGTGTTTGGTGTATACACATATGGCGAGGTCCTGGGAATAAAATGGCTGGAAACACCCCTGATGATCGGTGTCAATTGGTTTTTGGTGAGCTTTGTCGTCAATCAGGTGTTGAACCGCAGGGACTGGCCCATGTGGATACACACCTTTTTAGCAGCCGCAGTCATTACGGCTTTGGATGTTTTGATTGAACCTACCGCCATTGCTACCGGCATGTGGTCATGGGAAAATGACGTGGTACCCATGCAAAATTATATAGCCTGGTTTGGTGTGAGCTTAGTGATCAGTGCACTGTATAAGGTGCTTGGACCTTATGAAAAGGAACGATACAGTCCACTGATTTTGTGGTGTATGTTGCTCTTTTTTGGTTTGAAAGTGCTTTTAAGCTAGAAAATAAGTGGTTTAAGTATACCGAAGGCCCACTAGGCCATTCCAAAAAGCGATTTACCCGGCTTTTCCCACCTCTGGCATCTTACATTCTTCATCCGGTTTCCTACCACACACGGTACACTCTCCAAATTCATTTTTGACCATTGGATTGTTGGACGCGCATGAACCTCTGAATTCTTTTCCTGTGAAAATGTGTCTGACATTCATCAGTAAAAATGAAACGCCAAATACAGAGAAGATGATGAGTAATAATTTGAAAAATTCTGCCATTGTAAGATTTTATTTGATCCTCATTCATAGAACAGGACCTGCATTTCGGATGCAAATGTACACTTATTTCAACACCGCGTAAGTAATAATAGTTGCATTCTTTCCCGAATTTATGGCTATGGATGCGATGGGATAACTACCTTTGTTGCATACACAACTGAAGATGAACAACAGAACCACCGCTGAGTTTGAAAGGCTGGTAAAAATCATGGATGACTTGCGTGCAGGATGTCCATGGGACATGAAACAGACCAATGACTCCCTGCGCATACTTACCATAGAAGAAGTTTACGAACTTGGTGATGCCATTCTCAATGCCGACGACCAGGGCATCAAAGAAGAGATCGGTGACATCATGTTGCACATGGTTTTTTATGCAAAGATTGCCTCAGAAAAGGGAGCCTTCGAATTGGCCGATGCATTGTACCACGTCAATGAAAAACTCATCTCCAGACACCCGCACATTTATGGCGATGTCAAAGTCAACGACGAAGAAGATGTCAAGCGCAACTGGGAAATGCTCAAACTCAAGGAGGGCAAAAAATCTGTACTTGGCGGTGTCCCTCAGTCGCTTCCAGCCATGGTCAAGGCATACAGGATGCAGGAAAAGACCGCAAAAGTGGGATTTGAATGGGATGAAACAGCACAGGTTTGGGATAAGGTAAAAGAAGAAATCGGAGAACTCGAAGAAGCAGTGCAACTGGGCGACCCTTCAAAAATGGAAGAAGAATTTGGCGACGTCCTTTTTGCACTCGTCAATTACGCCAGATTCATCAAAGTAGACCCCGAAGCCGCCCTCGAACGCATCAACCAGAAATTCAAACGCAGATTTGAATACATCGAAGACCACGCCGACAAGGCACTGAATGATATGGGTCTCCAGGCCATGGATGATCTGTGGAATGAAGCGAAACGAAAAGGATTGTAGAAATTGCCTTGTTTGTGGCTTCGGCTCCGCTCAGCCACCTGGGTAAACTTTTCCATGTTTGCCACCGGGCTCCTGAAGGGGAGGTAGCATTCAGGTAATACAAGCTATGCCTTCTTTACCCCCGGCCCCTGAAGGGGAGGAAGCATTAACGTAGTGCGATCTTTGCCCTTTTTACCCCCGGCCCCTGAAGCAGGGCCGATCAGTTAAATTTTCAAATATTTATAAATAGCTTTATATTAGCAATTTATATAATATGAAATAATG
>JAGQWX010000124.1 GCA_020436935.1 Saprospiraceae bacterium
GTCATTACTAGTTTAGGTTTTTTGTCAACCTATACTAGGCATGGTCAATGCCTGAACCCCGAATGGGGTGCAATGATTATAGCACAAAAGCACAAATATCACTTCCTTATTTTGGCGGGATTTTTGACCAAAAATCATGACAAAATACTCCGGCAAAGCAAAAAGAGAATGCCAGCTTTGATGATTATCCCAAATTCTCAAAACCATAAAGAGCAAAGCCCAAAACACAAAGACCTGTTCCTTTTTCCCGCAGAAAGCGCAGAAATTCGCAGAAATTTGGTAAAAAGTTAAATGTTAAAAGTTAAAGGGTGTGGATTGTAGATGCCTGAACCCCGAATGGGATGATATGATTATAGATAGCATAATATAAAGCCAATAAACCCGAAGGGTTGAAATGATTATAGCACTAAAACAATTTTGACAACCTTATTTTGGCGGGATTTTTGACCAAAAATCATAACAAAATACTAAGGCAAAGCAAAAAGTGAATGCCAGGTTTGATGATTATCCCAAATTCCCAAAACGCCAAAGACCAAAACGCCAAAGACCAACGCCAAAGACCAGCTCCCAAAAAATAATTTTAAATTTTTGCAACCGGAATTTAAAAGCATTCGTCAAGATGCAAAAATTAATAAAAATGAATCCATTAGTTATACCAGTTTTGGCAGTTATAGGCGGCTCAATAGCACTTGTTACCTATATCATTGTATTTTACAGAAGCCGCCACATCGAAAGAATGGCACTTATTGAAAATGACAAAGATGCTTCTATCTTTAAAGTGACTTCAGATGAAATCAAAAAATCGAGCAAATTTGTCGGCCTCAAATGGGGTTTGTTGTTGACCGGACTTGGAAGCGGAGTCGGGGTCGGATCTATCATAGATGGTATATTTAATACAGATCCTGCAGGAATATTTACCTGTATGATGATATTCGGAGGCCTTTCATTGATAGCTTACCATATTTTAACAATAGAAAAAAGAGATCAACATCAAGGAGATGAGTTTGGACGATAATCGCCCAAACTCCCTTCTTCAATCAAATACCTGCCAAATGAATGTGAAACAGGCATCAGCCTTCAAACTCAGGCTCTTGCCTGTTTTTATTTGTATTGTTTTCCTCCACGCTTTTGCTTTTGGTCAGTCTGAGATTGAAGGGAAATTGGACAGCATGATTTCCACTGTATTTGCAGATGGAATTGGACCGGGAGGCGTAGTACTGGTGAGCAAATCAGGTCAACCGATTTATCACAAGGCATTTGGAAAATCCAATGTCGAATTGGGAACAGACATGATTACCAGCAATGTATTCCAGATTGGTTCGATGACCAAACAATTTACAGCTGTAGCCATTGTTCTTTTGGAAGAAGCCGAAAAATTGGCTTTCACTGATCCGGTTTCAAAGTATTTGCCTGATTATCCCAATGGAGAGCATATTACAATACACCACCTTTTGACCCACACTTCCGGCATAAAAGACTTCACCAAAATGAAGGTCATCAATGAAATTGCCACCAAAAACCTGAGTCCGGCTGAACTTGTGGATGTATTCAAAAATGAACCTGTCAACTTTGTGCCGGGTGAGAAATTTGAGTACAACAATTCCGGTTATGTTTTGCTCGGTCATTTGGTGGAAGTCATCAGCGGTCAGACCTATGAGACATTCATCCAAAGCCAAATTTTCGAAAAGCTGGGCATGAGCCATTCCTTTTATGCCAGTGATGAAAAAATCATTCCATTAAGGGCATATGGATATCACCAAAGAGATGATCAATATAGAAATAAAAGAGTGATCAGTTACGCCATACCATTTGCCTCCGGCTCCCTGATGTCAACAAGCTCAGACCTCAATAAATGGCAGATGGCACTCAAATCTCCGGGTTTTCTTAAGGCCGAAAGTCTGCAGAAGGTGTTTGGAAAATCGAAACTCAATGACGGAACGCCCCTGCCTTACGGATATGGCTGGCATTTGCGCGAATACGACGGAGTACCAAGTTTTGAGCATGGGGGGAGTATCTTTGGGTACAAGTCCATGGCCGTTTATCTTCCGCTAATTGACATTTACATAGTCGGTTTGAGCAACTGCGATTGCAATTCCCCCACAAAATTGATTGCAGACATTGCAGACTTTTTCCGGACTCAGATCACTAATTAACAGGCCCATAATCCTTCTTTGATGGGCGAATCCAATGATTCTGGTAATTGACCCACATGCTTGAGTCTTTTGATGGTATTATTGTAATAGATATAAAAAGGCCAAAGAATTTGTAATAACTTTTATGAAAATATGGGTTGTCCAGCAAATGGTAAAGGTTTTGGAGGAGGTATGAGGATATATTCGTTTATAAACGTTTATAAAGGTTTGTAAATGGATATGTTCTTGATTGTCAATGTGATATAAAGTTTCTCGTGATGTGCAAAAGTTGCCTAATTAGGCAACTGGTCGGACAAGTCTCCGACCAGCGATGGAGAAATTGTCTTGTTTTTTATTATAAAAGCGAATACCTCATCTGTAACTCTGTATTTTTACGGCTCATCAGTAAAAACAAGCATGGCCAGTATAAAACAATCAGATCTTATTGATCATACAGAAGACGACCTGTTTGTTCACCAGGAGATCGTGGTGGATAAGGGACAGGCGCCTTTGAGGATCGATAAGTTTTTGATGGACAAGCTGGAAAGGGTTTCCCGCAACAGATTGCAAAACGCCATCGCGGTTGGCAGCATTTTGGTCAACGGTAATACAGTAAAATCCAACTATAAGGTAAAACCGACCGACCACATCGCCCTGGTACTTCCCAGAAATCCTGACGAAGACCTTCCTCTGGCAGCCGAAGATATTCCACTCGACATCGTATACGAAGACCAGGAAGTCATGGTCATCCACAAACCGCCCGGCCTGGTGGTACACCCCGGCGTGGGCAATATGGACGGTACTTTGGTCAATGGACTGCTTTTTCATTTTCAAAAGCAGGGGCTTTTGGCCTTTACAGAACAAAACCAGCGACCCGGCATTGTGCACAGGATTGACAAGGATACATCAGGACTCATGGTGGTTGCTAAAACAGAATTCGCCATGACCCATCTGGGCAAACAATTTTTTGACCACACCATAGACAGGACTTATATGGCTCTGGTCTGGGGAGAACCTGAAGAAGATAAAGGAACAATTGACGCGCCCATCGGAAGGCATGTCAGAGACCGCAAACAAATGGCTATTGTCGATGTACGCGAAGGTGGAAAGGAGGCCAGAACTCACTTTGAAGTGCTTGAGCGCCTTTACTATGTCACTCTCATCAAGTGTAACCTCGAGACCGGGAGAACCCACCAAATCAGGGTGCACATGAAGTCATTGGGACACACGCTCTTCAACGATGAAAGATATGGGGGCGACCGCATTCTCAAAGGCACGGTTTTCACCAAGTACAAACAGTTTGTCGACAATTGTTTTGACGTCATGCCGCGCCAGGCACTCCACGCACAATCCATTGGTTTTACCCATCCAACAACCGGTAAAAGGATGTTTTTTGAAGCTCCATTGCCTGAGGATTTCACCAATGTACTGGACAAATGGAGGTCATATAAGAATTCCAGAACCAAATTGGAAGATTGATGGATTTAAAGGATAGGGTAGACGCATTGGTGGCCCTTGGGCAGCGCATGGAGGACCTAAGTACGGACTTCTGGAAAGAAAAAATTGAACAGGCGGGTTATCACAACGGCTGGTTCACAGCAACTTCTGTTGAGTCAGCACTGACCGGTATCCGCGATAAAATGCTCGACAGGGCTAAACTGGAGCAATGGCTGTCAGCTTACCCACAACTCAGCCAAAAAACTGAAGCTAAAAAGGTAGGACTCATACTTGCTGGCAATATTCCTCTGGTAGGATTTCATGATATCATTTCCGTTTTTATAGCCGGCCACCTGGCGATGATCAAAATGAGCGATAAGGACACCATTTTACCGGAAGCTTTAATTGCTGTATTGGCAGAGATTGAGCCGAAAACCAGTAATTTTCTTTTAAGAAGCGAAAAGATGGTGGGCATAGATGCTGTGATAGCAACAGGCAGCAATAATTCTGCCAGATATTTTGAATCTTACTTTGGTAAAATTCCGCACATCATACGCAAAAACAGGAATTCCATTGGCTTGATATTTTCAAACACCAATCTGGATACCATAAAGCTCATGGGGCAGGATATTTTTACCTACTTTGGTTTGGGGTGCAGAAATGTTTCAAAACTGCTGGTACCTCGTGGATATGATCTGACCCTGATCATGGAAGCTCTGCACGAATACAATGAGGTCAACCTCCACCACAAATACAAAAACAATTTTGATTTCAATATCGCAGTAAATATGCTCAATAAGCAGCACTACCTCAACAATGGTTCTGTCATGCTGTGTGAAGACTCCAGCCTTGCCAGCCGGATTGCGACGCTTCATTTTGAATATTATGAAAATGAAGATGATCTGATATCAAAAGTGAAGCAGCATGATGGAGAATTGCAGGTGGTGGTGAGTGAAAAGCCGCTGGACTTTGTGAAGACGGTATTGCCTGGTTGCGCGCAACAACCCGAACTTTGGGATTATGCCGACGAGGTGGATACTATGGAATTTCTCATCAATCTGGGTTGATATGAAACTTAAAGAAAAAGCAGCATTTGTTGAAACCACGCTTGAGGCTTTGTATCCCGAGACGCCCATACCTTTGGATCATAAGGACCCATATACCTTGCTGGTAGCAGTTCTTTTATCTGCCCAATGCACAGATGAGCGCGTCAATAAAGTAACTCCCGCACTGTTTGAATTGGCCGATAATCCCGGAGATATGGCCCAGGTGCCGGTGAGCGAAATTGAAAAAATCATTAAACCCTGCGGCTTGTCGCCACGAAAGTCGAGTGCCATTTCATCTTTGTCAAATATTATCATGGAGAAACACAATGGTTTGGTGCCTGATGATTTCGCTGCTTTGGAAGCATTGCCTGGCGTTGGCCATAAAACTGCAAGTGTGGTTATGTCTCAGGCTTTTGGCGTTCCCGCTTTTCCAGTCGATACCCATATCCACCGTCTGGCATGGAGATGGGGGCTCAGCACAGGAAAAAATGTGGAGAAAACCGAAGCCGATCTCAAAAAAGCTTTCAGAAAGGAGATTTGGAATAAGCTCCACCTCCAGATCATTTTTTTTGGCAGACAGTATTGCCCCGCCAGAGGACACGATCCGGAAGTGTGTCCTATATGCTCAGTGATTGGCAGAAAGGAGCTTTTTAAAAAGTAGGAGGGGAATTTTATTACGAATTACGAATTACGAATGATTTTTGTACCAACAAACAGAAGTGTAGTGTTTTTTGTGTCTCGCAGAAATCGCTGAAATTTGCGCTGAAATACGCGGAATATTGGTTAAAGGTTAAACGTCAGAATTACGAATTACGAATTACGAATGATTTTTGTGCTATCAAACAAAAGAGTAGTGGTTTTGTCTCCCGCTGAAATCGCTGAAATTTGCGCTGAAATACGCAGAATCTTGGTTAAAGGTTAAAAGTTATCAGGTTTTGGCAATCTTTTTCTCCTATGCAATCCATGCCCTTTTACCCCCGACCCCTAAAGGGGAGTTTACACATTTACCTTTTTTAAGTGCTTTGAATAACATTTTTGAGATGAGTATCCTGTCTTGGTAACCGTATCCCCTATGCAATCCATGCCCTTTTACCCCCGGCCCCAAAAGGGGAGTTTACACATTTACCCTTTGTTACAGCTTTGGATCACATTTTTGGGAATAGTATTCTGTCTGA
>JAGQWX010000125.1 GCA_020436935.1 Saprospiraceae bacterium
TATTGTTACTTAGAGAACGTCTTTTAACCGACTTTCATGGCTGTTGGTGTTTCCCTGAACCATTTAGGTTTTATTATTGATTTCCTGCAGTGTCCCAAAGTCCACTCTACCAGCCGACAAAAAGCCAATCAGTGTTGTATTTCTAGGCAACAGTCTTACATATGCCAATGATTTACCCGGACTGGTGGAAGCCCTTGCTTTGGAAAATGGCATGCCAATGAGGACGCAAATGATCGCCAAACCCAACTATGCCTTGGTCGATCATCTGGTAGAAGGACAAATACAAAGCGCGTTAAAAAACAAATTTGATTATCTGGTAATACAACAAGGTCCATCATCCCAGGAAGAAGGTAGGCAGATGCTCCTCGACGCGAGCCAGCAATTAAAAATGCTTTGTGATCCCTATGGTACAAAGTTGGTGGTATACATGGTGTGGCCGGCCCATACCAATTATTCAACCTTTGATGGCGTCATCAAGAATTATACTGATGCCGCTGTCAAAACCAATGCCCTTCTGATTCCGGCTGGTAAAAAGTGGAAGGAGCACATTGATCAAACCAAAGATTTATCATACTATGATTCTGATCTCTTTCATCCATCACCAAAAGGAAGTCAAATGGTGGCTCAGCTCATTTATGAAGCCATCAAAAAAGATCAACCGGACCATATAAAATAACAAATGCGGACCACTTTAATGGTCCGCATCTCCTTTAGATTTGTATCATCATTTGATTATTAAAGAACAACCTTGTCAAAAGCATTCAGACCATGATACAAAAAACACCAAGAACAACACCCAGCAGATACGCCAATCAGCGCACACACTATGATGAAGCGCTCGTCCATGGCATTATTGATGAAGCTCTTTTTTGCACCATCTCCTATGCAGAAGACCATCAACCCTTTTCCATTCCTCAGTCGATTGTCAGAGTTGGCAATTATGTCTATATCCATGGCTCGGTTGGCAGTCATTTCGTAAGGACACTTACAGACGGCAGACCGGTATGCATCACTGTCATGCTCGCAGATGAAATCGTCGTTGCAAAAACTGCTTTCCATCATTCCATCAATTACCGGTCGGTAGTCATCTTTGCATCAGGAGAACTGGTCGAAGATCAAGACGAGAAATTTGCCTCATTCAAAGCGCTGACTGAGAAAATGGTACCGGGATCCTGGGACTACCTCAAACCAATGACAGGCAAGGAAATGCAAAAAACCTCATCCATCAGATTTGAAATAAAAGAAGCATCTGCAAAAATCAGAAACTGGGGACCTGGTCACGAAGAGGATGAAATGGACCTCCCAATCTGGACAGGACTCATTCCGATCAAACCCATCAGACTGGCTCCTGTGCCCGATGAAGAAGGGGCAAAACATCCCCTTCCAGAACATCTGAAATATGCTTAATAGATTAATTTCTTACTAACAGCAGACGATTAATGGCCATGGGTCAGGCTCCAAATCAGAGATCAGGTTTGAACAATGGACAGCTCAAATCATTGTCCGACAGGAGTAACTTCCATCTTATAACCCAAACCATGCACACTTACCAGATTGACCTGGTCGTCATCGGCTAGTTTTTTCCTCAGCCTTGATACAAAAACATCGAGACTTCGACCAACGATGAGTCCTTCGTCTGCCCAAACTGCATTCAATATCACATCGCGTTCCAAAACCTGGTTGGGGTGGTCAACAAATAGTTTGAGCAACTTGGCTTCCCGGAAAGTCAGGTCTGTTTTGCCGGAAGGAGTGATAAGGCTTAGTCCTGACATATCCAGTTGGCTTTGTCCAAAGTAATTGATATCTGGAGTGGTATCATTTTCGACTTGTGGTACTCGGGATAGCGGCTGTTTTTTCACTACCACCCAGACAAATCCCAGGAGCATGCCCAGGCTTAGCACTGCAAACCAAGGCTGTTTTTCTTTTTCTGCCAGGGTAATATGGCTATTTTCAGCCAAAAATGTCACCTCCAAAAAATGACATCCTTCAGGAAATGCCCTGCCAAGACATGCAACATTTCCTTCTCTGACGTCATTGATGTGAAAGCCCAGATCTATCGTTTCGTCCTCACATTTTTTGAGCGTTGCAGTATAAAACATCTCTATTCCGTACTGATCGAATACCTGCTCTATAACTCCGGGAAGTGAGTCATAATTGATGGCTTCCTCTGTTCTGACCCTCCAAACACTGTCATTTATTTGTTCGACCGCAGAAATTCTGCTGGACGAATCACCTTTCATCTCCAGCAATACATGCACGGTTTTTCTCAGTGCCAGATTGACGTGTTCTGTTGGTGGAAAAGCTCCTCCCATCATTGCCGTAAGAGAGGATGCAAACAAGACAAGCAAAATATAGACCCGGATCATATTCATACTGTACAAAAATAGAGATTATGTAATTAACAACCGTTAAAACCTTTCAACATATAAAGGACACCCTTATAGCTCCTAAAACTGTATGCCCACACTTCATCATTACTCTTAAGCACCATTTCCCATGTTTTACCATTGTCTTTTGATTTAAAAACACCTGCGGTGGTGCTGCAGTAAATCTCATCATTCAGAATGATTGCATCATTGATGGTTTTATAATCCGGCAAAGTTCTGCTGATGTCCATCCATTTTTTAGTGTTTGGGTTCAGTAGATGGATAGAAGAACTTGCTCTTTCTTCTGGTCCATAAGTTTTGGGATCCCTTTCCACAAAAATGACAGCCACAGCTTTTTTATCCTCTGCTTTTATTACGCTTACATTTCCGGTCAATTCATAGTCTTTGTTCCAGGTATAACCATTGTCACTGGATGCAAGAATACCATTACCTGAAGCAGCATAATATGTTTTTCCAACTTTTGCAAATCCGGAAGCATGGTTGCCATCCCACCTGTGGGTCCATGATTTGCCATTGTCCTTTGACATGTGGATGCCTTTTGATCCGCCGACCAGAACAGTTCCCGACTTATCTTCCCATATATTAAATATGGTGGTCTTGGTCAGATTGGGATATGCCTTGATCCAGAATCCCGTAAAATCAGGTCTGAAAAGAACACCCGACTCGAGTGTACTGATATATACACTACCCATTTCAGTGGTCTGAATATCGAATACGGGACCATTCAGAATCGGTTCCTTATAAAATGATAGATCATCTCCATCCATTGAAGCCTTGAACAAGCCTGTTTCACCTCCAACATAAAACTCTTCTCCAGCAATCAGGAAACAATTTCTGGAAGCAGGCAAATTTTCAGTCAACTCCACCCACCTTCCTGAAGATGGTTCGTATTTGATCAACTCCCTTTTGGATGGCTCTTTCATAAAACCAAAAACCTCCGGATCAGTAGCATTTTCATCTACATCATTTTCAACCAGCTCTAAACAAGTTTTGGTGGGAGGTTCAGCTGTGTCAGAAAATTTCCATGAAGCCACAAATAAGATCAGCAAGCAATAAAGCAATGGATTCAATTTTAGCATCGTATTAAATTTTTAATGTTTCCCAAAAATGGCTTCATTGACATATGGCATCCAAAATTTGCGTGTAAAACGATGTAAACGAATTGTAAAAGCTTGTAATCTCAAGGGTTTTACATAAAATAATCTATGTTATTCCACTTTTTCAAGACCTGAACCGCCAATGAAACCCGCTAATTTTTATTTCATTTTTTTGATAATATGAAATTTGAAAACATATTTGTCAGTGAAAAGCTGGCGTTGTCTTTCAGAAGGCCTGCCCATGTTTCTATATTCATCAAATTATTCAAAAAATAAAAGCCCATGCATTGCTTTCAAAAACAACTCACCTTTATAGCTCTTATTTTTTTTACAGCATTTTCAACCCAAAGTGGTGTCTCGCAAACGATGAGTAAAGAAGAAATGCTTTACCTCACTTCAGCATGGAAGGGTGAACGATTTGCAGACGGTAGACCAAAAATTGCCGATGATCTGCTGGAAAGGGCTAAAAAAATCATGATCGACGATGCCTGGACAGTACTTCGCAATGAGGGTTATGTCAATCAGTATGAAGGGGGCTGGAAGATGGTGAATAATCAGACGATCACAGGTCGCGCTGTCACCGCTATGTATATGCCCAGCAGGCCTGATGTCGAAAAATTGATCAAAGATCGTGGAGCAAAAGAAGGTCGAAAAGGAAACACCAATGCCTGGCCAATTGATATACTCACCAAAGGTGACCTATACGTCGCCGATGCATATGGAAAAATTTCCGGCGGTCCCATCATGGGTGCTACCCTGGCCAATTCCATATATAGTAAATCCGGAAATGGGGTGGTTTTCGATGGTGCGAGCAGAGACTTGCAGGAGATAGACAACATCAAAGGTTTCAATGCTTTCGTACGGGATTTTCACCCTTCTTTTACAGAAGAAATGGTTTTGATGGGGCTCAATACACCGATAAGGATCGGTGACGTTATGGTTTTGCCGGGAGACCTTGTGATTGCTACCAGAGAAGGAGTGCTTTTTGTTCCTGCTCACATGGCGGAACAAGTGGTGAGCACTGCAGAGTTCGTCACCAGGAAAGACTTATTTGGCTTTGAAATGGTAAAGTCCAACACTTTTTCCACAGGAGAGATCGATAGTCAATGGCCCGACCACATCAAGGAAGCGTTTTTGAAATGGCTCGAAAAACACCCGGAACTTGGAAAAATGACAAGAGCGGAGTTGGATCAGGTGATGAGTAAAAGGACCTGGTAAGCGTTTATAAACGTTTTTAAACGTTTATAAACGTTTAAAAACGGATAGCAAATTCAAAAATTACATAAAGTGTTGAATTACAACACATTATAACAATGCAATCAAAATACCTGTCAGAAAGGTGTCTGACAGGTGTCTGACAGCTTTCTGACAACTCTCTGGCAAAATCCTTTCAAAACACCCCCATTCCAGTCAATACCACCCCAAAATTCCCTCCCCAAACTCTACCTATCTTCCCAATTTTTTTCACCCTCCCCTCCTATTTCTCACTTTCAATTCTATCTTTGAATGATCACATTCAAATCATAGTGGCCATGATGAACAATTGGAGAAACTCCACCCATACCTTTATCCTATTCTTTGCATTAAGCTATTTGTTCACCTCCTGTGCAAATCCCCCCGAGGAAACAAAGAGGCCCAACATCCTCTTCATCATGTCCGATGATCACGCCTACCAGGCCATATCTGCATACAACAAAACATTGCTGGAAACACCCAACATTGACAGAATTGCCAGTGAGGGCATGTTGTTTACCAATGCCTGTGTCACCAATTCGATTTGTGCTCCTTCCAGAGCTGTCATCCTGACAGGAAAACACAGCCACATCAATGGCAAAGTCGACAATTATTTTCCATTCGATACCAACAACATCACCTTCCCTCAAATCCTCCAGGAAAATGGCTACCAGACCGCTATGTTTGGCAAGCTCCATTTTGGCAACAATCCCAAAGGATTTGACGAATTCAAAATACTTCCCGATCAGGGACATTACTATAATCCGGACTTCATTACCAAAAATGAAGGTAAAATCACCCTCACAGGATATGTCACCGATCTCATCACAGACATGACCCTTGATTGGCTCAAAAAAGACCGCAAAGAGGATCAACCATTTTTCCTGGCCTATCTGCACAAGGCACCACACCGCGAATGGATTCCTGCAGACCGACATTACAAGACATTTATCAAACGCACATTTCCTGAACCCGAAAGCCTCTTTGATGACTACGAAGGCAGGGGCAGCGCCGCGCATGAACAGGAAA
>JAGQWX010000126.1 GCA_020436935.1 Saprospiraceae bacterium
GGATATGCCCTGGAACTGATCGTTGATTTCGTGAGGATGCCTGGCGGATTCAGAGGCCCGAGAGATCCCAACGAACCAATTACTCCCGTAGCTTCTCAGGAATTGAAGGACGTTATAGATACCTGGCCTAAAGGCAACATCGATGTAAGGACTGGTGATTATATGTTCAGACCTCATCAAAAGTGGACGATCAAAGCCGTACCTGAAGGTGGTGGATATCCGGGAGGTCCTTATTATAAAATTCTGATCGCAGGCACAGACAGAGCACTGGCAGCGACTTCAGACGCCGAATTGACAACGGTGCCTCAATTTTCAGGAGCCGATGAACAGCTATGGAGGATTGATCAGTTGATCGATGGCACCTTCCGCATCATGCCAAAGTTGGTCCCAGGTTCAAAAGAACAACTGGCCTTGATTTCATCAGGAGACAGTACGCCGACTTTGGGTAAGTTTGACTTCAACAGCGACAATTCCAAGTGGAATTTTAGAGATAAGTAATCAAGCGGGGATTCGTCCCAATAATTTTAATACTTCTGATTGGCAACTACTATTGTTATATGTCAAAGAGTGACATGAGTCAATGGTAGTTGCCATTATTATTTATTGATAGTTGACCATGGCAGGGTCGAAATTTTGTTTGGACTTTGTGGGGTTCAGTCATTACGGGAGACCAAAACATAAGTTTGCGAATAAGTGTCTGAAAATCAATTGCCCATAGTTGGGTTTTCGAATTTTGTATGCAATTGGTACTGTACTTAATTCCATTCGTGCTGCGCGGCCATTGACCTGTCGGTATGAATAGTCCGAAATATTTTTTATAAATTTGTTAAGATGCACTAAAGTGTGATATCATTTTGTAATACTGTTATCTAAGCAAATTTTAGTTGAGGATGAATTTTCTAAAGTTTTTTTTCGTGTTGGCTGCCCTCAATGCCATCATTTTTCCGGCGCTGTCAAATAATGTTCAAATCGCAAATCTTACAAAATCCGGGAGCACCATTTCTTTTGAATTGTCATGGGAGAATAGCTGGTATGCAGGAATCGAATTCCACGATGCTGTCTGGATTTTTGTTAAGCAGGCGCCCAATGGCGGTCCATCCTGGACGCATGCCAATATTACTTCCGCTATAGTGGGCGCTGGCTTCACCCAAATTGTGCCTTCTGATGAAATGGGTTTATTTGTGCGTAGGTCAATCAATGGAAACGGTACAGCCACCACCACAGTAACAGCCGAATTGGTTGGATTGACAGGAGCTTTCCAGGACATAAAGGTGATGGCTGTAGAAATGGTTTATGTGCCGCAAGCATCATTTTATGCAGGTGATGGAGCCAGCCTTGGACGTATTGCAAGTGGTGCTGATGTTTTGCAGCCTGTTCACGTAACATCAAATATAGCTTCTCTGACATGTGGCAATACCGCTGGAGACATCCAGTATGCGTCGGGTACCTGTCAGACTATTCCTGCTGGTTTTCCAAAGGGTTTTGGAAAGTTTTACTGCATGAAGTATGGAATCAGTCAAAGTCAGTATGTCGACTTTCTCAATTGTCTGAACAGACCTCAACAAGAAAACAGGGTTTCATCTGATATCACCGGTTCTACTGTAACCAATATATATGTATTGTCAAATACTTTGGCACCAGATAAAGGAAATGCGGTAAGATGTGACGCCAACATAGGAAGCGGAAATGTCACTTTCTATTGCGATAACAACCAAAATGGTGTAGGCAATGAAGCAAATGATGGCATGAACAGGGCGTGCAATTATCTGAGGGTGACTGATTGGGCGGCATATTTGGATTGGGCAGGATTGCGGCCTATGACTTTTTTGGAGGTTGAAAAAGCCAGCAGAGGGCCATTGTCTCCGGTGCCGGATGAATACAGTTGGGGATCAACATTGTGGACTACACCAGGAACACTTGAAAATGTCGGAACAGCAACTGAAAAATGGACAAATTCTTACATTGACGGCGGTATTTCTACCTTCACTAAATCTGTCATCAGGCTTGGAGCAAATGCTCCCGGCACAGGGGCAAGTCGTGAAATATCGAATGCGTCTTACTACGGCATCATTGATATTGGGAATAACCCCGGCGATTTTTTTGTTGGGAAAAGTCATGTAGGTACATTTTTGGATGAAAGTGGAGATGGGGTCTTGTCTGTCTCCGGCGATGCAAACGTCAGTTCATGGCCTGTATTTGATGCAAGCCAACTGAATCCCGTGAAAATTTCTTCTCAGTCCGACGGTATTTCTACCCTCAATTTCACCATCTCCGGCAATAATGCAAATGGTGGCGGCCGAGGCATAAGAAGTGATTTTTAAGATGGCAGCCCGCGTCAGCAGACATATACTTTTCATTGTACTCTTGTTGTCCGTAGCGATTCCGGATGCCTTTGGTCAACCCAATATCATATTTAGAGGCGGCTCAGGAGCAGGGTATCTGGCAGCCCAATATGATGGAGACCCAATACTGTTTAAGGGAGGCCAGAGTGATGGATACACAATTTCAAGTAAAAAGGTTGAAAATCAGATGGTTTTCGAAGGGGGAGTAGGGCAGGGGTATTTCCTTGCTCAAGCTTCCATTCAAAATACGTTTATTTATAAAGGTGGCCAAAATAGTGGATATTTTAGTGATCAATGGTTGAGCAATAGATTGGCCATGTATCGCGGGGGAATTGATGACGGTTATGCATCTTTGATAAAACTGGAAGATTTTGTTTGGACAGGGTCGATAGGAACCGGATGGTTGGTGGCAGGAAATTGGAATACAAATGCAATTCCAAATGTTACCAGAAATGTCATAGTTCCTGGTGATGTGTCCAACTTTCCTCATCTCAACGAAGGCATATTTGCTATCGGAGAAAATCCAAACAGCGGAGCATACGCGTGTAAAACTCTTTGGATCCAAACAGGTGGTCTTTTGTTGACCAGGGTTAATAATTTTGTGGAGAACTATGGCAGTATCCTGATAGATGGAACCATGGAGGTAAAAAATCCCGGATTCAATGCATTCCGGAATGATTTGAATGGCCAGGTTATAATTTCGCAAAGCGGAATTTTGAAGTTCATTCCTTGATCCATGATCTATGCCTTTAACAGATTTTTAGCCAGTATCGTTTGGAGTGTATTCAAGTATTTTTTTCACTTTAGAGCTTTATCACACTAAAGTCGCAGGAATTATTCCATGCGCTCCTTTTCTTCTTCATTGCCAAAACTGCGCTTGTCACCGGAAGAAAGACTGCCAAAGTTTTTGGTCCAGGTAAGTCTGTATATCCTTGAAAAGGCGGATTCATCGCGATACCGGGAATTGGTATTGATGTCAAAAACGATGGGTGTCATGCCACTGATATGCGTACGGATATCAAAGGATTTGAGCACATCTGCCACAGTAAATGACAGACTGGAAGACTTGAATTTTTTATTAAGGCCACAGTTGAGCACGCCAAATCCTTTTCTTCGGTTGGTGCCTTCGTATGCTGCTGCATGGTGGAATCCGGATAATTCCATGGTGAAGTTTTTGGGTAGGCTAAAGTTTTGGTTGTAGGTAAGGCTGTGCGTGAGAAAAGTTTTGGCTGCCGTCTGCACACTGTATGAAATCTGATATCTGCGCAAGGAAGTGACGCTGGTGATGTCGAGGTGAGCCCATCGGGCCCATTGTAATGGAAGGGTAGTGGTAAAATTGAGGCTGTTGTGGTAATCGGCGTTTTGGGGAGAGATGATCAGTATGTCGCGCGCTGCATTGCTGGTCAGCTGGTAGCGTATGATGGGATCGGTCTCACGTTGCGCAGAGAGTGCGATGGTGAAAAGGCTCGTACTCAATTGGGCTTGAACGCGCTCAATGAGGCTTGGTCTAAGCAAAGGATTTCCAGTAAAAACGGCGGTTGGGTCATTGTAAAAGAGAGAAGCAACAACATCCACGTAGTCTGGTCTGGTGATCCTTTTGTTGTAGTCGAGCTGAAATTGTGTATTTTCCCCTGCCTGATAATTCCAGCGGATATTTGGAAATATTTTGTGAATGGTAAAGTCATTGGAGGAGGTAGAGACTTCTCTGTGCCAGTATTCCTGCCGTAAGCCAAAACTGAGTTGATGTTTTGATCCGAGAGACATATCGAACTGTGCATATGCTGCCAGCAAATCTTCCCGTCCTGTGATCGTACTTTGTGACCGGGGGTCTATGGTCCAAAGTCCGTCTCGCAGTGTTTCTATGTTGCTGTCGTTGTTGTTATCGCCAATGCTGGCTTTGATGCCAAAGGCTGCGCTGGTTTTTGAGCCAAAACTGGTGTTGAGGTCGAGTTTAATGTTGCCAATGCCGATATTGGTTTTACTGGTGCTTCGAAACCCTGCGGCATATACTTCTAAATCAGGTTGTATTTCCTGATTATTTTCATCAAAATAGGTACTGTTGATATTGGCGGGGCTGTTGTTGTAGTATGTAATGTAATTGGCGTCGAAGTTGATGTTGGACTTATCTGAAAGGCGATGGTCTATAAAAAAGGATGCCAGACTATTGGTTTTTTGGGTGTTGGTCAATGAAAGAATGGAGATTTTGAGCAAATCCTGATCGATTACTTTGCGCGTATTGAAAATATCGGCTGTACTATTGTTGATGCCATGTATAAAAGATAAAGAAATACCGGTATTTGTGCGGGCGTTGACGCTGTAACCCAGGTCAACAGTGGCGTTTTGATTGAATTGAGCAGAAGTGAAATAGGTAGAAAATGTGCCTGTGCTTTGGCCTCCGATAAAAGGCATATTGTTGACTCCTCCACCCTGAAATCCATTTTTATTGTGGTTGCGAAAAGCAGAATACGACGCACTGAAAGAAAGCTTTTCTTTCTTGTGGTCAAAGGAGAGTGAAGCATTGCCTTTTTCATATATTCCGTATGCAGCTCCTAAGGAAAGGCTGCCGCTTGATCCTTCAGAGGTGTTTTTTTTGAAAATGATGTTGATGAGGCTCGACCCGCCATCGGCATCATACTGGGCTGTTGGGGAGGTGATGAGTTCAATTTTTTCAATACCGTCTGCCGATGATGATTCTAAAAGCGCCATAATTTCGCTCATTGGGAGGTTGACTTTTCTGCCATTAAATAGAACATTGGCTCCACCTTGCCCCATAAGGCTGAATTGTCCGTTTTGTCTGTCTACCAAAACTCTAGGAAGCTTTTCTATCACTTGAAGGGTATTGCTCCCTTGTGTCAGCAGACTTGATTGGACATTGATGGTTTTTCCCGTTGGCGTTGTTTGAATGAAATTTTTTCTGGCCGCAACAACAACTTCACCAAGCGCAGTGACTTCATCTTCCAATAGGATATTTCCAAAATCCAGACCGGGCTTATTCATATCCATTGTGAAAGCATCGGAATAAAAGGTTTTTGCGCCCAGGCTTGAAACTTCAATGATATAAGGCTGATTGTAATGCGATAAGGGCACTATAAAAATTCCATTCTCATCTGCATTGAATCCCTCCACTATGCTGCTGTCTACTGCATGTAAAATGATGATA
>JAGQWX010000127.1 GCA_020436935.1 Saprospiraceae bacterium
AATACATCAATTTATTGAATGGAAAACCTATTAATCAAACCAAACATGCTTTGGCGGCTTAATAGCTCAACACGTTATATATAATATTCCAAGGCAATCGACCTCGATATTTCTTTGCCTTCCGGATTTGAAATCACCAATATCGTGAATTCTATTTGTAATCATATCTATTTGATTGCCACTTAGCTCAAGTGATTTTGTTCCAAATTGAACCACGCAAAGGTTTTGGCCTTTTGCAAATAAAACTTTCAATTTCAAGGTTCCATTTATATTTGTTGCAAGATTAATTTCCTTAATTACATTGCCAATTAGTTTGTCAAACTCTGGTTTGCTAAATTGGGTAAGCATTGGATCCTCTTCAACCTTTACAAAAATTTCAGTAATTTTTTCTTTTGGAGAACATTCTTCATTTTTTATCCATTTGAATTCAGAATCAAGAATAGTTTGTGCTTGAGAAGTTACATTTAATAACGTAATTAAAATCACATGAATCAACACTAATTTCATTGTTGTTTTACTCTATAGATGCACATTTATTTTTGTTTGGTGTTATCATTCCTTCTAACTTAAGCAATCACCATCATACACCCCACCAATCTTATACCACCTATTCGCATTTTAGATCATCATTCACTGTCAGCCTTGATAAGCCATTCCATCATTCTGATTGTTCATAAAGCATTTCCAATAAAACAAAATTACCTTAAGCACATTTCACACGCTGCATTCCTACCAAAAAAAATACCCCACCATTTGGTGAGGCATTTTCTGTTTTTCGTTCAATATCAATCTTAATTACCGGCAATAATCAATTTTCTTGGTAAGCTGAATCCTTGATCGGTTTCCAACATATAGATGTACATACCCTCTGTCATGGATGGATTTCTGTTCCAATATTTCCTGTATACTCCTGGGTTTTTCACACCTTCATCCAATCTTTCTATCAATCTTCCATTCAGATCATAAATGCTGATATTCACCCTGGAAGCTTTCCTGACAGAATATTCGAATTCTGTATATTCTGTTGCAGGGTTAGGGAAATTTTGCATGACCGTAATGTCGGTGTTCGGCGTGAGATTTTTATTTGCGGTGGTGATGCTACCCAGAAAATATTCCTTGGCTTTATTAAAAGCTTGGGGACCAATTTTCTGACCAATTTTTCTGCCCGGAATGTCATCAATGGGTGGGTGAATACCTCCCCATAACCTTGAAAGGCTTGCCTGATCTGATGCATCTCTGTAGGTAGCCCACTGAAGTTCCATGTCTACACTTGGCCCTTGCTCAAATACCAGATAGTTGTTTTTTGGCGCATCAAAGACACCCATTCCACCAGGGAAGTATGGATCTCCTGTAAGCAATGTCATTACCTCTGCTGCTGCTCTGGAGAAGGTAGAGTGCCCTGATACATATCCTGCAAACGGCGGTGTGATAAAAGATGGGCGTTGGTATGGCCACCAATTGTCGGCAAGAATCCAACCAACTCCGGCAAATGAAGTTGCAGGATCCGTAATATAACTCGGTCCTCTCCATGCATATAACTTGATTTTTCCAACATTCTCATTTTGAGCTCCTGCCAATTCATCACCTGCTTCAACCAGGGCAATGTGCCCGTCAATGAGCGGCAATCCACCCGGATGATAGGATATTTTCGTAGAGTCAGAACTTTGACCCAACTCAGCCATTCCCCTTATTGCGGAAATTGGCCGAACATAATCATAGTAGGACTTGATACCCCATACTGCAACCGCAACATCGTGGACAGCACCTCCCATAGAAAGATACGCCTTTACATCCCACTCCAGGTCATCAAGAATCGGGCCTTCCCCTTCATATCTTTTTTCAAATCCAGGGTAGTCACTCACATAATTCAAAATGGTAAACCAGTGACCCGGAGGAGTTTCAGATTTTGGACCATCTGCCCAGAATTCTGCCAACACTCTGGCAAAGTCTCCCAACGGAACAATTTGAGGTTCATAAGCCTGGCCTGTCACCGGATTAATAGCATAGCCGGTATCTATAACGCCGCCTTCTATGAAATTATAAAAATTACGAAATTCATCTTCGGTAGTTGGTAAACTTGTGAGGTGGCCGACAGCATTGGGTGAAATGTCAATGAATACTGAATCTGTTGGATCCAAATGGCCTGACCAAACTGCATTCAAAGCAAAATTCCATTTATAAAAATCCTCCAGCCCTTTTAATGTTCCCGTCGTATCAATGTGCGGTGGAGATCCCGGATCTACATATACGTCATATTCATAACCATTTTTATCACGTATGACCAAATCTTCTTTGGTCAAAGAAAATGGAGTTACAGAACCCCATTGCGGCGATAAAAATTTTGCCGATGTACTTCCATTGATGGCCAGAGACTGCCAGTGATTTAAATCCACAATACCTGGATTCCCCGGCAATGTAGGATTCAATGGAGGATTTACTGGATTATAAAAATTATCTGCATAGTTGTAATTGGCTTCCTCATCGGAATGGTCAACCAAGCCGAATTCCATGCAACTTAAGGCGATGTAATTTCCCAGTGCGGCGGCTGAACCCCCGGAGTAGTCAATGGATACAAAACTGGTATCATAACCAAGTTTGACCATCAAAGAATCAAATTCCGGCAGTGCAATTCCCGCACCCGGAGAACTTTTAAATCTATGTTTAAGCAATCGGTAGGCTGCATAGCTGATCGCCTCTTCTTGAGCAGCTTTTTTCACTGCAGGATCACTTGGAACATCAATACCCTGAAAATTACAGGAGTAATCTCCTACAGTTTTTCCCAAAAGAAAAGGCTCTGCTACCTCATCATAAGCTGCCCAGGCATCATACATCACACCAGAGACATGAAATAAATTTCTGGCGTGTACGGTAGGTCTTCCCACATCTACCCGAATGGCATCAAGTAGGACTTCATTCCATTCACGTGCCACAGATTGCTGGGCATTGATCGATGAAAAGGAGATGAATAAAAGGCTAAATAAGAAGTAAAAGTTCTTCAATTCTAGAATTTTTTAGTAAATAAATATGGTTTTTGGCTGTGAAAGTAACATGATTATTGAGGATAAAAAAAATCTTAAACAATTTGTGATCAAGACCTTCAAATATTACTAAAATATTTTATATATTATACGTAAAGGACCTTTTACTATGTAAAAAATTGAAATTCACCACTAACATTCATCTACACCAATATCCAATTTGGACCGAGCAAATAATTCTATGCTTTATCCACTGAGTATTTTCCTGCTCCTGCCAGAAATATCACAACAAAGCTTATTAAAAACAGTAAAGCATGTTCTTTGGTCCCTAAGTCATCCTTGGCATGTACTATAAATGCCGCAACCAGCATTGTAATTGCAGCAGGGATCGCAGCCCATTTTGTTTTAAAACCTACAATCATCATAATTGGAGCGACAACTTCTCCTATAAGTGCTAAAATTAAAGATATGGTTGGACCCACACCTATTGGGTCACCGAAATCGGAAGGGTTGGACAACATGCTTATTTTTGGAATTCCATGGGTAAGCATAAAACCTCCAAAACCAACTCTTAATATTAAAAGCGCTAAATCGGTGTAGTTTTTTTTCATTGTTATAAGATTTATGTAATTCCTATTTTTGAATAATATATATTGCTTCTAACCTTTGCTTTCAAGCGATGGCACTTTTGCGATACCAGCCAGTCTCATGTGCGTCGTTATCTCATGCGATTACTATTCAAATATACTTTCTTTATGTTCATTTTATAATTCTACTCTGACTTATCTCACTCGCGGTTGTACTATACCTGTATCTCCACTTTTTCAACCAATCATGAAACTTCACCGGCACGAAGGAGGATTCCAACCAGGGTAATTGCCATAAAAAGATGTGGAAATTTTAAGAGCACATTGTTTTACTCAAGTGACATAAGTAGTTATGGAGAACCAAGTTTAATGCATACTGCTCGAAATAGAATTGTCCGCTTCCATGCTACTAAAATAGTTATCCGTCTCATTCTTTCTCAGAGCCAGTTGAAGGTCGTGGCTCCCTATTATCCAACTTTATTGATTTAAGTCAATGAAAGTAAAAACTTGTGCCAATATTTTTTGCTCAAAAAAACAATGGCGCTAGTTGAAAAAAGTGAATTTGGAAAAAAATTGAGGATCAGCAAGATTATAGGTTTGAGTCTTATCACTATGTTATTTCTGGGCATCTTTGCTGAATTTTTAATGAGGGGCCAATTGATTAAATGGGATGACCCTGCACTCACATTTACAAATATTCAGAATTCATTAATATTGTTTGAGTCTGGAATTTTTGCTTTCTTAGTCACCATTGTTCTTGATGTTCTACTATCAATTTACCTTTATGTTTTATTGAATTCGATCGATAAATCTATTGGACTATTGATGGTAAGTTTCAGGCTGATTTATGTTGCCATCAAAGGTTTTGCTATTGTTGGCTTATTTTTAGCCAGAGATATTTATTTATCTGCAAATGAATTAACTACAGGCCAATCAGAAGCGAATGTTTCACAGGCGATGCAGTTTTTAAAAATGCATCACTATGGTTTTGCTATTGGACTTCTATTCTTTGGCCTGCATCTCATTTTTCTAGCCATTCTTTTATTAAAGGTCAAGGCTATGCCTAAGTTAATTTCCTGGATGCTGTTTGCCGCCGGCATTGGTTATTGCTTGAATACTTTAACCACTTTATTTGCCAACAATTTGGACTTTCTAAAAATCATTATAATAGTGGCTTTCATCATCCCCATGACTTTTTCGGAATTGTTGTTTGGAATATGGCTATGGATAAAAAGTAAAAAGGTGATACCTCTTTTGAAAAGCTAGTTGGTTACAATTTATGATATATTCTTTTCCGTATTCTACTTAAGGTTTCGGGTTTTATACCCAGATAACTTGCCAGGTGATATTGTGGAACACGATTTATTAAATCTGGCCTTTTTTCCAATAACTGTAAATAGCGCTGTTCGGGATTTAAAGTTATAAATGAAGAACTTAAATTTTGATACTTTACGAATTCCTGATTGATGAACAGACCCGACATAAAAGCTGATAAGGCAGGTTTGTAAAATACTTGTAATCCGCATTGGCTGTTACTTTCGGAATTAAATTGGCTTTGGCTTCTTTTTCTCTTTGCTCACCAATAGCCATATTGTTTCTGCTCATTTGCAGATTTTTGTTATGAACCTGTGCGGTGTCAATACATTGTTGCAAAGTCCAAGTTTGTGCTTGTGCAGATTGAAAGCCTCCTATTATCAATAACAGAGCAATATAATGTTTGTGAATATTCGCTAACTTCATTTGTCAAATTTTTTTACTTAATGAGTATTAATTGACTTTCAATTGTTCCTACAACCCAATGTTTTACCATTGGTTCAATGTTTACAAAGTCGCCCGATAATAGTGTTTCTTTTATTCCTTTTTCATTTTCAAAAATCACTTC
>JAGQWX010000128.1 GCA_020436935.1 Saprospiraceae bacterium
CAATGCTCAAAATGGATGACGCAAAGGCGTGGGATATCGAAGCCCGGGTCAAAGCAATCCTTGCAAAACTCAAGATTGGCAATCTCGACCAAAAAGTGGGTACGCTTTCTGGTGGACAGAAAAAAAGGCTTGCGCTTGCAAAGCTGATCATAGAGGAACCGGAGTTTATCATTCTGGACGAACCAACTAACCACCTGGATATTGATATGATAGAATGGCTGGAAGAGTATCTCCAGGGCCCCAATGTTACCTTATTTATGGTGACCCACGATCGTTATTTCCTCGAAAGGGTTTGCAATGAAATTTTTGAGTTGGACATGGGCAACCTCCATGTATATCGAGGAAATTACAGCCAATATCTGGAAAAAAAGGAAGCACGCCTCGCAAATGAAAGTGTGGTATACGATAAAACCAAGAAGCTCTTCAAAAGAGAATTGGAGTGGGTACGCCGTATGCCTCAGGCGAGGACAACAAAGTCTAAATCCCGGATTGATTCCTTCCATGATATCAAGGAAAGTTTGCGCAACAAGCGCAATACCGATGAGATGCAGATCATGATTGAGCCTACGCGTTTGGGTTCAAAAATTGTGGAACTCCACAATGTGAGCAAAGCATTTGGCGAAAAAAAGATCCTTGAGCCATTTTCTTATAAGTTTAAGAAAGGGGAAAGGCTTGGTGTCGTAGGTGTAAATGGTGCTGGAAAAAGTACATTTATCAAAATGATTACCGGATTGGAACCCGCTGATACGGGCAAAATCATCATAGGGGAAACGGTGAATTTTGGGTATTATGGTCAAGACGGGCTTCAAGTGCCCGAAAGCAAAATGGTCATCGACGTTATCAGAGATATTGCAGAATATATTCCTCTTGCAAAAGGCTTGAAGTTGACTGCCGAAAGCCTCCTGGAAAAATTTATGTTTCCAAGGTCCCAGCAAAGAGTTCAGGTTGGGCAACTCAGTGGAGGTGAAAAAAGAAGGCTGTACTTGTTGACGGTTTTGGTGAAAAACCCCAATTTCCTCATATTGGACGAGCCTACCAACGACCTCGATATCATCACCCTTAATGTGCTTGAAGACTATCTGGACGATTATCCCGGATGTTTGATCATCATTTCTCACGACAGATACTTTCTGGATAAGTTGGTCGATCACATTTTCATTTTGGAAGGCGAGGGCCAGCTCAAAGATTACAACGGTACTTACTCTGAATATAGGGTAGAAAAGAATACTGAACTCGAAGAACAACGCGCGCGGGCCAGCGCTCAACCCAGTGTTTCAAATGTCCAAAGCAGTGCATCCAAAATGACATTTGAGCAACAAAAACAAATCAAAGCCATAGAAAGACAAATAGAAAAACTGGAGGAGAAGAAACTGGGCATCATGGCAAAGTTTGAAAATGAAAACTTAAACCCGGATGATATCACCAAACTTTCAAAAGAATTGGAGGGCTTGAATGAAGAAATAGAAATGAAAGAACTCCAATGGATGGAATTGGTGGATGGGGCAAATGGATAATCATGCTCCAAGAAAATAAAAGCGAGGGCTAACAAAAAGTCAACCCTCGCTCTGTAAATGAATGTATTTGTCCTTTTAGATCAAGGAATTAATAGCCTGGATTTTGTGCAAATACCCCAGGATTTGATCTGTCAATCTGTGTTTGTGGAATAGGCCTGACATAGTGTTTGTCAGAAATGGCTGAAGCTTGAGGATTGTATTTTTTAACCCTGTCAACGAGAATACCCCATCTCTTCAAATCCATCCACCTCATCTGCTCTCCTGCCAATTCACGGGCTCTTTCTTCGACAAGAAAATCAAAATTCATTTGACCTTCAGTAATCTTCATATTGTCCTTCTTACCAGGGAAGCCGGCACGCATCCTCACAACATTGATGGCATCAGTAGCTTCTTTTACTTTTCCGAGACCCAACAATGCCTCAGCATGCATAAGGTATACGTCAGCCAATCTCCAAACTATGAAATCGCGGGTTCCACGCTCCTCAGTACGGTCAGCACGTTTGGTGTCGAAAAATTTCTGTAAAGTTGGGAACAAGGCTTCGTTGTAAGCACTTGGAACCAGGACCTGATATTTTTTAGTTGCTCTTTCTTCCTTACTCATTTCATAACCAGGAATCCATATGGTGGTATCCCCTGCTGCGAATGTAAGTTTTGACTTAGAGTTGTCGAAAGTAGCATTTAAATTAGTTCCCGGGTTGTTACTCTTCCATACAGTTCTGAATGTTTTGCTGTATCTGGAGTCGTTTTCTCTTTCTCCAAAAACCGTATTTAAACAATATGCTGTAGGACGCAATCTCTTAAATGGTCGGCCATAGAATACATCTCTCACCATTCCCGGCTGAACGTCATATTGCATACCAAAGAATAAGTGCAAATTGTTCCCGCCGTTGGCTGCTCCAGTATTGTTGGTGGTATTGGCCAATTGGTCTGTTGTATACTGTACAGCGAATATAACTTCAGAATTCACTTGATTATTTTCATCATGAACAGATGCAAAGTCATCCAAAAGTTTAAACCCATAATTGTTAATAATGCTTGCGCACAAGTCGGCAGCTTTTTGGAAGTCATCAGAAGATTTTGCAGGTCCATATGCTTTCGCCAGGAGTACCTTAGCCAGTAAAGTTTCAGCTGAGGCTTTTGTAGCACGTCCATAATCAGAGGATTGGGCTTTGTTTTCTAAATCGGCGATTGCCTCAGTACAATCCTTGATGATTTGGGCATACATTTGGGCATCTGTGGCGCGGCTTGTTTCTTTAGTTGGACCGACAGATTCCTCCAATCTCAAATCAACTCCACCAAATTGTTGGTGAAGAATGTAGTAATAATGAGCCCTCAAAAACTTTGCTTCAGCAACCCTCAATTTTAATGTTGCAGCAGAAAGTCCTGTAACAGTCTCGGCTTTTCCAATGATGGCGTTGCAGGTATTGATACCTCTGTAAAGCTCATCCCAGGTATTGGTCAGGTAATCAACAGTTGGTTGCAGTTGGGCGTCATAAAAATGAAAACCTTTGTAACCACCATCTGCCCCGGTGGCATAAATGTCAGTACCATATTCTGTCAAAGTCAAACCCTGTTGTGTACCGTAGAAGTAACGCAGTGTAGAGTAAGCTGCTCTGACGCCATCTTCATAACCTTTTGCTGTATTCAAATATGCATTACTGATGTTAGAAACCACAGTTTCTTCAAGCAGATCTTTTCCACAAGAAGAAAAGACCAGTAGTAAACAAGTCATCAGACCCGCAGATAATTTATTTTTTATTGTATTCTTCATTTTAAAAACAATATAGGATATTATTAAAATTTAAGATTTAACCCAATGGTTGCTACTCGGGTTGCAGGTGTAACTCCTCCGTTAACTGCAGTAATACCGGTTGCGCTACTTGTGATGGTAGCCTCGGGATCGACTCCATTGTACTTGTTTCTATACTCAGACCAGATAAATGGCTGTTGAATACTAGAGAAAATCCTCACTGATTCCAGATTCATTTTCTTGCAATATTTTTCTGGCAAAGTATATCCAAAGTTTACGTTACGCAACTTTATAAAACTACCATCAAAATAAATGATTGCAGTATTCAAGACAGGGAACTCCTGGTTGCTTTTTGGTCGGGGAAATTCATTAGTCGGATTATTGGGAGTCCAATAGTCAACTTTAATTTGTTGATACCTTCCGGCCAATGCATTGTTGTTCTGATGGAAACCGGATACAATCATCTGACCTATACTTGCATAGAAAAATGCACTCAGGTCAAATCCTTTGTAGCTAAATCGATTGGTGAGCCCAGCTTGAAAATCAGGAATATCGCTTCCCAAAATCACACGGTCTGCAGCATTGATTTTACCATCGTTGTTGGTATCCTGCACTTTGATCTGGCCTACTTCAGAACCGTAAGATTTGGCTAAATCGGCTTCATCAGTTTGCCAAATTCCAACCTTTTTATAATCATAAAAAGTGTTCAGGGGCTGTCCAATAAACCATCTATTGCCCAAGTCATCAACCTTACCATTATAAAGTTCAACAATTGCTTCGTTGTTTTTTGTGAAGGCGATGTCGGTTGTCCACTGGAAGTCCTTGGTGTTAATATTGGTAGTACCAATATTGATTTCCAAACCTCTGTTTCTTGTATGCCCCACATTTCTTGTCACAGAATTAAATCCTGTTGAACCCGGAAGAAAGTCAGAAAGCAATAAAGACTTCGTATCAGTTTGGTACAATTCTATAGATCCCTGAACTCTACCTTTGAAAATAGAATAGTCAATACCAATGTTTGCGGTTGCAGAAGACTCCCATCTAAGGTCAGGATTACCTATTGTGCTTGGTCTGTATCCAAATGCAGCAGTTGATCCCCAGGCATATGTTGTTCTTCCAAGTATTCCCTGTGTTTGGTAGGGAGCAACACCTTGGTTACCCACTTTACCCCAACCTGCTCTTAATTTCAAAAGATCAAGCCAAGATTGATTACTCATAAATGACTCCTGACTAATATTCCAGCCGGCAGCAATGCCCGGGAAATTTCCATACTTTGTATTCTCGCCAAATCGGCTTGAGCCATCGCGTCTAATGGTAAGGGTCAACAAATATTTATTGTCATAATCATAGTTGACACGACCCATAAAAGAATTGATAGTCCACTCTGTCAAGTTAGAACTGATAGCTTGAACAGCGGCTGCAGATCCAAGGCTAAAAAATTGTTGAGTTTCGGCAGGCACACCTGTCACTTCTGAACGGTAACTTTCAAATCTATCTTTTTGAATTGATTGAAGACCGGTTAAGGCCAGATTATGTTTACCAAAAGCTTTTCTATAAGATACGATGTTTTCTAAAGTCCAGTCGAATCCGAATCTGTTTTCATTCTGCGCTTGAGCATCACCTTCTTTACGTGCATTTGTCTTACTACCTATAAATCTCCCCCATCTCGATAAAGTAAAGTCTGGCCCAAAGTTCAACCTGTAAGTAAGCCCTTCCATAATTTTGACCTCAGTATACAGAGAATTAAAAATTCTATATTTTCTTGTGTTATCCACTTGCGCTCCATCGATAACTTCGAATAGAGGATTCGTAAGCAATGCATCATTGGTGGGAGCAAATATTAAATTTCCTTCGTCATCATATGGTCGTCCCAAGGGATTTTGATTTAATGTAAAACTGTATGGGTTGAGGTTTTCACCATTGCGATCAGAGAACATCATATATGAGGATAATCCTACTTTAAAGATGCTGTTGATTTCATGATCTACATTTGCTCTGAGTGAATATCTTGAATAATCCAAACCTTTAGAGATGCCCTTATCCTGGAAAAAGCCACCGGAAAGATAAAATTTTGTTTTGTCATTACCCCCCTGAAC
>JAGQWX010000129.1 GCA_020436935.1 Saprospiraceae bacterium
TGGTTGTTTTCCAAGGTTTTTTATGATTATACTTTTGAGTATCAGCAAACTTTTGAATATGCTCTGACCACCTATTTGTTGGTCACCATACTGGCATACGGGTTTTATATGTGGAGTCTTAAGCACTTCAAAAACGAAAATTTATCAGATTTGTCCGCCATTGAAAGCACCAAAAGAGAAATTAGTAAAGTTACTTCATTGACCCTGACGGACACATCCAATGTACAAAGCCATGTGATTGTCGATGACATCATTACCATTACAGCCAATGCTCCTTATGTGATCATACAGCTTGAAAACAAAAAATTTGTCCATCACGCGACGCTTAAAAGCATGGAGCAAATGTTGGATGATCAAAAATTTATTAGAATCCATAAATCGTGTATTGTCAATCTTTCAAAAGTATCATCCATCAAATCCAGGGGAAATGGGGACTATGATCTAGAAATAATGAACGGAGGAATTGTCCGTTTGGCGAGGACCTATGTGAAATCTTTCAAATCCAAATGGTATAAACGCTGAAAATTTAAGGCAGATCTGCCTTGCTCAGTTGATGAGCGGCTATTTATTTTTATATCTATTCCTTAACCAGGGCCAGAGTTCAGTGCTACATTAGTTGTCATCGATTTTTATACTCGTTTTGCACCAAATTAAACACGCCTTACCACATAGGATTTCTTTTTTTAACCATCTCAGGACAGTTTTGGGCAAAAAATTCTGAAGATGAATTCAAGCTTATTCGTTTTACGCTTTGTATGCTTCTATTGCCTGATGGTGGGATGCCAAGCTACATCAGTACAAAAGCCGGACTCTATTCTACCCACAAAAATTGGAGGCGGTTGTGATGGATGTGAACTGATGTATATTGACATGCCAGCACAAATGGACCACATAGATACCAGCCAGGGATGGTCTACAGGAAATCAAAAACTTGTGATAACAGGGAGGGTGCTTTCAGTTGATGGACATACTCCGGCCAGCGATGTGATCCTTTACTACTGGCATACTGACGATGAGGGCCTTTACACTTTTGATGGAAAAGGTGATACGAAAGCTGGAAAACATGGAAGTCTCAGGGGATGGGTCAAAACCAATGCAGCAGGTCAATATACGATTTACACCAGCAGGCCTGTGCCCTATCCAAGTGGTGAGATGGCGGCTCATATTCATTTATCCATAAAAGAACCTGATCTGGCCAACGAATACTATGTTGATGAAATCAATTTTGACGATGATCAATTTTTACTGCCTCAGTTTACAAAGAATCCTCCGGAAAAAAGAGGTGGGAGCGGCGTGGTAAGGGTGCTTTTGGATGGTGATGCACAGCTGGCTGAACATGACATCATCCTGGGATTGAACATCCCATTTTACCCAAGGTCAGTGGCAAAGTCTCCAAAATCCGGATTATCCATTGGTGAGGATCAACCTTCATTTATGCCTTTCCATGTGTATGGACCTGACAAAGGAAAAAATGTTTGCCCGGTATGTAAATACGGCAGGTTTTTAGGTCTGATCTTTTTTGCTGGAAAGTCTATGACCTGGAACGAGATTACAGACTGGCTCAACTTCCTGGAACAAGAATCCATCAAAATGGGCAAAGAATTAAAGGTTTATGTGGTTTGCACAGAAGAGGCAGGAGGAAACAGGGAAAAAACCATCAAAAAATTGGAGGAACTGGGCCAGAAGTTAGGGCTGAAACATCTGGCACTCACCATTGTACCTTCTTTCCACGACACCGTGTCTGAAATTGATCTCAGCCGGATCGACCCTCATAGGGAAAATACGATCGTCTTATTTAAACACAGACGCATTTACGATAAGTTCATTGACATGAAAGCGAATGCCCATAGCTTTTCAAAAATCTCAACTGCTCTGGACGATGTCAATAAAGATTGGTTTCATTTGCCGGAACCTGCTCACGATTGACGTTAGAATAGCATGTCTTAACGCAGTGCCACTTCCACGTCCATTGGAATTTGATTTTCCATCAGCTGAACGAGTTGTCTGGCGAAAAATGGTCCAAGTGAAGAACCTTTGGTGCCCAATCCATTAAAAATGAATAAGTTGGGGAGGGTAGGGTGAGCTCCGGCAAAAGGTCGGCGGTATTTTGTTGCTGGTCTTATACCCGCAATATGGTCCACCACTTTATATGGAACCCGAAGTATGGCGTCGAGTTGCGCCTCGATTTCCTTTCTGGCATTTTCTGTTGGTTCATCGGTAAGGTCTTGCCAGGAATACCCGGCACCACACCAGTGCAGCTTGCCATCACCAAGAGGAGTGATGAAGGTTTTGTCCCGAAGGCTTTTATCAAAAGGATCCTCAATTTCCACTATCAAGGCTTCACCTTTGACAGGATCAAAAGACAAATGCTTGAAAAAGGGGTTCTCCATCACTTTGTGGCCTTCACAAAATATCACTTTTTCAGTAATGATGTCTTCGTACTTCCATTGGTTTCCTGTTTGTTCCAGGCCTTCATAGGTGAAATTGTCTTCGATGAATCGGTGCTCAGCCCGCCATTTGGCCTTCATTAGAGGGAGCAAATCCTTGATCTTCAATTGTTTGGCTCCGGAGATTTCACCATAGGCCAATGCTTTCTCAATTTGGGCCAGCATATTGCCGGGGTCACTGTGTTCTTTGAGATACGCACTGTAAGCGGGATCATTGACCCTTCCCAGCCAGGCATTTTCTTCTTTTATGGAGTGAAGACTCCTTATGATGGGCAGATTTCGGATGACTTCCCTTTCTGTCCATGCTGATATATTTCTGTAGGTTTCAGTCAGTGCGGGCCAAAGTTCGTCAGCCCGCCAGGTCTTCACGTAATTTCTTCCGGTAATGGGATTAATGGTTCCTGCGGCGACGATGGAGGAGGAGGTTCTATATCCATTGTCTATGATGACAAATGACTTGCCCAGCATGTCCAACTCAAATGCAAGTAAGCTGCCGGCAATGCCTTGTCCAATGATCAAATACTCGGTATAGGTTTTCAAATCAGACTTTCTCTTTGCTTTTTGGTCAGTGAATTCCTGATCAGCTGATAGGATACGTCAATGAGTTGCTGCACATGTCTCACGTCAATATCATCATAAAGCATGATGCTGTTCCAGTGACTTTTATTCATATGGTAACCGGGGATAACATATGCATATTGATCCCTTAATTCTTCAATGTTTTCTGCCGGGTATTTGAGGTTGAGCCGTTGGATTTCTTCATCAAGACTCAGCAAAGCGAAAATTTTACCACCAACTCTGAAAACCAAAGTGTCCGGGCCAAAGGGCATATCTTCGGTTGCAAATTCCCTGGAAAGGCAAAATTGTCTGACAGCCTCGAGATCCATCTATTTGATTTTGATTTCTTTGATGACCTCCATGCCCAGATTTTCGTTGAGTAGTTGGATGATGTTGGCCTTTTGGTGATTGAGCTCGCTTTTGAGCGGGGCTGAAGTCACGTATATAAACAATTGTCCTTTGTTGTTGAGATAGACCTTTTCGGTATATTTTGCGATGGTAGGCCCAACGAGTTGGGTATAGATTTCATCAATGCGCAGGGTGCTCAAACCTTTGTGGATGGACGGGTTTTTCTCAATGTAGGCATTGAGGACTTCGTCTAGTTTTTTATCTCGCTTGCGGATGATGTTCATACTTCAAAGATAAGTTATTTCTATGGACTCAGGCAGGGGAGTAATTATTGAATGGAGAATTTTTGGAATGACTGGCCGATGTCCTCCAACATATCCGGCACTTTATTCTCATCGGTGTCAGAAATAAATACCTGACCAAATTCTTCAGTAGTGACGTGGTCCAAAAGAAATTTCATTCTTGAGGGGTCCAGCTTGTCGAACACATCGTCGAGCAGTAAGATGGGCTTTTTCCCGGAGTGGGCCTTTAAGACTTCGTACTGTGAAAATTTGAGGGCCAGGACGTAGGATTTGGTTTGTCCCTGAGAAGCAAAGTCTTTCACTGCTTTGTCATTCAGAAACATCTCGAGGTCGTCTTTGTGTACGCCGCTGTTCGTGCGAGCAGTGATGAGGTCTTTTTGAAGTTCTTTTTTCCAAATGTCTGTCCATGATGTTTCGACAGGTTCAGAACTGTAACCCAAACCTGCCTGTTCTCTGTCTCCACTGATGATCTGATAGTGGGACTGGAACACGGGCCCGATTTCATCGATGAATTGTTTTCTTGCCGTGCTGATGTATTTCGCAGGACCAGCCATTTGATTGGTTATGGTATCCAATAGTACAAGATTCTGGCGCTTTTCCTGTTGAAAGGACTTGAGCAGGGCGTTGCGCTGTTTGAGCAGCCTGTTGTATGACAACAGTTCTCTCAAATAAACATTGTCGTATTGTACCAGCGTATTGTTGATGAAAATTCTTCGGTTCTCCGATACCGCAAAGAGCTGGTATATGTCATCCGGAGCTACAACCACGATGGGATGTTTGCCCACATAGTCTGTCAGCTTGTCGAAGGAACCACCATTTAAAAGGATTTCCTTTTGTCGACCGAGCTGTGATTTGATCTCGACCCTGCAACCATCTATTTTGCCATCGAGCCGAAAGAAGGTCTGGTCATGACGTACAACATTTTTTTCCAAAGTAGAAAAATAACTCTTGCCCATGCATAGGTAGTAGATGGCGTCCATCAAATTGGTTTTGCCTCTGCCATTGAGACCGACGATGACGTTGAGCTTAGGATGGAAAACAAATCCTCCTTCTGAATAATTTTTAAAATTGGTGAGTTTGATGTCTTGCAATTCCACGTTGGCAAAGGTAAAAAATATCAGAAAGTAGATGATTTAGTTTTGTTATATAGAAACTAACTCAGCCAATTGTATGTAAGAGATAAGAATGTGAACATATGAATTTTTATAAATGAAATATTACATCACTGAAAAGTCCAATCTTTTGGAATGAAAGTGGCTATTTGTTGAATTGAATTTTTGGAAATATCACAAAAGCCAATTAATAGGAGTAATAGATCAAAAAAAGCAGTATTCAAAAGAAGGGAGGGCTGAAAATAAAAAGAGGTGTATCAAAACGGTTAACTGAATCTTGAT
>JAGQWX010000012.1 GCA_020436935.1 Saprospiraceae bacterium
AATGGTTCCCGTTGGCCGGCCCATTGAGGACTTCCACCTCTTAGGTATTGAACATGCATGGCACACAATAAAAACGGCTCAACCAGATTTGGTCAAGCCGTTCTTAAAAAGTGTTTCTTTATTATTTACTCAATTCATAGGCTGCTACAGTATTCCTGAAAAACGTTGGAATCAGGACCAACTTCTTTTCCGGGACATAGTCTATATCTGCCGCGCTGATCGTATCGCTGGTGGTATCAAGAATCAACTCAGTAGTTCCATCCGGATGTAAATAATGGATCATACCCTTCCAGGCAGAAACCAGATAACCACCATCTCCAACTGCTTCAATGCCGTCTGGTTGTGGTAAAGAATCTGCAATGGCGGTAAAGCTACCGTCTGACATTTTGAATTCATTGAGGCTCTCATTGCTCCAGGTAGCCACCAGTAGCCTTTCCGGCTCATACAAAATACCATTGGAGCCTTTAAGACTGTCCAATAAAGTTGAAACTGTGTTTTCTTTCAACATATGAATCGAACCCTTTTGAGAATCTGTAAAATAAACAACTCCATCCGGGGAAGTCGTGACGTCGTTGAGACCTACGGCGCCCTCCACTGCATATTTATTCAATATTTTACCATCAGCAAGGTCTATTTCCAGCAATTCAGTAATGTCAGCAACGTAAAGTTTACCATTGACAATACCAAGGCCCTTCGGTGCATTCAATCCTGTAACCCACTTTGCGTCAATGGTTGTACCATCAGCATTGAGTTTGCCTATAGAGCCCTTGCCATCAGCTTCCCAGGGTTGCCCGTCAATGTTGGAAGCATAAATGATTCCGGTTACCGGGTCATAAATGACCGATTCAACGGTAGTAAAAAGTGTATCAGACTCCCAAATTTTGGTCATCTTGTAAGGTTCAACAGGTGCTTCTACAACAGGGCTTGCTTCTTCCTTATTTTTACATGAAAAAATAAAACCCAGTGCCATAAATGATAGTAAAAGCTTTGTCGTCATGATGTGAATATTTTGGTGATATTTTGAATGATCAATATTAAGAAAAAGGCCTTCATCCCGAAAATATTTTACTGTTTGAATTTTAGAATGCCCAAAAATGTCGGGATTTTAGTCGGGATTTAGCACATTCTGGTCGGTTGCCGAAATCTTAAGAACATTTTAGCTTTATCTTTACATTTCTAACCAAAACCAGGACATCGCATGGCTTTGTTCCTTCGTTAATGAATTACCAAATTAGTTTTAAAATATGAGTAGATTCTTTCTTACCCTTTGTTGTATTGCGTTTGCCGTTTCTTTTACATCGGCCCAAAACTTTCAAAATAATCCAGGCTCTAATCACGGTAATAAGTTTGAGCAACTCGGACCAATGCTTCCGACACCCAATGAATACCGTACAGCCAGTGGAGCTCCTGGTAATAAATACTGGCAGCAGCAAGTAGATTATGACATCAAATGTGAGCTGGATGAAAAAAAGCTTATGCTCACAGGAGAAGAAAATATTACCTACATCAATAACAGCCCGGATGAACTTTCATACCTGTGGTTGCAGCTGGATGAAAATCAGCATTCAACCGTAAACAATGCAGGTTATGAAAATGGCAGCTCTTTGCCGAGACAAATGACTGATGCCATGTTGGACGCTTCTGACGAAAAGAAAAAGGACAATGGTTATGGTTTCAATTTATTGTCAGTAAAAGATGCCTCAGGAAAGAATCTGAAATATGTGGTCAATAAAACCATGATGCGCATCGATCTTGATAAACCCATCAAGCCGGGTAAAAAGTTTTCATTCAACATCAAGTGGAATTACAAGATTGTTGACAGGATGGACTTTATGCGTTTTTCTGACGCAAGAGGCGGATATGAGTTTTTCGAGGAAGATGGAAATTATTTGTTCACCATGGCACAATGGTACCCAAGGTTGTGTGTATACAATGACGCTATGGGTTGGCAAAACCATCAATTTACCGGCAGGGGCGAATTTGCTCTCTGCTTTGGCAATTTTAAAGTAGAAATGACCGTGCCTGCAGACCATATTGTAGGTGCAACAGGTAAGTGTGTGAATTACAAACAAGTACTGACTCCTACAGAATATTCAAGGATGAAAAAAGCACAGACTTCATCAGAGCCTGTGGACATCACAACGCTTGAAGAGTCAAATGAGAAAATCAAAACAAAGTCATCTGCAAAAAAGACATGGATCTTTGAAGCAGAAAACGTGAGGGATTTTGCCTGGACCGCTTCCAGAAGATTTGCGTGGGATGCCATGGCGGTAAAAGTAGGCGACAATAACGTGATGTGTTTGTCTTACTACTGTAAGGAGGCTTATCCGATATACCATAAGTTTTCAACTAAAGCCGTTGCACATACCATCAAAACCTATTCTGACTTTTCTGTGCCTTACCCTTACCCGGTTGCGCAGAGCGTTGAAGCTGCCAATGGTATGGAGTATCCAATGATTTGTTTCAATCCGGGCAGAGCTCTACCTGATGGGTCATATACCGAAGGATCAAAAAACTCAGCTTTGCTGGTAATTATCCACGAAGTGGGTCACAACTTTTTCCCAATGATTGTCAACAGTGACGAGCGCCAATGGACCTGGATGGATGAAGGATTGAATTCGTACCTGCAGTACCTTACACAGGAACTTTGGGACAATACCTACCCTTCTGATGAAGGTCCGGCATATACGATCACTGATTATATGAAACTTGACAAAGATCAGTTGGAGCCCATCATGACCAATTCTGAAAACATCGTAAGATTTGGTCCGAATGCCTACTCTAAGGTGGCAACAGGTTTGAATATTTTGAGGGAAACGATCGTGGGTAGAGAGCTTTTTGACAATGCTTTCAGAGAATATGCAAAAAGGTGGGCGTTCAAGCACCCAACTCCAGCAGACTTTTTCAGAACCATAGAAGATGCCACAGGTGAAGACCTCGATTGGTTCTGGAGGGGATGGTTTTATTCTACCGATGCATGCGATATCTCCATTGACACCATCAAACACGCCGTTCCTGACATCAATGCAGAGCCTGCAAGAAAGGAAGACTTTGTGATGAAGACTCCGCTTGCAAAACCGCAGGTCAATGAATACGATGACATTTCCAAGATCAGAAACCGTGAGGACAAAAACATCAAGTTCGTAGTAGATCAGGATACTTCTCTTCAGGATTTTTATTATAAATACGACAGAGGTCTTGTGGAATATGATACGACGAAATATGACAGAGTTATAAGTCCCACCACTGAAAAGCTGGGTGAAGAAGGCAAAAAATACGAGCAAAAGCATGTGTATGAAATCACGTTCTCCAACAAAGGAGGTTTGGTAATGCCGATCATTCTGAAATGGGAATACGCCGACGGTACATCCGAGATACAAAGGATTCCAGCTCAAGTTTGGCGCAAAAATGAAGCAAAACTTACGAAGGCTTTCTTGAAGGATAAGGAGGTAACTTCAGTGACTTTGGATCCTTTCAGAGAGACTGCAGATATTGATGAATCTAATAATGTCTGGGGTAAGGAAATGCCAGCTTCTAAGTTTGACCTGTTCAAGCAAAAGAATGGAGTGAAAAGAGATCCGGGGCCTAACCCTATGCAAAAAGCCATGAGCAAGGGTGGCGTATAAGTTTATGTGTTTTTATGCATTCATAAAAATTTAAAAAACATTCGTCGAAAATTAAGAAAGGGAATTATTTCCCTTTTTTAATTTTGGACATGTTCACACCAAAGCTGTGTGCGATATTTATGAATAAAAACATATTTTGAATGAGATCACATGAAATAGATTATTGGATTCACGGAGAGGAAATGCAATTTGTTGAAATCGAGCTTGATCCGAGAGAGACAGTCGTTGCGGAACCTGGTTCATTTCTCATGATGGATGAAGACATATTGATGGAAACCATTTTTGGTGACGGAAGCGGAAATGAAGGTCAGGGTTTGATGGGAAAGTTGCTCGGTGCCGGTAAACGTATCCTTACAGGGGAAAAACTTTTTATGACCAGTTACACCAATCAGGGCTCTGATAAGGCAAGAGTATCGTTTGCTTCCCCTTATCCGGGAAAAATTATACCTCTGGACTTAGCAAAATATGGAGAAAAAATCATTTGCCAGAAAGATGCCTTTTTGTGTGCGGCAAAAGGTGTTTCTGTCGGTATAGAATTCAGTAAAAAACTCGGACGTGGCTTTTTTGGTGGAGAGGGATTTATCATGCAGAAACTTGAAGGAGACGGTTTGGCATTCATGCATGCCGGCGGTTTTATTTATGAGAAGGAACTCAAAGCGGGTGAACATCTCCGTGTTGACACGGGCTGTCTGGTTGCCTTTACCAAAAATGTTGACTACGATATCACCTTCGTTGGCGGCATCAAAAATACCGTTTTCGGTGGAGAGGGTGTATTTTTTGCAAGTTTGATTGGCCCGGGCAAAGTATGGATACAATCCTTGCCTTTGTCTCGTCTTGCTGACAGAATCATTACCCATTCCGGTGGCTACAATAGAAAGGGAGAAGGATCTGTCCTTGGTCAGCTCGGCAATATACTGGACGGAGACGGATGGTAAACTGCGGCTAGTCTTTTTTTACCTCTTCGATTTGTTGGTAAATACGGGCACTGCTTTGCTCCCAGCTGAAGTCATCTAATCGTTCCCTACCCAACGCTATCAATCGGTCACGGACATCAGGCTCATGAACGATTTTCTCCATGGCTGCCGTCATTGATTGTATAGATTGGGGGTTGATGAGCAGCGCGGCTTCACCTGCAACTTCAGGCATTGAGGTTACATCAGAAGTAATTACAGGTATCTCTGCCGCAAATCCTTCTAAAATGGGTATTCCAAATCCTTCAGAAAATGATGGATATATGAGGGCCGTGGCCTTTTTCAGATAGGCCATCAAGTGTTTGTCTTCTACATTTTGTAGCTTGACAATGTCAGGATCATCGAGGATTAAACGAATTTCCTCCGTTTTCCATGCAAGTCTCCCAATGAGGAGGAGTTTATACCCTTTGATTTTATCTCTGAAATCAAAAAAAGCTTGTATTAAACCGCTAATGTTTTTTCTTGGATGTATACTCCCAATGTACACAAAGTATTTTCCAGGCTTAAGTTGATCATTTTCTATATCAAGTTCCGACTCCATTCTTACGGGCAACGCGTTGCCTGCTACTGTGATTTTATCTTCTTTGATGTGGTGATTCCTGATTATATCCTGTTTTACAAAATTGGATACGGTAATGATTTTTTCTGCTCTTTTGAGATAGAGTGGCATGAATTTTCTATAAAACCAAAGATGATCCCATCTCAAACCCTGAGGGTATGTGAGATAGGCCAGGTCGTGACACACCAATACCGTTGGTATTTGCGAGCTTAGGCTCAAAAAATTATCGGCTGAATAAAAGACATCTATTTGAGCTTTGATGAGCGCCTTACGCAACAAAGACTCAAACCAGATGAGCATCAAAACAGGGTGCCTGGTAGGCAAGTAAACAATCTCTGATGAGATGTTGGTACAATCCTTAAACCAGCTGGTATCCTGAGGAGTTCTGTCAAAAAACAGTATGAAAATATCCTTGGGGTTTGCCAATGCCATGGCTCTGGTTGTTTCCACGGTATATCTTGCCAAACCTTCAAAAGGTCCGACACCCAAAAGCCTGGCATTGATACCAATTCGCATTAAACTTCTAGCTTTTGGCAGATGTCTTTTTGTATCTGCAGAAATTTTTCAGCACTGATGATTGGTCTTTCTTTTGAAAAATTGGTGTCTGATAAAGAATTCAGTGGTATCAGATGGACATGCGCATGAGGCACTTCCAAGCCTATCACTGATATACCAACCCTCAGGCAAGGAACCGCCTGTCGAATCGCTTTTGCAACCATTTTTGCGAATACCATCATCTCTGCCAACACTTCATCTTCCAAATCAAATATATAGTCAGTCTCTTCTTTGGGAATAACCAGAGTATGGCCCGCAACTAAAGGGTTGATGTCAAGAAAAGCAAAAAATCTTTCGTTTTCTGCTATTTTATAACAAGGAATTTCACCTTTAACTATTCGTGTGAAAATACTTGCCATACCCTTAAATTAAAATGAAATTTCTAAAACCTCAAACTTGATTTCTCCGGCTGGAGTCTTCACCTCCGCAACTTCACCTACAGCCTTACCCAGGAGGCCCTGACCAATGGGTGAATTCACTGAAATCCTTTGCGTCTTCAGATCGGCTTCTGTTTCAGATACCAACTTGTAGGTAACATTTTTGTTGGTCTTTAAATTTTTGATGGTCACAGATGACAGGATGGTGACTTTAGAGTTGTCAAGCTGGTCTTCGCTGATGACCCGTGCACTGGCAAGCGCTTTCTCCATTTCATTTATTTTCAACTCCAGCATGCCTTGTGCATCCTTGGCAGCATCATATTCTGCATTTTCAGATAGGTCACCCTTCTCTCTTGCTTCTGCAATAGCTTTTGCTGCATCATCCCTTCCCTTTGTTTTTAACAAATCCAACTCTGCTCGGAGTTTTTCATAACCCTGTTGAGTCATGTATGAAATACCTGACATTCCTATAAATTTTTACTTTTTTAAAACTTGTTTTTTTATTTGTTCACCATGTGGCCGGGCTTCCAATTTTCCATCATTGGTGTAACAAAAAAAGAACGTTCCTGTCACGTGTGATAGAAACGTTCTCATTAATTACGTTGCAAATATAAAAAATATTATTGATATGCACCTTCTTGATGCATAATGCTCTTCACTTTAAAACTCAAACCGGAGACTCAAATTGTGCGTTCCTTTAAATGGATTGGTAGCTCTGTAGGCATAATCTATACCAACTTTCTGGTCAGAACCTTTTGCTATGGGCAATAAAACAGATCCGCCGGCTGCAAAACCAGTATAAACATCGTTCTTAAATGCTGATCCATCCTGTGTAAGTGTATGCTTATAGGCTGCACGCAACATTAAGATGTTTCTGAATGAGAACTCAAGACCACCCCCGATTTCATCTCTTGCAAATGTGTTGGATGTAAAGTTACCGAGTACCCTAAGAAAATCTTTCTGCCCTACATAAAAATCATAAGACAGACCAATGTTCAACAATGAAGGCAGCTGAAAGCCCTCTGCGCGTTGATAATAGGTCAGATTGTATTCTGATCCCCCAACTGATGGATCGATGTTAGGTCCCTGAAAGGCCAGACCCTGTCCACCAAATTTCATAGGAGATCCAATATTCCTTAAAGCTATGCCTAATCTGAAATTATCTTTTTCGCCAGAAACGTACTGGACACCTGCATCAACAGAAAACCCAAATGCCGTAAGGTCTGGCATCGACTCCGTAATACCTCTGACCAATAAACCTACACTGATCTTATTGGCATACATATAAGAATACCCTAAAGCAATATTGAAAAAATTGGGCGAAAAGGTACCTCCTGTGCCTTCGGGCTGGTCTACTGTTGTAATCTCAATGTCTCCAAATTGAAGAGACGAAATACTGATGCCCAAAGTGCCGTTTTCTCCCATTTTTGAAGCATACCCGCCGGCATTCATTTGCAGGCCTGTACCTTCAAAAATTCTATTGTTGGACAAGACAATTTCTCCCTTCAAAACCCGGCTTAGTCCTGCGATATTGAGATTCATTGCTTCCACGCCCATGACAGAGGACACATTCAAGCCATGCAATCCACTGCTTCTGGCCCATGGGTTAAAAAGCAATTCACCTGCGCCTGATTCACCTTGTCTGTCCGGATTTCCTGCAACAAGTAAACTTGGCATCAACAAAGCAATAAAAACTCCTTTTATAAATCTTTTCATAAATTACTTTTTAGATAATTATAGGCCTGTTGGATCAAATTTCCTGTTGACTCCAAACCACTTAATGGTTCTTTCTTCTCCCAATTCTGGTGCTGATATATGGATGAGGTAAACTCCACTACTTACGGGAATACCTACTGCATTTTTCATGTCCCATTCCAGTGATGGCCTGATCTGTGAAAGTCCATTTGCCGGGTTGGTACCTGACTTGACTCCCGGTCTTTCCTCTCTGTTGAAGCTTCTTATAAATTTACCATCCAAACTATAAATGGTTACAATGGCCCGTTCAGGAAGGTTGGTAATCTTTATGGTATTGGAGAATTGGTTGGTCTCGTATGCACTGTATGCGTAATAAGGATTAGGTACGGCCCTTACGTTTGCGAGCGCTCCTTCGTATTCCTCCTGACCAAGGTCAGCAACTGCTTTACCTGTGAATTCAAACTCATAGGACGGCAACTCAGCTCCAACTTCACACCTTTTGATTTGGGCTACATCTTCAATGATTCTTCTTTTGGAAAATGGATTATTGACCCTAAGACTAATGGTGAGGTCAGATGGAACCAGTCCGTCTTGCATAGACAACATTGGTACTGAGGTTGAACCAACAGCAACACTGGTCCAGGTGACCAAAGAAAGAGGGTCAATTTTTCTGGTCAGCAAGGTGCCTTTTGCAAGTGCTGTTCTCAATTTTTCACAGCCATCATACTTCTGCCTTGTAACATAAATATAATGTTGTCCTCCTAAAGGAATTTGCATCGGCAAAAGACCATTTACTGTTGCAAAAATCTGACCTGTAGGGTTGAAAATCATATCACTTGCTGCTGCAGGATTGTCCAAATAAACAGAATTTGCCCCGCTAAAAGAGGAGTTCTCGCCAAAGAAAATATTCAACCTTTCTCCTGTCTCTACGTCGATGGCATATCCTGGGAACCAACTCAGTCCCGGAGGCGCCGAAGGGTCAGGATTTCCATTCTTATCGACACTTACAGCTGGCCTTACTTCGAGCATCTTCGATCCTTCCTTTGTCGCTGCCCCAATCGTCGTATAATAATCCGGACTTGAAGTTTCAACAACAATACATCTACTCCACAAATCCTTATTGGATGTGAATACAATGTCCACGTTGTTTAGATCTTTAATGTATAAGCTGCCCAGCCTGTTGTTGAGTAAAAGACCCTGTCCTCCTCCATCTCTCCATGCCGGAGAAAGATAAAAAGGAAACTGGTCTGCAGGTGGTGTCAAATATCTTGCAGTAGCAAACGGGAAGAAAAATCCTGGTCCCATTTTTGACAAGTCTTTATTTGGGTCAAGTGAAGATACCAATTCGACGGGTTCGAATACGGTTTGTGGCAACAACGGCGCACCCAAGTTGGATCCACTTACCATGGCATTATACCATTGCTTTGTGTTGTCCTTGTATTCAAATCGCTGACCTATGGCTCCATTGCCATTTTTAGGGTCAACACCTGGTTCTTTAGTTTGTGCCAGTTCTATTGAAAACCCTTTTTTATAAATGACTTGTTCATTGATTTTCTCGATAGTTGTTTCTGAAGCAACAACCTCTCCGGTGTTTACCTCCGTCAATTGCCATTTTGCACCAGGTCTCAGCCCGCAATTGGCAAGACTATTGTCAAATTCACCTATGACTTCCAGCTTATATTTTCCATCTACTATTTCAAATGGATTAAATACTTTGACAGTAATAGGTCCCGCTCCGTTTTTGTATTTGACTTTACCATCATTGTTTTGAATCAATCTTGCAGACTCTCCTTCTTCAAGTTCCAGGAACTGAGTTCCACTTCCCTGACCTGAAAGCCTAACGACCTGGGCACCATCTCCATACGTGGAGTTGAGTTTGGTATACACAATAGGACGAGGGGTAAAACTGTAAACTTTTACATTCCTACGTCCTTCGAGATATGGTGTTCTTTGGCCGAGGACGGTTTTAGGGTCAAAATTTTCAAAATTATTATAGGCATAAGCCAGGACCATGAAATGGTAAGGCTTTTGATTGATCAAAGACCTGTCGCCCGTTGCAAATTGGTCTTCCAGCACTCTGAATGTATTTTGAATGCCTTTGTTATTGCCCTGTACCATTCTGGTAAAGCTCCATACAGGCTCATTGTTACTGCCAGGTAGCGGGTTTGGTTCTGATTTCCAGTTGAAAATCTCAGCGACACCATTGGAAATATCAGTCTGATAAATCAATCTAGCCTTAGAGATATCTCCCAATTCTTGTGGAGTCACACCTGCATCGGCCAATTGGAAAATTTTATATCCCTCAAATCTGTAGAGGTTGTCCTCAACAGTTTCGGGTGCCTTTAAATCCACTTCTTCGTAAGCAAGCAATGCATTGTTGGAACTGGCCCTGTCATTGGATAATGCAAGAATAATTTCTTGATCTAATTCTACACCACATATATCTGGTGCGTCAGGTCCGTCAGTAATATCAAAACAGTTATTGAATAGGGACTGAGCAATGTCGTCGGCGTTTTCAAGCCTGGAAATGTCAGGACATGGATAATCCATGTCTGGAACAAACACAACTCCGATGATCAATTCATTGGTTGCGGATGGCTGGAGCAATAGCGGTCCCGTTGATTGAAGTGTTCTCCTGTCACCATTGGGCAAACTTGCAGTACACATTGACCAACCATTGTTTTTATCAGGGGCATCAGGAAATACGTATCTGATGGTATCTCTACTTCCTGGATTGTATCCCGAACCACCAAAAGTAATGGCTTCTCCTGTCTTCCATAAACCTCTTATATTGTTGTAAAACTGAATGTCCTGACCGGCAGGGTCAGTAGTTGCTGCCGGTGGAGAGTTGACCCCTGCGTTATTGGTATAGATAAACGAAGTCATACCCAACTCAACCAGCGTATCAATTTCACCTGACTGAGGTATTGGGTCCCTCAACAAAGTATTCCCGTTTTGATCCTTGAGAATTGCGCCAGTTCTTTCATCGCGAACAAAAACTTTCGGACCTCTCGGGCCCCTAAAGTAATCCACTCCCAGCGCAGGAATTCTTGTTCCATAGGTGTTGACACCTCCCGGACAAGTGGTTCCATTTTGACCATCCTGGGCATCTTCATTGTATACATACGCCAAACTTCTTCCGACATCACAACCTATGTAGTCGTCTGTATAACATCCCAAATCTGGGTCGACCCACATCGCAAAGTAGCAGTCAACCAAATCTTCGTTGGCTTTATTGATAAGTTTATACCTTTGAAAGGTCATGTCATTGATTTCATCATTCGTGGAGTACGCAAAAGCCTGCACTTGTACTTCCATCTGAATGGCAGATCCTGATGTCAGACGGTGTGGACCACCATTGTCATTGTATATCCAGAAGACCATTTCATCCGGGACCAATTCTTTGGCCTTGTTTCTGTTTTCAGGACCACAGTCTCGGATTTCTATACTGGGGAAATCACCATCACACGGATCGTAAATACCATCTTCGTTTTCATCCCAGAAAGCACCTAGAGTCTGGTTTGGAAGGTCAAAATTGTATTTTTCGCGCCAGTAAGGATTACCCTTGCCTGGCCAATATTTGACATTTTCAGGAATTGAATCACAATCATATGCCACATTATTGGACCTACTCAGTTCGAATGCATTGTTATGTGCTGCTACTTCTGTTGCCAAAACTGTGAAGAACCTGTCCCAGTTTCTGCAGTCATCGGCTTCCGTTGCACCCGCTTCATCGAGGGGACCGGGGTACCAGTCAAATGAGCTTGTCAGGGATCTGTACGTTACACCAGCAAGTTTTACATTGCCCGACCTGTCAACACCACCGACCCAAACGCCTCCCGCAAAAATCGCAGAAACCGGCAATTGTCCTTCGGCAGGTTTTGGCACGATATATAATCCGTCGTCTTTGTTCCACCACACATCTCCCCCGGTAGTTAACCTGGCACGAACGTTATTGATCTGCTGGTCTATTTCTGAAACGCCCGGTTGGCAATTTGCCCTTAAGTATGTGGATGTTTCTTTGGATGTAGTATTTCTTTCAGCTTCTGGTCCCTTGCGGGCAAAAACCATGTTCATACAAAATCCAAAAAATGCAAGCAATAAGTATATTTTCCTCATCTCTAACTTTTCCTGTTCTTCTTAAAAATCAAATGTTAATCCCAAATACATCCTTCTTGGCAAAAAGTAATTGCCCGGAGAAAGAAGTGCCCAGTTATACGCATCCAAAAATGCTTCGACGCCTCTACCTGTGTTGGCTACGTCATTTACTCTATCCTGTCCTAGTTCAGACAGCAGATAACCATCATTATTTGGTGAACCCGTGGCTCCGTAAACCCCTCTGATGTTTTTGGTATTTAAAAGGTTTTGAACCCTAAAGTACAAGTTCGCATGTAGTGGTCTTGCTTCTTTTGTTGGTCTAAAAGAAAACCTCTTGTCAGCTCTCAAATCTATGTTAAAGTTCCATGGCAAGCGAGCTCCGTTGATTTCTCCCAAAAATCCAGATCCCCCATATTGCGCAGGAATTTGGTTGCGTGTGTAAGGTCTTCCTGAAACAGCAATGGTAGTAAAAGTCACACCTGCATCCTGAAAGATTTTTAATCCTCCGACAACCGGGCCATTGTACTGTTTTCCTGAGCCGTAACGGTAATCAAAAACTCCGGTTACCCTGTGTCTTTCGTCAAATGAAAGTGGAATAAGGTTTCTGATAGGCCCTCTTGTATTGATGTTTCTTGATGAGTTGGCATCAGAGCCGGATCCATTGGCAAATTGTAAGGTGTAAGTAAGGTTTAGCTCCAGATTGGAAGTCCTTCTCCTGTCAAACTGGAATGTGAAACCAGTTACGTTTCCAAAGTCAAGGTTACCATACGCTTCATAATTATTGATTGGCGCAGGTATAAATGCATAAACCCTGTTCTGAATGAGGTCCTTCATTTCCTTCTGATATCCAGAAAGTTTCAAGGAGGCATTTTCAGATATTTTTTGTTGGAAACCCACTTCATAATCTATTGTCCTTACCGGCTTAAGATCCGGATTGTTTGCAGGACCTGTGCTTCCAATGTTCTCAAAATAGAAATAATCCAACGGCGTCATAATGACATTGGATTGAGGTCTTTGATAAAGCACATCGTAGTGCGCAAAGAAACCAGCGTCTTCTGAGATAGGGAATGAAAATGCCAATCTTGGCATTACATTGAATTGCGGTTTATAATCTGTAAATGAGGTATTGATGTCAAAATCCGGATCCTGAATACTCAATACTCTTGCAGGAGTGTTTCCTGAAGCAGTTCTGCCTACATAAGCCGGATAAACGATACCTCCGTTGAAAATAGAACTTCCACTGGTTACAGATGTACCATTTGGACTGAACCACTGATCTCCTTGTCTGAAACCAATCACTTCGTCTGATTCCTCGCCGGTTACATATACTGCATAGTCCTCGCCTACCGATTCCGGCCTTGTTCTTCCTGTTCTTTCGTAGAATTGTTTCGCGGTTTCAATTTCATACAAAGAATACGGGTCTTTCAAGACTTTTGTATTGGCATCATAATAGTCTACCCTTACACCCAATCTGAATATGATATCCTTGTATGAAAATTTATCTTGTAAGAATCCTGCCATATAAATGGGAGTAAAGGGGGCTACGTCAAATGTTCTGGTTCCGTCAGCATTTCTTTTCCTGAAAAAATCATCGAAGCTTGAAGTACCTGTCAGCTTGTTGCCCAAATAATCGTATCCGTAATATGAAATAAGGCTTTCATCTGCCAGTTCCTTTGGAGAGAACATATCCAAAGAAAGAAATGAAGGATCTATTCCATCTATGTTTACAAATTCATTGATTCCGACGCCGAGTTTCTCTCTGATGGTTCGATAGAATTTATCTTCAGGACTGGTTTGAATCAGTGTCTGATAAATAGGAAGGTCTACATTTGCCTGTATAAGGGGATTAAATACAGAGGTATCCCTCAAAACATTGGTCGGGTCTATACCTTTGATGTGATTGTTGACAAGTAGATCGGCGACACGCCACAGACGTCGTGGTGCGATACTGTATGCCCTGTTAACTCGTTGTTCGTACGTAAAGCCCAGCTGAATATTGTGTCTTCCTTTTTCGAATCCGCCCGGTAAAAAGTCAAATCCTGATGTAATATTTAATGTTACCAGGTCGGATTCTCCTTTGTTGAAAGAATTATATACCTGTCCTGGATTTTGGAATAAGTTGTTCCAGACATTGTTGAAGTCCGGGTTAAGCAAACCATTCTCGTCATTGAATTGGGCTAGTGTGGGGTTGTAATTTCCGGGTACAAACTCTCCTTCGACTTGTGTGTAACCCAAATGTCTGAAGTCTACCGTTTGACTTACAGGGTCAATGTCAAATCCAAAAAATGGACTCCAATTTACGTTTCTTGAACCAAAATATCCATAATTGAAGATGTTGTCCCCGTGTATGAGATCTTCTGCGCTGTTCCTGCCTTTCTCATAACCACCCTGGAGGGTATATGAAAAATTCTGCAACGGCGACTTTTTGACGTTACCCTGGGATTTGGTAGGATCGAAAGTTTGTGTTCCTAGCTTATGTCTCAATCGGAAATTGACTCTGTATCTGTCTGTCAACTGGAAAGGGTTGTGGGTCCAGTTGAGATAATCCCAACCTCCTCCGGGTGAAAATCGGTTTTTACTGCTTTGATAATTGCCTGAAAGTGACAAATCCAAACCTTTGCCCAATTGAGCATCGATTTTTGCAACAAGGTTTACATCTTTATCTCCTGTGTTTGGCCTTACTCTCAAAGGAGATCCCAAATCAGAGGTTCTTAATCTTTCCGCTGCTGGTAGTCTTACATTACCGAGTGTGTAGAGCGGGTTGGCTTCCAGTTCGTTGATGATGTTTTCAGGAACTCTGTATACACCAACCGCACTTGGACTTCCTTCTGCAATATCTCTGTACTGGCCAGACAAACGATATCCTAAAATGGTTTGTCCCTTTTTATTTTTTAAAATTGGTCCTGTGAGATAGCCCATTCCCAGATTATAACCATAGCCATCCAAAAATTCAGATGTTTCTACATCAAACCCTCCGGAAATTTTGTCTGAGGGCCCTTTGGTCGTAATGGAAATGATCCCCCCGGTTACGTCGCCATATTTGGCCTCAATTCCCCCGGTCACAATTTGGAGTTGGTCAATTTCAGATTGAGGCACATTACCAAAGGTTCTGATACCATCTATGATGTAAATGGTTTCATTACTTCTCGAACCTCTAATAGATGGTGTAGATCCATCTTGTGTCGCTACACCTGCTGCTGTTGCAATAATGCTATTTAGGCCCTTTACCGGTAATGTGTTGATCTTATCGGAAGATATAACAGTACCCGTTGTTGTATTGTCCACATTGACAAGAGGGTTCCTGTAGGCTGTAACTATCGCTTCTTCCAGAATTACTCCCGATACAACCATATCAAAATTGAGTCTGATGGTTTGTCCGGCCTTGAGCAAGACTCCAGTGGTTTTCATATCGGCATATCCCAAATATTTGGCCTCCACATCGTATGTGCCCGGCTCGATGTCAGATACGTAATAGTTTCCTTCAATGTCGGATTCTGCCCCGGTAATAAGGATTCCATTTTTGTACAATGCCACTGTTCCAAACAGAATAGGTTCTCCTGTTTCCTTGTCCCGCATCTTACCTTCAAGACTGGTTTGTGCGGAGACAGATACCATAGCAATAAAAACGATTAAAATTACGGTGTAGAATCGTTTCATTCACATTGTTTTAAATTCAATAAATAATCTGCAATCTGATGTATAATCACAATCAGATCTAAAGTCTCATTCAGTATAGTCAGCGCAAATTTTTGGGTTTAAATGCGCCCTCAAATGCATATTTTGAGGTTTCTGGTGCAATTATATAACAAAGGTCTTTAAAAACCTTAACGTTTTACTAGTCTTTTTATAGATCTATGTTAAAGCTTTTTGAATTCTATTCAAAGTGAGCCTTGCGATTTTCTCCAGTGATTCATGTGTCCAGCCTGCAATATGAGGGCTTAAAATTGTGTTTTCCAAGGCGTAAAGCTTGCTGTATAAATTTTTTTCCTCTTTTGAAAAACTTTTAGGTTTTTCATTTTCGAACACATCCAGACAAGCGCCTTTAATGGTTTTTTGTTCCAGGGCTTTTAAAAGTTCTGATGTATGGATTACGTTGCCTCTCGATGTATTGACGATGAGTGGTTTCTGAAGTGTTTGTGCAAAAAAAGAAGAATCTGCATAATGTTTTGTTTCCCTGGATAATGGAAGATGAAAACTAATGATGTCTGCCTTTTGTAAAACTACATCAAGGCTTGATGATACAACATGATCGCATCCCTCAAAATAATCTTCTTTGTTTTTGTACTTGTCTACACCAAGAATATTCATTTCAAAACCACGTAATTTTCTGGCCAGTGCACTGCCGGTATGCCCCATTCCAATAATGCCAATGGTTTTTCCTCCGAGCTCAAAGCCCCTGTTCTCTTCCCTTCGCCAGTCAAAATCTTTTACTTCAGCATTTGCTTTGATCAAATTATTGGCAAAAGCAAGCATCATGCCTATGGCATGTTCTGCAACAGCATCACAATTTCCATCGGGCGTATTGATCACCTTAATGCCTTTTGATTTTGCATATGGCACATCTATAATTTCCATCCCTGAACCGAGTCTGGCAATAAATCTGAGTTTTCCACCCAGGTCTATCATTTTTTGATCCATCAATATCTTGCTGTTGATGATGATGCCATCCAGTTTAGCCAGATGATCGGGTAAAGTATCGATAGTAACTGTGGTGTTGTACACGACCTCATGACCAAGATGCTGAAGCCCCTCGATCAACAACGGATGTACTTTGTCGGTGATCAGTATTTTCATAAGTTTTATTTTGTACCGCCTGAAACCCGCTCTTTATTTTTGGTAATGAATGAGGACCAGTCATTGTACTTTTTACCTCCCAATGCGACGCCAAGACCCTGGTTGTAATGACAATAAGCCACTGCCAGTGCGTCTGTTGCATCCAGATATTCTGTGGTAATTTTTACTTTGAGCAGTTGTTCCAGCATGGAAGACACTTGTTCTTTTGAAGCATTGCCATTACCGGTGACAGACATTTTTATCTTCTTCGGCATATATTCGGTAATGTCTAGTCCCATGGTGATCCCTGCGGCAATGGCTACACCCTGAGCTCTTCCAAGCTTTAGTAGAGATTGAGGGTTTTTCGCATAGAAAGGAGCTTCAATGGCCAGATGCTTAGGCTGATATGTTTCTACGATTTCCTGCAGTTGAAGAAAAATTTCCTTGAGCTTGGTTTGGTGATCTTTTTCATTTTTGAGCTTGATTACTCCAAAAGTTACAATCTTAAGTTGAGAGCCATCTACTTCCATGATTGCGTATCCCAAAATATTGGTGCCCGGATCAATGCCAAGGATTTTGTACTTCTCTTGAATTTTTGCCATATATATTTATGAGCTGTTCTACTCTACGACAAAAATAGACTATTATTTAACAGTTAGTTTCATATTAAACAAACTATATGTCGGCTGTAAAAAGATCAAGACGTATATTTGCGCGATTTTCAGGCGGGCTTTCCTCCATTTTGCATCTTGAATGCAAAGATTTTCCCGCATGATCTGTTTTTTAAAAAAAACTAACAATAAAAATGCCTAGAGACAACTCAATCAAATCTGTTCTTATCATTGGAAGCGGTCCCATCATCATAGGACAAGCTTGTGAATTTGATTATTCAGGATCACAAGCTGCAAGATCCCTTAGAGAAGAAGGAATTGAAGTTAGCCTTATCAATTCAAATCCGGCAACCATCATGACGGACAATGTGACCGCAGATCACATTTACCTCATGCCACTTACTGTAGAAAGTCTTGAGAAAATTCTCCAGGAAAGACAGATCGATGCTGTTTTGCCAACAATGGGTGGACAAACCGCTTTGAACCTCGCAATTGATGCCAATAACGTTGGACTCTGGGAAAAGTATAATGTGCGCATGATTGGCGTAGATATCGATGCCATCGAACTTGCAGAAAACAGAGAAAAATTCAGACAACACGTCATCTCTCTGGGTCAGCACGTAGCACCATCATACATCGCGAATTCTTTTCTTGAAGGAAAAGAAGCCGCACAGAAGATAGGCTTTCCTTTGGTAATCAGGCCTTCCTACACATTGGGTGGTACTGGTGGTGGTTTCGTCATGAAGGATGATGAATTCGACGCAGCGCTTCGTCGTGGTCTCGATGCTTCGCCAACACACGAGGTTTTGGTAGAAAAAGCAGTACTCGGATGGAAGGAATATGAGTTGGAGTTGTTACGTGATGCCAATGACAACGTGGTCATCATTTGTACTGTGGAAAACCTCGACCCAATGGGCATCCATACTGGAGACAGTATAACCATTGCGCCTGCGATGACATTGTCTGACACCGCTTTTCAGCGCATGAGGAACGATGCCATCCAGTTGATGCGCTCTATGGGTAATTTTGCAGGTGGATGTAACGTACAATTTGCCTTAAATCCGGAAAACGAGGACCTCATCTGTATAGAAATCAACCCAAGGGTTTCAAGATCTTCTGCTTTGGCCAGTAAGGCTACAGGATATCCGATCGCAAAAATCGCAGCAAAGCTGGCAATAGGATATAATCTGGATGAATTAAAAAATCAGATCACCAAAACTACTTCTGCCTATTTCGAACCATCACTCGATTATGTGATAGTAAAAATGCCCCGATGGAATTTTGAAAAATTCAATGGTGCTGACACTACGCTTGGTCTGCAGATGAAATCCGTTGGTGAAGTGATGGCCATTGGCAGGAATTTTCTTGAAGCATTGCAAAAAGCCTGTCAGAGTCAGGAAAACAACAGAGCCGGACTTGGTGCGGACATCAAAGAGTGGATCCGAACCGAAGACATTCTTTCCAGGCTTGAAAAAGCAAGTGACGACAGAATATATCGGGTAAAGGATGCCCTTAGACTTGGCGTTCCTGAAAAAACTATTCAGAAACTTACCCAGATCGATAAATGGTACATCAAACAAATCAAGAAGCTTGTTACTGTTGAGGACGAATTGATGAGATACAATGTTGCTGAAGATATTCCAGTAGAGTTTTTCAGACAATTGAAAACTTTGGGATATTCTGACGCTCAAATTGCATGGGTATTGAGAATCAATGAGGAGGAAGTAACCAGACAGAGAAAAAAACTGGGCATAGTCAGAACCTATAAAATGGTGGATACATGCGCAGCTGAGTTTGAAGCAAAAACACCATATTACTATTCTACTTTCGACAGCGAAAACGAATCGATTCCAACAAAAGACAAGAAAAAAATCATTGTTTTAGGCTCAGGGCCAAACAGGATAGGCCAGGGAATTGAGTTTGACTATTGTTGTGTACACGGAATTCTTGCCATAAAAGAGGCCGGATATGAAGCCATTATGGTCAATTGCAACCCCGAAACCGTTTCCACAGATTTTGATATAGCCGACAAACTCTACTTCGAACCCATTTACTGGGAACATATTGAAGAAATTATAGACCTGGAAAAACCAGAAGGCGTCATTGTACAGCTTGGCGGCCAGACAGCTTTGAAACTGGCTGAAAAAATCCACCAAAAAGGAGTAAGAATCATCGGTACTTCGTACAATGACATGGACCTTGCTGAAGACCGCGGAAGGTTTTCTGATTTGCTCAAAGAGCTTGGAATCCCGTATCCAAAATATGGCACTGCAAAAGATGCAGACGAAGCCCTGGTAGTAGCAAATAATGTAACCTACCCTGTGCTGGTAAGACCTTCCTATGTATTGGGCGGTCAAAGGATGAGGATCGTCATCAATGACGATGAATTGGAAGCTCAGGTATTGAACATCTTCAAGCACATGCCGGACAATAAGGTATTGATAGATCAATTCCTCGAAAGAGCCAAAGAAGCAGAGATTGACGCCATCTGTGATGGGGATGAAGTGCACATCATGGGCATCATGGAACACATCGAACCGGCAGGTATCCACTCCGGAGACAGTTCTGCCACCTTACCTACCTATTCGTTGAGCGACAATGTCATTCAACAGATGAAAGATTATACCTTAAAGTTGGCTAAAGCACTGAATATTCTTGGCCTTATCAACATACAGTTTGCCATCAAAGACGAAAAAGTTTATGTGATCGAAGCCAACCCGAGAGCTTCAAGAACTACTCCGTTCATTGCCAAGGCTTACAATGTGCAATACCTCAACATTGCAACACAGGTTATGATCGGAGCCGCCAAACTCAAGGACTTTGAAATAGAAAAGAAACTCAACGGATACGCCATTAAGGTTCCTGTCTTCTCTTTCAACAAGTTTCCAAATGTTGATAAACAATTGGGGCCAGAAATGAAGTCAACTGGTGAAGCCATTCAGTTCATCAAAGATCTGAATGATCCTTTCTTTAGAGAACTAGATAGAAACAGAAACGTTTACCTTACCAGATAAACTGGTAAACAGAATGAATACACAAAAAACAAAAACTGCTTTGGTAACGGGCGGTTCAAAAGGAATTGGCCTAAGCACAGCGGCAAAGCTACTTGATGCAGGGTACAACGTCTGTATCACAGGAAGGTCTTCCAATGACCTTGAAAAAGCCAAAGAGCTCTTGAACAGTGATCGCCTAATGACTTTCATATGTAATGTCAGAAACTACGATGAACAGGAGACCTGTGTCAATGCTATTTTAGAAAAATTTGGATCTATTGATGTTTTAATAGCAAATGCTGGTGTCGGTACATTCAAGGACATTACAGAAATGAGCATTGAAGATTGGAATGACGTCATTGACACCAACCTTACAGGTGTTTTCTACAGTGTTAAAGTGTGCCTTCCTTCTATTATTGAAAGCCAGGGATATATTATCACAATTGCTTCGCTCGCCGGAACCAACTTCTTTGAGAAGGGAAGTGCCTATAATGCCAGCAAGTTTGGACTAGTTGGTTTCACGCAGGCTTTGATGTTGGATGTAAGGAAAAAAGGAGTGAAAGTTTCTACCATTATGCCGGGCAGCGTTTCGACTTATTTCAATGGTCATACTCCGGGTCCTGAAGATGATTGGAAAATTCAACCGGAAGACATTGGTCAGATAGTTGTTGATCTTTTAAATATGGCTCCAAGAACTTTGCCATCAAAAATTGAGGTTAGGCCATCTTTTCCGGGGAAATGATAAAGTACGAAGCTTTTCTTAATTGTTTGTTAATGTGTTTTATTTGAAAACTCATTAGGCCTTGTCAGTCGTTTTCTCGTCATTATGCTTGCTGGAAATGGATTGACTGTCCCAAACAATGTTGAAAGCCAGATCTGTTTCCATCGGGTGTAGTATCCCATTTAAGTATTACAAAATGCGAAATCAATGAAAAAATTGTTTCCACTTGTCGGCTCCGGGTTTGTAGGGGGCCTCTTTTGTTATTTATTGTTGGTATTGTTGCATCCTTTAGATCAACCCAAAGTTGAAAACATTTCACCTGGGGCTCGTTTGGTTTCCGAAAATACTGCACCATCCATTGGTCCGGACTTTGTAGTTGCTGCAAAAACCGCCACACCTGCAGTTGTCCACATTTATGCCGAAGAAAGCACTGCTTCCGCACAATCCAGAATTGAAAAAGAAAGAAGAAGGAATCCATACGGATATGATCTGTTTGGAGACTTTTTTGGAGGAGGTGACTTTTTTGGCAGAAACTACTACAGGCAATCTGGTTCGGGTTCAGGTGTCATCATCTCCAAAGATGGTTTTATCGTCACCAATAATCACGTGGTCGGTTTTGCAGATATCATCAATGTTACCACAGAAACCGGAAAAAAATACAAGGCCAGAAAAATTGGCACTGACCCGGCAACAGATCTGGCAGTTATAAAAATTGAGGGCAGTTTTACACCCATTCAATACGCCAATTCAGACCAGCTGAATGTAGGTGAATGGGTTTTAGCTGTTGGAAATCCTTTCGATTACCTGACGTCAACTGTAACTGCCGGAATAGTAAGTGCTAAAGGCAGATCGCTCAATATCATCCAGGACGAAAAAGCCATAGAAGAATTTATTCAAACAGATGCGGCCATCAACCCAGGTAACAGTGGCGGGGCTTTGGTGGATGTCAACGGGAAACTGGTGGGCATCAATACTGCAATTGCAACTCCGACAGGTGTTTTTGCAGGTTATTCGTTCGCAATACCCTCCAACCTCGTCAAACCAATTGTTGAAAAAATCATGCAATACGGTGATCTCGAAAGAGTAGAACTCGGAATTGGAGGATATGATATCGACGAAGATTTAAGAAAAGAATTTAAGCTGAGCACCAAAACAGGATTTTATGTCGATCAAGTACAGCAAAAAAGCCCTGCAAAAAGGTCCGGAATTCTTCCAGGAGATGTCATTGTAAAAATTAATGCCACGGACGTAAAAACATATGACGATATAGAAAATATTATGTCTTTGACCAACGTTGGTGATAAAGTAGACATCCTTGTGAATAGAGGAGGTAAAGAAGTCAAAATTCCCACTTCTTTGCAGAAAATAAATTAATGTATGTCCAAAAGAACTTTTTACCCCATGAATTGTTCTTTTCCAAGATAAAGTTGGTTTTTCGTTTTGTTTTGATTGGTCTGTTATCATTTTGGTGACAGACCTTTTTATTTTTTTAAATATCTGCTTCGGAATTTGAAAGAATATTTAGTATAATTGTTCTTTATTTAACCAAATTGTTTCTACAATATGAAAGAAATCTACATTAAAAAGTTACTTTTATTTTGCTGTTTTATTGTTTTTGCCAGTTTTACTGCGCTTGGTCAATATGACCTGGTAATCAGTAAATCGGAATCTGTCAAGGATACTTATGATCTGACAATTGGTGTGGGAGCCTATCCAGAAGCTGGAAAACCTTATGAGTTGTTTTATCAAACAGGATTGGCTTGTGACACCATGGCTTCTGCTGAAGCTGCCAATAAAATAGCATTAATTGATCGTGGAACTTGTTCCTTCGTTATCAAAATTGAGGCAGCTAAAAAGGCTGGTGCTGCTGCAGTAATTATTTGTAATAATAGCGCTGCGACCCCTATTAACATCAATGCCACATCTTCTTTGAGTGCCGCGGGTACTTTTGTTACAAACCGCCCAACGATTCCCGTCTTCATGGCTTCACAAGCAGATTGTGCCAAAATAAAGGCTGACCTGTCTGGTGGCACTTTATCAGGTTCCTTTGAAATTACTGGTTGTGATACAGAAGTTGAGTATGAGCCTGAAATATTTTGGGGTCATATTCCTGGACAAGGAGACTTCTCGAATGGTTTAGGTGAGTGGACCGTAAAGGGCATTTCTGCCCCTGAGGATACTTTTAAAGTTCTTCCATCGGGCATACCAGAAAGTGGCAGGTTTAATGGTAACAACTATTTATTTGCTTCACCAACTTACTGTAATGGAGTTGCTTCAATAAGTTTTGTTACTAATAACCTTCTAAAAAATCCAACCCTTGCTCAGCCCTATTACAACACTACTTCTGAATTAATTTCTCCAACAATAGATTGTACAGGAAAGGAAAGCGTTTCAGTAACATTCTATACGCTTGACGCCAGGCTGAATGGAGAAATATCTATTTCATATTCTATTGATGATGGTGAAACTTGGTCTGAACCTGAAGCATTTGAGACTGTAAATGCAGTAAATGGCGCTTCAAAAGTTGTTGAACAGCAATTATTCCCTTTGGTAGCATTTGCAAATCAACCAAAGTGTAAAATTAAATTTGTCGCTGATGGAGATTTTTACTATTTTATGGTCGATGATGTCACATTTACTAATAAAAAAGTGTTTGACATGACCATTAATAAGGACTACTTCAGCGGTGGTTTAAATTATGCAACTCCTTTCAACCAAGTTGAGGAAATTCCTTTCACTTTGGATATTGAAAACATAGGTAATGTTCCTGCAGAAAACGTAAAAGTTGTTCTTGATATTTACAATAGTACTCCTGATACTGCATTACTAGTTCACACAGATACATTAAATTATGGAACCGTTAATGTTGGAGTAAGAGATGCTGACCGTATTTTTACAAAAAAATTCACGCCTCCATCTGAGGAAGCATATTATGTAGGTGTATATACGCTTCTTGCCGACAGTATGCAAGTAAATGATAACAGACAAGTAGCTTTTGATTTTGAGTATACGAACAATTTGTTTTCCAAAATGCCAGATGACATTGACATTTTGAATGCTTGGGGCTCAACGGATGATACTTATGTCTCTGCGGCTAACCTTTACCAGGTAAAAACTGGTCAATGGCCTAACGGACAAGGAATTGTGCTTGATAAAGGCAGAGGCGGTGCAACAATCGTAACAAATGGCGTGTCCTCTGCTATTGTTAGTTATGATGTTTACAAGTGGGAAGACATGAATCAAGATACTTTTATTGTTCAAGGCAATGAAAGAACTCTTCTTGCTACAGGATCAACAATAATTGATGGCTCTGTTGATTCAATTACCATAGACCTTTATGATCCTTTGGACCCATCTAAAAAAGTGGTTCTTCCAAATGAAGACATGAACTTACTTGGTGTATTTTCTGTATCACCACTTGATGCTACAGGACTTAGAGTTTATATGAATTCTGTCAATCCTTTCCAAGGTGATAATGATGGACTTTACCATGGTTATGCTTCTGCTCTTGGAAAATTAAACTCCGGTGGGACGTCTATATGGACAGGAAGTTTTGAAGGAAATGGAACAGGAGATGACCTTTTGACAAGGGACTTCGTTCAAACTAGTTTAACTTATTATGCTCCACTTTACTTCTCTGCTTTCGATCCCGTGAGCAATAAAGAGCTTAATACATCTCTGAAAATCAATGCATATCCAGTTCCTGCTGTTACGAATATGAATGTGGATTTATCTTTTGATAAATCACAAGAGTATACCAATGTAGTAATAACTGATATGAGCGGAAGAATCGTTCATTTAGAAAGATTTGTTAACATTCAGTCTAAAAACCTGAACATTGACGTTTCAAGATTTGCAGCTGGTGTATATAACCTGAGAGTTGTAACCGAAAATGGTTTCAATTCCCAAAACTTCTCTGTTGTAAAGTAACTTTTAAGTAGATCGATATTTGATAAGCTCGCAGGCCTCCTGTGAGCTTATTTTTTTTTACCCCCTCAAAATCTGGTTGTTTGCGCTTTGCAAGCTTCTCATAAGTAGTTATTTTTTACTACATTTCCATAAATTTTTAAACATTTGCTTTTCTGCTTGTTTATATAATAATATTAGCCGAACATGCCGGAACATGCCTTTACTACATCCCTGGATTTTGAGGAAGCCAGAGAAAAGTTTCTGACTTCATGGGGAGACATTTGCACCAATTGGGGTATTAGCAAAACCATGGGTCAAATTCATGGTCTTCTGCTTGTTTCCTCTTCTCCCATGACGATGGACGAGATCATGGGTGTTTTGGAAATTTCGCGAGGAAATGTACACACGAATATCAAGGCACTTATAGACTGGAATCTTGTTTACAAACTGGACGATGACAGTTACAGAAAAGATAGGTTCATCGCTGAGAAAGACATCTGGAAAGTGCTGGTCAGGATCATTCAGCAACGCAAAGAAAAAGAGCTTAATCCCCTGATGACCATCGTTGATGACTATAAAGAAAAAGACTTTGATTGTGAAAGTGGTCGGGAATTTACCCGCATACTCTCAGAAATATCCATGTTTTCGCACAGAACAGATCAGGTACTGCAACACATTACCTCCAATGAATCATCCTGGCTCATCAATTCATTCATGAAACTTGTGAGATAAGTCAGTGTCTATGCACGAAAAGCTTTACTTTTGCGCTTTCAATTCATAGATAAATAGCAATATCTTATGCTGATTTCCTTTTTTCAGTCCTCTGACAAACGCATTTACGCTGTACAGAGTAGCGGTCTGATTTCCGATGAAAATATAGAAAAATTAGTGTGGGCTTTTGGAAATGCCACCCATCTTGGATCAGATAAGGTCACTTCATGGTACAAAGGTCCTCGTGCGGCAATGATCACTCCGTGGAGTACCAATGCCGTAGAAATTTGTCAAAACATGGGCATAGATGGCATTTTTCGCATCGAGGAGTTTTTTCCTATAGAAAAAGATGATGTGGTAGATCCTATGTTGTTTCAAAAATATCCGGTTTTAAACCAGGAAATTTTCGACATCAAAATTGAGCCCGAAAACATAAAGCTGATAGATAACATCTCTGCATACAACAAATCTGAAGGCCTTTCCCTCAGCGAAGAAGAAGTCGCATATCTCGAAGGGCTGGCCAAAAAACTAGGCAGACATCTGACGGACTCTGAAGTATTCGGTTTCAGTCAGGTGAACAGCGAACACTGCCGCCACAAAATTTTCAACGGTACTTTTGTGATTGATGGAGAGGAAAAACCATCCTCATTGTTCAAGCTTATCAAAAAAACATCGCAGGTCAATCACAATCACATAGTTTCAGCCTACAAAGACAACGTAGCTTTTGTTTCAGGGCCTACAATACAAAACTTTGCGCCTACTGCTCCGGATGTACCTGCTGAATATGCACCAAAACCTCTGGACAGTATCATATCCTTAAAAGCAGAAACACACAATTTCCCTACGACCGTAGAACCGTTTAATGGCGCCGCGACCGGATCAGGTGGGGAAATCAGAGACCGTCTTGCCGGCGGAACAGGATCAATTCCACTCGCCGGAACTGCTGTATATATGACCGCATATTCACGCCTGGCTGAAGATAGGCCATGGGAAAACCAAATGCCTGAAAGACCCTGGTTGTACCAAACCCCAATGGACATTCTCATCAAAGCAAGCAATGGTGCAAGTGATTTTGGTAATAAGTTTGGCCAACCACTCATTGCCGGATCTTTATTTACCTTCGAACATCAGGAAAACAACCAACGCTGGGGTTTTGACAAGGTAATCATGATGGCCGGTGGTATTGGCATTGGCCGAAAGGAGATGAGCGAAAAAAACCACCCTCAGCTTGGTGATGCCGTTGTAGTTATGGGTGGCGACAACTACCGCATTGGCATGGGAGGTGCAGCTGTGTCTTCAGCAGATACGGGCGCTTTTGCCAGTGGCATAGAACTGAATGCGGTACAGCGTTCTAATCCTGAAATGCAAAAAAGAGTGAGCAACGCCATTGTTGCCTTGGTGGAGCACGGTGATAATCCTATTGTTTCCATCCATGACCATGGAGCCGGTGGCCACCTCAATTGTTTGTCAGAATTGGTAGAAAGCAGTGGCGGTGAAATACATCTTGACAAATTACCTCTTGGAGACCCTACACTTTCTGCAAAAGAAATCATCGGGAACGAGTCACAAGAGAGAATGGGTCTGGTAATCGCCAAAAAAGACCTTCCGCTTCTGGAAAAAATTGCAGCCAGAGAACGGGCCCCCATTTATGAAGTTGGACAAATCACCGGAGATCAAAGATTTGTAATTAAAGACAGCGACGGTGACAGAAAACCTTTGGACCTTCATGTTTCAGATCTTTTTGGCAGTTCGCCAAAAACCATCATGACAGATCACCATTTAGAACAAAAATTTGAAAGCCCATCATATACTATTGATAAGCTAAGTGACTATATCAACTCAGTATTAAAGCTGGAAGCCGTTGCATGTAAGGATTGGCTGACCAACAAAGTAGACCGATGTGTCAGTGGCAAAATTGCCATGCAGCAGTGCGCCGGTCCTTTACAATTACCGCTCAACAATTGCGGTATTGTGGCCTTGGATTATTATCAGACAGACGGTATTGCCACCTCAATCGGCCATGCACCTGTAGCTGCTATGCTCAACCCCGCTGCCGGCTCAAGAATAGCCATCACAGAAGCCTTGACCAACATCATCTGGGCACCTATTGCCAATGGACTCAACGGAATCTCCTTGTCTGCCAATTGGATGTGGCCATGCAGAAATCCGGGAGAAGATGCCCGTTTGTATGATGCAGTAGAAGCCGCATCAGAGTTTGCCATTGCCCTGGGCATCAATATTCCAACCGGGAAGGACTCGCTTTCAATGTCCCAAAAATATAAAGACGGCAATGTTTTAGCGCCCGGTACAGTCATCATCTCTACAGTAGGTCACTGCAATGATTTTACCAAAGCTGTTACCCCCGTGTTTAAAGGCACTTCTGGAAAGATATATTACATTAACCTGAGTCAAAATGATTTTGGCCTGGGAGGATCATCCTTCGGACAAGTACTTGGCCATATTGGCGGAGATTTACCGGATGTTTCTTCTGCTGAATATATCAAGCTGGTATTCAACGCCGTCCAGAAAGCCATCAGCGCTGACCTTGTATTGGCTGGTCACGATGTAAGCTCGGGTGGTTTGATCACAACGATCCTTGAAATGTGTTTTGCAGAAACGGCCACAGGAGCTAAAATTGATTTATCGCCTCTCGGTGATGCAGATACTGTAAAAGTGCTCTTTGCAGAAAATTGTGGCCTTGTACTTCAGGGAAACATTGACCTGGCTCACTTTCTAAATCAGGAAGGAGTTGCCGTGGTCGAAATAGGTTCTGTTCAGCAGCAAGATGTACTTGATATCAGCAATGGGTCTTTCAACACACAGCTTTCTATTCCTGATTTAAGAAAAACGTGGTTTGAAACCTCTTATTTACTGGACAAACAACAAACGGGTGTTCAACTCGCCAAAGAACGTTTTGAGCACTTTGATCAACAGCCACTGGTCTATAATTTCCCCATCCATTTCGACGGTAAAAAAGTAGCCCGACCTCAAGGTAAAAGACCAAAGGCAGCGATCATCCGGGAAAAAGGCAGCAATTCTGAGCGGGAAATGGCCAATGCCATGTATCAAATGGGTTTTGATGTCAAAGACATTCACATGACAGACCTCATGACGGGTAGAGAAGACTTGTCCGACGTACAGTTCATCGGTGCTGTAGGAGGTTTTTCCAACAGCGATGTACTGGGATCTGCAAAAGGCTGGGCCGGAGCATTCAAATACAATGAAAAAGCCAACGCGGCGCTTAAAAACTTCTTTAAAAGAGAAGATACCTTATCTGTAGGAATTTGTAATGGTTGTCAACTCTTCATGGAGTTGGATCTGATTTATCCGAATCATGAACAGCCCGGCAGAATGCACCACAACAACTCACATAAATACGAAAGCAAATTTACCAACGTCACCATCCAGAAAAACAACAGCGTTATGTTGTCAAGTTTGGAAGGAGCTCGTCTTGGCATCTGGGTAGCCCATGGTGAAGGAAAGTTTTACCTCCCATATGCTGAAGATCAATACAACATTGTTGGCAAGTACAGCTACAGCGAGTATCCTGGTAACCCAAATGGTTCTTTCTATGACGTTGCCATGCTGGCTTCATATGATGGAAGGCACCTGGTGAGCATGCCTCACTTTGAGCGTTCTTTCTTCCCGTGGAACTGGCCATATTATCCCGTAGATAGGCAAGATGAGGTTTCTCCATGGGCAGAGGCCTTTTTGAATGCAAGAAAATGGCTCGAAGGAAAGTAGCTTTCAAAAACCTTTGTATTTAGCCATTTAATTTTGAGCTTCCTTGTGGATTGTCTCCACAAACGGATTTGTTACTACTTGTTTTAAGTACACTTTGTTATTTGTTTTTCTCTTAACTTTGCACCCTCAAAAAGAACATAAATGTTTAAGATCAATATCTATTTAAAATTTGCCATCATTGCAGTTTGCTTCATTTTAGGTATAGCCCTTACTGCATTGTACGGTTTTTGGTACGCCTTTTTGTTTTTCCTCATAGGCATCGGATTTGTAGTGAGTTATTTTCTGCTTGGAACTATCCAATCTTCTGCAGAACTCATTCAATTACAACAATATGATGCGGCTGAAGAAAGACTGGGACTTACATTTTTTCCAAAATTGTTGTACGTCACCAACAGAGCGATCTATTATGTAATGAAAGGTACCATTCAGGCTGCTAAGCAAAACAATAAGCTTGCAGAAGAATACTTCAATACGGCGTTGTCTCTCAATCTGCCAACGGACAATGAAAAAGCCATGGTCTTGTTGCAATTGGCCAATATTAATGCCCAGAGAAACAATTGGACAGGTGCAAAATCCTATGTTTCACAAATCAAAAAGCTGAAGGTGACAGAAGGCGTCATCAAGGAACAAATTGATTTGTTTGAAAAAGGCCTCAACAACAGAGGTCAGATGAACGTAGCCAGGTCCATGGGTAAACAAGGAATGCAAATGCTCCAGCAAGGAGGCATGGGAAGCAAAAGAAGGAGACCAAAAATGCGTTAATGGTTTTATATGCATTAGTCTTAAACCCTCTCACTCAACTTTTGTTATCTTAGCTGGTTAGCAAAACACAATGGATCAAACAACAACAGCACCCCCCAGTAATAATTCTTTTCTAAAATACAACATCCACATCAAGGGTGCCAGGTCCAACAACCTCAAAAACATAGACCTGGTCATACCGAAAAACAAACTGGTAGTAGTGACCGGTTTGTCGGGATCAGGGAAGTCTTCACTCATCATCGATACGCTTTATGCGGAAGGTCAGAGGCGTTATGTGGAAAGTTTGTCTTCATATGCAAGACAATTCCTGGACCGGATGAAAAAACCAGAGGTAGATTTCATCAAAGGCATTTGTCCAGCTATCGCTATAGACCAGAAAGTGATTTCTTCCAATGCACGAAGTACCGTTGGTTCACTTACCGAGATCTACGATTACCTCCGGCTGCTTTACGCCAGGATAGGCCATACATTTAGCCCAATTTCAGGAGAAGAAGTCAAAAAGAACAGCGTCACAGATGTTGTTGACTACATTTTTGCTCTTCCTGACCAGTCGCGCGTCCTACTTTGTATACCTGTTCAGAAAAACCATTCAAGGCCCTTGAATCAGGAGCTGGACCTATTGCTCCAAAAAGGCTTTACGCGACTGATTTACAAAGGAGAGACCACCAATATCCAGGACGTTCTCGACAACAATAAAGAAATAACGGATGCTAAGGTCCTTACCACCAACCACTCCTTCGACCTAAAAATCCTCATTGACAGGTTTGTGGTTTCTGATGACGAAGAAAATAGAAAAAGAGTTGCCGACTCTGTACTAACTGCTTTCTCGGAAGGCGAGGGTACATGCCTTGTTGTTCCTGTCGGCGGTGAAGAAAAAGAATTCAACAATCGTTTTGAACTCGATGGAATTACCTTTCTCGAGCCCAATCATCAGTTGTTCAATTACAACAATCCTTATGGTGCCTGCCCAAAGTGCGAAGGTTATGGGAAAATTCTTGGCATAGACCCGGACAAGGTCATCCCGGATGAAAATCTCAGCGTGTACGAAGGAGCCATTGCATGCTGGAGAGGAGAGGTCAGCAAAGAATGGTTGGACAGATTGATAAAATCTGCGTCCCGCTTTGATTTTCCAGTGCACAGACCTGTAAAAGACCTTACCCCACATCAAAAAGACTTGTTATGGACGGGTAATCAATTCTTCTGGGGATTGAATGATTTTTTCAAGGAGATAGAAGAAAAGACCTATAAGATTCAAAACCGGGTTTTATTGGCGAGGTTCCGCGGTCGCACCACCTGCAACGAATGCAAAGGGGGTCGTTTAAGAAAAGAAGCCTCTTACATCAAAATAGACGGCAGGTCAATCAGTGAGCTCATCAATATTTCTATTGAAGATTTGTATCTCTGGTTTGCTCAATTGAATCTGAGCGAATACGACGCCGCTGTCTCTCAGCGCATCATCCTCGAAATCAACAACCGTCTAAAGACCATGATGGACATTGGTCTCTCATATTTATCATTAGACAGACTATCTTCGACACTCAGTGGAGGAGAATCTCAGCGCATCAACCTCACCAGAACGTTGGGAAGTAACCTGACCAATGCCATGTACATCCTGGACGAACCCAGCGTTGGCCTGCATCCGAAGGATACCTCAAAGCTGGTAAAAGTCCTTAAGAATCTGAGAGACCTCGGAAATACGGTCATAGTGGTTGAACACGAAGAAGAAATCATCAGAAATGCTGATTTCATTGTTGAAATAGGACCTGAAGCGGGCATTCATGGGGGACACCTGGTGTATGCCGGCCCCTATTCTGAATTTGAACAAGGTGTACAAACCCTGACTTCGGATTACATCTCAGGAAAAAGATTTATTCCTGTACCTGTCAATGTCCGTAAGTTTTCCAATAAAATTGTCCTTGAAGGAGCTCGACAGCACAATTTGAAGGACATCAATATCATGATACCACTCAATGCCATCACCTGTGTTTCCGGGGTGAGTGGCTCGGGTAAAACTACTTTGATCAAAAGCATTTTGTACCCTGCTTTGCTTTCCCACCTGGGAGAACCAATTCCTTCGGCTCCCGGTAAGTTTTCAAAACTATCGGGTGATCTCAATAGGATATCTTCGGTTGAAATGGTCAATCAATCACCCATCGGCAAATCTTCGAGATCCAATCCGGTTACTTATGTAAAAGCCTACGATGCGATTAGAAAATTATTTGCCGATCAGCCATTGTCTAAGTTAAGGGGTTATGATCCCAAATACTTCTCCTTCAATGTGGACGCCGGCCGTTGTGATACGTGTAAGGGAGATGGCAATATCACCGTAGAAATGCAATTCCTGGCCGATGTCAATTTGGTTTGCGATGAATGTGGCGGAAAAAGATTTAAAAACGATGTACTGGAAGTAAAATACGATGGTCTTTCGATCCACGACGTCCTAGAGCTTACGGTAGACGAAGCTCTGGTAGCATTTAAGAAGAAAAAAGACATCATCAACAAGCTACAGCCTCTACAGGACGTGGGTTTGGGTTACATCCACCTTGGTCAGGCCAGCAATTCTTTATCGGGTGGCGAGGCCCAGCGTGTAAAACTGGCTTCATTCCTCACCAAAGAATATGCTTCAAAAAATATACTCTTCATATTCGATGAACCTACGACAGGGCTGCATTTTCATGATGTCAATAAGCTCATGGACGCCTTCAATGCTTTGGTAGAAAACGGTCATTCGGTATTGATCATAGAGCACAACCTGGATGTCATCAAGTCTTCAGACTGGTTGATAGATCTCGGTCCCGGAGCGGGCAAGTATGGAGGAAGTCTTACTTTTCAGGGTGAGCCCCGCGATGCCATCAAAGAAAAAGACTCTTATACCGGCCAGTTCCTTAAGGAGAAATTTTAGCAACAAGCAGCTTAAACATCGCTACTGCATTTTTCCTTATCGTTTTCCACGATACAGGTATGATTTCTACGTCTTCCCGCAATTCCACAGGAACACCTACAATGACAAGACCATTTTTCTCAGCTTTTGAAATGAATTCAATTTCAAATAAAAAACCATTGGTAGCCACCATACCCAGTATTTCTGAAGCCTTTCCTTTTTTCATTGCCTTCAAACCTGCTTGTGTATCATAGTGTTTTAAGCCTAAAAAATACTTGTTAAGTCCTTTGATCAAGGCAGAAATGAGCCTTCTCTGAAATGGTTGTTTGCTAAAGTATTGGCCACTTCTTTGCGAGATAACAAGATCGGGGGATAGTTTTTCGTCCGATATTGCATGAACAACACTGATCAAACTTTCAATCGTATAAGGAAAATCAAAATCTGTATATAACACATAATCAGCTTCTTTGATCATTTTCACACCTGATTTTATGGCAGCGCCTTTTCCGGCATTTTGGGCCAAATGAATTACCGTGGCATGTTCTGATGTGATTTTGACAGCACTCCCATCGTCAATAATTATAAACGATGTATCCAGGAAATGAGACAATCTTAGTTTAATCTCGCTTGCAATTCTGTCATATTCAAGGCGTTCTTCTTCTGTAGGATTATATCCCGGTGTAAGAATGACCAATCTTTTATTGCTCTCAGTCATCCGATTGTATTTTAAAGAAAGAAGATGCTATGGCATCGCTGTAAAACTTACCAGCTGTGAGCACTGTTATTACCCCATCTTTATCCTGAATAAAGTCCCGGAATCTGTTGTTAAGCAGTTCTTTTTCAAAGAAGTCAAGGTAGTCCTCTCCGAATACCATGCTGATCTCATTTCTACTGACGCCCCATTTGGTTCTTAGTCCTGTCATGATGTATTCATTATAGCGATCAGCCAGACTCAGTATTTCTTCTTCAAAATAAGGGTCACCATCATTAACAGCCTTATTGTATTTTACATTATTCGCAACATTCCAACTTCTGGAAGTACCGTTGAAACTATGAGCAGAAGGGCCAAATCCCATATAGGGTTTGCTTTGCCAATAAGAGGAATTGTGTTTGGCTGTCTTCCCATTCCTGCAAAAATTAGAAACCTCGTATTGTTCGTAACCATTGAGAATGAGTTTGTTTATCAAGATAGAAAACTGTTCATAACTGTGTTGGTCATCGAGAGTTACTTTACCCTTTTCAACCTGTTTGTGGAGTGCCGTCTTTTCTTCTACGGTTAGGCAGTAGGCGGATAAATGATCAACATTCAAATGTAAAAAGGTATCAATGTTTTCCTCCCATTTTTCATGGCTGGCACCAGGAATGCCATAGATCAGGTCAATACTTATTTGTTCAATTCCTGCATCTTTGGCCAAAGATATTGCTGTTTTGGATTGACTGGCGTTGTGACTCCTGTTCATAAACAGCAAATCCTCATCAAAAAAAGATTGAACACCAATAGATAGTCTGTTGATACCAACATCTCTGATCATGGTGACATACTCCTTTGATATATCGTCTGGATTTACTTCAAAAGTGATTTCTGCCGTCTTGTCCCATGAATAGATTTTTGCCAGGCTTGCCAGCAAATCATTCAATTCTTCTGCAGTCAATACCGATGGTGTACCTCCACCAAAGTAAATGGATTCGACTTCTTTGAAGTAGGGTGGTCTCGATTCTATTTCATTAATCAACGACTTTAAGAATTCAGGACGAGTAGACATCGAAGTAGAAAAGTGGAAATTGCAGTAAGTGCACGCCTTTCTACAATATGGTATATGTATATAGATTCCGCCCATAAATGTTTAAATCATCTGTAATATTAAAGAATATGTTGTAACTGATGTTGTCTATTCAATTGATGGATTTATTAGTCTTGGCTATCTATCCAAATTATTCTAAATTTGAAACTTCCCACCACATTTTACTTTTCAAACAAATTCAATTTTAGATATGCACAACATGTTTCGTATTTTATTGCTTGTGATTTTCCCGGCTTTGCTTTTTGCACAGGGAAAGTTTGAACAGTTGGGGTCTCTTCTTCCAACACCAAATACTTATAGATCTGCCAGTGGTGCACCAGGACATGAATACTGGCAGCAACGCGCCGACTATAACATTAAAGTTACCCTTGATGATCAGAAACAACAAATAACCGGCGAAGAAACCATTACCTATTTCAACAACAGCCCAGACGTACTTAAATACCTCTGGTTGCAGTTGGATCAAAACAGGAGAGCCAAAGACTCTGACACCTACAAAGTATCACAAAGTGAGTTTGGTGAAAACACCAGCGAGGCATCCTTACAGAGAATGACACCTGATTTTGAAGGAGGGCACAACATCACTTCAGTCACGGATGTAGCAGGAAAAGATCTTTCTTACTTCGTGCAAAAGACCATGATGCGCATTGAGCTTCCACTGCCTTTGGCCAAAGGGCAAAGCTATTCGTTCAAAATCAAATGGTGGTACAACATCAACGATCGATTGAAAATTGGTGGAAGAAGTGGATATGAGTACTTTCCGAAGGACGACAATTACTTATACACGATTGCTCAATTCTTCCCTAGAATGTGCGTATACGATGATGTAACTGGCTGGCAAAACAAGCAATTCCTAGGTTCCGGTGAATTCACACTCAGCTTTGGAAACTACACTGTTGAAATAACTGTACCCGAAGACCACCTGGTAGCTGCAACAGGGGAGCTTCAAAACATGACACAAGTTCTGACAAAGAATCAGCTGAGCAGATACAATGAAGCGAAGAAAGCTACCGAACAGCCTGTTATTATTGCAACCCAGGATGAGGCCATTCAAAGAGAAAAAACAAAAACGTACAAAACCAAAACCTGGAAATTTAAAGCAGACAATGTGAGAGACTTTGCTTTCGCATCTTCGAGAAAGTTTATTTGGGATGCAATGGCTGTAAACCAGGGAGGCAGAACGATTATGGCCATGTCCATGTACCCCAAGGAAGGCAATCCATTGTGGGAAAAATACAGCACCAAATCTGTTGCCCATACGCTGAAATGGTATTCGCACTACACTTTTGAATATCCTTACCCGGTTGCTTGGAGTATCAATTCAGACAGAATCGGAATGGAATATCCTATGATATGTTTCAATGGGGGAAGGTGTGAAGAGGATGGTACCTATACAGAAAGAACCAAGTATGGTACAATCAGCGTGATTATACACGAAGTTGGACACAATTACTTTCCAATGATCGTCAATTCTGACGAAAGGCAATGGACATGGATGGATGAGGGACTTAACTCTTTTCTCCAGTATTTGGCAGAATGTCAATGGCAAAGGGATTATCCTTCCAGAAGGGGACCAGCAGAAAACATTGTCTCCTATATGAGTAGCGCTCAGGAGGATCTTACACCGATCATGTCAAACTCTGAGAACATCAAGCAGTTTGGAAACAATGCTTATGGAAAGCCTGCAACAGCCTTGAACATTATGAGAGAAACTATTCTGGGAAGAGAGCTTTTTGATTACGCTTTTAAAGAGTATGCCAACAGATGGAAATTCAAGTCTCCTACTCCTGCGGATTTTTTCAGAACTATGGAGGATGCCTCTAGTGTTGATTTAGACTGGTTTTGGAGGGCATGGTTTTTTGGAACCCAACCGGTTGATATGAGTATTGCCAATGTTAAGTACTTCAGCGAATTGGCTCCAACACCTGAGGAGACTTATAACAGTGTTCTTAAAGAAAGGGAGGAGAAGGCCCAATACATTTCTGATCTAAGAAATAAGGAGGAAATCAAACAAACTTATATAGAAATGGACACCAGCCTTGTGGACTTTTACAATAGATATGATGCCGCTAAAGAAGAGTACATGGTCGCAAATAAGAATGCAACTGAGCCAAAAAAGGATGCAAAGCACTTTTATGAAATCACTGTCGAAAACATTGGAGGAAATCCAATGCCTGTTATCATAGGATTTGAAATGGAAGATGGCAGTTTTGAAAAAGATGTTTTGCCGGCTGAAATATGGAGGTTTGATGACAAGAGCATCACCAAGGTATTTGCCAAAACCAAAAAGGTAAAGAGAATTGTACTAGACCCTAATCTTGAAACAGCTGACATAGACAAGTCGAACAATGCTTTTCCAAGATCTAAGGAAATATCAAGATTTGAAACTTTTAAGAATAACCGTCCGGATGTATCTAACCCAATGCAAAGGGCGCAAAGAGAATCGAGGCCATAATTAGAATGTTATGTTTCACGTGGAACAAAGTCGATTGTAGATCAAATTTGTTTCACGTGAAACATTATTAAGAAACTACTTCGTTGGAAACTCTTTGTAAAAATGAACCCAAAAGCCTGTTGAACTCTTCAGGATGTTCCATCATGGCGACGTGGCCACAGTTGTCAAATAAGTGTAGTTCTGAATTCGGAAGCAATTCATGAAACTTTTGCCCAACCCACATTGGAGTCACTTCATCATCTTTACCCCATATCAAAAGCACAGGTTGTTTGATGTCCTTTAACTTATCTTCAAGGTTATGTCTTACAGCTGATTTAGCTGTCTTAACGATCCTGATACATTTACCAAGGTCATTAACAGTAGCAAATACCTCATCGATCAATTCCTGAGTAGCACTTTCAGGGTTGTAAAAAACCATTTCAGTCTTTGCTTTTACATATTCATACGAACCTCTCTTAGGAAAGGTGTTGCCCATAGCACTTTCAAATAAGCCGCTACTTCCTGTTAATATGATGCTGTGGACAACATCCGGATAAGTCAATGCAAGCAGCTGACAAATATGACCGCCAAGAGAGTTACCAAGAACATGTACTTTTTCGTATCCCTTAAACTTGATAAATTGATATACATGCTCAACAAGACCATCAACGCTCAAAGATTTAAGCGGCATTTCAAAAATAGGCAGCATAGGCACCACTACGTTCATCTCCTCATAGAAATGATCTATGATGGTTTCGAAATTACTTAATGCTCCCATCAATCCATGCAGCAGAACCAAAGGATACTCAGTACTATCAGGCTTGCTTTCAATGAAAGAGAACTCGCCTACGTGTTGAATTTGATGTTTCACTTTATCCGTTATTTTAACGCAAAGTTATAAAAATTATATGTTGCCTTTTTTAACACTTACTCTATTTAAATAAATCTTATTGATTAAATCAAAACAAAGACATATCAACAACAGAGAAAAGAGCAAGTGCATAGGTTGCATAAATGCTGGAAATCCCATATAAGAAAAACCAATTCCAATGATAAATAACAACACCACCAGAATCAAAAACCCTACAAGGTGGACTTTATATTCTAACTTTTCCTTCATATGGTACAACATATACACACATATACCAAGGATCAGCCAACTAAAAGAGCGATGGACAAAAAACAATACACCGGAAGAATCCAACCAGGTCTCTCTGGAAAGATATCCTAGTGTTTTACTCACTTCATCTATATTCTCTCTCAGTTGTATGCCAAGAAATAATTGAACCAATAACAAAACCATTAATCCAAAAGCTGCATAGTTCAACTTCTTGTCATTATACACCAGTAATTTGCTATGCTGAATGTTGAGGATAATCAATGGTACAAATGCCAACACCAGAGCACTGATCATATGTAAGGATATCTTGGCTACTGCAAGATTGTGATCTACAACCAATTTGCCAAGCCATCCTGAAAAACCTACTAACACAACCATCAATCCTGAAAGCACAACATACTTAGTACCAAACGCCTTTCTCTTGACCAAAGTCCAAACAAAATGGATTAAAATCAAAACACCCAATAAAGCACCAAAAAGTCTGTTGATGTATTCTATCCAGGTATGATATACATTGAAAGTATGGTCAATATCCTGTTTGCTTAGATATTTTTCAAAATCTGCAGGCAGATCGTCGGCAGAGGTCGGAGGAATCCAGTTGCCGAAACACTTGGGCCAATCAGGGCATCCCATACCGCTTTGAGTTGTTCTCACAACACTTCCGGCAATAACCACCAGAAAAATAAAAACAAAGATCACTTTAGTATAAATCCTATAACTCCTCATTGCTCGACTGTGGATTGCAAATGTATGAAAGCAAATTCAAAAGAAATTTTGCCATTCGCCGTCTTTATTATTGATTATATTTTTTTTTAAATTTCAAAGAACCCCATCATTAGATGTGTGTAAATGTGGATATATTATTTTCCCTAAGTGCTTGTGTGTTTCGATACTAAGATTGAGTTTGACAAAAGGAATAAAACAGCCACTAGTTTACAATGAATTAACAATTTTGTCAACATTGTTGATAAATATCAACAGAACAAAGAGAAAGAGAAAAGGATCAAATAAGCGTGCTAAAAATCATAATGAAAATTATAATATGATTTTTTTCATTTATATGTAATCTTTATCGATGGATCATATTTATTTTTTCTAATATAATCTCCACATTGTTGGTGTTGAAAACGCATTTTTCAAACCATTACAAAAGAGCTATTTTCGTATTATAAAAAATCGTACTGTTTGTAAACTATGAGAGCCGTAATACAAAGATCAAAGTCGTGTTCAATAACCATAAATGACACGGATATAAGACCGGTAGAGGATGGATTTTTTGTCCTGCTTGGTATTGAGGAAGAAGATACAGAAGAAGACGCAGAATGGTTGGCTCAAAAAGTCATCAACATGCGGGTATTCTCTGATGAAGAAGGAAAAATGAATTTGTCTTTGGCACAGGTAGAGGGGGGTATACTCATAGTTTCCCAATTCACTCTTTTTGCATCTACCAAAAAAGGTAATAGACCCTCTTTTATACGATCAGCAAAACCTGATCGGGCAATACCGCTCTATGACTTCTTTGTTGATGAATGCAAAAAACAATATGAATTCGCTGATAAAATAAAAACCGGCGAGTTTGGTGCAGATATGAAAATACAATTTGTCAATGATGGTCCGGTCACCATCATCATAGATTCAAAAAACAAAGAGTAGTATGGAAATCAATAGGTATCAGGAGATCGTCGATCAGTGGATAAAGACCGTAGGAGTGAGGTATTTTGATGTAAAGACCAATACATTGATCCTTGCTGAAGAAGTGGGAGAGTTCGCTAAGATTGTTGCCAGAACGTATGGTGAACAATCTTTTAAGACACCAACAACAGAGGAAGAAGCAAAAGAAATGTTGACAGATGAACTCTCGGATGTATTCTGGGTATTGACCTGTCTGGCAAATCAGCTGGATATCAAACTTGAAGATGCGCTGGAAAAAAATTTAGCAAAAAAGAACATTAGGGATAAGGACCGTCACAAACAGAATCCAAAGTTGAATCTCTGACTCCAACATTACTTTTGTTTGTATAAATGATTATCTGTAATGTAGTTGTATACAGCATCGGTCACCATATATCTGAATTCCTTCTTATCTGCAATACGCTGTCTGATGTATGAGGATGAAATGTCCAGAAGCGGTGCGTCCACAAATCTGATATTGTGTGTACCTGCGACAAAATCAGGGAGTTCCGGAGCGTTTCCCGGTCTGTTGTAAACGATGATCTCATAATCTGAAATCAAACTTTCCCAGTTTTTCCACTTGTTGATGCTGTGGATATTGTCACCTCCCATCACCAGGACAAATGTTTTATGTGGGTATTTTTCTCTTAAGTAGGTAAGGGTATCTATCGTGTAAGAAGGTTTGGGCAAGGCAAACTCTATATTAGAAGCTTTTATCGCAATATTTTCTCCTATTGCCATTTCCACCATGCGCAGACGATCGTAATCATTTGCCAAAGACTTTTTGTCCTTCAAGGGATTCTGCGGACTCACCACCATCCACAACTCTTCAATCTGCGCGTCGGAAATTAAATGCCCTGCAATGATGAGGTGCCCAACATGGATTGGATTGAAAGATCCAAAAAATAAACCCGTCTTTTTCTGAGCGGACATCAAGATCAATACGTTGACAATACCGGCATAACCAGCATCATCAGGTGTTCGTTCTTGGATTGTTCTGCGGGAATCAAAATTCCTGCGCGGCTTGGAACGGATGTATTAAGAATAGCTTCTTCTGTTTCGATATTTCCCAGCATTTCGATGAATATTTTGGCATTGAAGCCCATGCTCATCAACTCGCCATTGTATCTGCAAGCCAGCTGCTCTGTAGCCTCATTGGAAAAATCAAGGTCTTGTGCTGATAGAGTCAGGGCATTTTCACCCATGTTCAAAATGATTTGATTGGTGCTCTTATTGGCGTAAATGCTTATCCTTCTCAATGAGTTTTGTAGATCTTTCTTATTGATTATCAGCTCATTAGGATTTTCTATAGGAATAACCGCGTTGTAATCAGGGAATTTTGCATCAATCAGGCGAGTGATTACAGTAGTACCCTCAAACTTAAAGAAAGCGTTTTTCCTATTGAAGGATACTTCCAGGTTTCCGGATTCCGGCAGAGCTACTTTCAGTAAAGACAATACCTTCTTTGGAAGAATGATGCTGTCAGTAATTTCTGAACTGATGCCAAAAAAGCTGTGTTTCACCAGTTTATGAGCATCTGTAGCAACAAAAATCAGTTTGTTGAAATCAATCTGCATCAAGACACCGGTCATGGCAAGTCGAAGTTCGTCATTGCTGGTAGCAAACATTGTTTTTGAAATGGCGCTGGCCATTTTGTTGCATTCAAAGCTAAAGTTTTCTACCGCTTCTTCTGTAGGTGGAATTGGAAAATCCTCAACACCATCTCCCGATAGGTGATATTTTCCATATGAAGACATGATGTCTATGCCATTGTTATCACCAACTGAGATGGTAATGGGTTGCTCTGGCAAAGCCTTCAGTGTTTCAAGAAGAATTTTACTTGGTATGGCAATGCTTCCTGCTTCAATCACCGACACATTGATACTGGTAATGATTGTCGTGTCCACGTTGGTAGCAGTAATGGTCAGTTTACCAGAGGCGTCGAGGTTAAATAAAAAGTCCTCAGTGACAGGAAGCACTGGATTTGTAACAATCACTGCTCCTACAACCTGCAATTTTTTTACCAGATCCTGAGACGAAACTTCGAATTTCATACTGCTTTTTTTATTTGCGACAAAAATAGAAAAAATGTCAAGAATTATTTGGCAACTGGAAAGTAATTAAATGTAGCTCCCAATTCGCTAAGAATGAAAATACACACAAATTCATCGGGGTTTTTGTATGATTTCAAAAATTCATCCACTTTATCTGTAAATATGATGTTTTTAGCCACAAATTCCTCCAGTGTTGTAGCATTAATATTCCACTTACCTCCATGTTTGGGTTTTTCAATAACAGGAATTCCCATCTCCAGGTCACCTTGATGCGCCGCAAAGATGGGATAGTTGGAAATGTTTTCATCCCGTATCACTTCACCAGCCTGCTGTAATACGGGCAAATACACCTTAAATTCCTGTTCGAGGGCTAAGAATTTTTCTGTTTTAGACATGTGTTATCAATTTATACTATCAGTATCAACTTCGTTTTTTGTTGGAGCATCTGTACTATCTTCCGGCACAGTAAGAAATGGCCGGGCCTTTAGTGTATCATTGAGTTGTATATAACCGACATAATTGGGTTTGTAAGGTCTGCCTGGAAACAAAATACCTTCTCCGACAGAAAAATTGATGTTGTTGATCATGATGCTATCTACCATTTTCTCTACATCGATCATCAAACTTTGCCTGCAGTTGAATAAACGAAGGCGTTTGTAATTCTCTCCTTCTTCATAAAGCTTTTTTTCGATCAGTCCCATGTCTATGCCTGTTTCATCCGGGAGACACGCCACCAAGAAGAGGCAAAAACTCAGCAAAGACAATTTATTTTTCATCTTCCACCAGATTTTCAATTTCAATCAATCTGATTCTTAATAAGGAGTCGACCATATAGTTATACATGGAGTCTCTGTTGAGAAGGCAGACGCTGTCTGTATATCTTCTGATGTCCTCAAACTGCCTGACACTCAGGCTATCAAAAATTACTCTTTCCTCGGCATTTAGCGTAGTTCTGGTTTCTTCACGGCCGCAAGAAAAATGGACAAGAAGTAATAGAAGTATGTATATGTAATTACTCTTCCTCAAAAGTGATCACTTTTTTTCTCAGCTCAAAATTTTGTCCCAGGTAAACTTTTCTGACGATAGGGTCTGCTGCAAGATCTTCTGCAACGCCTTGTCGTAAAATTTTACCCTCAAACATCAGGTAGGCCCTGTCGGTGATTGACAAAGTTTCCTGCACATTGTGGTCTGTAATAAGAATGCCTATATTTTTGGTTTTGAGCTTGGCGACAATATATTGTATGTCCTCCACAGCAATGGGGTCAATGCCTGCGAAAGGTTCGTCCAAAAGAATAAATTTTGGTTCTGAAGCCAGCGCCCTGGCTATTTCCGTCCTCCTTCTTTCACCCCCGGAAAGAGAGTCACCTGAGTTTTTTCTTACTTTATGGAGGTGGAACTCATCAATGAGGGATTCCATCTTCTCAAATCTTTCTTCTTTTTTCAAAGGCATCATTTCCAAAATGGCCATGATGTTGTCCTCAACGCTCATTTTTCTAAAAACTGAAGCCTCCTGAGGAAGATAGCCTATGCCTTTTTGAGCGCGCTTATACATTGGAAGATCTGTAATGTCGACATCATCCAGGTACACGATGCCTTCATTGGGTTTGACAAAGCCTACCATCATGTAAAAACTTGTGGTTTTACCGGCACCATTAGGCCCCAGTAAACCGACAATTTCGCCCTGGTCAACTGAAATAGATACACCATCTACTACTTTGCGCGCTCCGTATTGTTTTCTGAGATTTTCTGCCCTTAGTTTCATTTTGTATTGGGTATAACTATTCTTTAAAATTAATGTCTGCTTCTATCGTCCAATTTTCTCTGAGTTTCTCAATTGGGAATGTTTTGACGACTTCTGCCTGCCTGCGCAACCAGAAATCAGCCTGATCCCTTACACCGTTAAGATTTTTATCTTCAACAATCTCCAGGCGGTATTCTCCCGGTCTCAATTTGTTAAACGTCTTTTGGGTGCTACTTATGTCTTTTATTGTGAAACTTGACACCGTATTGTTGTTTTCCATTAAATATACGATGTACTGGCTTGTACTGTCGAGACCCGAAAGATTGACGACCAGGCCGGAAAGTTTATCCTCGCCGGGTATTTGAAATTTTAAATGGAGACTGTCTGCAAAGCTTTGACCAAAAATGTCTGTGAAAGTATTGGCAGGAGCAAAGATCCTAAACTCTCCGGCATAAAATTGGGCTGCCGGAATCTTTAAAGACAGGGTGTCAAAAAAATACTGAACTTCAGATAGCACAACTTTCGACGAATCGGTCACCGACAGTTTTGATGGATCAAATCCGCCCACCGGATGGTTGAATTGAATGCGTATCGTATCGTTGCCGTACAAGGTATTGGAAGCCGAGACAAACCTGGGCATAAAAGCAGCAATCTTTTTAGAGGTATCGGGAACGATGACTTTAAGCGTATCGAAAGGCAAAAATATTTCAAAAGAATCTTTAGGAGCGATATCTCCCTGGTACCAAATGCTCAAACTATCTCCGGCAAAAGATGAATAGTACTTTAATTGGTTGTCTGTAAAAGAAACAGGAAAAGGCAGATCCACAGCTCTGTTGAATTTGACAACACTCTTACCAAATTGTTTGGACAATACATCAAAAACCCTCAATCTGGACAGAGGGGTTGTTAGCGTCAGGGCGATTGTTTTTGTAGAATCGAGATCTTCAGGAAAAATAAGGCTGTCTCTGTAGGCCAGCGCCTCGCTACCCTCATTGTAAGTATAGCTGATGTTTTCGTCAGTTATGGCAAATATTCTGAAGGTGTCGCTTTTGATGTTTTCTATTTTAAAAACGCCTTCCTTGTCTGTTCTGGCAAAATAAAAAGGTTTTTCCTTTACAAATGCGCTGTCTTCAAGCTTGTCATAAAGCAAAACAGTTGCATTGGGTGCAGGCTTTAGGGTTGCCGCATCAATGACGCTGCCCTTAATGGCGAGAGAATCGATGATTTCACCAGTGGAGAATACAAATCTAAAGTTGACCAGTTTGTTGTTTTCGTGCAGATCCTGGATGGCCTCACCAAAATTAACGGTGTACGTCGTGTTTTCTCTGATGACTTCTTTTTCATTGAAAGAGAAAAAGAGTGTTTTGCCACGGACGCTTGTTTTGGGGATATAAGTGAGGGGCGGGGAGACAACGATCTGTTTGATTGGGTCCTTCAGGACGATAAACTCATCAAAGGTAAGAGAGAAGGCTCTGTCGGAATATAATGTTTGAAAGTTGTGCGTAGACTTTTCTTCAAGCAGTTTGGGCGGATCAACGTCTCTTGGCCCACCTTCCAGAGAACCGCTGCTGGCACAGGAGGCAAGATGGCAAATGGCCCATAAAAAAATTAGAAACCTGATCAATCTTAGAAATTTCAAATGCAATATTAATGAATTCCTCAGTGGTGTGTTATTAAACACAGTACATACTACTCCGGAAGTACAACGAGTGCGAGTTCTTTTCTGTACTCCGACGGGCTTTTTCCTGTGATCCGTTTGAAGTATTTGTTGAAATGCGAAAAATTGTTGAAGCCCGCTTCAAAACAAACATCAGTTATTGACATGGGGTCATCGGCCAACAATTTGCATGCATGGGCGATCCGATATTCATTGAGAAATTCTATAAAAGTTTTACCGGTTTGCTTTTTGAAAAACCGACAAAAAGAAGGCACCGTCATGCTTGTCATTTCTGCCAGTTGTTCCAGTGCGATCTCTTCCTGAAAGTTTTCCCGGACAAAAGAAAACACCTCGTCCAACCGATCAGCACCATGGGCAGACGGGCTGACCATAACACCCGACACATTGAGTACTTCCATGTCGCGGCTGGTAGCCAGAATGTTGAGGATTTTCATCACTTCAATGAGCTTTTCAAAATTGCTCATGTAAAACAGACTCTCCAGGCGTTCACCTACCTCTGATTTTGAATTCCCAAAAAATGAAATCCCGTTTTTTGAAAGTTCAAGAAATCGGCGAATGGCAATGAACTCCGGTTTCATCAAAATATTTTCGCCCAGAAAGTCTTCCCTGAAGTGGAGCACTACTTCCTTCCCATTGCCAATGAGGCGATCGCGGAACCCAAAATGTGGCAACTTACCACCAATCACCAGCAAGTCACCATTGTAATAATTAGAGATATGATTGCCGATATGTCTTTTACCATTGCCTTCAGGAATATATACCAGTTCTATTTCCTGATGGAAGTGCCAGAAAGGCTTATGGTCTTCCACCCGGGAATCAAACTTCTTTAAAGTAAAGGAAGAACCAAAGGAGGGATCAATTCTTTCGATAAAAGCCTGTTTCTTTTTCATTGACCAGTATTTTATTCTGCTACGCAATAGCCCAAACGGACATTTTAACAAGATATTTCATAAATATATCAAAAAAGGGTAAAATAACACATAAATTGGAAAAAATTAATGAAGCACGAGCGCTCAGAATAGATGTATCTTTGTATTGTAATTATTACAATAAGATTATAAGAGTTTGACTCTCAAGATAAATGTGGCTTTAACGATTTGAATTTCAAGAAAAACCTCGCTAAAAAGTTAGTGAGGTTTTTTCATTTTAAGGAAGTATCAAATGGAATTCAGAGCCTCATTTAAATCCTCCATCAAATCTTCAACGGCTTCAATACCTATGCTCAACCTGATCAGGGAATCAGTCAGACCTACTTTCAGTCTTTCTTCGCGGGGAATAGACGCGTGTGTCATGCTTGCAGGATGGCCAATCAGCGATTCTACACCACCGAGGGATTCTGCCAGAGAAAAGAGTTTTGTAGAAGACAGTACTTTATTTGCGTTTTCAACAGAATTTTGCTTTAAATCAAACGATACCATTGCGCCAAACATTTTCATTTGTTTGGCAGCAACCTCATGACCGGGATGGTATGTGAGTCCTGGGAAATATACTTTTGAAACAGCCGGATGTTTTTCCAGATAGACTGCAATGGCTGCTGCATTTTCACAAGCACGTTGCACTCTTATATGTAAAGTTTTTATGCCGCGGAGCACAAGGAAACAATCCTGGGGCCCGGGAACAGCTCCACATGCATTTTGGTAAAAGCGAAGCTTTGCTGCAAGATCTTTGTCCTTAACAATTACCGCTCCATGTATTACATCGGAATGACCACCCAGATATTTGGTGGCGCTATGTATGACCACATCGGCACCCAGTTCCAGTGGTTGCTGCAGATACGGAGAAGCAAAAGTATTGTCAACCACACAAAGGATATCACGACCGGCGATGATGTCACAAATTTCTTTGATATCCACCACATTGAGCATTGGGTTGGTGGGGGTTTCTATCCAAATCATTTTTGTTTTTATGTTGACCAATTTGGCAACAGTTCCGGCAATGGTCATATCGCAAAATTTAAATATGATGCCGTATTTTTCAAACACTTTGGTCATCAGACGATAACTTCCTCCATAAAGGTCGTTGGTGCAAATCACCTCATCTCCGGGAGTCAATAATTTCAAAATAGCATCCATTGCCGCCAGGCCGCTGGCAAAGCAGATGCCATCAGTTCCCATTTCCAGAGCAGCCAGTTGGCTTTCCAAAACAGAACGAGTGGGGTTCTGCGTGCGTGCGTATTCGTATCCCTTGTGAACACCAGGAGCATCCTGAACATAGGTAGAGGTTTGGAAAATAGGAGTCATGATGGCTCCTGTCGATGGGTCAGGCTCAATGCCCGCGTGTATAACTTTAGTTTCAAATTTCATCTTGCAAAAATAAGTTCGAAAGAAAGAAGTCAAAGGTAGCAGTAATATCGTTAGCAAACCAATAAAACATATTGACCCATGAGCGGAAAAAGATGACCTATCAAGTTTTGGACAGTCAGCTTTTTGATTCAAAAAAACCAAATGAAATAATGTAAAGTTTAAGAAAACAGTAAGATTAAAAATTGCTCAATAGCCATCAGATTAATATACTTTTGTCTATTTGCGAATAAGTACTACATGGCACAAGAGACCAAACAGAAGGAGAAGTTTGATTTTAATGTTTTAACGAGACTCATCAAAGCCGGATGGAAGTACAAACGTCTATTTGTCATCTGTGTGATCCTTGCCATTGTTCTGGCACCATTGGGAGCTATTTTGCCTTATTTGGTGAAGAATATTGTGGATGACCATATCCTCAAGTTTGATATACCTGGTATGTATCAAATTTCTATTTTATTTATTTTTCTATTATTGGTCAATGTAGGCTTAAGGTATTACTTCTTATATGCCACAGCAGATCTTGGTCAGTCTGTGATTAAGGATATGAGGAATGAGATTTTTGAAAAAATTGTTTCACTCAGGCTGCGATATTATGACCAGACTCCCATAGGTACGAGTACCACCAGAACCATCAGCGACATACAGGCAATCAATGAAGTATTCACCCAAGGTGTAATTACCATAGTTGCGGATTTGTTGTCGATCGTAGCAGTGCTGGCGGTCATGTTTTACACCAGCTGGAAACTGACTTTGGTTTGTTTGCTCCTATTCCCATTTCTGATCATAGCCACAAGAATCTTCCAAAAAAACGTAAAAATTTCATATACTAAAGTAAGAAATCAGGTGGCCAATATGAATGCATTTCTGCAGGAGCAAATCAGCGGAATGCGAATCGTTCAAATTTTTAATGCGGCGGGCAGACAAAGCAAAAAATTCAAAGAAATCAATCATGCTTACACAGGGGCCAATCTGGATTCAGTGTTTTATTACGCGGTTTTTTTCCCGGTAGTAGAATTGATTTCAGCCCTATGTCTTGCGCTCCTTGTTTGGTGGGGCGCAGCAGATTATTTAAAAGGCAATGTCTCTTTTGGAGCTCTTGTTGCTTTTCCTTTGTATCTGGATCTGCTTTTCAGACCAGTACGGATGGCTGCTGATAAGTTTAACACCTTACAAATGGGTATCGTTGCCGGTTCAAGGGTTTTCAAAATTATGGACAGTCAGGACTCGATTCCAAACAAGGGTAAAGTGGTGAAAGAAAAGCTGGATGGCAACATTGTATTTGATAAGGTTGGATTTGCATACGACGAAGAAAATTTTGTTATCAAGGATTTGTCGTTTAAGATAAACCCGGGTGAAACCCTGGCGATCGTCGGAAGTACCGGATCGGGCAAAACTACCATCATCAATATTCTCAACCGATTTTACGATATCCAGAAGGGTAATATTTTTGTAGATGGCACAGACATAAGAGACTATGAATTATCGGCCTTAAGGAAAAACATTGCCATTGTACTACAGGATGTTTTTTTATTTGAAGGAACAGTAATGGAAAATATTTGTCTTCGTGACAAATCCATCGATCCGGAAAAAGTGTTGCGCGCATCAAAGGATATAGGAGCTCATGAATTTCTGGAAAAACTACCTGGAGGTTACGATTTTGTCATCACGGAAAGAGGCAATAATTTATCTGTTGGACAAAGACAGTTGATATCATTTGTAAGAGCCCTCGTATTTGATCCAGATATTCTCATTCTGGACGAAGCAACATCGTCCATTGACCCCGAAACAGAATTGGTCATCCAGCACGCCATTGAAGAACTCATCGATAAAAGAACCTCCATCATTATTGCTCACCGTCTCACGACCATTAGACATGCAGACAAAATATTAGTGATGGACAATGGCAGAGGTGTTGAATTTGGCGAGCACGAGCAACTGATGTCCATGGAAAATGGCAGATACCGGGAATTGGTCAGTTTACAACAATCGGCTGAACTAATATGATGCTTTGATCGATTTAAAGATAAGCTGTATCGAAAAAGCACATTGTTTGGCTAACTAATACAGCCATATTTGTGTTATAAAGAATAAAGAGCGATGATTTATAAAGAATTTAGTTTTGGAGGTAAAAAGAATCCGTTTGGAAGTTTTGGCGCAATAATCGCTATGATCGGTGTATTGTTGTTGCTGTTTTTTATTGCCAAAGGCATTTTTACGATATTATCATGGGCCGCTCCCGTATTGTTGATATTGGCGGCTATTTTTGACTATACCGTTATTACGGACTATCTCAAGTTTATCGGAAAACTGTTTAAGGAAAATCCATTATTTGGAATCATTGCCAGCATTCTTACTGTATTTGGTTTCCCGGTAGTGGCAGGATTTCTTTTCTTCAGGGCATTTGCCAGAAAATCCCTCAAAAATGCTATCAAAAAAGCGGAGGAAAAACAAAAACCCAAGTTTACCGAATACGAAGAAGTTGAAGATGACGACATCATGATTCTACCAAAGGTAGAACGTCAGCAGAAAACTTCTACTACCACCAACAAATCCAACGACTACGACGAGTTGTTTAAATAATTTCCGCTAGACCATCGCGGGAGACTGGTGCGTCACAATAGTAGTAATCAGGTCTTCCTGACCAAGGTATTTTTGGGCCATTTCCTGTACATCTTTTGCAGAAACCGTTTTGAGCTTTTCTAAAAAATCCTCAAAATAGCCATCCAGAGTAAAGTCCATGGCGAGTGACTTGATCAGAGACCCACTGTTGAGGGGTCCATCAATAAGGTTGAGGAAATTACCGGTAAGATAACTGCGCACCATTTCTATTTCTTTTGACGGGGCTTTCCTGGAGCACAACGTTTTGATCTGCTTGTTGATTTCACTCATGGTAGCATCGACATACTCCAGGGCAACATCTGTCCCAATGTAAAAATACCCATCGTAAATCAAGTGATCGAAAACAGAATATACATTGTAGGTGTAGCCATGTTTTTCGCGGATAGATGACATCAGTCGCGAGCCGAAATACCCACCAAAGAGGGTATTCATAAAAAAGAAGGCGGCGTAGTCAGGATGCTGCCTGTTGAACAACTTTCTCCCAATTTTGATGGAGGCCTGGTATTCGTTGTTGGTGTAAACGGTCAGGCCTGCAGGTTGCTGGATGCTTACCGGTGGCGAATACACAGGAAGAGTCGATTCAGGCAAAGTATTTCCGAAAAGCTTTTCAACAGTTGATGCTACAGCAGGTCCGTCAAACTTGCCACTCACTACAATAAAAGCATTTTTATGTCCGAGGTGATCTTTGTGAAACTGTACAAGGTCATCCCGGGTAATTGCAGTTATGGCCTCCTCAGTGCTGTTGTAACCATACGGATGATCCACACCAAATACTGCTTCTGTAAAAACCCGATAGCTGATGAGATCGTTTTTTGAAAGATCCTGAAAAAGTTTTTGGATGGTGTTTCTCTTTAGTTTCTCCAACTCTTCTTCACTAAAAAGAGGTTCATACAGTACTTCGGCTAAAAGGTGAATGACCTTTTCGAAATGTTTGGACAAACACGACAGAGACATATAAACAAAATCCAAATTGGAGGCGACCCGCAAAACAGCACCATGGTAGTCAAAATAATTGGCTACTTCCGCCGGTTTTTTCGTCAGTGTACCCTCACGCAACAAGGTTGCAGTAAACTTAGAAACCAGTTTTTTTTCTTCCAGCAAACGCCCTCCACGGAAAACAAGGTCAAACTTGATGATGTCCTGACTGCCCTGATTGAGCAGGTAGACAGGAAGACCATTGCTCAGTGAGATCTTATCATACGGCGGAAGTTGTATGGTTTGGACAGAATGGTAGCCGGGGCCTGTTTTCCAATTTTTTTCTGAATGGCTCATTTTTAATTTGTAGGCGACAAAAGTACACTTTTCCAGATGAAGAAAAAGACGTCAAAAAAATCAAAGAAGCGTTAAAAAACGGCCAGCTATTGACAAAACGAAAAAATAGACATATTTTTGTCTAAAATGTCGACAAATGAATCTTTTACCTGTAATACAAAATGGAAGAGGAGCACAGATCAACACGCCCAACTCCTTCCAGAAATACAATGTTTATGTTGAGGAGTTGACGGGAGAAGAGGAAAGTATTCAGACTACCTTTCAGTACGTTTATCCAAAAACCATTGTGAACAAGGTCGAAAGCCCTGACCTTCCTTTGTATTATTCGCTCAACCCATATCAGGGATGTGAGCATGGATGTATTTATTGTTACGCAAGAAATACGCACAACTATTGGGGTTACAGTGCAGGTCTGGATTTTGAATCTAAGATCCTGGTCAAAAAAAATGCGCCTGAGCTTTTGGACAAGCTGCTCTCATCCAAAAAGTGGAAGGCAGCGCCCATCATGTTGTCGGGTAATACTGATTGTTACCAACCTATCGAAAAGGACATGGAAATCACCAGAGAACTGCTCAAAGTTTTTCTGAAACACAGACACCCTGTGGGCATTGTTACTAAAAATACGCTTTTGCTTCGCGACCTTGATTTGCTAAAATCGCTCAATGACCTCGGCTTGGTATCCGTTGCGATTAGCATCAATACAGTAGATGATGATTTGCGCAGAAAAATGGAGCCAAGAACAGCAACCATAAAAAAGAGATTGGAGTTGCTTGAAGTACTCAACAAAGAAAGGATTCCTGTTACTGTATTGGCAGCGCCCATTATTCCCGGGCTCAATGACAGTGGCATTCTAAGCCTGGCGAAAAAAGTAGCTGCAACCGGAGTAAAAAGATTCCACCACATGGTGGTCAGATTGAATGGAGATGTAGGCCCAATTTTTGAAGATTGGCTGTCTAAGACTTATGCAGACAGGAGTGAAAAGGTGCTCAATAAGATCAAAAGCCTTCATGGGGGACAGCTCAATGATTCTACCTTTGGCAGGAGAATGAAAGGTGAAGGGGTCATTGCCGACATCATCAATCAACAAGTAGCGCTTGCGAAAAAGCTATATCTGCTTCATGACGAACCTTTTCAATACAATACTTCCTTATATCGTGCACCGAAAACCATGCAGCTCTCCTTGTTTTAAAAGAGGGATGGCAGCATAAAGATGAATATTTTTGTAACTACTCAAATATATCCAATTTTGATCAAAAATGGCTCATTTTAAGTGATCCTTCGTCTATTTTCTTAACAATAGTCTCGACACTGTGTAGGGACTATTCCTAAGAAAATGAGTCTCGGCTGACTTAAAATGAACTGAATTTTTGATTCAAAAGCGAATAGCTGAGTAATTACTTATTTTTTTAGACCAATTTCAGAACTATGGCACTGGCACCCCCCCCACCATTACAGATGGTGGCCAGGCCATGTTCTGCATTTTTTGTTTTCATGGCGTGGACCAGAGTGGTCAATATTCTCGCTCCGGAAGCTCCGAGGGGGTGCCCCAAAGCAACAGCGCCGCCATGGATATTCACTTTTGCCGGATCAAGATCAAAAGATTTTATAAAAGCAAGTGCCACAACAGCAAAGGCTTCATTGACTTCAAACAAATCGATATCTCCCATAGACAGACCGGCTCTTTTTAAAGCCAAAGGCGCCGCTAAAGTTGGAGCGGTTGTAAACCTCTTCGGGCTATGGGCTGCATCAGAGAAGGCGATGATCTCTGCAAGTGGTGTCAAACCATGAGATTTGACATAGTCTTCGTCTGCCAATATCAGGGCAGAAGCTCCATCATTGATGGTACTGGCATTTGCTGCCGTGACCGTTCCATCGGGTGTAAAAGCAGGTCTTAACGAAGGAATTTTATCAAAAACCACATTGTAACACTCTTCGTCCCTGTCAATAATGAGATCAGGGCCTTTCCGCTGTGCGATGCTAACGGATTCTATTTCCCCGGAAAACAAACCATTTTCAGTAGCGCTTTGACTTCTCTTGTATGAATTTATGGCAAATTCATCTTGTTCTTCACGACTTATCCCAAACTCGCTGGCCGTTTCGTCTGCAAAGCTGCCCATTGCGACCTGATCGTAGATATCTGTAAGCCCATCTTTCTGCAGACCGTCGATGATTTGAGAATGACCGTATTTGCGTCCCCACCGCAAGTCGCCGAGGTAAAAAGGAATATTGGACATAGATTCTGTTCCACCGACCAAAATGGGCCGATCACTCAATTGTAGAGATAAAGCGCCCAGCATGGCCGACTTCATGCCTGAAGCACAAACCTTATTCACGGTGGTGCAAGGAACAGATACACTCAAACCACTTTTTATGGCAATTTGACGTGCAGGAGCCTGACCGAGGTTGGCCTGACAGACGTTACCAAAAAAAACTTCACCTATATCATTGCCATCAATGTTGGCAGCAGTAACGGCAGCTTTGCTTGCTATTACGCCCAGATCAATAGCAGAAAGACTTGAAAGTTTTCCACCGAAAGAACCAATTGGTGTTCTTTTGGCAGAAACGATATAGATTTTTTTCATGACAGTCAAATTTGTGATTGGCTGCAAAGGTATGTTATTTGCTAAACTTTGATTTATTTTGACTGTTACTGCAATTTAACTGAGGATCAGCCAATGATGGACTTGTCTTTTGCCTGGCTGGCGCACAATAGTGCTCCGCCCATGATTATAAAGTCTTTCAATGCACTTGTTGTTGCCATTTGCTTCATACCCTCGTCTTCGGCGCTCATTCCGGGGATATGGACCAAAACAATGTACAAGAGCACCTGAACAGCCAGCAAAACACTAGCCAGCTTATCGTATTTCCCAAGGATGATGGCCAGAGATGCAGCTACCATGGTTATACCGGAGAAATATACCATCATTTTTCCACCAGGAGCCATGGATGCCATCTGATCAGCAGCCATAAAATGAAAGAGACCGAAAACGAGAAAAGGAACAGCAAAAACGTACTTGCCAAGGCCCAAAATTGTTTTCATTTTGCAAACGAGTTTAAATTGTTAAGGAAGTGACATAAAAGTAATAATATTCTAAGATTTATATAAAATAACAAAGTATATATTAACAAACGACCAAAAAATAAATTAAATGAACGCAGTTTCGGAAAATTACAGAAGATCATTTATGAAAACCGGACTAGCAGGTCTAGGTATGGCGCTGATATTTCCAGAAGTCCTATTGGGGTGTAAATCAAATCAAATTATGGTATCAGAGATCAATGAAAATGGTAAGGCATTCAAGTTGCTTAGAGGGAGCGTTGGATATTTTACTGAAAGAGGAGGAACAATAGGATGGAGCATTTCGAAAAAGGGAACAGTAGTGGTTGATACTCAGTTTCCGGAACAAGCGGGCCACCTCATTGAAGAAATAAAGAAGTACAAATCACAGCCAATTGACTTACTTATAAATACGCATCACCACGGGGACCATACTGCCGGTAATATTGCATTCAAAGATTTTGTCTCAAGGCACATCTCGCACGAAAACGCGAAAAAGAATTTGATAGAAACAGCTACCAAAGCGAATAACCTCGACAAGCAACTGATCCCGGGAGAAACCTTCAGTAATGTCACCAAATTGGTTGCGGGAGATGAGCACATCACCATGCACTATTTTGGACGCGGACATACCAATGGTGATGCCATCACTCATTTTGAGAAAGCAAATGTCATACACATGGGAGATTTGGTATTCAACAGAAGGTTTCCATATATCGATACTTCAGCTGGTGCAAATATAGAAAGTTGGATAAGTGTACTGGACAAAACGGTCAATACTTTTGATAAGGACACCATTTACATATTTGGACATTCGGGAGACGGTTATGACATTACAGGCACGGCAGAAGATATCAACGCGTTTAAAAATTATCTCGAACAACTTTTGGCTTTTGGGAAAAAGTCGCTGGCTTCGGGAATTGATTTGGAAACTTTGAAAAAACAAACGACAGAAATCCCTGGAGCTCCTGAGTGGAAAGGCGACGGAATAGCCAGAAGCCTGGATGCGGTTTACAAAGAATTGTCAAAAGAATAAAGCATGGCAGAAGATTTAAGTGTAATCAAAGGCACGAAGCAAGAACAGTACCAAAACCTGATTCCACAAATAGAAAACCTGATAACAGGAGAAGGAGACCTTATTGCCAACCTGGCCAATATCAGTGCAGCTTTGAAAGAACAATTCGGCTGGTTTTGGGTAGGTTTTTATCTTGTAAAAGAAGATGAATTGGTACTCGGGCCATTTCAGGGACCTGTAGCGTGTACTAGGATCAAAAAAGGCCGAGGCGTTTGTGGGACGAGCTGGCAGGAAGGAAAGACTATTTTAGTTCCAGATGTAGAACAATTTCCCGGGCACATTGCCTGCAGTAGCTTGAGTCAATCAGAAGTGGTGGTTCCATTGTTGAAAAATGGTGAAGTAGTCGGAGTGTTGGATGTAGACAGTGAGTACCTCAATTATTTTGACCAGGAGGATGTGCTTTACCTGGAAAAGATTGTAGGAATGATCAGTATTTAAGGTTTCAACTGCAAGGTCGCTCCAGAGGAAATGATTACCTCATAGTTTTCCGGAAGGCTGAGAGATTTTATGACTACTTGTTGATTTTCACCAATGGTTACAGACTGAGGAATTGTAATGTTCGCATCAAAACTTACCTCGTCGCAGCCCAGGGGAATTCGTCCTTTTGACCATCGACCAGCTTCGTCCCAAGAGCCTGACGTCATCGACGCCCATGTGTTGGAGAAAGAGTTGGCGACATTAATGTCCAAGGCCAGGCTGTCTCCTGCGGCATGATTGTAAGTGATGGGCGTATAGCTAAGGCTGTGATTTGTGGCAAGTGTATCCCAGTTGATTTCAACAAGAGGACTGCCCTGGCCTGAGATGATGGTCCCGCCAATCACCGACCAATGGTGACTATACATCCCGGAATTTTGTGCCTGATAAAATGCAGTTGGCGAAGACGAACAAACTTCAAAGCCTCCTTCGAAGGGAATTGTGGTTGGTTTGAGGTGATTGACCATCAACCAGGATGAAATTTTCGGAAGGATGTCTGCATGCAAAGCCGTCGTTCCATTTTCGTGGACATCGTGTCCTCTGTTGGTGTAGCGATCGTACTGGTAGGGAATATTTAAGCTTTGGAAGCGGTCTTCAATGAGATCTGATCCGTGTGTCTTTGGCAACTCTAAACCAAAATTTTCATATTCTTTAAAGGGCACTTCGTAGCCGATGTTGACCGTAGGGTCGTCTGTGCTGTGGAAAAGTGCAATCCCTATATCGCCGGAATTGATGTAAGAGGGATTGCCTATCGCCCCTGCAAGAGCAAATCCGCCATTTGCCCGTCCATTAAAGCCGGGATGTTCACTTGTAGCCAATAGACCTCCCTGGTTAAGAGCATCATCATAGGTATATGTACCAAGTGGCCTTTCTGTCGGGTCGTCGTCCATGTACAGATTGTGAATGGCAATAAAGGCGCCGGCGCTGTGTCCCCCAATGAAGACCCGGTCAGGGTCTATGCGCAGGTTGGTAGCATTTGCCCTAAGGTGGCTGATGGCAGCGTATGAATCCTGAACGCCTCTGTAAACCGCTCTTGCAGAATAAATACTGTCAGATATAAACATGCCCAAACGATAATCAATGGCCGCCACAACGAAACCTCTTTTAGCAAGCCCTTCTGCGAGAAGATTCATGCTCCAATATTCTTTTTCTCCGGCAACGAAGCCTCCGCCAAAACAAAGGACAATTGCCGGCCTTTTTTGGATGGTGTCTCCAGCAGGTTGATAGAGATTGTATCTAAGACTTGTAGTGGTTAGATTGGACGGTGCTTCGTCATCAACAATTTTATACTTGTTGCCTGAAAACCAATACAACAAAATGTTATATCGAGGTACAGGATCATTAGAACTATACAACACATTGGTGGTCTTGGTAAAAGAGGGAAAAACTTCCTCTTTGTATCGGAGCAAATCATTCTGGCCCCACAATAGTGAAGGAAGAAAAACCACAAGAAGTGCGAAAAACCTGAAGTGCATTGGATGGGAAAAATAAGACAAATTTTGATAAATGTCAGGATATAGAAAATACTTTAACCTCTGTCAACGATGCAAAGAAATTAAAAGAGCGTGGCGAAAAAACAAAAACAGCTAGACGACAGCCCTAATTTTCAAGAGAAAATAGTGCAGCTACCGGGTAGTGGTCTGAGAAGTTCTCTTTGAGGACCTGGAACTTTTTGGCCTTAATGTCTGGGCTTGAAAAAAGGTAGTCTATCCTCAGGAAAGGAATTTTTCCGGAGTAGGTCGTCCCGATTCCGGTCCCTTTTTCATAAAAGGCATCGGATAAGCCTCTGCTCAGGTGGCCATAGGTGAAGGACAAAGGTGTGTCATTGAGATCACCACCAAGAATGACCGGATAGGGCGATATGTTCAGATGGGTCTTGATCAACTTGGCCTGAGCGCTTCTTTTGATGTGAAATTGTTTGTATTTACTCAGCATTGACTTGATACCGAGCCATGTTTTTTTATCGTTGAGATGACCATTTTCTATCATTTCGTCTGCGTCTCTGGAAATTTTATTGCTCTGCAGGTGGAAGCTGTACACGCGGATGGTATCGAAATTGACCACAATGTCTGCCCAAAGACAAGAATTGGTGATGGTACCAAAATCGATTTGTCCGGATTTGATGATTTTGTGTCTCGTGAGAATGATGCTACCCTTTTTGAGGTAATGCATGTTCCAGCCGTGGAAGCTTTTTTTCAGAAGTTCGGAGGCAAAAGGACCTACCTCCTGAAAGCACAAGATGTCTTCGTCTTTAAATCTGTTGAAAAAGCCTTCCATATTTTTGGTTTTCACCTTTCTGGCGTCGGCCACTTTATCATAGGCACTCAGGGCATTGCTGATATTGAAGGAAACGACAGAAAAATCTTTTGGTCCTGCATTGAGTCTTTCTGAATTGAATGCAAAAAACCCTTTGATAAACACCCAGCCACAAGCCAGCGTAAGCAAGGATATAAACACATATTTTAATTCAATAAAAAGCCATATCAAAATGAATATCAGATTGCCAATCAGCAGGAGGGGAAAAGAAAGTCCAAAAAAAGACAAAATCCAAAACTGTTCCGGGTCGATCTGAGGGGATAGATAGCTCAAAACACTCGCTATTGCAAGAAGTATATTCGATAGCAAAAGGAGTTTTTTTATGAACATATTTACCGTTTACTGGCGTTGGTCAGGAAGTCCTTCTCTTCGCGCGTAAGTTTATCATAGCCGGAGGCTTTTATTTTATCCAAAATACGGTTGAGCTCTTCTTCAAAATCATTGGTGTCTTCCTGATTATCAGGAAGGGACTGTCTCCCGGATAAAGTGGGTGACTTGTATTCTACCTTTAGTTTTCTTGCCACTTTAGAAGTTGACCGTGGTTTTCTGGTTTGGAAGCCTTTTGAGAAAACCGAAGACCATGAAGTGAGATCAACGCCATTTCTCAATTGTAAAGCAATAATCAGGCCCATTAAAGTACCTCCGAGGTGTGCATAGTGACCGCCTGCATTGGAATATCCCTGCGTACCGACCAGATCCATAATGATGAATGCCAGCACAATGTATTTGAGTTTGACATTGCCAATCAAAAGAAGCCGGATTTCATAGTCCGGGGCAATGATACCAGCCACCGCTGCCAAAGCACAGACAGCAGCAGAAGCGCCGTGTGCAGTGACGTCATAATCTGGGTGGGTTATTACTGCAAACAATACAAAAATGATGGCACCGGCCAGACCGCCCATCAAATAAGTAGGTAAAACGCGCTGATCACCAAGGAGGTCTCCAACAATCCTGCCAAACAGGTGCAATCCAACCATGTTCCATACCAGGTGCCAAAAGCCCAAGTGAACAAACATATGGGAGAAAATGGTCCATGGTTTAAACATGAGTTTGTTCGGAAGTCCATGCAAAGCTACATTCTGAAAAATAGGGTCAAAGAATCCCAAATACTTCAGGAAAGCTTCGAGCAAAATCAGCACTGCAAAAATGACAATATTAATCACCAGCAATCGTGAGACCATATTGCCGTTGGAAAAAATTTGTCTTATGTCATTTCTGATAGAATCTATCATGATATTACTGCAGTTTGACCATGTTCCAGAAATAAATTAATGCAAATCCAGCAATGGCTCCACCTATGTGTGCAAAGTGGGCTATTCCGGTTGATGCACCGCTAACACCACTGTAAAGGTCGTAAAGAACGTATGCGCCCACAAGATATTTTGCTTTGATTTCAAAAGGAAGTGGAAAAATCATCATTTTCATATTGGGGAACATGGTTGCAAAAGCCACCAGAACACCGTATAAAGCACCTGATGCACCAACCACGTTGCCTGAGCTGATGAACAAATGTAAAAAGGCACTCGATAATCCGGCAACCATATATAGGATCAAAAATCGCTTGGGACCGAGTATTTGCTCGACTGCAGGACCAATGAAAAAAAGCATCAGCATATTGAACAACAAATGTGATTCGTTGCCATGCATAAACATATGTGTCACCAACTGATAGGGCTGGAAACCGTCACCAAATGGCTGAAGTACAAAGTATCGCAGAAGATCAGGAATAAAAGGGATGAGGTTGTACTGGACAATAAAGAAAGCCAGTACATTGATGATCAAAAGGTTTTTCACCACCTCGGTAAGTCTTAACATTTTCTAGACAAATTTATTCTTGAGTTCGTCAAGTGTGTAATTAATAAAACATTTGTGTCCTGTGGGGCTAATATAAGGTGCCTGACAGGCAAATAACTTATCGATGATCAAAAGCATCTCTTCGACACTCAATGGTGTACCTCTCTTGACACAGGAAGAAACGGCATATGACCTTGAAATGTTTTCAGGAATACCCAGCTGTAGTTCAAGGTTTTCGGAATATTGTGAAATCAGCTTCTCTATCAATTTGCCCGCATTGGTGCCACCCTGCAAGCCTAGAGGTAGTCCATGAACAATAAAGGTTTCGTTTCCGAAGTGTTCTATTTCGAAACCCATTTTCCTGAGATATGGCAGAAGCTCAGCAACGATGTGCGCACTTTTTACATCAAAATTGATCGTTTCAGGAAAAAGCTCTTTTTGTACCGGCCGGGGAACGTCATTTATAGCCTGGAGGTTTTCTTCATACAAGATGCGTTCGTGGGCATTTTGTTGATCTATGATGGCAAAGCCAGATTTGATCTGCGTGATGATGTATCTGTTGTGGACCTGATAAGGTTCTTTGATATTGGTGCTGGTATCTACCAAGCCAAGCGGGTTGTGACCTTCTGAAGGGTCGATGGTACTTTTTAGCGTAAGGACTTCAGAGCCGGCTTCCTGCTGGTCGACAGATGCTTTTGCCGGCGATAAACCGTCGTAAATGGCCCTCCAGTTTTTTAAGTTTTCTTTTTCAAGCTGAGAGGCTTCATTAAAACCTGCGGAGGAGAAAGTTTGTTTTTGTGTGTGGTCTCTTTCCATGCCTGAAGAGCGAGAGCTGATAAAGTTGGTATCAGCAGTAAAGTCTATGGTTGGGGCGACAATAAAGACACCAAGTGCGTGTTTGACCGCAACACGCAGGTAATTGTATATCAGCCGTTCGTCGTCAAATTTGATTTCCGTTTTTGTGGGACTGACGTTGATGTCAATGGTTTCCGGGTCAACGGTAAGGTTGATGAAAAAGCCGGGGTACTGGTCTTTTTGCAGCAAGCTCTCAAAAGCACCTTTTACGGCATGGTTGAGATAATTGCTTTTCACAAAACGGTTGTTGACAAACAAGTACTGCTCACCCGGAGACTTTTTAGCGACCTCGGCTTTGCATACAAAACCTTCTATATTGACGAGTTCCGTTTTTTCAGAAACCTGGAGGAGGCGTTCGTTGTAGGCTTTGCCAAAGATGGCTACCAGGCGCTGTTTTAATCCTCCTTTGGGTAAAAAGTAAACGTCATTGTTGTTGTGGTGGAGCGTGAAAGCAATTTCGTGATGGATGATGGCCACCCGGTAGAATTCTTCGATGATGTGTTTGAGCTCTACGGGGTCTGATTTGAGAAATTTCCTTCTCGCCGGAATATTGTAAAACAGATTTTTAACACAAAAGCTAGTGCCCACAGGAGCTTGTATCATTTCTGTTTTTTCCACTTTTGAGCCGGAAATTACTACCCTGTAACCCAATTCGGATTGTTCTTGTCGGGTAATGAGTTCAACATGGGCAATCGCCGCAATAGAAGCAAGGGCTTCTCCTCGGAAACCTTTGGTAGAAATTTTGAATAAGTCATCTGCCTTTCTGATCTTGGAGGTGGCGTGGCGCTCAAAACAAAGTCGTGCATCGGTATCGGACATGCCAATGCCGTCATCGATGACCTGAATGAGGGTTTTGCCGGAATCTTTGAGAATGAGTTTGATGTTGGATGCACCAGCGTCAATCGCATTTTCCATCAATTCTTTCACTACTGAAGCCGGGCGTTGTATTACTTCACCTGCTGCAATCTGATTGGCAATATTATCCGGTAAAAGCTGAATAACATCAGCCATACATTTCTAGTTTTTATTCAAATGATTAACGTCGTAAACAGGACTATCCTCCTGACATGGACTCGACAAAAGTAAGAATCTTATCAGAACGAAGCATCATATACGCCAGCAGAAAAAGACAAGCCATTATAATAATCAGACGAAATGAAGATTTTCTATCCTCCATTTTAGTGGAATAGTAGGTAGTTCTGTTTCTGTTTGCAAAACCAGAACGAATGCGCTCTTTGGTTAACTCAACGTCCAGGTCTGGCTCACTGCCTTCTTCCGATTTTTTATATTTGGCCAAGCGGTTTTGCAACTCCTCTTTGGCCTGATCATAGTATCTTGGCTGATAATTGAAGCCCCGGGCTTTAGGTCTTTTGAAAATGCTATTGAACATGAAAAATCACTCTTATTAAAAAATAAAGATACGGCTTTTTGAAAATACGTGTCCAAAATACATGTTGGGAGTCAGTTGAGCGTGTTGAATAGATATAGAACTGTCAAATACTAAAGACTATAACCAAAGACGTCAATACATCTATTTTAAAGCTTCATTATTCACTTCAGAAAGCACCATGAAATTAAGGACAGCCGAAAAAAGCCAATGCAGCAATAAACAAAACTTTTTACAAATCAGTTCAGTGGCCGGCACTTCAATTCAAACCAGGTCTTTACAGGTTCCTCCAAATGTGGTAGGATGAGCGACTTGACCTTGTGGTGATAATTGTTGAACCAGGCTTTTTCCTTTTTATCCATTAGAGATTCGTCGATCATAGGAATATCGATGGGATAGAGGGTAAGGGTTTCGAAATGTCTGAAGCCTTCATAATCTTTATGGTCCTGACAAAGCAACAGGTTTTCAACCCTGATGCCAAACTGATCCGGCAAGTAATATCCGGGTTCATTGGAGGTGATCATACCCACTTCCATAGGGGTTTTTGAACGAGGATTGATAACGGGGCTGATGCTTTGCGGGCCTTCGTGGACATTGAGAAAAAAGCCAACCCCATGACCAGTGCCATGTCCATAATTCAGACCGTTTTCCCAAAGAAATTGTCGGGCAAGCACGTCCAACTGTGCACCATTGATGCCTGCGGGGAAGATGATTCTGCTCAAGGCAATGACTCCTTTCAGGACGAGAGTAAAAGCTTTCCGGGCTTCTTTAGACACTGCGCCGAGCGCAATTGTGCGCGTAATATCCGTAGTCCCTTCTGTATACTGACCACCGGAATCGACCAGCAAGACACCATTGGATAAAATGGATGCGTGATTGTTCTCAGTTGGTCGGTAATGCACAATAGCTCCATTGCCATTGAAACCAACAATAGGGGGAAAACTTTCTCCGACAAAACCGGCTTGTTCGCTCCGATATCTGGTAAGCACCTGTGCGAATTCATATTCTGATGATGATCGCGTTTTGAGGGTTTCGTGCAACCAATAAAATGCCTTGGCCAAAGCAATACCGTCTTTGACCATGGTATTTCGCGTAAGCACAATCTCGGTGAGGTTTTTTTTGCTTTTCCATAAAGGAATCGGAGAATCCAATTCGCTTTTCCTGCAATTGATGGCCTGATAAATGCTTGTTGAGGTCGTAGCAGCATCCAGGCCTAGCCTTTGCTCAGTAGCCAGCCAATTGAGGTGAGGAATAATATTTTCATATGCCTGGATATGAATACCGTTTTCTTCCAGCGCGGTGAGCGATGTCTCTTCTATTCTGGAAATGTTACAAAACAGCTGAGCTCCGTCTTTGTCCACCAAGAGATAAGCCACAAATACCGGGTTGAATTCTACATCAGCGCCTCGCATATTGAGTAGCCAGGCAATTTCGTCCAGGGCACAAAGCAAATATGCGTCCAAATGGTTGTCTTGTATAAAGCTTCTTAGATCACTCAGTTTTGATGCAATGCTTTTTCCTGCGATTTCATCAGGCAAATTATAAACACGACTTGTGGGGTAGGCAGGTCTGTCAGCCCATGCCAGCCCAATGATGTCTGGACTTGTTTTTATGGTAATGTTTTTTCCCAGAGCTTTTTCGTAGTTTCTGTACTGGGCAATAGACAAATCAAAACCATCGATCAATACGGTTGAGCCTTCCGAGACGTATTCTTTGACAATTTGTATAAAGCCATTTGCAATTTTATTGTCCTGGATAATGAGTTTTATTTCCTCTTGATTGATTTCTTTGCCAGCCTGTAGGGTATAGCGGGAATCAGTAACCAAAACCGCTTCCCCGGGAGTAATAATGACACTTCCTGAGGATCCTGTAAAACCAGTCAACCACAATCTGTCCTGCCAGAGCGGAGCCAGGTACTCACTTTGATGGGGATCTGTACCAGTGATAATCACAGCATCAACCTGATGGTCTTTCATGAGATTTCTGACAGATTTCAATTTTTCAGAAGTCATCGTAAGCGTTGTTCTTTCCATGGTTAAAAAATAACATACAACAAATTACACATTAAAATATTTGTTAATATAATGCGTGTTTATATATTTGTCTCAAGGATCTGAAATAAATGTTTGTCTAAATTGTTCTTTATAAGATTAAAGGTAACAAACTAAAAGACCCTGATAATTGTTTTTTCATTATAAATAAGGTAAACAAGAACGCGTATGCTGAGGCAAACTTTGAGCCAAAAGATGTTGCAAAAGTTATCTCCGCAGCAAATTCAGTTGATGAAGTTGCTGCAGATACCTACGGCCACTCTTGAGGAAAGGATCAAAGAAGAGCTTGAAACCAATCCTGCTCTTGAAGTAGGAGATACGTACCAGGAAGTTTTTGATATCCCTGAAGACGAGAAAAAAGAAGAAAATCAGGAAGAAGAATCATATGACTATGAGCTTGACGACTACCTGACCCAATATCTGGAAGATGATCCGGGGTCTTATAAAACCAGAGACGAAAATTATGGCGAAGAAGAACAAGACCGCTCTATACCCGTCCCTGTAGAAGTATCATTTCATGATAACCTGTTGAGGCAGCTCGGCATGGTAACTTTTGAAAGGGAAGAAGAAGAAATCATCGCCAAACAAGTCATCGGATCAATCGACGAAGATGGGTATCTCAGAAGAGAGCCCTCAGCCATTGTGGATGATCTTATGTTTTCGCAAAGCATAGAAGTTAAGAAAGAGGATGTGTTGAGAATCCTTAAACTGATACAGCGCTTCGACCCACCTGGAGTGGGCGCAAGAGATTTGAGAGAGTGTCTCATGATACAGTTGGAGGATAAGATTCAAAAAAACGAATCCGACAGGAATAAAACCCTGGCTTTGGAAATTTTGAAGAACAACTTCGATGAGTTTATAAAAAAGCATTACCCCAAACTCAAAAAAAGTTATTCTCTTTCGGAATCAGAACTAAAAGATGTCATTGACGAAATCCTAAAGCTCAATCCTAAGCCTGCGAGTGGCCTGGAATCAGAAGGCAAGCCCAATGTACAATACATCATCCCGGATTTTACCATTACGAACAAGGACGGAGAACTGGAACTTTCTCTCAACAGCAAAAATGCGCCGGACCTGAAGATCAGTGAGCATTTTGCAGAAATGCTGTTGGGCTATAAAGAAAACATCAAGACCAACAAAGCTTCTAAAACGGAGAAAGAAGCCATACTTTTCATCAAACAAAAGATAGATAGCGCCAAGTGGTTTATTGATGCCATCAAGCAAAGACAGGATACATTGACGAAGACGATGTACGCCATCATGCGTTTTCAATATCAGTATTTTCTCACCGGCGATGAGCGCAGGCTCAAGCCTATGATCCTTAAAGATATTGCTGACATGACAGGTCTTGACATTTCCACGGTGTCCAGAGTAGCGAACAGCAAGTTTCTCCAGACAGAATTTGGCACCAAAAGGCTGAAGGACTTTTTCTCAGAGTCTATCATGACCCAAGATGGCCAGGAAGTTTCAACCTTGGAGGTAAAAAATATTCTCAACGAAATCATCAGCAGAGAGAATAAAAAGAAACCCCATTCCGACGAAAAACTCAAAGAATTGCTCCAGCAAAGAGGTTATAATATAGCCCGTAGAACGGTGGCCAAGTACAGAGAGTTGCTGAATGTGCCTGTTGCAAGATTGAGGAAAACACTCTAACACGTCCAGAACTATTTTATTTTTTTGGTATAGATATTTTTCAAATCGGATTCAAACCACGTGTAAGGGTCTTCGTAAAATTTTATAAAATTTTCGGCACTTACCTGGCCAGGAAAAGGAGCATAATAATGGGTAGGGCTCCGACTATCGTTGCGCCATACCAGTACATAGGACAAATTCATCGGGTATTTCTTTAGGGCTTTCAGCAGGATGTTGGTCCACCAATCGTTCATGGGGATGGATTCAAGGCCCGTTTCTGTAAACGCTGCAAGTTTGCCATGTTTCTGAGCAAAGTCTGAAACTATTTTGAGCTTGAGGGCTGCAGTATCGACAGAGAGGCGATCCCTTCCCAGGTCGCCGTAATTGTCCATGCCCACCATGTCGACCCACGCATCACCGGGGTATCTTTCTGTGAAGGCTTCTTCACTCCAAAAACGATTGTCAGGACTAAAAGCATAGATGAACTGATGCACATCCAAACTATCCCGCAGGTATGAAACTGTAAATTTCCACAAACTGATAAAATCTTCCCTGGAAGCATGGGGGCGGCCCCACCAAAACCAGGATCCATCAAACTCGTGGTATGGTCTGAAAATCATGGGAACCAGTTTTCCATCAGAACCACGTGTAGAGTGTGCCCAATCTCCAATTTGCTGGAGCATTTGTTTGTACTTTTCATGGTGACTTCCTCCGGGGATTAGCTTGTCCACAACAGTTATGGTATCTGTATTTCTCCATTGATAAGATCGTCCTGTTACAGGGTTAGGAAAATGCCAGGCCACCGTTACTATGCCACCCCTGTCGTAGGTCGCGGACACATCTTTTCGGAGACGATCCGTGTATCTGGAGATAGATTCTGGTGAATTTCCGCTGAATCCGGAAAAATCAACTCCGATCACTGCCGGATGACTTCCAGCGACACTTTTGACGTCTGACCTGTTTTCGTCTCCCATCCATCCATGTCCGTATTCTGTAGCGTGCTGATGTCCAAAGAGAATATGTTTTTCTGATATTTTGTGGAGGTTATAGTAAAGAATTTTCGTTTCTTTTGTGGCCTTTTTATCGATGGGCAATACCTTAGAAGAGGTGCATGAAACCATCAAAAAAAGCATAGATAAGACGGTGAGAACGTGGTACAAAACGATAAATTTTTTGAATTGCTTGTAAGATAGATGAATTCAAAAAAATATTTAGAATTGAATATTTATTGAGATAAGCGACAAGTATTATTGAAACAATATCCCCTTAGCTGTCATTATTGTATTGCTCCGGCTTCCTCTAAAATAGCGATGATTTGCTCTTGATTTTTTTCTTTTGCCAAAACAAGTAGAGACTTACCTGACGAATCAAGTACGTGGGGATTAGCGCCCATAGCAATCAAATATTTGACCACTTCTGTATGCCCAAAGGAGATGGCAAAAGACAGGGCAGTTCCACCTTGCTGGTTTTGAATATTGACATCAGCCCCTTCGCTGATGAGCAATTCGATCATTGGCATACTGCCTTTGAAACAGACGCCCATCAAAGCTGTATTACCGGCAGCGTCTCTTGCATTGACATCAGCCCCATTTTCCAAAAGATGTTTTGCAATTTGGATCTGACCAACGTAAGTGGCCATTACCAATGGACTGAAGCCTCGTTCGTCCCTTTGATTGACAAGTACCGGTCGGTCGTTGATCATAGCTGACAGACTGGTTAAATCACCGGATTTTATGGCGTCAAAAAAAGCATTGCTCATGGAAGTCTAATTTTTAGGTTTGTTTATGGAGGAGTTTTGCTGCTATCCAAAATCAAAATTTGAGAAAAAAAATCAGGACCGGAATTACCGGCCCTGATCAAATTTGGATCCTATGTTAAATTTTAAAAGTCAAAATTAGAATCTGTCTGCGTCCATGATTTTGGTCCATGCGGCGACAAAGTCTTTTACAAACTTGTACTGACTGTCTGAGCTGCCATAGACTTCGGCCAAAGCGCGGAGTTCAGAATTTGATCCGAAGATCAGGTCTGCTCTTGTGGCGGTCCATTTTAGTTCTCCGGTCTTCCTGTCTGTTCCCTCAAAAACGTCTTCTGCTGGAGAAATGGCTTTCCACTTCGTGCCCAAATCCAGCAAGTTTTTAAAGAAGTCATTGGTAAGCTTTCCGACCTGATGTGTAAATACGCCAAGTGAAGAGCCATCGAAGTTGGCACCAAGCACCCTCATACCACCTACCAAAACGGTCATTTCAGGAGCAGTGAGGGTCAAAAGCTGTGCTTTGTCCACCAAAAGCTCTTCAGCTGACAGGGCAGTATTTGGTTTGATGTAGTTTCTAAAGCCATCTGCCAAGGGCTCCAGGTAAGCAAAAGATGCAGCATCAGTTTGTTCTGCCGAAGCATCGGTTCTTCCTGGTGTGAAAGGCACATCAATAGGGAATCCGGCATCTGCTGCAGCTTTTTCTATTGCGGCAACACCACCAAGAACAATCAGGTCTGCAAGAGATACTTTTTTATCTGTTGACTGAGATTCGTTGAATCCTTTCTGGATGTCTTCCAGCTTACTGAGCACCTTAGCCAATTGCGTAGGGTTGTTGACTTCCCAGCCATTTTGAGGAGCAAGACGAACTCTGGCACCATTGGCACCACCTCTTTTGTCAGATCCTCTAAATGTTGAAGCGGATGCCCAAGCGGTTGATACAAGTTCTGATATCGTGAGACCTGAAGAAAGTATTCCTTCTTTAAGTACCGCAATATCATTTTCGTTGATCAATGTGTGGTCAACTGCAGGTACAGGGTCTTGCCAAATCAGTTCTTCTGTTGGTACCTCTGGTCCTAGATATCTAGACTTAGGCCCCATGTCTCTGTGGGTAAGTTTGAACCATGCGCGGGCAAAAGCATCTGCAAAATCGTCCGGATTTTCGAGAAAATGTCTTGAAATGGGTTCGTATATTGGATCAAACCTCAAGGCAAGGTCTGTGGTCAACATAAAAGGTGCGTGTTTTACAGTAGCGTCGTGTGCATCAGGCACAAGTCCTGCGCCACCATTGTTTTTTGGCTTCCATTGGTTCGCACCTGCGGGGCTCTTTGACAATTCCCATTCGTAACTAAAAAGGTTTTCAAAGAAATTGTTGCTCCACTTTGTTGGAGTTGTCGTCCATGCGCCTTCCAGCCCACTGGTAATGGTGTGCTCAGCATTTCCCTTACCATAAGTGTTTTTCCATCCAAGGCCCTGTTCTACAATTCCTGCACCTGCAGGCTCTTTGTCTACATATTTGCCCGGATCTGCAGCACCGTGTGTTTTACCAAAAGTATGTCCACCGGCAATCAAGGCTACGGTCTCTTCATCATTCATGGCCATTCTTCCGAATGTTTCGCGGATGTCAATCGCTGCTTTTAGCGGGTCAGGATTTCCGTTGGGACCTTCAGGATTGACGTATATCAATCCCATTTGCACAGCTGCGAGTGGGTTTTCCAGGTCGCGGTCACCAGTGTATCGTTCGTCTCCCAACCATTCTTTTTCAGAACCCCAGTAAACGTCTTGTTCTGGTTCCCACACATCTTCTCTTCCACCACCGAAACCAAACGTTTTGAAGCCCATGGACTCCAATGCGCAGTTTCCTGTAAGAATCATCAGGTCAGCCCATGAAATTTTCTGTCCATATTTTTGTTTGATGGGCCATAACAAAAGCCTTGCTTTGTCCAGGTTGGCATTGTCCGGCCAACTGTTGAGCGGTGCAAACCTTAATGTTCCGGAACCAGCGCCTCCACGACCGTCACCGATTCTGTAGGTACCGGCACTGTGCCATGCCATTCTGATGAAGAACGGACCATAATGGCCATAGTCTGCAGGCCACCACTCCTGAGAGTTGGTCATCAATTCATAAATGTCTTTTTTCACCTCTGCCAAATCCAAAGATTTAAAAGCTTCTGCATAGTTGAAATCCTTATCCAAAGGATTTGTTAATGACGAGTTTTGCCTAAGGATATTGAGTTTGAGCTGATTGGGCCACCAATCTCTGTTGGTAGTACCTCCTCCTGACGCTTGTTTGTGAACACTACCCATAAACGGGCATTTGCTCTCACCGTTGACGTCCCATACGACGCCATCGTGCGGATTTTTACCATCCATATTTTCCATTTTTCAATATTATTTAAATAATAAAAAGAAGCAATTTTTGAGAATTTCCAAATGATCAGAAACTTCAAGCGTCAAAACCTTCATTAGTTTTTGCACACTACCAGCTTCAAGATACATTTGTCCCACAAAATAAAAGTAATTATTTATTATTATATTTATCGACCAATAAGTAAAACTTATGACAATACAACAATTGGACTATGCCATCAAACTGGCACATTTTCAAAGTTATAAGCGCGCTGCCCAGGAATTGGGCATCAGTCAACCGGCTTTGTCTATGCAAATTCAAAAGCTGGAAGAAGAGTTGTCACTGGTCTTATTTGATCGCACAAGGAAAAAAGTGGAAGTAACAGAAAAGGGTCAGCTCATTCTCCAAAAGGCGACCATTTTACTCAATGAGGCCAACCAAATCCACCAACTTGCACACCGCTTGCACAATGAAATGAGCGGAGAACTCAACATTGGCATCATTCCCACGCTTGCACCTTACCTGGTCCCCCTTTTCATCAATCAGCTCAACAATACTTTTGACAGATTGAAAATCAACATCAAGGAAGCATTGACCGAAGAAATCATCCATGACCTCAAAGTGGGTACACTGGATGGAGGCATCATATCCACACCCATCAGATCGTCTTATCACTTTCAGACCCAACCACTCTTTTATGAAGGCTTCAAGGTCTTTGTTTCACCCCTACATGCTTTGTATGCAAAGGACGAGGTAGACATATCTGAAATTTCTATGAAAGATGTCTGGTTGCTGAAGGAGGGCAATTGTTTTCGCGATCAGGTCAATAACATCTGCGAACTCAATGGGGCAAAGAAGGAAAAGGAAAGTCAGGAATTGTTCTATTTTGAAAGCAATAGCATTGAGTCTCTGAGCCGGATTGTAGAATTCAAAGGTGGTATCACGTTTTTACCGGAACTAACAACTTTGCATATCTCTGTGGAAAAGGAAGATATGATCAAGGAGTTGGCGGGTGATAAAAAGATGAGGGAGATCAGTCTTATCAATTTGCCCAATCACGTAAGAGCGGAGGACATGCAGGCTTTTGCTGAGGTCATAAAAAGAAATATACCCAGACATCTTTTGAACAAAGGCAATGGGCAGACTGTACCCACCAATGTTGATATTAATTGAGTGAAGATGATATGCAAAACAATGGATCGCCAAGTAATTATAGGATATGAACATCAAAATTTCCTGAAAAATTAACATAGTCAAACGTATCAACAGCTACAAGAAGACCGCTAAACTTTCCTTTAACATTTCCTCTTTTTTCAAAAGAGATATCAGAAATTTCGATTGCAAGATTACAATCAGGTTCACCATTGTTAAAAGATTTTGATTCAATCTGAAGAAAAAGAAACTAAGAGGATACATCATTTTTAAAAAAGCTTCTTTAAAGTCATTTTGTGAATAGTTGATTTTCTAAAATTCTGTGCCTTTTTATTTAAAAAGAAATATTAAGTGTCGTCAAAACTGAATTATTATTGTTCAAACCAGATGTTGTGCTTTGGTCATAAAGTGTTTTTCCATGCAACTCATCTGGAAAAAGATTTTAATATTGAACGTCTAGAATTTTTATTGCAATAGGCTTTCAATTATAATGAGGTAAAGTATTTAGTGTCAACTTCAAAATCACCGATGCGAATTGGTTTAGATAATTGGAAAGAATTGGTCTTGGGTTGATAATCAAAAGTTGCAATGTATAATTTTCCTTCTTTATCAAGAATAAGCTTTTTATCCGAGTAATAATATAAATTCCATGAAGCACAAATATTTTCTATCCCTTTAAAAGCTGCCTCATCCCCAAGAGAGGATAAGGAATTATGTGCCTTGCGGTCACTATCGACTAAGACCAATTTTTCAGCCTCTGTAAAGACAAAAGTTCCATCAACATATGTGCCTTTTTTATTTAGTTTTTGGTAAGGTCTTTTGACATAATCTCCCCAATAAAAAATATCGCCATTTTCGGCGACGGCATATCGAATTCCGTCATTAAGCGAAAGCTTCTTTATTTTGGAAAAACCTTCAATTCTTGTTGGTGTAGTTAATCTTTCTTGTGTATTGTTTGGCACTAAGGCATCTGGGTTTACTCTTTTATTTTCTCCAACAGCCCAGACAAGACCATTTTTATCGATGGCCAACATGTTTGAATAAAAACTCTCAAAATCAACGACGTCTTCAAACTTGGAATACTCAATTGTGTCTAACCTTTTTGTAGCCTTTTTATAGGCATCTGACTTTACTACCTGGATTCGCCCGTCTTTTAATAATAAATAAACCAAATCACTGTTGGCTTGAATTTTTATTATATCGATATTTTCAGCATATTCTGCAACATGTTCTGGTAGCGCAGGCATCCATACGTAGGACTTCCCTTTTCCTGCTACAGCATATGCAAATAAACCTTGGTCATATGCCACAGAGTGAACATTTTTTATTTTAAGCTTAGTAATGTATTCTGGTTCCCAGTCGTCGTTATAATGCCATTGCCATAGATTTCCTCTCTTGTCAATAGCAAATCCGATTTTCTCCTTGAAAACTTGCAGTACTGGGTTGCATTTTGCAATGTTTGGGTCGTCGTTTAAGTTTTTTCCACACGAAATGAGTAAAGTCAAAACGATCACATGAAGAAATAGTTGCTTAATGGCCATGATTTTGTTTTTCATTTAAAAATTCAGGTTTTGTTGAAAAGTTTTGTTACTTATTTATTCCACAATTTTTATCTCCACCCGCCTATTCATTTGTCTTCCATCAGTACTGTTATTATCAGCAACGGGCTCGTTTTCTCCCTTCCCTATGCTGGTCAGCCGATCGGGAGAAATTTTTTCTTTTATGAGAAAATATCTTACCGCATCAGCCCTTTTTTGGGAGAGCAGCAGATTCTCAATATCATCGCCTACATTGTCTGTATGACCTGATATCTCTAGTCTGACGTTACCGTTTTCTTTAAGAATTTGTGATAAACCCGTGAGTTGTGTTTGAGAACTTGGAAGTAATTGGTCGCTGTTTGTGTTGAAGTAGAGATTTTCCAGAATCGTTTTCATGCCTGAAGCGCTGATACCGAGGCGGACATTTTTTTCGAAATCGCCATATGAAATATATCCATTTGACAAGGATATTGATCCATTATTAGCTATTGGTTTTTGTGTATTGCTACCGGATAAGGAAACATTGTCCCATGAAAGGTTAAAATCTGTAAACTCAATTGTAATTCTGTTAAGTCTTGTAGCGCGGGGATCAATTTTCTCAAGAAATAATTGGACTTCCTTTTGTGATTGGGCATCAACTGTGGATTTCCAATAATATGAAGAGCTTGCTTTCTCACCACTATACCCATCTTTAAAAGCCGTGATTTTGTATTGGTTGCCCAGATCGTCGAAGGCTGCTACATCTTTCACATCAAGAGTATAAGGCTGCTGATCTGTGTTTTTTATTTTTAATTTAATAAGTGTTTCTTCTCCCGACCTGTTTGCACTCAAAAGTTCAAATTGATAAGCGCCTACAATTTTATTCATTGGATTGTTCATGTCCAGATCTGTTGGTATTGGAATATTTGAATAACTCAAGCGGAGGTTTTCTCTTGAGAGATTGTTTGTTTTGTCAGTCACCAAGAGTATCATATCTCCTTTATAAAAAGAAGTTGCTGCGTTATCTATATTTTTTATCGTAATGCTGGCATTTATTGGAAGATTGCTTGGAATTAAGGAGCAGGACGGAGATCTACCATAAAATTCTCCCCTTAGGAAAGATGGTGAAGGAGATTTATAACCGGGGCTATGATTACATTGTTTCAACAAACAATAGTTATTCAAAGTATAGAAATTTCCAAGGTCGTCATAGAAAGCAGAGCTTTCGCCAGATATGCATAGGTTTCTATCCACAGAAGCCAGATTTGTAACTTTATATTCCAATTTAAATACATCGCCACCTTTAATGATGTTCACAATTTCAAATTTAAAGTTGTTGACTATTTGTACCCTTTGGAAACTTCCTCCACCTGCTGCAGAATTACTTGTTGTGGCTTTCATGCTGCCTTGGGTATTTTGAGGAGCAGTATGCTGCACCACGCTTGTATTTTTGATGTTGATGGATCTAAGTGAAGATTTAAAGTTCTTGCTGGCATTGATTTCCTTGATGCCATCTGCAACGGATTTGATACTTGCCGCCGGAACACCAAGAGGCATACTGACCTTGATAAAATGCTGATCACCATATTTCACATCAACTCCAACGGTTTTGGAGAAGATGGTACCATTGGCATCTCTTAATGTAAAATCATAGGTACCCTCAGAACACGCCACGAGCTTAAAGCGATCACCGGGTCTTATGGCCGTCAGGGATTCTCCATCGTAATATAGAAAGGCTACGTCTTCAGAGGATAGTATGGAGGTTGGTCTATAGAAATAAATTTCTGAGCATTGAGGAAAAGCAGGGCCGACTGTAAATAAGGTAAGTAAGCAAAAGATATATCTCATATTGAAAGGATTTTGAATGTGCATTTCCCCTTTAGTGATTGTTAAAAGAATACGGTGCCCAGGAATCCGCAACTTTTTCTAATTATTTTTTGAATATGCAAGTGAGTTGCATAAGGAACAAAAATTGAGTTGATCAGACACAGGATTAAGGTTTAACAAATAATAACTTTCAAAAACACACAACATGCTGGGCACCAATGCACAATATTGGACACAAATAATAGAAATAAACCTATTATCCATGTTACTAAAATTAATGCGCCCCCTGTTATCGGTTTTATTTGTGGTTCTTGCGACCAGATACGTTATTATCTATTTATTTTTTCGTTTATATGAATTTATAAAGAAGATCAGTCCATTCGACATATTAAACCATGTGGTTATTTTTATTTTGGCAATTATGGCAGGTAAGGGCTTGATTGTACTTGCACAGAGAATAAATCAAAATTATTCAAGGCTTTCCATTCGCCTGATAGGGATGATCATTGGCTTTGCCGGGGGATTATATATCTTATTTTTGTCTTATCCTCTTGCAATAATATACATTTTTTGGGGCATATATATTGGTTATACAAGCCAGCCAAAAGAAATCATAGATTTGAGAAATGAGCCCAAAGTAGAAATTGAAAGCCCTGTAGTGTATTTGGCATTGGAATGGATTCATAGTCCTATGTATAAAGTTATTTTGGCTATCGGATGCATTTTCTTTGGTTGGGGTACAGAATATTTGCTCAATACTAATCTAATGTTTAGTAAATTTAGTGTTGCATTTGTTCCTGATTCAGAAGCTCAGGCCATGGTTTTTTGGAGTCTTTTAAAAGCATACATGATTAGTCTTATACCCACCATTGTGCTTGGTCTTTCTGCGATGCAACTCCTACCTAGGCAATATTTGAAACCGGGTGCAATAATCCCGGCTATATTTTATGGACTTTTCGGATCAGGATATGTGATATCAGCCTTATTTTTATTTAATGATCGAGTAGGTTGGTTATTCTTGAGCAATTTATTTTTGGCATGCTTGACAATTTTATATTTTAAATATTTAAAAAACAATCAAAAGGAAGGTCGGGCCAAATTGGAAAGCATTCCTATTGAATTGGAGAGTTAAAAAGTTAGTATGGAATTTAAATTACTTCATATTTGTGAAGGAAAGTAATGTTATCTGAACCTATAATTATTAATTGCTTTGACATAACCAACAATTTTATGAGACGGATACGTATTGTGTGTTATATTCTATTGATATTTTCATATAAAATCTCATCACAAGCAGACACGGCCTTAGCCAACCGATTTATAGAGATGAGCGACTCATCTTTTCAAACAAAAGATCTTAAGAACGCCATTATATACGGTGAAAAGGCCCTTGAGATATACCAATCTCAGACGATTGCAGGGATTGAACTACCTCAAACCTATAACCACCTGGGTATTTTGAATTATTATGCCCGCAGACCTGAAAAATCAAGAGAATACTTTAAAAATGGTGTGGATTTTTATGAAAAATTTATGCCTGATTCAATTACAGATCTGAAAATAGAGTTGCTGAATAACTTAGCGGTAACCATCGGCAACTTGCAAGAATCCATAAACATTCAGAAAAGAGCATTAAGCGATTTCATAACACTTCATGGGAATCAAGAAGAGTCTATATGGCAAAGATATTACAATCTGGGTTCCAGCTTTCAGAACAGTGAAAATATGGATTCTGCTGAGGTATATCTCATCAAAGGTCTTGAACAAAGAAAACAATTTACACAGGATACGATTGATGTTATTGCAGCTCATTTTATCAAAGCAAGGGCGCATATATTTAGCAATAAAGGACGTTACACGGAAGCAATAGACCAATTTAAACATGCACTCCAGGTTTATAAATCATACAATTACACGAATCCGGGCGACAATGTAAATGCAATGAATGGGCTCGCTGAAGCTTATAAAGAATCCGGGGATTTAAAGAGTGCATTACAGACTCACTTTGAGGTAGAAGCTTTGATTTTACAAACAAAAAAGCCTTTTGATTATTCGCTTGCAACGACATATAACAATATCGGTACGGTATATAATGCCATTGGTAATCTGGAAAAAACGCTTGAATATCATATGTATGCCCAAAAGTCGATACCTGAAAATTTAAGGAAACAACACATGTATGCGGCCATTTTGTCAAATATGGCGGTTGTCTACTCTAAACTTGGGGATCCACAAAGAGCAATTCATTATAATGCAGAAGCACTGAAGATAGATTCTGAAATTTATGGTAAAGACCATATTAATGTATTCAATGAGGTATTTAACCTTGCTATGCAATACAATCATCTGGAAGAAGAATTTGAATCAAAAAATTATGTTGAAAAGGCGTTGGAAATTGCGCACAAAAAATATGGTGAAGTTCATCCATTATATTTAAAAGCCCTCTTAGGCAAGGCTGTTATTATTGGTAAAAGAGAAATAAAACAGGAAAAGGAATACCTGTTAAGGGGATTGGAAATTGCTGAAAGCCTCGAGACAAACATATATTTCCCTGAGATTTATTCCAACTTATCTAATGTTTATCTAAAGGAGGAAAACTTTCAACAGGCCATAGAATACGCAGATAAAGCTATTTCCTTTGCCAAAGAAAATGGACTAGAGGTGACCATACACCCATTCATAAACAAAATCAAAGGGTACTATTTCGCCAAAGATACTGTAAATGCTGAATCATCAATCATTGAAGCCGAATCCTTTAAAAATAAAAGAGTAGAAACGTCGGACATAACAGAATGGGAAGACACGCATCTTTTTACAAAAACTGTAGCAAAACACAAGCTTGAAGAATACAGACAAAAAGGAGAAATGAAAGATTTGGAATATGCTGGAGCTATGCTAAATCAGGCAATAACCGATCACACAAAACTGCGCCAATCTCCATTTTATAAATCAAATATGTTCTTAGGAGCAAAAGTAACAGAACTCACAGGACTTAAAATGCAATACTTGTACCTAAAGTATGTGGATTCAAAAGAAGGTATATTCATAGACTCTGCCTTTTTACTAGCAGATCAGGCAAAATATTTTGAAATAAAGCAACACCAAAACATTAATGGAATAAAAGAAGGAGCACAAAATAATGAGGAATTTACAAATAAAAACTCAGCGTATAAGCAGCAAATTTCACATTTGAAAAGGCAAATATTTGAATTAAATATCAAAGATCCAACCAACTACAGGCGCATCGAATTATCTGACAGTCTATCTAAAGTGGTTACACGATATGATGCATTTCTTGAACAAAATACAGCTATTTTTAGAGGTATAGAAAAGCTTAAAACAAAAGAGAAAAAAGCAAATACTCAAAACACTTCCGTTTTGAACTTCGTGAGGTCAGAGGATTATTACTATGTATTATGCCAAAATGGAGAAGAAAAAATTTTTTATGAGCTAGAAAATAAAAATGAATGGCTGGAAAAATCAATTGACTCCCTTGTTTTTCAGGGTATTCTAGGGTATCATGGACAGTCATTGATAGCAAGAACCAGAAAGAAAAAAAGAGACACAGAAAAGATTCTAATTGAAAAATCAAGCCAGATCTTTGATTTTCTTTTAGGACCAATTGAGCATAAATTAAAAAACAATATAGTAATTGTTCCAGATGGGGTATTGAATTTTCTACCTTTTGGAGCACTGGTCATTAATGGAAAAGAACAACCAAGTCTCCTAAAAGCAAATTTTTGGATAGAAAAACATCAATTTTCATTTGCAACAAAAACTATTAATTCGGAAAACGGTGGCCGTGTAGGTGAGGCTTCTATCGTTGCATTTGCACCATTTTCAGCAGGCTTAGAAAATGAAAAAATTATTGGACAGGATTCAATAATATTGAAAGAATTTGGGACACGATACATTTTGGAGGGCTCCAAGGAAGAGTTAGATAATTTAAAGAAGAGGCTAGATGGAAGTTTTTACTATTCAGATAGCGCTACGCTTGAAAAGTTTCTTGAGCATTCATCCAACGCAGGTTTGATTCATTTGTCTTCACATGCAACCAGCAATATGACACAGGATCAATTTGGTTATATGCTGATGAGAACAATTGATACTGTAAATTTGGTCAAAAAAATATATTCCAATGACATTCTGGGTTTGGACGTCAATGCTCAATTGGTTGTATTATCTGGTTGTGAGACAGGTAAAGGTAGATTAAGAAAGGGAGAAGGTGTCATGAGTTTGTCAAGGGCATTTTTATCTTCAGGCGCAAAAAGTGTTGTTTCAACGGTTTGGAAAATAGATGATACTCAAACAACGCCTATTATTCTTCAGTTTTATGAAAACCTTTTGACTGGCCTTCCCATTGATGAAGCCTTAGCCAAAGCACAGGTAAATTATATGAGAGAGGCTCGAGGAAACGGCGATAAAATTCATCCGTATTTTTGGGCCGGTTTCCAATTGTTTGGAAATACTTTACCGATCAAGCTCACCCAAAGCAAGCCATAATTCAATTGCCTTTTTATGGTAAAGGTGTTTCTCGTCTGTCTTGATTTTTTGGATTAACGTGTTGACTGGTGTCTTATTTTCAGCATACATTCCCACCATGGAAATTAAATAAGACCATTCGTAGTCAAAATCAAGCCCTTCGGAATAAGCCAATTCTTTAAAACCCTTAGCGGCAAGATCAAACAATCCCAAGTTGAAATATGCATCTGATACGAATTGATTATACAGTTCGTAATTTGAAGCTTTCAACAAAGTGTCCTGTTCTAAAAAAGTCAAGATTTCCTGGTAATTTTCTCTGCGGTGGGCTTCGAGCAAAGTATTAAGTTGCGGTATTGTTTCAATACTAACAGATCTAAATTGATGATCTAATGATGACTTGTCATAATATTTATTGGCAAGCGCGGCATAGTTCATTTCTAATAAGCCATCCTTTACAATGTTCTTAGCATCATCACCTGAATAAGGATTTGAAACTGTGTCTTTATTGGCAAATTCGTCGACCTTCACAATAGAATCTTTATTCACCACTATGGGTTGGTTACGAATATCGTTTTTATTTAGTCGCGACTTGATCCTGTAGAAAAGCAGTAAAGTTATAAGCAGTACGAAGGTTAATATCCAAATATATTTATAAGGAACAGATTTCTTTTTTGATACAGGATTTTCAGATTTCTCCCAAGACTTGATTTCATCCTTCAATCGTGAAGCAATCAATTGTTCAGCAACATCCTGCTCCAACATAGTTTTCTTAAATTCAAGTTCCAGATCTGGATTGGACAAGAGTTCTGCCATAAACTTAGCTTGCTCATCTGAACTGAGCTTACCTTTTAGAAATTTGTCAATGTCTTCCTGAAACGTATTCAATTGCCTATTTTAAATTTTGCCATTCATCATTCTGATCTAAATATAATCTGAAAGCTTGTCTACATCTATATACGGCCTTTTTTACCATATTGATGTTTTTATACCCTAACTCATCTTTTATATCTTCATAGCTTGTGTCAAGTTGTAATAAAACAAAAATGTTTTTACACTTATTTTCCATTTTCTGGATAATGTTATTTATAAACGCAAGTTTATTTTCATTGAAAAGTTGTTTTTCAAAAGATTCTTGAATTAAATCATAATCAACAATATTTTCGTAAGACTTGAGCTGATTATTGGACCGTCTGAAGAATAAAAACTTAACTATAGCCAAAAAGTAGGTTAATAGAGAAGATTGGTTTCTAAAAATATCATTTCTTATGTTCTTATCAAAAGCGATCAGTGCATCAACAACAATCTCCTCAGCATCCTCCGGTTTACAGTTTTTATTATAAAGAAAGTTGATACCAATTTCTTTATAGCTTAGGGTAATGAAAATGTGTTTTAATGCTAGGTTCCTTTGATTCTCCCCACTTTTAATGGCCTGTATTATTTGCTCATCAGTATCAAACATCAAAAGAAGATTCTAAATTATTTTTTAACAGAAGGATAATGCAAAGAAAATCAAAATTCTATTACCCGAGACCTGGCCAAAGTATTTTTATCTTTGTAAAATAAAACATGTAAAATGGCCGAATGGAACGTAGGTAAAGAAAAGAGTAAGAGTCTGGCACCTGTTGAAGAGCAATGCGTGCTCATTGGACTGGTGACCAGAGATCAGACGCTGGAGCAGGTGGAGGAGTACCTGGCAGAGTTGGAATTTCTGGCCATGACGGCGGGTGCTGTTACCAAAAAGAAGTTCATCCAAAAAATGTCTTCGCCAGACTCAAAGACGTTTATTGGTAGTGGTAAGCTGGAAGAGATTAAGGAGTATCTGGAATTTTTTGAAGACATCAATATTGCCATCTTTGATGATGACCTTTCTCCCAAACAAACCAGTATTCTGGAAGAAGCACTCAAAGTGAAAATCATTGACAGGTCGTCTTTGATTTTGGACATATTTGCCAAAAGGGCTCAAACCGCTCAGGCAAAAACGCAGGTTGAGCTGGCCCAGATGCAGTATTTGCTGCCGCGACTCAGGGGACTATGGACCCACCTTGAAAGGCAAAGGGGTGGTATCGGTATGCGTGGTCCGGGAGAGCAGGAAATAGAGACAGACCGAAGGATTGTCAGGGATAAGATTGCCCAGCTGAAAGAGAAACTCATCAAAATAGATCAGCAGGCGCAAACGCAGCGAAAAAATAGAGGCGAGCTCATCAGGGTTGCCCTCGTGGGATACACCAACGTCGGAAAATCAACTTTGATGAATACACTGAGCAAATCTGATGTATTTGCTGAAGACAAGTTGTTTGCAACGCTCGATACCACGATAAGAAAAGTTGTTTTTGGCAACATGCCTTTTCTGCTCACAGATACGGTGGGCTTCATCAGAAAACTGCCTCACCACCTGGTCGAAAGTTTTAAATCTACACTGGATGAGACGATAGAATCAGAAATCCTGATTCACGTTGTGGACATTTCACACCCCCAATATGAAGATCAGATCAGAACAGTGAATGCTACGCTCAAAGAGCTGGGCGTGGACCAAAAGCCTACTCTGATGGTTTTCAACAAGATTGATGCTTACAGAGAAAAGTTTTTTGATGCTTATCTTGACGAACAGACCAAAGAAGAAATATTGGCAGAGCTCAGTGAAAACCTGAAAAACACGTTTGAGCATGACAACATTTTTATATCAGCTAAAAACAAGGAGAATCTTGACATGCTGCGCGAGAAAATGGCAGAACTCATTACCATCGAATATCAACTGAGGTATCCATACAAAACCAAAACCTGGTAACATGGCCAACAAAATGATGAATAAATATGCCTGCCTATTGGTAGACTATTGTCTGAGTATGTCCAAAGGACAAAAGTTGCTGCTCAAAAGTACTACGCTTGCAGAACCACTGATCAGGGAAGTGTACAGAGAGACCATCAAACGGGGGGCCTTTATAGACATTGACATGTCGTTTTCAGGAATGTCAAAGATTTTCTATGACAATGCTGATGAACAACAATTGTCCTATGTCAATCCCGTCACCCAGATGCAGTTTGAAACTTATGATGCATATCTGGTGATCCGGGCTCCTTTCAACCTAAGAGAAGACCAACAAGTCGATCCACAAAAAAAGAGAAAAAGAGGAGAAGCCCTTTCGGTCATTGACGAGCTGTATTCAACGAGGACAGCGGATGGAAGCATGAAGAGGTGTCTTTGCCAGTATCCGACAGAAGCATCAGCACAGGAAGCAGGCCTGAGTTTGGAGGAATACGAAGACTTTATTTTCAATGCTTGTAAGCTCTATGACGATGATCCTGTTGCATCGTGGAAAACACTTGGAAAGAACCAGCAAAAGATTGTTGATTATCTGAATGGTGTCGGTGACATGAGATATGTCAATGACAAGACGGACATATCATTTTCGGTCAAAAACAGGGTATGGATCAACAGCGACGGGAAGGCCAATATGCCTAGCGGAGAAGTATTTTCTGCTCCCGTCGAAGACACGGTGAATGGGAAGGTGTTTTTCGATTATCCATCCATTTACAATGGCAAGGAAGCCAGAGGAATAGAACTGCAGGTCAAAGATGGTGAGGTTGTGGCCTGGGATGCAGAGCTGGGGAAAGAACTATTGGACGAGATATTTGCTACCTCGGGAGCCAATTTTTTTGGAGAGGTAGCTATTGGTACCAACTATGGCATCAACAGGGCAACGAAAAATATCTTGTTTGACGAAAAGATTGGAGGTACGATACATATGGCCGTAGGGAGGTCCTACTTACAATGCGGAGGAAAGAACAAATCGCAGATCCATTGGGACATGATTGCCGATATGACCAGGGGTGGAAAAATATATGCTGACGGTGTTTTGATTTATGAAAATGGAGTATTTCTGGGACAGCTGTCTCTTTAGAAATAGTGTCGAAGCACAGAACAGTACAGAATAGAAATTCAAAAAGAACTATTCCTGAAAGTATCGGAATCGTTAAAGACTTCAGTTCTTTGTGGCAACATTTGAAAATTTAAAGCATTCATCAAAATGGCCACATCGCAATCATATCAATTTGTCAATTACCTGTGGGACGATCAGAAGGCAGCTTCTTTGGGAGACGATCAGATCGCATTGTTCTTATACAGGTCCAACATTCTCGGAGCTGACCTAAGGGTGACCAATTATGGTGGTGGAAACACCTCTTGCAAAACCATTGAAAAAGATCCATTGACAGGAAAAGAAGTAGAAGTCATGTGGATCAAGGGCTCAGGAGGAGATATAGGCACATTGACCCGAAAAGGCATTGCAGGCTTGTATGTTGACAGACTTCGTTCTCTCAAAAATGTGTACAGAGGGCTCGAATTTGAAGATGAAATGGTAGCCTTGTTTTATCATTGCCTGTACGATCTCGAATCTGCTGCTCCATCCATTGATACCCCATTACATGGTATGTTGCCATTCAAACATATAGATCACCTGCACCCCGATGCGCTTATTGCGGTGGCTGCCGCCAAAGACGGTAAAGCCATCACCAAAGAAATATGGGGAGACAAAATGGGCTGGGTAGACTGGCAAAGACCAGGATTTGATCTGGGCCTTCAACTCGAAGCGTGTCTGAATGAAAATCCGGGAATAAGAGGCATTGTGCTTGGTTCTCACGGACTTTTTACGTGGGGAGATACCTCAAAAGAGTGTTATCTCAACAGCCTTGAAGTCATTGAAATGGCTTCTCAATACATAGCAGGCAAGGAAGGAAAAGTTAGCCCTGTTTTTGGTGGACCCAAGCTTGATTCTTTAGCGACAGAAAATAGAAAATCTCAGGCAGCATTGCTGGCGCCAATACTTAGAGGTCTTTGCAGCAGCGAATCCAGGATGGTAGGGCACTTTACAGATGACGAGCGTGTACTGCAATTTGTCAACAGCCATGATCTGGAAAAACTTGCGCCGCTGGGTACTTCTTGTCCTGACCATTTTTTGAGAACAAAAATTGCCCCTTTGGTGCTGGAGCTGAAACCGGAAGAGGATTTATCAGACAGCAAAACCATAAAAACAAAACTCAGCCAGTCATTCGAGACCTACAGAGAAGGATACAAGGCCTATTATGAAAACTGCAAACGGGCAAATAGTCCCGCACTGAGAGATCCCAATCCGGTCGTCATTTTATATCCTGGCATTGGCATGTTTACATTTGCGAAGAACAAACAAACAGCAAGAGTAGCAGCAGAATTTTATATCAACGCGATCAATGTGATGCGTGGCGCAGAGGCCATTTCTTCATATACATCCTTGCCGCGACAGGAAGCTTTTGATATTGAATATTGGCTGCTGGAAGAAGCAAAACTCCAAAGAATGCCCAAAGAAAAACCTTTGTCCCGAAGAGTAGCTTTGGTGAGTGGTGCCGGAGGAGGTATAGGAAAAGCCATAGCCGAAAAGTTGATTGCAGAAGGCGCCAATGTCGTCTATACGGATTTGCATGAAGAAAGATTAAAGGAAGCCACACAGAAGTATAACAAAGATACAGCCATCTGGATAGCAGGCGATGTCACAAATGCTGAAGACATGCAACGCGCCTTCAAAAGTGCTGCTCTTGCCTTTGGTGGTGTAGACATTGTAGTGCACTCTGCAGGTCTGGCCATCTCCAAGTCTCTTGAAGAAACAGAGGAAAAAGATTGGGATTTACTGCAAAATGTTTTGGTCAAAGGACAGTTTCTCTTATCTAAATATGGAGCTGAAATGATGAGAAAACAGGGTTTTGGTGGAGATATCGTCAGCATTGCTTCAAAGAATGGAGTTGTTGCTGGTCCCAATAATGTTGGTTATGGTACAGCGAAAGCTGCACAACAACATATGGTGCGTCTGCTCGCTGCCGAACTTGGACCTGAAAAAATCAGAGTGAATACCGTGAACCCTGATGGCGTCATTGTAGGCAGTAAAATATGGGAAGGAGCATGGGCTGAGGGCCGCGCGAAGGCTTATGGAATTACCGTCGAAGAGCTTCCCGCCTATTATGCCAAAAGAAATCTGATGAATGAGATTATCTTGCCAGATGATATTGCCAATGGAGTGTTTGCGCTGGTTGCAATATTGGGAAAAAGCACCGGAAACACCATCAATGTGGATGGAGGGGTTGCCAACGCCTTCCTGAGATAGTCGGAAAATTATTTGAATCAACCACGGTAGTTAATGGCCACAATGTCAAAAAAATGATTGATACAGGAAAAATCAATAAGCACAATCAAGAAATACTTTCTCCTCATACAAAAGACCTGGATTACCTCAAGGTCAAAGTCGGAGAAGACAAGTCGAATGAGATCATTGATAAACTTCGGGCTTTTCAGGTAGCCATACCATCATGGGCGCTCGGAGCGGGAGGAACTAGGTTTGGAAGATTTTCAATAGGCGGAGAACCGGCTACCATATATGAAAAACTGGATGACATTGGCATTATCCACGCCCTTACCCAATCGGCCGGAGCTGTTTCTTTGCACATTCCCTGGGACATTCCCGATGATGCAGAAAAAGTAAAACGCCATGCTTCCGATCTGGATATCACCTTTGATGCTGTAAACTCCAATACTTTTCAAGATCAAAATGGTCAGCCTCTGAGCTATAAATTTGGTTCACTCAGCCATGTGCAAAAGCTTACAAGACAACAAGCCATAGACCACAACAAAGAAGTCATAGATATTGGCAGGGCTTTGGGCTCTCAATCTTTGACCGTATGGTTGGCAGATGGCAGTTCTTTTCCGGGCCAGCTCAATTTCAGAAAAGCCCTGGAGAATACCAAAACGTCATTGAGTGAAATATATGGTCACTTGCCCGATGACTGGAAAATGTACATCGAGTACAAACCCTATGAGCCGTATTTTTACAGTACGGTCATACAAGACTGGGGAACCTCGCTCATGTTGGCAGAAGCTTGTGGAGACAAAGCACATACATTGGTGGATCTTGGTCACCATTTGCCCAACACCAACATCGAACAAATTGTGGCAACACTGATGTACAAAGGCAGACTTGGGGGCTTTCACTTCAACGACAGCAAATACGGAGACGATGATCTCACAGTGGGTTCCATCAAACCGTATCAGTTGTTTCTGATCTTCAATGAGTTGGTTTATGGTATGGACAACAACCCCAGCAACAATCCTGACCTCGCCTGGATGATCGATGCAAGCCATAACCTCAAAGATCCGCTCGAAGATTTGATGCAAAGTATTGATGCCATACTGATCGCATATGCTCAGGCACTGATGGTAGACAGAAGTTCTCTTGAACAAGCCAGGGAATACAATGATGTTTCACTCGCCCAGGAAATATTACACGAAGCATACAGGTCTGACCTCCGGCCATTTGTACGTGAGGCCAGAAGCATAGCCGGAGGTGCAATTGACCCAATCGGAGTTTATAGAAAAGCAGAGGTCAGAAAAAAACTGATCGACAAAAGGGGGTCGGGGTCCAGAGCTACCGGTCTTTAATAAAAAATAAATCATCACCATTGATCCTTGTATTCGACATCGGAAAAACCAATAAAAAGTGGGTGCTGTTTGACGAGCAGCTAAAACTGGTAGCAGACTGTACCGTACAGCTTCCTGAAACAAAGGATGAGGATGGGTTTCCATGTGAAAACATTTCACTGCTGCAAGATTGGGTTTTTGAGGAGTCTTTGGCTGTGTTGAAAAGGAAGGACGTCAATGTCAAATACATCAATATATCTGCTTATGGAGCAACGATTGTGTTTTTGGATGAAAATAATAGCCCGTGTTTTCCGGTTTACAACTACCTCAAACCCATTGAGACTGAGGAATTAAAGGCCTTCCGAATGGAATATGACCAGGAAAACAAGTTGGAAATTGAAACGGGAGCCCCATTGACAGGCATGTTGAATACAGGCTTTCAAATCTTTAAAACATCACAGAAAAAAAACTTCTCTAAAGTAAAAACCATCCTCCACCTGCCTCAATACCTGGCTTTTCTTTTACACGGCACATTGCAATCCGAAACAACCTCCATTGGATGTCATACTACCTTGTGGAATTTTGACAAAAACGATTGGCACCAATGGTTAGGAGACAAAAATCTCAAAAACTTATTGCCGCCCATCGTTGATGGTAAAGGATATATTCCTGTTGGTATCAATGGAAAAGTCATCAACATTGGCAAGGGCATCCACGATAGTTCTGCGGCGCTTTTCCCATATGTTTCAAACATATCGGAACCATTTATTTTGGTCTCAACGGGCACATGGAGCATAGTCCTTAATCCATTTACCAAAGATGCTTATTCTCGGGAAGACGTGAATTCTGACGTATTGATGTACCGCCAACCAGACGGAAGCAGCGTCAGAGCCTCCAGGTTGTTTACAGGGAGGATGTTCAGCGAGCAGCTTGACCTCATTTGTAAAAAATTTGAGGTTGAAAAGTCTACCGTGTTCCAAATGGAGTACGTTCTTGAATGGCAAACCCTTAGCAATCAAAATGAGCCCGTCCACCAATTGGAATATGAAGTCCATAAACTGTGTAATGAGCTTTGTGAGTTGCACATCCAGGCCATTCACAAAGCGATGGGCAGGTCGGATATAAGGTCGGTGTATGTGGATGGAGGATTTGCTCAAAATCAGATATTTTTGAAATTGCTCAAAGCAAGACTTCCACAATTCCGCATTTTTGCAGCGAGGAAGCCAATGGGTTCAGCACTAGGAGCAGCACTGGTCCTGGAAGTGATAAAACCAGAAGATATCCGATTTACTGAGATTTATGACATTATAGAAATTTAGCCATGGAACTGAAATACAATTCTAAATACCCCTCAGTGGAGGATTTGAGAAAACGGGCAAAGTACAAGATGCCGGGATTTGCATTTGAATATCTCGATGGAGGATGCAATGAAGATGTCAATCTCCAAAGAAATACTTCGGATATCAGGGAGGTCCAGCTCAAACCATATTATTTGAGAAACTATCAGAACGCAGATTTGAAGACAGAACTGTTTGGGCACGTCTATGATGCACCATTTGGGATATGCCCCATTGGCTTGCAGGGCCTGATGTGGCCCAACTCACCGGAGATTCTTGCAAAAGCTGCTTTTGACCACAACGTACCCTTCATGCTCAGTACAGTATCTACCTCGAGCATCGAAAGAATAGGTGAAATCACCGAAGGCCTGGCGTGGTTCCAGCTGTACAACCCAAGGGAACAACACATTAGATTTGACCTGCTTGATAGGGCATGGGACGCAGGTTACACGGTTTTAGCCATTTTGAGCGATGTGCCAACATTTGGCTTCAGACCAAGAGACATCAGAAGTGGACTTGCGATGCCGCCAAAAATGACAACCAAAAACATCATTCAGATGCTGGGCTGTCCGGAATGGGGGATCAAGACGCTTATCCATGGAACCCCGGGTTTTGCATCTATGAAAAAATACATGCCCAAAGGGCTCGACATGGCCAGGCTTGGAAAATTTATGGACGATACCTTCTCCGGCAGACTCAACGAAGATAAGGTTGCGGAAATCAGGGACAAGTGGAAAGGTAAGCTCATCATTAAAGGAGTAGCCAGCACAGAAGACGTGGCCACAGCGCTAAGACTTGGACTTGACGGAGTGTTGGTGTCCAATCACGGAGGCAGACAACTGGACGCGGGAGAGTCGGCGATCAGTTCATTAAGAGAAATTGCCACAAAATACAAGGGACAAACCACCATCATGATGGACAGTGGCATGAGGTCAGGACCAGATATAGCCCGTACACTGGCAACGGGAGCAGACTTTGCCTTTCTAGGAAGAACATTTATGTATGCCGTTGGAGCATTGGGGGACGAAGGCGGGAACCACGCCATATCCATGTTGAAAATTCAGCTCAGACAAGTCCTCGAGCAAATTTGCTGCGAAAATCCCGCGGATCTTTCAAAACACCTGGTAGAAAAGTAAAGATTAATCTTCATGGCGGTCTCCGCCAATGCTGTAATAATTGTTTTCTTCGTCTTCGCTACCAATGTCTTCCATTTCGTCATCTAGTTCAGCACCCTGGATGTCCAGATCTTCACCGGTTTCGAGATCATCAAAATCTTTTTCATTCCAACCATCTGTTTTGTCAACAGGCGACTTTTCTTTTGACGTATCGTTGGGATCAACTTTTTTATCAATGATTATTTTTCCTTTTGCCATGAGCTTTATTGTTTATTGAATAAAGTTTAGGGAAGCGTGCTTGTTCAAAATTAGGGGTAAACTGATGTACTATACAATGATTTAGATCAATCGAAAGTAGCAAGCAGAATATTCATTTTTACTCGCCCCGGACAGATTTATGGATGCATATGTAGTTAAATACACCAATTATGTCTACATAATACCACCTGCACCATGATCCGGCGTACATTTGCCGCGCCAATCAACAGATAGGCTTGCTCATAGCGCACAATGATGATCAAAAAAAAACAATAATGAAGCAAAATAAACCATCTCAATTTGGTGGCAAAATAGAAGAAAGACATCTCAAAAAATACCAGGAATCGCCCAATTGGAGAGACGGAAAGTTTCAAAACTTTATTGAAACCAAACTTTCATTCTCACCCCTCATCATACCCAGGATCATATACAAGCAATTGACCAATGTTGCCAAAAGGGCACCACAAAAGCCCATTGAGGTGGAAACACCTTCTTTTGATGTCTTTATGGAAAAGGATTTTTCGATGGTTTGGTTTGGGCACTCGGTAATTCTGATGCGGATAGCCGGAAAAACACTGCTTATAGACCCAATGTTTGGAACAACTGCCGCGCCAATTATGCCCGGGGGACCAAAAAGATTCTCACCAAATATGCTAGACATGATTGATAAGTTGCCGGAAATCGATCTGGTCCTGTTCACGCACGACCATTACGATCACCTGGATTTGGAAAGCTTACTGAAAATAAGAGGCAAGGTAAGTCAGTATTTTGTAGCTCTTGGTGTAGCCAGGCATCTTGAAGCATGGGGTGTGAGGGAAGATCAAATTCAGGAGTTTGACTGGTGGGATACCCATCCATTTGAGCAGATCAATATCACATTTACGCCGACAAGACATTTTGCGGGACGGGGGGCTTTCGACAGACAAAAATCTCTTTGGGGCGGCTGGGTATTTGAGTTTGGTGGTAAAAAGATATGGTTTAGCGGTGATGGCGGTTATGGAGATCACTTCAAGGAAGTTGGAAAGAAGCTAGGACCTTTTGATTTTGGCTTGATGGAATGTGGTCAATACAACGATGACTGGAGGCCTGTTCACCTTTTTCCAGACGAATCTGTTCAGGCGGCAATTGACGCCGGAGTGCAAAAAATCATGCCGGTCCATTGGGGAGGTTTTTCTTTGTCTTATCAGCATGGTTGGAAGGAACCTGCGGAAGAATTTGCCATAGAAGCAGACAAGGCGGGCTTACCAGCAATATTTCCGAAGATAGGAGAAGTTTTTAATGTAGGACAGGTAAGTGAAAATCATTGGTGGGAGGATCTAGAATAAACCCAGAGATAAGTTTAAAAATAAAAAGATTACAATTCCGGCTATCACGACCAGAGATAACAGGAAGGTATAATCTGCCAATTGTTCGAGATAAGTAGCCCTTTTTTCTGAGTTCGATTTGATGGACAAATAGGAGAACAAAGTTGATAAAACCAGCAACATCGCCGCAAAGGAAGAACATTCATCTGCATAGGTGGTAGAGGTACGATCGCCCATGTGGATAGAAGTAATGACTATCAGGCAAAACCCAAGTAAGTTGGCCGAGGTGCTGAGGATATGTTGTGATTTGTTGGAAGCCATAATTATTATCTGGAAGCTTGTCCAAAGGTAAGCAATGTACCACTTGGGTCAATGACAGAAAACTCTTTTTGACCCCAGGTTTTTTGTTCAAGGGGATATAGTTTTCTGACCTTTTCAGATTCAATGCAGGCAAACATGGCTTCAATGCCTTCGTCAACCCTCAGGTAGATCATAAAGTCAGATGCTGTGGGCTGCAGCGACGGGAAATGAAAGAGGTGTATTTCTAATCCATCTCTTTTCAGCAATAGATAATCACCATAATCCGACATCAATGTAAAACCAAGAATGCGGACATAAAAATCCAGACTCTCGGATTTCTGAATAAATGGAAGCTTAGGTATTATTTGTGTAATCATGTTGTAAATATAATTACAAATTGTATGGTCGTGAAGCCCTTCAGCATTACTTGATCGGGATCAATTTTGAAATAATCAAGTATTTAAGACCCAGATTTCCTTCTTCCAGATTTTGAAAATGTAGCATCAAGTGCCACTGCGGATTTGATGATCCTTTGGAGGCTTTGCACATCTATTTCTTCGGGGCTTTTATAGATCTTATAATAAACTTGTTTATTGGTCCCCCGGTCTAAATATTGTTCCTCGTCATTTATTCTGTTGCCATACCAGAAACCAAGAAGCACGCCTTTTTTGACCCCGCCAAAGGGAATAGAAGCCGGCCAAATCAAGCATATACTCCGATTGCCATAAAAGAAAGGTACGTTATAAGCTATTTTTTCTTTGCAATATTCGGGCAACTCTTCCGAAACAATTGAGCGTAAAACATCAGTGATGATGTGTTCTTCCTCAGAAATGGCAGCATAAAACTCCAGAAGTGATTTGATTTTGATTCTTTCCATCATTTACCCCGCCATCGCAAATTTCTTCCTATACTCCAATGGACTGAGACCCACATATCTTTTGAAAACATCTCTGAAAGCCTTTGTATCGGCATAACCCACTTCATACATGACCTCATTGACATTGAGCCTGCCCGATTCAAAGTGTCTTTTGGCTGCTTCAACCCGGACACGCTGTAAGTATTCAACAACCGTATTGTTGGTTGCGTTTTTAAACCTGCGCTCAAAAGACCTGCGATTTACCGCAATATAGTCAGCTAAAACATCTACCGTGAGTTTTTCGGCATAGCGGGATTCTATGATCTCCTGAGTCTTCAGAATCTCAGGGTCTTTATGGGCTTTCTGTCCGTTGAAAATGGTGAACATGCTCTGATCGAAGCGGTCAATGTCTATGGCGAAAAACTTGGACGCCTGGATAGCGAAACCTCTGTTGGTGTATTTCTCCAGCAAGTACAACAAAAGATTCCATATCGAATTAGCCCCACCACTTGAATAAAGGCCATCAGAATCAGAAATGATCGCACCATCTACCATTTCTACTTGTGGATAAGAAGCTCTGAACATATCACAATATGCCCAGTGTGTGGAACACTGTTTTCCATTGGCAAGTCCGGTCTCTGCCAGCAAAAACGCACCAAGACAAAGAGAGGCAATCTCAGCACCATGCCTGTACATGCTTGCTATCCATGGGATGGCCCGCTTATTTTTTTCAATGGCAAGTGTTAAATCGCCATACAGTGCCGGAATGATCACAAGATCAGTCTTCTTGACCTCATCAATGGTATAATGCATTTTTACCTCGTACTCGCCGTCCTGTGCTTTCACGGATGGTGAGAGCCCAACAAATGAGACATTGAACTTTGGTGTCAGGCCTGCTGCACTCAAAAATTGATTGGCACTGGTAAACAATCTGTATGGAGGCGATATGGCTTCAATTGCAGCTTGCTCCGGTACAAAAATGCTGATGTTCATCCGTTATAAATTTTCAACAAAAATAACCCTAATTTCTGTCGCAATCAACCCCTGAAGAAGTCGCAATTGCACTTTGTACAATATCGTTTTGTCCTGCATCTTTGCAATACAAAAAATTTAAATCATGAGACATAAAATTATCGTTGGCGCTGAAGTGAATCAGCCAATTCAAAAAGTCTGGGAACACTGGACTAAGCCGGAACACATCGTCAATTGGAATTTTGCAGCAGACAGCTGGTGTTGCCCAAGTGCTGAAACTGACTTGAAAGCAGGGGGTAAATTTTCTTATCGTATGGAGGCAAAGGATGGAAGTATGGGTTTTGACTACTGGGGTATTTTTCAGGAAGTAGAACCTTTGAAAAACCTGGAGATGCAACTAGGTGATGAAAGAATGGTGTGGGTCAGTTTTGACAAAGTCAACGACACTACTACCCGAATAACAGAGACCTTCGAAATCGAAGATGAGAACTCTGCAGAAATGCAGCGCCAGGGCTGGCAAAACATTGTCGACAATTTCAAAATCTATTCAGAACAACATTAAAATTAATAAACATGGCAAGCGTAAGCATTTATCTCAACTTTCCGGAAAATACGGAAGAAGCATTCTTGTATTACAAGGATATTTTTGAATCAGAATTTGTTGGTCCAATCAGCAGGTTCGGAGACATACCTCCTCAGGAAGGCATGCCTGAATTGAGTGAAGAGCAGAAAAATATGGTGATGCATGTTGACCTGCCTATACTTGGAGGATTCAGATTGATGGGTACCGATGCTCCGGGATTTATGGGTTTCAATGTCAACAAAGGGAACAATGTACACATCAACCTGAGCCCCGACACAAGAGTGGAGACAGATCGGTTATTCCATGCCCTTGCAGAGGGGGGCAATATCACCATGCCACTGCAAGACATGTTCTGGGGAGATTATTATGGCAGTTGTACCGATAAGTTTGGGGTTCAATGGATGTTTAACTGTTCAGAAAAAAAAGCGTCATGATGAAAAAGGTGACCAAAACGCAAAACATGATTGGTTGGATCATGGGTGGATTTTTCATAGCATTTATGCTTTTTGATGCAGTGATCAAGTTTTTAAAGTTACCAATGGTCATTGAAACAACCGTGAATGATCTTGGATATCAGGAGCACCATATTTTGATCATGGGTGGATTGTGTTTTTCATGTTTGGTGCTCTATATTTTTCCGAGGACATCAGTACTTGGAGCTATATTGTTTACTGCGTATCTTGGCGGTGCAATAGCTACAAATCTAAGATTGGACAAGCCCCTGCTGAGCCACACGTTATTTCCAATTTATACAGCCATATTGATGTGGGGTAGTCTGTGGTTGAGAAGGCCTGAGCTCAGAGATATTTTTCCGATAATCAAAAAATAAAAAATGAATAACAAACTAAAGGTTGGCATTTGGTCTGACAATAAAGCAAAAGAAACGGCCGATTTCTACATCAAAAGTTTTGATAGTGGAAGCATAGTATCCGAAAACAATATGGCTGTAGAACTCGATCTTGGAGGAATGGTTTTGCTCTTCATCAATGGAGGTCCAATGTTTCAACCCAATCCTTCAATTTCCTTTTCATATGCCTGTTCTTCCCTATTGGAATTGGAAAAGCTGTATCAGCTATTGATAGTTGGGGGAAAAATCATGATGCCTAAAGATAAATATGCCTGGGCTGAAACCTATGCTTTTATTGAGGATAAATACGGAGTTTCCTGGCAGCTCAGTTTTGACCCAAATCAGGAAAACACGGGTAAAATCATCCCGTCCCTCATTTTTGTCAATGAAAACAATGGAAAGGCAGAGCAGGCAGGAGCGCTCTATGTTGGGCTTTCTGAAGAGAATAAAGTATTGCACATGGTGAAATACGGCAAGGATGAAAACAATACAGAAGGCCATGTCATGTATTCATTGGTGCATGTTTTCGGAAAAGAGCTGATCATGATGGATGGGGCCGGAAGCCACAATTTCGCCTTTAGTGAAGGAGTATCACTGTTGGTGGTGACCGAAGATCAGGAAGAAACCGATGCTTTGTGGGAAGCCTTTTTGGCAGACGGAGGCAAAGAGCAGCAATGTGGTTGGCTCAAGGACGCCTATGGTGTTTCCTGGCAGATTGTTCCAAAACAGTTTCTCGAGTTGGCCGGATGTGGTGATAAAGAAGTCGTTTCTAAATTGATGCAGGCGGTTTATCCAATGAAAAAACTGATCATCAATGAATTTGTAGAGGCTGCTAAAAGATGAAAAAAATATGATAAAAGAGAGGTATTACACATAGCTCTCCGGCCCATACTCTATAGTACAATAATTAAAAACCATAAACTTTAATTGAAGTGGAGATGAAAACACATGTTTTTGATGAGGACATCATTGTGTATTGTAAAAAAGCAACCTCATTCCCGGAAGGCGTAAAACAAGCTTTCCAATACATGCACGGACTGGTAGAATTTGACCCGGCAAGAATGCAGATTGGCTGGTCAGAAATTGTGTCGGAAGATGAGATGAACTACTGGGCCGGCAGCCAGGAAATTGTTGATGGTGAATTTGGAAAACATGGCCTGGAAACAAAGACCATTCAGGCCGGAAAGTATTTTTATATACCCGTCACGGGATACATGCAAAACATACCTGCAATAGGCCAGGCATTTGGCGAATTGTCACAAAACGCCAATGTTGCCGATAAGAACACTGGGCTGGAGTGGTATGTTTCGATGGAAGAAGTATGGTGCATGATGAAGGCTGCTGATTAGTCAGCTTGGGATTCATACTTTTTAAGCGCACGCATAAAAGTGGATTTAGAGTTGAAGCCCGAATCGTAAGCCAAAGCAATTTTTGTAAACTTTTCAGATCCCTCATTTTTAGAAATGCGCAGGTATTCCCTAACCCGGTATTCATTGACAAAGTCATTGAAATTTTTGCCAAAACGGTGATTGATCACATGCGATAAAGTATTTGGACTGCTTTGCAATTTTTGAGAAAGCTGGGTAAGGCTCAGGTTCGGATCCAGATAAACTTTTTCTGCTTCAAATGCCTGCAGTATCATTTTCTCCCACTTGCTGTAATCGTTTGACGGAGGAAGAATTTCAGTTTTCTGAATTTCCGGCAGACTGACATCTTCTTTGATATAGGACTTTAGCGAAAGGTAAATGATGATGCAAATGGTCCACAAATGCCACCACCAATCCTGATTGAATGGAAGATCCAAAAACCAATCTATGACCCGAAAACCAAATCGAAGTATTTCAGCGGAAACTATCAGATAAATCAGCGTCTTCAACCAGGACAAACTAACCTTTTCCTGATTTGAAAACTGATCTTTAGTCCAGCGATTATAGACCCGGAGTAGTGAAAGACTCTTATAAAAATAGTAGATGTAACTTGCCACGACCATTGCCATTTCCAGATGGGATATCCAGTAACTCACATCACTTTTTTGATAAGCACGTACAAGCTCAGTACCACTGAAGAAAACAATAAGGTGAAACACAAAATAAACCAAAAAAGGTAAAAAATGCATCCAGTCACTTTTCTTTAGCGGCTGGATGCTTCCCGATTGTGATCTGATATAAAGATATACCGAAGGAGCAAGGAGCAATTGAAAACTTCTTGGAAAACCATTGAGCTTTTCCCATAAAAAATTGATGCCGGAAAAGCCAAGCGTGTAATCCTGAATTTCCATTGTCAAGGTGAAAATGATAAGACTAAGGAGCAGGTCACTGCTTTTGTCTTCTCTCAATCCACGACAAAGAAGAATGAGGGTGAACAACCAACCAAAAAAATATGCAAATTGTAGGGGAGTAGTATATAAGGACATTATTTTTCTCTTCTCAGGTCGCCGTTTCCAATCATTCCACTCAAAGATTCAATTTTTGCGGGCCCAACAAGGATAATGTCCCCGTTACCAACGCCATTTGCCTTTAAGGATATTTCAGCGGAGATGGCTATATCACCGTTACCAACAGACTTCACATCACAGATACTCGATTCAAGTTTTCTCGCATTGATGTCGCCATTGCCCACATGATTTATCTTCAAAGAGCGAGTTTTGCCTTCAAAAGTTGCATCGCCATTTCCAGTATGTAACAATTCAAAACTTTCATTTTTGAGACCCTTAACATCCATGTCTGCGTTGCCGCGGTATTCAATTTTTTTACAGGACGGCATGCCGATGGTAATGGAAATGTTTGTCTTTTCGAGGTATAATCGCCCGTTTTCGTTTCCTTCGAGGTAAATGCGAAGAGCGCCACTTTTGGTTTGCTCTACCGAAAAACGATCAATAATATTGTCGTCCATTGATACGCTCAATGAAGGCTTTTCAGAAAGGTTGATAAAGATTTTTCCATCGAAGTCCTGGATGATCAAATCAGTGCTTTCCTGAACGGTGAATGATTTTTTTACCACTTTTCCACTGCCTTTCAAAATTTTGCTTTGAGCATTGGATTGCAAAGCCATCAATGTTACTGATAACAAAAAGAAGAACCATTTTTTCATTTTAATCAATTTAGACTGCAATCCTCGGAAGAATTCTTAAACAAAGGGTTTCATATCATGTTTGCAAGGTATCAAATTATATTTTGATACCATTTTGTATTTTGGACCTTCATAAAACGATACATATGAGATTGATTTACATGGCTATGATATTTTTGGTTTCATGCGGAGGCAACAAACAACAGGAAGCCGTTCAGGCCCTAACCCCAGAAGAGATTTTGGAAGCAGACATAAAGACCCTCACAACGGCATTTAAAGAAAAACGCATCAGTATTCCTGAATTGACGACTTTTTATTTGGACCGTATCCAGGAGATTGACGCCAACGGTCCGGAACTGCATGCTGTGCTAACCGTCAATCCGGATGCCATGGAAATTGCCCAACAACTTCAACAAGAATTTGAAGCAGGAAATATCAGAGGACCCTTGCACGGTATTCCGGTACTGATCAAAGACAATATTGATACCCACGATAAAATGCCTACTACAGCAGGCTCCCGGGCATTGGCCGAGTCCTATCCGTTACAAGACAGCTATATTGTCAAAAAACTCAGAGATGCCGGTGCTGTAATCATCGGCAAAACAAATCTGAGCGAATGGGCCAACTTCAGAGGCCGGAAATCATCAAGCGGATGGAGCGGACTCGGTGGTCAGACCAAAAACCCATACGTCCTGACCGCCAATCCATGTGGATCTTCCTCTGGGTCCGGTGTTGCAGTCTCTGCCAATTTGTGTGTGGTAGCCATTGGCACAGAAACCAATGGATCCATAGTATGTCCTTCGACGGCAAATGGCATTGTAGGCATCAAGCCGACTGTCGGATTGTGGAGCCGTCAAGGCATCATTCCCATATCATTTACACAAGATACCCCTGGTCCTATGGCAAGAAATCTCACAGATGCCGTTACATTTTTGGCTCTACTTGCAGGAGAAGATCCAGCAGATCCGAAAACCAGCCTGAGCAAAGGCCAAGTATCAGAAGATTATACACAATTTTTGAAGGCAGATGGCCTTAAGGGCAAAAGAATAGGTGTAGACCACTCTGTTGACAGCATCAATGATCAGGTCGACAGTTTGATGAAAGAAGCTTTGGCAATTATGGAGGCTCAGGGCGCCACACTGGTTGATGTTGGAAACATCATGGCAGAAGGAACAGGTGATGCGTCTTTCACCATCATGCTTTACGAATATAAAGATGGCCTCAATAAATATTTTGCTTCACTTGGACCCAAGGCACCTGTAAAATCATTAGAAGAGTTGATTGCTTTCAATAAAAAGGACAGCATAGAAATGTCATTTTATGGCCAGGAATTTCTTGAAATGGCACTTGGAAAAGGCGGTATGGACGATAAAGAATACCTTGAAGCACTGCAAAAAGCCATGGAAGGAGCCGGAAAACTTGGCATCGATAAAGTCATGGACGAACTGCAGCTCGATGCCATAGTAGCACCAACAGGAAGTCCTGCATGGACAACAGATCATCAAAACGGGGACAAATACAGCATGGGCACTTCATCGCCGGCAGCAATATCCGGATATCCTTCTATAACCATTCCGATGGGTTTTGTGGGAGAATTGCCTGTCGGCATCAGTTTCTTTGGAAGGGCCTGGAGTGAGCCTAAATTGATAGAAGCAGCCTTTAACTATGAACAGGCCAGTAAAAAAAGAAAAGCTCCAAAATTTATACCGTGATGCTTTAACAACAAACTGCAGCTAAGATCATTGCTCAAATCCATCAGTTAAGCAAATAACCGGATGCCCAGATATAAAGTAAGACATAGGTTTATGGCAGATATGCCGACAAATGGATATTTATATTGGTCAATATCGGGCATAGTTTATGGGAGAACTTAAAGAAAGTAGATATTTTCTGGTACAGGAATAAAAACATGTTCAATTCATACATTCAATATGTGGTTTGAGTAAGATTTATTTGTTCCCCAGGGCTTAAAATTCATAATTTTAATAAATTCGTAGCATAAGGTGCTTTCACCTGCAACTAGTAGCAAAAAGCCATTCCCTGGGTATTTTTGACTATATACGAACATCAGAATTATGAACAAAACCTTAAGCAGACTCCGCAGGTTGCTCTACTCTTTTTTTGACAATAAAGCAGCGGCAGTCTATTTGCTCGTCTTCGCTGCTTCCATCGGAATTGCAACATTCATTGAAAATGATTTTGGCACCAGTGCCGCACAAAAAGTAGTTTTTAGAACCAAATGGTTTGAAGCGCTTTTGGTCTTATTTGCCATTACCTTATTGGTAAATATCGCTGTCTATAGAATGATTCAAAATAAAAAATGGCCACTCATGTTGTTCCACCTGGCCATTGTCGTCATCATTATTGGCGCTGGTATAACCAGATATTTTGGTTATGAAGGCATGATGCACATCCGGGAAGGGGAAGGAAGTAATATCATAAGTTCAAGCGAAAACCATTTGATTTTTGATGTCCAGAAAGATGGACAGATGTATCATTTTTATGAAGAAGTACTTTTCGCTTCACTGGGCAACAACCATTGGAATAGCGATTACCAGATTGGAAGTGATGTTCTTTCTGTAAGTGTTGAAGAGGTCGTCCCAAATCCTGCACAGATTTTGGAAAAAAGTGCCGGAGGTAAACCTATCATTAAGATTGTCTTTGGAGGTGCCGGGGGTCGTGAGGAATACTTTCTATCACAAGGAGAAAGCAAAAGGATCAATGGCGTATTTTTCAATTTTACTCCTCAGGACAGACCAGACGCCATCAACATTATTTACGATCAGGGCCAACTTTTATTCAAATCGGATAAACCGCTCTCGCAAATGGTCATGGCTACACAACAAAGATCGGAGATTTTCCCGGACTCAACCTACCATCCTTTGATGTTGAGAAGCATGTATTCAGATGGCATCAATTCCTGGGTCTTTGGTGATTTTCAGGAAAAGGCCTCTCTTCGGCTGGTCTCCGGTGAAAGAAAAATCAAAAACGAAAGTCTTATCGGGCTCCGTACAGTGGTAGGTTTTAAAGGTAGGAATATTGAAGAGCTGATCATAGGACAAAGAGGGGTCAGTGGCAGACCGGCCATATACAATTTTGACGATACCAAAGTTGCCATTGCCTACGGGTCAAAAGACATACAACTTCCCTTTGGTCTGGAGTTGATAGACTTCACCATGGAAAAATATCCCGGGACCAACAGCGCTTCCTCCTATGAATCCAAGGTGAGATTGGTCGACCCTGCAAAAAATATTTCAAGAGAAGAAAGAATTTATATGAACCATATTCTTGATCATGGGGGGTTTAGGTTTTTTCAGTCCTCTTTTGATCCCGATGAGAAAGGCTCATACCTGAGTGTCAATCACGATTTCTGGGGTACCTGGATCACTTATCTTGGATATTTTCTGCTTACCATTGGGATGTTTTGGTCAATGTTTGATAAGAAAAGCAGGTTTCAACAAGTGAACCAAAAACTTCAAACCATGCACCGAACAAAAATGCTGATGCCTGTTGTCATAGCAATGACGTTGTTTTCTTCGGCGCAACTTTCCGGACAATCCTTGACAGCTATTGACAAAGAACATGCAGCATTGTTCAGTACACTTGTAGTTCAGGATTTTCAGGGAAGGATGAAACCACTCCATACATTAGACCGGGAAATTTTAAGAAAGATCTACAGGAAGGAATCAATTGAAGGACAAAACGCCGACCAGGTCATCCTCGGCATGATTTCTTTTCCTGACCAATGGCAGAAGATTCCAATGATCAAAATTGGCAATAACCCGGAGGTTCAGAAGTCTTTGAGTACAACACAGACGCATCTAACGTATGACGATTTTTTCAATGAAGACGGTTCTTACAAGTTAAGAGATGAGATCAGGAGGATCATCGCCTTAAAACCCATTGACAAATCTATTGCTGACAAAGAAATGATAAAAATTGACGAGCGTGTCAATATTGCCAATATGGTCTATACAGGCAGAATATTCAAAATCATTCCAGTGCCGGAGGATCCAGAAAAAACATGGTTTGCAGCACAGGAAATGGACACCGAGTTTATACAGAGCAAAGAAATTGCAGATAACTTTTTTGGAGCTTATGTAGATGCACTGAGGAATGGAGGAGAAGGAAAGGGTTATGATCAGGCAAACCAATTGCTACAGGAGTTAGAAGGATATCAAAGGGAGAAAGGCATCGGGGTAACGCCATCTTCAGGCAAAATCAGAAGTGAGATTTTGCTCAACAATCTGAGTGTTTTCAGCAGGCTTTCTATGTATTATGGCCTTTTGGGACTTGTATATTTGATCATTTTATTCTTAGGGGTTTTCAAACCAGACATAAACTTAGCAAAAACCCACAAAATATTGTTCTGGTTGTTTTTGTTGGGATTTGCCTTCCATACCCTGGGTCTTGGGCTCCGATGGTATGTTTCCGGCAGAGCTCCGTGGAGCAACGGCTATGAATCAATGATATACATCGCATGGACTACTACCCTGGCAGGGCTCATTTTTGCCAGAAAATCCATTGGTGGGCTGGCCGCGACACTTATTTTGGCCGCCACACTTTTGCTGGTAGCTGGTCTAAGCTTTTTGGATCCCGAAATTACACCTTTGGTTCCCGTCCTGAAGTCCTATTGGTTGACCATACATGTATCCATGGAAGCCGGCTCGTACGGGTTCCTGATGTTGGGAGCATTGATAGGTCTGCTCAATTTGATCTTATTGATCTTCATCACTGAGGCGAATAAAGAAAGAATCAAAAGAGTCATTCAGGAGATGTCATTCATCAGTGAAATTACCCTTATTGGAGGCTTGACGATGGTCAGCATAGGTACTTATCTGGGAGGAGTGTGGGCCAATGAATCGTGGGGGAGATATTGGGGTTGGGACGCAAAGGAAACCTGGGCCCTGGTGACGGTACTGGTTTATGCTTTTATACTTCATATGCGCCTGATTCCCAAAATTTCTGGGCTATTTGCTTATAATTTGGCCACCTTATTTGGATGGGCTACTGTTTTAATGACCTATTACGGAGTCAATTATTACTTGTCGGGCTTGCATTCATATGCTGCGGGTGATCCTGTACCTATTCCAGTCTGGGTATATGTGGCAGTCGTCTCTGTGACGGTAATAAGTCTCGTTGCCTATTTCAAAAAGAGAAAGTACCCCATTATCAGTTAATAGTGAGCCCTTCCGAAGAGAGGGCTATAGTTTTCAGAGGGAAAGATTACGCTTATTGCAATGCGAAAACGCCTTCCTCTAAAATGAGTTCATAACTGTATCCCGAGCCAAAATCTTTGTTCAAGGTCAAGGTGGCCTGTACGGTAATTACCTGACCAATCTGAGCAGTCATTGGCGAAGTAACCACCAGGTCAAAATCATCCTTAGAACCGTCTTTGATGTGAATCCAGTTTTTACCGAGGATGTTGTTGTTGACCTTGGTAACACGCCCGGAAACAGTGACGCGTTTGCCAGCCAGTGAGGTCTTTTGTTTTAAAAGGTCAGAGATGCTTATGGACCCTTCTACCTTTACAGGACTGGAATTTTTTACTTCTGAAGGGGCTGCTTCTTCAGGAAGCGCCATATTGTGCTCCATGCCATGATCGCCGGATACGAGGTTTGAAACCAGGTATAATTTATCGAAGACTCTATTGTACTCCTTGCTTTCGAAGTGTTCCTGCAGCAATGATTTTTTATAAAAATAGGTCTTTCCTACCTGGATATCTTGCTTGGTAGCAGCTATCCAGAATTCATCTTCTCCTTCTTTTACACGAACATAAACATATTTCTCTGTTGGCAAAACTTCAAGGGCTACCACAGTATGCAAAGATTCTTCATTTACAGGCATTGTTGTAGCCGCCTGATCTGCTGCAGGTGGTTTTGAAAATATTCCTGATGAACTTGCTGTCCCAGCTGAGTTTCCCTGGGCCTCAATGACCTTTGGCTTTTGAGTGCATTGTATGGAAACAAGAACGACTATTCCAATTAAAACAGACTTTGACAATTGCATTTTATTTATTTAAAATCTTTTTGAAATTCTGGTGTTGATTCTATAACCGTTTGAGTCAGTTGCTATTGATCTTTCGCACAAGATATTGAAAGTGTATTTCTTTGAAAAGCGAAGTCCCCAACCGAGTCCAAGATATTGCACTTCATTGGTGTATTCCGACTGATGGTAGGTGTAATGCGCCCATCGATAGTATAATTCGACATTTGATTTACGTGAAATGTCCCTATAGTATCGTGCAGAATAAACATCGCCCAGCAAATAATTGGATACATTTCTATTTGCGTTTAACAACAGATTCCCTTTAATGACAGGAACTGCATTCAATGAATAAAACAGGTTGATATTGTTGGAGGCATTTTGTTGATCGGACTGGAAGCGTTGTGCGACGCTCAAGCCAAAGTTGGAAACCTTAAACAGACGTGCATTCACCATCAGGCGCAGTCCTTGTCTCGCAAGATCGTCCTCCAGCATGTTCTCCAATTCCGTTTTGAAGGTTTCGTAGTAAATGATTTGTTTTCTGGTATCGTACGATAAGTTTATTCTGATGTTATTGGTGGGCCTGTAGGACAAAGATGCATATAGATTGGTGAGCTTGAGATTGTTGGTCATCTCACCATTCACCAGGTTGTACAGGTCCACCTCGGCAGTTGCATAAACATTGAGTTTATTCCATAAAGTACTGGAATGTTGCAGGTAGGAGAATCTTCGGTCAATGTTGAAATGGTTCCTTTGCTCCATTACACCAAGAGTGGTACTTCCTGCAAAAATTTTACTACTGTGCACCAGGCCGCCATATGCTCCAGTCATAAGTAAATTGAAATTGAAACGGTACATGGTGTAATCAGGCGCAAATCCGGCCAAAACTCCGACAAATTTGTTTTTGATGAAATATTCGCCCTGAACACCATCCAGGGCACCAAGCGATGATGCCCTTTGATTGAGCATTCTACCTGCACGAAATGAAAGGTTATTATTGAGTTGGTAGGCAATAGATGCGCTATATACGCGTAGGTTTTGATCAAATTTCCATAAAGTATCATTTCTGAAATTTTGCCAATAAGCCGCATAGGTATCAAAAGAAATTTTTGAATCATTCAAGTTTGTACCAGCGAAATTCAATCGGTAGGCAAGTCTGTGTCGATTACCGTTTTGGGTCGACAGAGTACTGTAACTTGCGACACTCATTTTTCCAAATACCATTGCTTCAGGGCTCTTCTCTTCACGCAGTAGCTTTCGACTTAATTTTGCCAAAGAATCCTTCAAAATCGATTGCTCGACAGGGTTTTTCACAACCAACAACTCATTTTTTTCTTCCTTTTTGATGAACCTGATTTTACTGCCCTTTTTGATTTCACAACCATAAAAAGGAGTACAGGCACATGAAAATGAAGATTTGTGATGTACTACCAAACACGGTACAGCTTCATTACGAGTAACCAGAAAAAGAGTATCACCTGCACTGATCAGACTTGTGCTGTCAAACTTTACATACACATTATGTGAAGTCACAAAACTTACCTCCCCATCCATGGTGTCTGGAATGCCTTGTCCGAAGATACTTATCTGTAAGAGTAAAAACCCACTGATCAGTAAAGAAAGGATTTTGAATTTAAGACCTACCTCTTGGATGACATTCATAACATGATGTTGGTGTGTAGGAATAATTTCTTTCGTCTTTATGATCTTTGTCTACTTTGCTTTTATTGCTGTGTTCATGGCATTGAATACAACTGAATTGCTGGAAATTGCTACCGGCTATATGACAATCGTTGCAAACATTCCATTCGCCATTGTGTCGGCCACTATAAATGGGGAAATATTGTGCATCATGGTTGAATGTAGATGGGGTCCATGACGATGGACTATGGCAATCCTGGCAATCTGTTGGGAAACCTTCAGTCCTGTGATTGGGATCTCGTGCATTGTTGTAATCGGTGATGTGACAACCCACACAAGTATTGGGCGTATTTTGGTAGCCATTGGCGTGGCATTCCAGGCACTGAGCCGCGATCTGAGCGTGAGCCCCAAGCAATGGATAGACAGTATTATGATCGAAAGTCGCCCCCTCCCAGTTGTTCTGACTATGGCACTGCGCGCAGTCCTGAGGGAATCCTGCCTGTTGGTGATTCGGATCTGTAGTAGCGTTGAAATCTTCCAGGTGACAACCTACGCAAGTATTGGGTGTATTTTGATAGCCGTTGGCATGACATTTCAGACACTGAGCCGCAATCTGAGCATGAGCTCCGATCAAAGGATAAACGGTATTATGATCGAAAGTCGCCCCATCCCAGGTGTTCTGGCTGTGGCACTGGGCACAATCCTGAGGGAATCCTGCCTGTTGGTGATTCGGATCCGTGGTTGAGTTGAAATTTTCGATGTGACAACCTACGCAAGTATTGGGTGTATTCTGATAGCCATTGGCATGACATTCCAGACACTGAGCCGCGATCTGAGCGTGAGCCCCAAGCAATGGATAGACAGTATTATGGTCGAAGGTAGCCCCTTCCCAATTGTTCTGACTGTGGCACTGGGCACAATCCTGAGGGAATCCGGCCTGCTGGTGGTTGGGATCTGTAGTAGCGTTGAAATCTTCGAGGTGACAACCTACGCAAGTGTTGGGCGTATTCTGATAGCCATTGGCATGGCATTCCAAACACTGAGCCGCAATCTGAGCATGAGCTCCTAATAAAGGATAAACGGAATAATGGTCGAAAGTCGCTCCTTCCCAGGTGTTTTGATTGTGGCACTGCGCACAGTCCTGAGGGAATCCGGCTTGCTGGTGGTTGGGATCGGTAGTAGCATTAAAATCTTCGATGTGACAACTTACACAAGTATTGGGCGTATTCTGATGCACATTGGC